>JADJUW010000001.1:2570000-3314312 GCA_016716835.1 Myxococcales bacterium | reverse complement strand
ACACCACGTGCTGCACCTCGCTTGGATGCTGCGAAGACGTATGGATCTCGAGTTGGCCATCTTCGAGCGGATAGGCGACAGATACTTGGCTTTCCAAGTAAAAGTGATCGGCGCCCTCGAGCACGACCGTGTCGGCGAGCGTGTGGTCGCACGCCGCCAACGCAGCTTCGGAAAAGTCGCGATTAATCTCGCGCGGCGAGCCGATAAAGCTGCCCGCGTCGCGCGCCGCGGCGATTGACAATAAAGCGGGCAGCGGCGCGATCTGCAACACCACGCCGGCGCGCAGGCGCAGGCCGGCGCGGCGATCGGTGGTGACCAGCAAGGCAACAGGCTCGCCGGCAAAGGCCACCTCAGTCTCAGCGAGCAACGGCTGATCGCGAAAGATGGTGCCCCAGACGTTATGGGCAAGGTCGCGGTGGGTATAGAACGCGACGAAGTTCGGATCGCTGGCGATCGCGCTCGCGTCTAGCTTACCAATGCGCCCCTTGGCGATCGGACTATAAATGACGGTGACAAACACCTCGCCCGCCATCGCGGCGCGGTCGTCGACAAATTCGCTTGCGCCCGCCACGTGCAGGTGCGCGGCGTCGTGCGAGATTTTGGTGTTGCCGCCGACGCTCATGGCGCGCCTCCGGCTGAGCCGGCCAGCGTGTCGGTTAACCAATTCGCCAGCACGACGCGGCGAAATGCGGCCGATCCGCGCAAATCTGAGAGCGGCGCAATGTCGGCCTGCACCGCGGCGAGCAGCTGATTTTTTGCATCGGAGGTCAGGGGCAGCGTGGCACCGGTCAGCATCGCCTCGGCGACGGCCATACGCACGATGGTTGGCCCGACGCCGCCAACCGCGAGACGGCAGGCCGCGATCTCGCCGCGCGCACTCTTGGTCTGCAGCCATAAGCCCGCGTTGACCGCCGAGATGTCGAGGTCTTTGCGCTGCGAGGTTTTAAAGAAATGTACCTGGTCTCTCGCCGTCGGTAGCTGCAAGCGCAGGCCCGAGATCCATTCCCCTCGGGCAAGCCGCAGCTGGCGATAGCCGACGTAAAGCTCCGCAAGCGACAGCCAGCGCGCCTTGCCGCCATGGCCACCTTCGATGCGCACCTCGCCGCCGCACGCCATCAGCGCGGTGGTGGCGTCGCCAATCGGCGAGCCATTGGCGATGTTACCCACCACCGTCGCGACGTTTTTGATTTGCGGCGATGCGAACAGATCGAGAAAGCCCGCGAGGCTGGCAAAGCGCTTCTCAACCGCGCGTCGCAGCGCTGCCACCGACACCATGGCGCCCAGGGTGAGCGTGTTACCGCTCAGGCTAATTTGATGTAAATCGCCCATCAGATGCAAACTAAGCACCTTTAGCGCCGCTACCTTACCCTTATTGATTTGCACCCCGACGTCGGTGCCGCCTGATACGAAGCGATAGCCCTGCTTGAGATACGCGGCAACCTCGCTGCGCTTGGTCGGCGCCGCAAAGGCAAAACCATCGGCGCCACGCGGCGGCGCGATCGCCACGTTCTGCGTGCGCGCAAGGTCCGTCGCGATGGCCTTGGTCCAATACGTCGGCGCAAGTGGCTGCCAAGCGGCAAGATCGATCGCCGTCGCGCCCGCAATGATCGGCGCGTAGCCGGTGCAGCGGCATAAATTGCCGGTGAGTGCGTTCTTGGCGTCCCCCGCCGCGATGGACTTGCACTTCTCGGCCTTGCGCCTGTCCGTGAGGGCCGCCAGCGCGACGACAAAGCCAGGCGTGCAGAACCCGCATTGGCTACCGTTAGCATCGCAAATCGCCTGCTGCACCGGGCCCAAGGCCTCACTGCTGCCGAGCGCCTCAACGGTGACAATCGAGGCGCCATCGCAATTGGCGACCCGCATGATGCAGGCGTTCACCGCGACAAACCTCGGCGCCTTGCCCACAGGTGCGCCGCGGCCTTTGCCCTCTTGGCTGTCACCGATGCCCCCACCCAAGGCCGGCCGCGCCATGAGCACCGTGCACGCGCCGCAATCGCCCTCGGCGCACACAATCTTGGTGCCGGTGAGCCGCCGCGTTTCGCGCAAATAGTCGGCCAGCATCAGCTCCATCGCCGCCGGCGAGGGCTCGTGACGCTGCCCATTTAGATAAAAGACGGCTGAGGTTCGCGTGGTCATGGAAAGCCTTGAGGTGCGGTCGCTTATGCCGCACGCACGGGAATTAGAGCAAATTTATCGACATCCACTAGGCCCCGATCGGTGAGCTTAAGCTTGGGTATCACCGGCAGGCTTAAAAAGGCTAGCTGTAAAAACGGCTCGGCGAGTTCGCAGCCAATGCCGGCGCTGGCCTGGCGCAAACGCCGCAACCCTTGTTCAATCTGCGCCGGTGGCGCCGCCGACATCAGGCCGCCAAACGGTAGGGCAAGCGATGCCACGACGACGCCATCGCGCACCACGGCAAAACCGCCCGCCGACCGCCGCACGCACTCAAGCCCCACCTTTAGATCGCGCGGGTTCGACGCCACGCCGATGAGATTATGGCTATCGTGGCCGACGCTTGAAACGATCGCGCCCGCAAACGTGCCGCCAAAACCATAGGCGTAGCCATTCGCGGGCGCATAGCCATGTCCATGTCGCTCGACGACGCTGAGTTGTGCGACGCCACGCGCGCCGGCATCTTTCACCAGCGCATTGGTTAAGATCTTGCCCTCACGCACGCCGATGACGTTGACGCGGCCGCCAACGCCTCTCAGCGACGCCTCGGAAATCTCGCCGACCTTGATCGTATTGGGAAAGCGTTCGCCGGTGTCTGCGAGGGAGTCGAGCTCGCGCACGTCGACGCCGGACTTCCACACCCGCGCCACGGCGCACTGCTTGGCGCTGGCGAGCTGCACCAAATCGGCGCGGTAGCCGGGCGCAATGGCGCCGACGTGGCGCAGGCCATAATGCCTCGCCACGCTCAGCGAGGCCGCGCGGTACGCCGCCTCCATCGGCACGCCGAGCGCGATGGCGCGCCGGATGAGATAGTCGAGATGGCCTTGCTCGGCGATATCGAGCGGATTGCGATCGTCGGTGCAAAACCCGACGTACGGCGAGGTCGCCGCGTTGATGAGCGGCGCCAGCGCCTCGACGTCTTTGGCGACGCTGCCCTCGCGGATCCACACCGCTATGCCCTTGGCGAGCTTTTCCTTGGCTTCGCCCAGCGAACTCGATTCGTGGCAGCTGGCAATGCCGGCCGACGCATAGGCCGACAAGGCTTGACCGCTGAGCATCGGCGCGTGGCCGTCGATGGGCATGCCCGCAAAGCCAGCGAGCTTCTCGAGCACGCCGGGATCGTTATGCAACACACCCGGCATATTCATCATCTCAGCCAGGCCGAGCGCATGCGGATGTTTCGCCAGCGGGGCGAGCGCGGCGTAGTCAATTACGCCGGCGCCGTTGGTCTCCAGGCCCGCATGCGTCGCCGGCACGCATGATGAAAGCATGACGCGCAGGTCGAGTCGCAGGTGGCTCGCCGATGCCAAAAACCGCTTTAGCCCGGCGATGCCAATGACATTCGTAAGCTCGTGCGGATCGCAGATTGCCGTGGTCGTGCCCTTGGGCAGCACTAACGTCTCAAAGACCTCCGGCGTAACCAGCGAGCTTTCAATGTGAACGTGAGCGTCGATGAAGCCGGGGACCAAACGGGCGCCCTTGAGATCGACACGGCGCCGCGCCCTAAGCGGCGCCTCGACGCCGACGATGACGCCATCGTGCACCGAGATGGCGCCCTTGCGCCACGCCAAGGAAAAGACGTCGAGGTAGACCGCATTGGTCAGCACCAGGTCACACGGGGTACGGCCCATGGCGGCGTCGATGCGGCGCGCCAGCTGCGCCGACGTGGGTGATTGCGGGGACGGAGTCATGAAACGTCGCGTGGCAGCCAAGGCCTTAAGGGTAGCGCAGAATACACGGTAGGCGCACCCAGCCGGGCGAATAAAACCTTGCAATATCAGCCAGTTGGAAATTGAAGTAGGCAACATTTGGAACAAGGCGGGGGGGCGTTGACGAATTCGTTTGGGGCGCGTAAGTTCCGCCGTTCTAAAGGGTTGTAATCGTTACGCCCGGGGAAGACGCCGTGCTACGCATCAAGGAAACCGAAGATATCGACGCCCGCACCGCGGAAGTTGAAGCAATCGTCACGACCTGGCGACAAACCGTCGCCAACGTAAACCCCAAGCTGCGCGAGATGTTTCGCAATCAGCTGCGCATCTCGATCATCCATCACGATGGCGCCCTTGAGGGCGAGGTGCTCACGCAGAGCGAGATCAAGGCAGCGATCGATCCCGACATCATCAGCGACCAAACCCTGATTCCGTCGTACGACGACGTCAAGCACCTCAATCAGGCGCTGGACTATGGCGAGGCCTTTGCCGCGACCAAGAAGGCGCGCTTTGACGTCGAGATGATCCGCGATGTCTATGCGATCTTGGCCCCCGAAGAAAAAGCCAAGGGCCTGCCGTTTCGCAAGGAAAACCCGCTGCACCGCCTCTACTACCACGACATCGTCGGCCCGGAAAAAATCGGTGCCAGCATGAAAAAGCTCGGTGAATGGTGGGACAGCGAAGACGCCACCGAACTGCAAATGCTCGAGCGCATCGTCGCACTACAACAAAAATTCATGGCGGTGTTTCCATGGGTGAAGGAAAGCGGACGCTGCATCCGCGTCATCAGCAACATGCTGCTGCTCGCGTCGGGCTACCCGTACGCCATCATCCATTCGCAAGACCGGCAAAAATATTACGAGGCCCTGCGCGGCGATCAGACGTCGCTGCTCTCGGTCTATCTCGAGGCCATCCAGACCACCGCGCAATCTGAAATGCGCGTGTATGACGAAGCCCTCAACGGCCGCCGCCGCTAGCGCGCGAACGTACTGGCTGGGCATCTTGAGGTGTACGGCTTCGCGAGCCTCGTTACATCCAGACGGATGCGCCTCGGCATCGCTGCAGGCGTGCACCTCAATCTGCTCCAGCCAGTACGTTCGCTTACATGACGCTAGTTATGCGAGCGAGCGCTGCGACGACTTGCTGTTGGATCTCCAGCGTAATCGTTGAGTAGAACGGTAAGGCGAGGAGTTCGTTGCAGGCAAGTTCGGCGTTGGGGCAGGTGGATTGGGGTAACGCCGCGAAGCAGGGTTGCTGGTGGAGGGGCGTTGGGTAGTAGACCTCGGTCTCGATGCCGTCAGCGAGCAATGCCGCGCGCACGGCGTCGCGGCCGGGAACGCGCAGCGCGAATTGTTGGTAACGGTGTGTTGGAGCGGCGGCTTGCGCAATAAGGCCTTGTAAGCCGACGGCGGTCAGGAGTTCGCGGTAGCGGCTCGCCGCGCGTTGGCGGGCGGCGATCGCCTGGCTTACGGCCGTGAGACGAACGCGCAAGAACGCGGCCTGCATGACGTCGAGGCGAAAGTTGCCGCCGAGCTCGTGGTGCTCGTATTTGCGCGCGGCGCCGTGTTGCCGCAGCCGCCGCACCCGCGCCGCCATGGCCTCGTCTTCGCACACCACCGCGCCGCCGTCGCCCGCTCCGCCAAGATGCTTGGTCGGAAAAAATGACAGCGTGCTCACGTATCCGATTTGCGGACGATCGAGGCGTTGCGCTGCATCTTCAATAACAATCAGATCTCGTAGTTCCTCGCCAATTGGCTGTGCCAACGCGCCAAACAGGTGCACCACCACCACCGCCTTGGTGCGCTCGGTGCGCCGCGCTAGCACCGCCAGAGGATCGAGGCATAGCGTGATTGGATCGATATCGGCAAACACCGGCGTCGCGCCGACGCGCGCGATGGCGCTTGCGGTCGAAATAAACGACAGGGGCGTCGTGATCACCTCGTCGCCGGGGCCGATGTCGCTGGCGAGCAGCGCGCACAGCAGCGCATCGGTGCCAGAGCTTACGCCGATCACGTTCGCGGCGCCGAGATGGCTGGCGAGCTCGCGCTCAAATGCGGCGACCTCCTCGCCAAGGACAAAACCGCCGCTGTCGATCACGCGCGCCACCGCGGC
The DNA here is from genome assembly GCA_016716835.1 of Myxococcales bacterium. Lineage (NCBI taxonomy): Bacteria > Pseudomonadati > Myxococcota > Myxococcia > Myxococcales > Myxococcales bacterium. The sequence continues at coordinate 3,308,319 of JADJUW010000001.1, read as the reverse complement.
CTTAAGCGTCTCGCGCTGCGCCGTCAGCTCGGCCTGCATGTCGAAAAAACGTACGGTCGCCATTGTCGCGCGCCGCCGCTGCCTACGGAAGTTCGATTGCGTCGCCAAGCGCGGGGACCGACGCGACGACGCCGAAGCGATCGGTGAGCAGCTGCGCGTAAGCCTTGGAGCTTTCCTCTTCGCCGTGGGTAACAAAAGCGCGGCGCAGGCCTTGTCGCGGCAGCTTGTCAAACCAGTTTAGCAGCACGTTGCGATCGGCGTGCGCCGAGAAGCCGTCGATGGTGGTGATGCGCGCGCGCACCGGCACGTGCGTACCGCCAATCCACACATGCTTGGCACCCTGCTGCAGCGAGCGACCGGTAGTGCGCGACGCCTGAAAACCAACCAAGAGCACGTCGGTGCGCGGATCTCCAAGATGCTCCTTGAGGTGGTTACGAATACGCCCACCCTGCAGCATGCCCGAGCCGGCAATAATAATGGCGGCGCCCTTTTGCTTGGCGACGTCGCGCGAGTCAGCCGCGTCGTGCGTGATCGAGAGCGTGTCGAATTCAAGCGGCGGGTCGCCGTCGTTAATAAGCTTGAGGGCCTCGGCGTCGTAGCAATCGACGTATTTTTCGTAAAGCGCGGTCACCGAGATGCCGAGCGGCCCGTCGAGCACCACCGGGATATGCTGGAGCTCACCTTCATGCACTAGATGATTTAGTTCGAAAATGATTTCCTGGGTGCGGCCAATCGAAAACGCCGGAATGAGCACTTTGCCGCCGTCGGTAAGCGCCCGCGAGATGACCTCTCGAAACTGCTTGCGCACCTCGGTCCGCGAAGGGTGCTCGCGATTGCCATAGGTGGATTCGGTCACCACGTAATCGACGGCGTCGCGGCCGGTATCCCAGGAGGTGTTCGGGTCGTTGATGAGCGGTCGATCCACCATGCCCAAATCGCCAGAGAAAATAATGGCACGACGATCGGCGCCGGTGCCCCACGCGACGCGTACCGAGCTAGAACCCAAAATGTGCCCCGCGTCGTAAATCGTAATATCAAAGGGCCCGATCGTCACCGTTTCGCCGTACCGCTTCAAGGGCTCGAGCGCGGCGCGTACCAGTCTCAGGTCGTCTTTGTCAAAGAGCGGCTCGCGTTCGCTGAAATTAGCAATTTTGGCTGAATCCTCGAGAATGAGCATGGCAATGTCGAGCGAGGCGGCGTGGCCAATCACGGGGCCGGCAAAGCCTTGGCGAAACATCATCGGCAGCCGCCCGACGTGATCGAGGTGGCCGTGGGTTAGGACCACCGCGTTGACGTGTTTGGCGGCAAACGGAAACGGCGCCAGGTTCTTGGCCTCAGCGTCCTGGTCTCCCTGAAAGACGCCGCAATCGATGACGATGGCCGCGTCGCCATACTGTAAGTGATAACAACTGCCGGTCACGCCTTGGGCGGCGCCGGCAAACGTGAGCACTGCTGACATGCGCGCATCCTACGCCGAAATGTGCGCCAGGCTAGCGGCGCGACAGCCACAATGCCACGCCGATAAGCGGCACGGCGAGCACGCGCTCCCACGACGCTGCGTGGGCCGGTACGCCCAACCAACCATAGTGGTCGACCACGAGCGACATGATGATTTGTCCCATGACCGCAGCTGCGGCAAATTGCATGGCGCCAATCTTCGGTACTAGCGTGATCGCCAAGGCGACAAAGATGGCGCCCAAGATGCCGCCGGTGAGTTGCCACCACGGCGCCTCCGCAGCCTTGGCAAGGCCATCCAGTTGGCCGCGGCCCAGCGCAACCAAAATCGCGGTGGCAAGCCCGATCGCAAACGACACCACCGTCGCGCCGAGCACGCTGGTGTGCTTGCCGAGCGCCGAATTAATGGGGGCCTGCAGCGCAACCATGCTGCCCGCCACCGCCGCGATCGCGATCGCCAAAAAATGCATGCCGCAGTATCTATGGAAAACGACGCAAACGCCAATTCTGGCCCGCGCTCATAACCAGCATCGCCTGGCGAAAGATCCATCGTCCCGCGCCTCGCGCTTGCTGGCGTCGTTGCGTCCTCGGGATTTGGAACCACCAAACCCCTGCGGGGCGCCTAGCCAGCAACCGCGATGCATCACGACGTTTGGCTCTTTCGCCAGGCGATGCTGGTTAGTATAAGGCGGCATGGCCGATCCGGCAGATGCAGCAACTTCGTGCGCAGGCGGCGCCTCGCGTACGGCCGAGTCAGGTGGCGGTGCCAGCGCCGACGCGCCGCCCTTGCGCCAGGCCGCGGCGGTAATCGTGGTGCGCCCAGCCGCGCGCGTTAGTGCGGGCTTTGAGGTCCTGCTGGTGCGACGACGCCACACCATGGCGTTTATGGCCAATTCGTTCGTCTTCCCGGGTGGCGCGGTCGATCGCAGCGATGCCGACGCCTGCGCCGCGGCGGTGCGCGAGCTGCGCGAAGAGGCCGGGCTCGCGTTACCGGCCGTTGCGCTGAGGCCGTGGTCGCATTGGATCACCCCATCATTTGAATCCAAGCGCTTCTCGGCGCACTTTTTTCTCGCCGTCGCGCCCGCCGATCAAGAGGTCGTCATCGACGGCAACGAAATCACCGAAGCGCAGTGGCTGACGCCCGCTGACGCGCTTTTGCAACGTGCCGAACTACGCCTGCCGCCGCCGCAACAACTCACGTGCCACAGGTTGTCGCAACTTGCCTCGCTCGCCGCACTGGCTCACTCACCAACCAACCTCACGCCCATCCTGCCGCGCCTCGGCCAATTCGACGAGGGCCCTGCCATCTTGTTGCCATGGGACGCCGACTACGACCTCCGCGGCCAAGGCCTCGCGCAACCCTGGTCACCCACCGACATCGCCGCCGCCCGCGCCGCCGCCCTGCCCTCGCGCTTCTGCCAAACCGCCGACGGCTATTTTTCGATGCGTGAGTAGGGGGGGGCCCTCGTTTTGCCATAGAGAAACCTCGATCATTTTTAATCTATGAGGTGAACGCGCAAGGCGCGACGTGTCTAAGCAGGCCGGCAGGTCGGCGCACGTATCTTCCTGCTCGCAGATAGCGCCACTCCCGGGCGAAGCGAGACGCCTGTGGTATCCACCACCCTCGGTCGCACGACCACCGCCCTGCAATCTATGCTCGCGGAAGAAACGATGCGCCACCTGCCGTTAGGCTTGGCGCCTAATTTTGGCCCCCTCCCCAGCGGCTCTACTCATCAGAACGCACCCAGAGACTAGCGGCGTGCGGCACATGCTCTTCGCAGAGGTCACAAGCGGCGCGCGGCACATGTTCGGATCAGCGCGTTTCGCGAAGGCACGTTGGCGCCTGGTGTAGACACGCACGGCCTCCTGAGCGCAAGGCGTCGTGAGCAGGGCGAACAGCCGTAGCGCTGAGACGAAGCATGTGGCCGCGCGACGCGTACGCGTAACATCGCAGCAACGAAGCATGTGCCGCACGCCGCGCCCAACCACCTACGCGTCGCGAAACGCGAAATTTTGCGACGTCGGCTCGTCGTCGAACAACGACAGCGGCAGCTCGATATCGACCTTGGTATCGATGACCTTTGAGACGGCGCCGATGAGTTCGGCATCGTCGCAGGGCTTAAGCAAAAATGCGGCCGCGCCGACCTGCGTCGACAGCCGCGGCGCGCGCGGCGAATCAGAAATCAGCACCATCGGCGGCGCGTCAGGCAATTGATCGAGCGCGTTGGCAAAGGCGGCCAGCGCGTCGTCGGGGCAGTCGATCACGACGACATCAAAGCCGCCGTCGCGGACCGCCGCCAACGCGCGCTTTGGACCATCGACCACCAGAACGTCATAGTAGGCGTTAAGCGCTAGGCACCAGCGCTGCGCGAGATTCGTCTGCGCTTGGACGAGTAGCACTAAGCTCACGAGGCCATGCTACGCATAGCGATCGCCACGCGCAAGCACTCTGTGCTCGTTCCCGGCGTGCGGGTTTGGCTCACCCGGCGCGGTTTTTTGCGTCGCTATGCGTCAAACGCACGCCCTCGCTCCAGCCGATTTCAGACGCGAGCGTGCGCGCCTCTTCGAGCGCCGAGGGCGAGAGGCGCGGCAACGCCTTCGTCATGCTAGCGCCCGAGAGCAGCAACTCGGCCGTGGCACGGCGGTCACCGAGGCGTCGCATTTCCGCCACCGCCGCGACCTTGTGCCGATCCGCGAGGTCGGGGCGATTCATGCGCTCATACACCGCGGCCAACATCGATTGAATGCGCGCGATGCCAAGCCTCGCGTGAATCTTGCGCGCATGCTTGAGCGCCGCCTCGCCAAGTTGGGTTGAAAGCGGAAATTCGCTCGCGGCCTCGGCGAGCTGCGCCAACCGCAAAAAGACGCGCCACATATTAGTTGGCCCCGCGTCGGCGTGAATGCCTTCGCCAAACGTCGCAACATCGAGGCCTTCTTGCAGTTCACGGCGCGCCGCGGCCATATCGCCGGTGCGGAGCAAAACACCCGACAGATCGAGATAGAGTTCGAGCACCAACATGGTGTCGCCGCACGAGATGGCTTGGCCGATCGCCTTGCGCAGCGTGATGCCCGCCGTGCGGTGATCGCCCTCGCTAGTTTGCAACAGCGCCAATGCGCGCGCCACCTGCGCCTCAAGCCGGCGCATGCCTTCGCACCAATCGCGCGCCTCCATCAACACGCCCCGCGCCAGCCCAAGCTCGCCGCGGCTGCGCAGACAATCGGCGAGCTTGACCGAATAGATGATGAGGCGCCGCACCGAGACCTCGTCGTCATGGGCGCCGGCGTAGAGCAAAACGCGCGAGGCGCGCAGCGCGCGTTGGTACATCGAGCTGGCGGTGACGTCGTCGAAAAAGTGGGTGGCGAGATCGCCGGCCTTGCCGAGCAGCTCCGCCGCCGAGGCCGCGTCGTTCGCCAAATCATAGTGATGGCCGAGCAACGATGGGTCGCCAACTTGCCCCGAGAGGTATTCGGCCGCCGCCATATGCAGCATGCGTCGGACATCCGCCGGCGTCGCGTCGTAGACGACGTCGCGTACGAGCGCCGAACGAAAGCGGACGTCTTCGCCTGAGATGGTAATCAAGCCGCGGCCCGTAAGCACGCTGAGCGCGCCGTCGAACATGCCCTCGAGCGAGAGGCTGGTGACATGGCGCAGCGTGGCCAGCGGCAGCTCGCGTCCGAAGACGGCGCAGGTCTGGGCCAAGATCAGCGCCGCGTGCGGCAGCAGCGCGAGCCGCGAGGCCACCATATTCGCCAGGAGCGGCGACACCGCGGAGACTTCGCCGCCCTCAAACGCATAGCGCACCGCGTGTTCGATGTGTTCGAGTTCGCACGTGGTTTCCTTGGCGAGGAAGTCGCCGGTGATGCCGAGGCCAGCGAGTTCGGGCGGCAATTGCGCGGTTAACTGGCTACGCTCGTCGGGACTTAGCGGCCCGAGGTTTACGCTCGGCAACGACGCGAAGCGTGCCGCCATCGCAGGCGGTGAAATCACCAGCATCGCGGCAAAAGGGTGCGGCTCGGCTAGCAAGCGCCCCAAGACATCCATGCTTACCGGATCGTACTGTTCGATCTCGTGCCACACCGTGCTAAAGCGCGCCGTATCGGCAAAGCCTTGCAGCGTGCGCACCGTCGCCGCGACGATCTCGCGTCGCCGCGCCTGCGGCTCGAGCTCGAGCAGATTGGTCTGATGGCCAAAGACCTCGCTGATCCCGGCGATGTCGCGCGGATTGACGCCAAGCTCGGTTAGATGGTTGATGAGCGCATCCGCTAGGCACACCACCGGCACGCGCAAAATGGTGCCGAGCAGGTGGCGCAGCGGATAATACGGCGCATGCAGTCCGCTTGGATCGGCGACGATGGTGAGTAAGGTGTGGGGCTGCGTCGCTTGCAGCCGCTTGGCGGCGGCGGCCACGCGCTCGGGCGCCGAGGCCGCCTCGTTGCCGACGACCATGAGCGACCGCGTGCTGCTCTCCCACGACATCGCGATGGCCTGCGACAGCTCTTTGTCAGGCAACAGCTCGACAAAGCTCGCGGGCAGCGTGACCGGCACCATCGCACCCGCGGTGATGAGCGGCATGCTCGGCCGCGCACGCCCCGGCTGGCCGAGGCCACCAGGCAGCACGCGCGGCGCGCCGCACTCCGGACAAAAACGAAACCGCGCCGGGCTCTTGGCGGCGCACTGCGGGCACGTTAGATCTGGCTCGCTTGAGGCCTCGCGCAGCGCCAGGATGGCATTGCGCATCTCCGCGGCGCTTGCCCACCGATCGACGGGATGCTTGGCCAGGGCGCGCATGCACACCGCATCGAGCGCCTGCGTCGATTCGCGTCCGGACTCCAAGCTGGAAGGAATCGCGGGCTGGCCCTGCACATGCCCCGACAAGACCTTGCTGATGTCTTCGCTAAAGAACGGCGTGCGCCCAGTGATGAGCTCGTACAAGATCACGCCCACCGCATAGAGGTCGCTGGCAAAGCTAGGCGTCGCGCCCGAGATGAGCTCCGGTGCCATGTACTCTGGCGTGCCGAGGATGGCGCCGTCATCGCCGTCGCGCGGCGCACTCACCAAACGACTGATGCCAAAGTCGACGAGCTTGACCAGATCTCGCCCGCTGCGCCGTTGGTCGACGATGATGTTATCGCTCTTGAGATCTGCGTGCACGACGCCGGCGAGATGCGCCTCTTCAAGGCCCGCCAGCGACTGCGCGGTCAGCTCGAGCACGCGCGCCCGCGGCAGCGGCGAATGCTCGGTAATGAGCTGCGTCAGCGTCGGACCGCGCAGATACTCCATCACGATAAACAGCAGGCCGTCGACGGTCTGGCCATAATCGATGACCGAGACCGTGTTGGGATGGTTGAGCCGCGAGGCCGCCAAGGCCTCGTCGTGGAAGCGCTTCATGACCCGCGGATCGCTGGCGACCGAGGGGCTTAAGATTTTCACCGCGACGGTGCGGCCAAGCGTTAGCTGGTCGGCGCGAAACACCGAGCCCGAGCCGCCGATGCCGACCAAGGCGGTGAGGCGGAACTTGTCGCCGAGGACGCGCCCAACCAGGGCCTGCGCCTGCGCAATTTCATCTTGAAGATCCTGATCCATCGCGCGGGGCCTACGCTCCAATTTACCAGAAGCCCCAGCCGCTTGCCGCCGCTTTGCTCGGCGAAAAAATTACGGTTTCGCGACGTTCATGTAAGCAGGTGTACGTGCCAGCTGCGCCTCGTCGACGGCGAGCGCATAGCCGCGCAGTGCTGGCGTTGGATTTTTTTTCGAACGCAGTTGTATAAGCGTGCCCGGCGATTCGATAACCCCCGCGCTCATCGACCATCCGGGTGCATGTGCGGGCGCGGTCCATTGATAGAGCCACCCCGCGTCGGCCTCCGAAATCCACACGCCGCCGCGGCTTGCCTTGGTGCCAAACTGCGCGCGCCGCCGCCACGGATAGATCCCCACGCCTGTCTCCGGCACAAATACTTGGGCCCACGCAATCGCCTCATCGGCGCCGCGCGCCGGGGGCTGAGTCGTCGTGGGGGCCACCGGGCGCGCGACCTCGGCCAAGGCCGAGCTGCTGGCGACGACCATTTTTTTCCAGATGCGAAACACACCGGGCGGGGTGGGCGTTGCCTCGAGACCTGTTGACACCAACGTCACGAAGACAGGCATCAGCCCTTCGTAGGCCGCAAGCGTTTGCGCGTCGAGATCGATGTCGAGCCACCGCTCGCCATCAATGTAGCCGGGCGGCACCGGCGCCGCCGAGATGAGTCGCGCATGGCGAGCCGAGATCCATTCGGTTTCGGAAATGCGGTAGGCGACCGCCGTTGGCGGTTTAGAGGCATTTCGCTCGAGCTGCAACACGGGCACGAAGGCGCGATCTGGCAGCCTGCGCAGCGCACGGGCTGGCGCGGAGGCAGCCCACACCGGCGCGCCACCCGGCGCCACGACGACCGCAATTGGCAACGAAGTCTTGGCGGTCACGAGGTCATACCCAGCAAAGCCCTGCTTGCCAGGCTTGGCGGGCGGGGTTGGGGCCTGCGGAGGCTCGTTGGAGGTATCGAGCAAATCGCCGCACACGTAACCTCGCGGCTCGAGCAACACCCAGCCCATGACGCAACCGTCGCCGGTAACCGCCGACACGGCGCGCACGCGCGCACCCGCGGCCAGGGTGCCAATGCGTTTGCTGTCGGGGGAAGGCGCCAACATGATCGCGGTCGCGGCGCGCGCCTGCAGCGATGGCGTATGCGTCGCAATGGCGGGCGGCGGCAGCGCGGCGCGCGCACCCGCCAGCACCTCAGGTGGCAAGGGTTCGGCGGCGCACGCGCACACCGCGCCAAGGGCAAGCATCAGGGCCATTGCCTTGTGAAGCGCCACGTCGCGATGGTAACGTATTTCAAATGAAGTTGGGGCAGCTGCTGCTACGCGATCGTCGGCTTACCCAAGAAGAGCTCAACGAATCCCTGGCCGTGCAGAGCCAAAGTGGCGGCCGTCTCGGCACCGTGTTGGTCGAACGCGGGTTGTTGGATCTAGATACGCTGACTTATTACCTGGGTTTTGAATCAGGCGTCGGCATCGCCACCGGCGCGACCTTTGAACGCGCCAAGAAAACCGCGGTGCGCTTGCTGTCGCCCGAGATGGCGTATCACAGCAAGTGCGTGCCAATCGTCATCCAAGATCGCCAGCTCATCGCCGCGTTCGAGGACCCCTTGGACCTGCAAGTGCTCGATCAAGTCGCCGAATACACCGGCTATCGGGTGATTCCCCGCATCGCGCCCGAGATTCGCATTTATTACTATATCGAGCGCTTTTACGGCGTGCCGCGCCCGCCGCGCTTTTTGCCGTTTGGCGATGCGCCGCGCCTTTCGACCAAGGAAGGCTTGCCAGCCCTGCCGTTGCCAGGCTTGCCGCCGCAATCCGACGCGGCGAGCGAGCGCGCGGCCACCGTGCCGAGCACCGCGGCCGAGGTCAAGCGGGCACCGCTGCGGCGACGCACCGTGCAGGAGACCAGCGGTGACGAGCTCATGCTCGGCGACCTGGAAGATTTGGTCGAAGACCTCGAGGCCGATACGTCGGATGCCGCCGAGCCCTCGGTGGAGGCGCATGAACGCTCGGGGTCGTTCTTTACCGGCGGCAAGGTGTCGCGCGCGTACGCCGCGGTCGCGATCGAAGGCGCGATCGCAGAGATGGAAACCGCCGAGAATCGCGCCGCAGTGGCCGACGCGTTGCTGTCGGGGCTGGCGACGTGGACCACGCGCTGCGCCTTGTTTCTCGTACGCGACGACTTTGCCATTGGGTGGAAGGCGCACGGCGAAATGCTCGATGAGCGCCTGCCATGTGTGCTAGTGCCGCTGGGCGCCAATTCTATCTTTCGCACGGCGGTCACCGAGGGGCTATTCACCGGCGAGGCGCCACCCGCGACCATCCACGATTACTTGCGACGCGCCTTCAATCAATCCGAATCCACCTTGCTGCTCACGGCGGCGGTAAAGATCGGCAAGCGCGTGGTGAATATTGTCTACGGCGAACCGACGCGGGCCCTAACGCCGGCGGATTGCGATCAAATTCGCCGCCTGTGTGCGAAGGCCGCCGAGACCTATGCGCGCCTCGCCGTCGCCAAGCGTTCGGCGTAACCGTGCCTCGCTAGCTCGCGCCGTAGATCACAGCGCCGCGAGCAGTGCCGCGTTTTCGGCCGGCGTGCCGACAGTAATGCGCACGCAATGCGCGAGATGGCCTGGGCGATGCAGATTGCGAATTGCGATGCCCTGTGCGGCGAGGCGTTGCGTCAAGGCGAGCGCGGGGTTGGCGTGGTCGTCGGCGAGGGCGACGCGGCAGAGCAGAAAATTCGCCGCGCTTGGATAGACTGTAAGCCCGCGCGCCGCGAGCGCAGGCGCCAACGCTTCGCGCGCCAGAACGATCTCGGCGCAGCGCTGCGCGACCCACGGCATGGCATGCCGCAAGTGCCACGTCGCACCAGCCTGCGCCAACGCGCCGACGTTGTACGGCATGCGCGCGCGCTCGAGCACGGTGATGAGCTCAGGGTGCGCGCAGACATAGCCAACCCGCAGCGCCGGCAAGCCGATCTTTGAGAACGTGCGCATGATGACGAGGTTGGGCGTGGCGGCAAGCGCGCCCAGCAGCGACTGCCCGCTGTATTGCCCATAGGCCTCGTCGGCAACGAAGATGATATCGGGAAATTCGCGCGTCAACGCGAGCACGTCGGCGAGCGGCCACAGCGTGCCGCTGGGATTATTGGGCAGCGCGAAGAAGGCGAGGTTGGGTGCGCGGCCGGCGCAGGCATCGCGCACCAGGCGCGGATCGAGGGTGAAATCGCGCTCGAGCGGCACCTCGATTGGCTCAAGCCCCGCGGCGAGCGCGGCCAGGCGATACACGACAAAGGTTGGGTCGGGATAGAGCACGCTGGCGGTGGCGCGCCCGGGGCGCAGTTGTCCGAAAGCCGTACAAAGCAGCGAGATGAGCTCGTCCGAACCGTTGCCGACGCACAGCCACGAGGCGTCGAGCGGTGACGAGGCGCCCGCTTCGCCAAGCTCATGGCGCAGGTGCGTCGCCAGCGCCGCTTTGAGCGCGGTGGCCTTGGCGTCGGGATAGCGGCCGACGTCGACGGCGGCGAGCACCGCGTGCAAGCTGCCGCGCAGCTCGGGCGGCAGCGGAAAGGCGAGCTCGTTGGCGTCAAGCCGCACGGGCGTCTCAGCCGAGCCGCTCGGCGCGTGATACGTCGCGCGGCGCAGATGAGCCGGCGCCAAGGCGAGCAGCGAATCGAGTGACGTCGACGTCATGCGGGCAAACCGTCGCATCGCCGGGGGCGTGCCGCAAGCGGTCTACGTGACAACCGCGCGGCGTCGCTAAGCCGCGGGCGTCGAATCGCTCTTGCGAGTCATCGGGCAGGTGCTCACGCCAAGCAACGTGTACAGCGGGCAGCTACCGATGAGGCCGGTAAGCAGCGGCACGACGCCGAGAAAGCCCCATGGCGTCTTGGGACCGACAAAGGCGATGGCAAGCAGCGCGAGGCCGAGCGCGATGCGCAGCACGCGTTCGATAATGTGCTCGTTGGCAGGAAATAGTTTGGCTAACATGATGGATCCTTTTCTCTCGCACCTAGCGTGCGATGGTACGACTCGTATAGCGCGTCGCGCCGCCGAGGCAAGTTGCAAGGTGCGTGCCGCCGGGTGTGGCTACCAACGATCCATGGCCCCGAGGTCGTGTACCGCGGTGAAGCCCTCGCGCGCCAGGATGGTCGCGACTTGCCCGCTACGATTGCCGCTGCGGCAATAAAGGACGATGGGCGCGGTTTTTGCGCCGAAATCGGCTAGCCGCGCAGAAACCGCGGCCAGCGGAATGTTCTTGGCGCCCTTGATATGGCCTGCCGCAAACTCCTCCGGCGTGCGCACATCGACCAGCAAGGCGCCTTGCCCGACGAGCTTCTTGGCGTCGGCGGGGGCTACCTTGGCGCCGCGGCTGCCGCCGAGCGCTACCGCGATAAAGGCAAAAATAACGAGGCCAATGACAAGCTTGCTCAACATGATGTTCCCTCCGTGATTGCGTGTGGTGCGGGCTGCGTCTTGGCACGCTCCGCGCGCTGCTTGATCGCTATTAGCGCCGCCGTGGTGGCCGCCGAGATCAGCAAGACCCAGCCGATATGCAGCGACGTGCCTAGTTGTCGCGGCACTTCCTGCAACAAGACAAAACACGCCATGGCGACGACGAACCAGGCAAAGCCAAGCCGCAACTTGTCGGGCGCGATACGCCCGGCAAAGGCCGCGCCGACAAAGCTGCCGGCGACCGCGACCGCGACGATCATGGCGGTAAGCACCCAATCGATGTGCACGTGCGAGGCATAGCCCGCAAACGCGGCGCTCGACTTCATCGCGATCACTAGCAACGAGGTGCCAATGGCGTGCTCCATGGGCAAGCCACCGAGCAGGACCAGCGCCGGCACGACGAGAAAGCCACCGCCGGCGCCAACCAGCCCCGTGACCGCGCCCACCGCGATGCCTTCGCCCGCGATGCCGGCGATGCGGCCCACTTGGTTCGCTGGGGGCCGCTTAGGCACGTCGAGGACAGGTGGTGCACTCGCCGCTGCGGTGGCGTTGGCCGAGATGGCGACGCGCTTTTTGCGCAGCATCGCCACCGCGGTCACCGCCATCAGCACGGCAAATAAGATGAGCAGGATGGTGGCGGGAATTAGCGGCGCCAGCCATTGCCCGGCCGCATACGCGCCGGCCATGCTCGCGGCGCCAAAGATAAGTCCCGTAGACCACCGCACCCGCCCGGCTCGCGCATGCGCGATCATCCCAACCAGGCTCGTCGCGCCCACCACGACCAACGACATGGCGATCGCCTCGCGCCCGTCCATGTCGAGCACGTAGCGCAAGATCGGCAGCGTCATGATCGAGCCGCCGCCGCCAAGCAGGCCAAGCGTGATGCCGACCAACGATGAGAGCGCGAGCGCCAACCACAACATGGCTGGGGCTAAAGCATGGTTCGTGCCAACGACGCGGGCTGCCGGGGGCAGAGGCGGAGGCGGCGCGCGGCCGGGCCCGAAGCGTCGCGTTGTTTCAACTGTGATTCACTACTGAAACATGGTGAAACATGAGCCTAGGCCGGCGTCATTGCGCTTAGGCTTGGGTGGCCATTCATGGCGCCCCAGGCGGCCGCGCCGAACCCTCCACCCGTGGCACGCGTTTTGCTCTACGGTAAGGCCATGTTGATTCGCCAAATGTTCGATAGCGACAGCTCGACGTATACCTACCTCGTCGCCGACCAGCGATCCAAGCAGGCCGCGCTCATCGACCCCGTTGCGGGCCAGGTCGAACGCGACCTCGCGCTCGTGCGCGAACTCGGCCTGACCCTCGTCCACGTCTTAGAAACCCATATCCACGCCGATCATATTACCGGCGCCGGCGCGCTGCGCGAACGCACCGGCGCGACCACGGTGGCCTCGAGCCACGGCGCGGCCTGCATCGACCGCCACGTCGCGCATGGCGAAGTGATTCGCCTCGGCGACGTCGCGATCACCGCGTTGACGACGCCTGGCCACACCGATGACGGCGTGTCGTATGTGACGACCGGCGCGGTGTTTACCGGCGATACCCTGCTCATCCGCGGCTGCGGGCGCAGCGACTTTCAAAACGGCAACCCCGAGGCGCTCTACCACTCGATCACGCAGGTGCTATTTGCGCTGCCCGACGACACGGTGGTGTATCCCGGCCACGACTACAAGGGCCTGACGACGTCGACGATTGGCGAGGAGAAGCGCCACAATCCGCGGGTCGCCGGCAAGAGCCGCGACCAATTCGTCGAGATCATGAATAATCTCAAATTGCCGCCGCCTAAACATCTGCTTGAGGCCGTGCCGGCCAACCGCGCGTGCGGCACGGTGCCGGTGCAGGAGGCGCAATGAGCGCGCCCGGGACCGAGGCGGCGGCGCCCACCGCAAATTGGCCCAGCGCGTGGCTGGCCGGCACAACCGCTAATTCTGCCGGCTATCGCGATGCCGAGGTCGCGCATGTCGCGGCGCTCGCCAAGCTGCTAACGCAGGCCGGGGCCGCGTCCGACGCGGTGCGCCTGATCGATGTCCGAGAACCGGACGAATACATCGGTGAGCTCGGCCACATCAAGGGCGCCGCGCTGGTGCCGCTGGCCACCGTCGAGGCGAGCGCCGCCGCGTGGCCGCGCGACGCGATGGTCGTCTTGGTATGTCGCTCCGGCGGCCGCTCGGGGCGAGCCGCGGCCTCGCTGCGCGCCATGGGCTTTGCCCACGTCGTCAACATGGTGGGCGGCATGCTGGCATATAACGCCGCGGGCCTGCCGATTACGCGCTGAGGCCTAGCGCGCGCATGCGGCGCCACAGCGTGACGCGGCTGGTGCCGAGCAGCTTGGCCGCGCGATCGCGATTGCCACCCGCGCGCGCCAACGCCTGGCGAATGCGCGCTGCCTGGTGGACTTCGTTATCGGCCACGGCGTCCTCGCGCCAGCGCTCGTCGGCCGGCAACGAAGGCGCGAGGTCAAGCGCGGCCCCCGAGGCCTGCGCCGCGGCGTCGCCAATAAATTGAACCGTCGCTGTCGTCGTCGCCACCTCTGGTGGCAAGTCGGCGAGATGCAACATCGGCTCGTCGCCCATGACGTGCGCATAGGCCAAGGCATTGCGCAGCTCGCGCACGTTGCCCGGCCAGGCATAGCTGCGCAGTGCCTGCGCCGCCGCCGGCGACAGGCCGGTGATGACGCGCCGCTTGGAGCCATCGTTGATTTCGGCCAACAGCTTGTCGGCGAGCAAGAGCACGTCGTCGGGGCGCTCGCGCAGCGGCGGCAAGAACAGCGGAATCACCCGCAGGCGATACATTAGATCGGCGCGAAAGCGGCCGGCCTCCACCTCGCGGCGCAGCGCGCGATGCGTCGCGCTGATGATGCGGACGTCGACGGGAATGGCATCGCGGCCGCCGACGGGAATTACGGTATGCGTCTCGAGCACGCGGAGCAACTTGGCCTGCAGCTCGGGCGGCATCTCCGCCACCTCGTCGAGAAAGAGCGTGCCGCCATGCGCCATTTGGATGTGTCCTGGCGTGTCCTTGACCGCGCCGGTGAACGCACCCTTGGCGTGGCCAAAGAGCTCGCTGTCGAGCAGATTCGCCGGCAGCGCGGCGCAGTTGATAGCGCGAAACGGGCCGCGGCTGCGAGGCGACAGCTCGTGCAGCGCGCGCGCGACGAGCTCCTTGCCGGTGCCGGTCTCGCCGCGCACCAGCACGGTGACGTCCTCGCTGGCGGCGCGCTCGATGAGCTGGAACACGCGTTTCATCTGCACGTTGCGCGTCCACATGCCGTGAAACAACAACGGGTCATGCGACAGCGCCTCGTGGGCCGCCTCCATGGTCACCAGCCAACCGACGGTCCCCACCGGCGTCGCCTGCACGCGCACCATATGCGGGCCGGCGCCAGATCGCCCGGCGCGGGCGGAAGCGGCCTTGAGGGTGGGCCGCGCGATCACCGTCTGGATCGGCGTGCCCGCGGCCAGGGCCTCGGCAAACGGCCGTTTGGGACCATCGCCGCATAAGAGCGCCGGCGCCGCAATCCCAAGCGGAATCTCGACGCCGAGCAGCGCTCTGGCGCCCGCCGTGACCGCGCTGACCCGCAGCGATTTGTCGAGCACCAGCGCCGCGCCCACCACCGATTGCAGCGCCGCCGCGAGCATGTCTCCACGTGTTTCGTCTTGTTTCACGCCTGTAACGTAGCACGTCTCGCAAGGCGCAGCGCGTCGTACTTGTGCTGCAGCAGCATGCCGACGACCATGGTCGCGACAAACACCATCGGCGCCGTGCCCTGCGATCCCAGGCTCGCCAGGCCCGGGCCAGGGCAATAGCCACCTAGGCCCCAACCGATGCCGAAGATCGCCGCGCCCACTAGCAGCGGCTTGTCGATATCGGTGCGATTGGGCAGGTGAAAGGTGTGATCAAACAGCGGCGAGGCCTGGTGCTTGATGATGCGCCAGAACATGAGATGCACCGCGATGCCGCCGGCCATGACAAACATCAGGGTTGGATCCCACGCGCCAAAGATATCGAGAAAGCCTTGCACGTTGCTTGGATCGAGCATGCCGGCGAGGCCGAGCCCCAGACCAAATAGCAGGCCGGCGATCATGCTGACGAGGTTACCGAGCGCCATGTTAGTTGCCTCCTTGCACGAAGCGTAACGTCGCCACCGTCGCCACGCCGGCGGCGATAAACGTGCCGGTCGCTAAGATCGATCGCATCGATAGCCGCGTGATGCCGCAAATGCCATGCCCGCTGGTGCAGCCATTGCCGAGCCGGGTGCCAAACCCAACCAGCAGGCCCGCCACCGCCACGACGCCGAGCGAGGCCACCGCGCCGCTGCCAAACACCTGCGGCGCAAATGCCTGCAACGCGACGCCAGCGATTACCAGCCCGAGCAAGAACGACGCGCGCGCCGGCTTGTCATCGGTGCGCGGCACAAACAGCGCGCCGAGCAAGCCGCTAATGCCAGCGACCTTGCCGTGCGACCATAGATAGAGTGAAGCGGAAAGCCCAATTAGGGCGCCGCCGAGTGCGGCCATGACAAATGGATGCATGTCGGGTTGCCATAAGCACAGCGCGTGCCAACCGCTCCCGGCTGCGACAACGCACCGCTAGTAGCCAGTTGGCGTGCCATATGCGGATCCCCACGTCGCAAATTGTTTCATTGAAACACCGCGTGTTTCACGACTCGGGCGCAGGCGTGCTGCGCGGGAGGCCGGCTTGAAACGCCCATCGCGGCCCCCACCCCTGAGGCCCTGACTCACCAGCGATCCAACCTCGCTC
The DNA here is from genome assembly GCA_016716835.1 of Myxococcales bacterium. Classification (NCBI taxonomy): domain Bacteria; kingdom Pseudomonadati; phylum Myxococcota; class Myxococcia; order Myxococcales; species Myxococcales bacterium. The sequence goes on along the minus strand of JADJUW010000001.1, from coordinate 3,292,062 downwards.
GCTTGCAAAGCATAAGCTTTTCAATTGGATAAGGCATGGCCCGCGATCTGCATAGTATCCGGCCATGTCAAAAAAACACACACCCACCAAAGCAACCCACCTCAGCACCGCCCTCGTCGCCGCGCTCATCGCCCCGAGCGTCTTGGCGTGCGTCGCACCGGCCCAAGAGCCTTCAGCGCCACTCTATGAACCGCCCACTTGGGCCGAAGACAAATCGGGGCTCAAGGACTACTGGGAAATGGCGGGCCTAAATATGGACACCCTGCCGGCGGACTTTGACTTCTGCAGCCGAATTGGCGCTGATGCCGCGCCGCAAATCGTCGCCTTCCGGCGCTCGGCCGACGACGAAGTCGAGGCGGTGATGGCCGCTTGCGAGGGCGGCAAGACCCGCCTCCTCGCGGTGCTGATGGGCGTCGGCGCGGACGACCCAGCCTCGCCCGGCACCTTGGTCGTCGCGGGCGACATCGCGGCCAAGCCGCTGCTTGGCGCGGAACCCGACACGATTGTGTGGGATACCTTCACGCAGTGGGCGGTCGATTTCGTTGAAACCGACGCAACCTGCGATCCGGCTGCCTTGCGCGTCTCGGCCACCCGCGCGTACTCGCTGCAAGCACTTGACGAGGGCAGCAACACCGAGCCCTTGCTGCGCGGCGCCATCACGTCGACGCTCGTGGGCACGCGCACCGTCGCCAGCTGCGATTAGCGCCATCTTGATACTATCTTGATACCGCCGCCCGCGAACTTGATGACCTCAAAATAGTACAGCTTGCGACCACGCCTTACGCTGATGGCGAAGGATGTGTTCTATGCGAGCTCTTACCAAATTTAGCCTGCTTGTCTCGACAACGCTGGTGGCCGCGCCACTGTCAACGCTGGCCGCCGACCCCGAGGTAGCGACGAGCGGGTATGTCGAAATGTATTATCAATGGAATCTCGGCAACCCGAGCAATGGTCTGACCAATTGGCGTGGCTTTGACAACCGCCACAACAGTTTTACGCTCGATGCGGTGGCCTTGACCACCACGTGGCAAGACGATGGCTTTACCGGGACGCTTGGCTTGCAATACGGCGCTACGCCGCGCACCTACTATGCGGCGGAACCTGCGCTGGCGGGTGCGGGCGGCGCGAGCGCCACCGGCGCCGATGTCTGGCAATACGTGCAACAAGCCAACGTCGCCTACCGCTTGCCTCAACAACCAAAGCTCGAACTCGCGGCGGGGCTGTTCCTGTCGCCGATCGGCCCCGAAGGCATTGCCGTGCGCGACAACTGGAACTTCTCGCGCTCCAATCTGTTTTTTGGCTTGCCATTTTATCACACCGGCGCGCGCGCCAAGTTAGCCGTCAGCGATCGCCTGTCGATCACCGCGGCGGGCTATAACGGCTACAACAGCGTCGTCGACAACAACGACGCCAAATCAGTTTCGCTGCAATTTAGCTATGCGGTGCCGGAACAGCTTACCGCCTCGGTGCTTTACTTTGGCGGCGTCGAACGCAGCGAAGGCGCACCCGAAGGCTCCCCGTGGCGGCATCTAATCGACGCCCATGCCACGTGGCATGTCACGCCTGCGCTCTCCCTGCTCGCGCACGTCGATGTTGGCGTCGAACAAACTAAATTTGGTCGCAGCCATTGGGAGGCGGCGGCGCTCTACGCGCGTTACAAGCTGTCATCCGAGCTGATGGTCGCCGCGCGTGGCGACATCTTCCGCGAGACCGCGGCCAAGAACGATGACGGTCAGGCTGGCGCCATCTTCTTCCCAACGACCCAAATCGCCTCGGCCACCGGCTCGCTGTCTTATCAACCTACGACGCATGCGCTGGTGCAACTCGAAATTCGCCACGACCGCGCGGACGACGACCTGTTCTTTAGCGGTGACGTGGCGCTCACCCCCGAAGGCAACGCGATCGCCAACGCCAGCGACCAGTCGACCATTTCCGTAGGCGTCACCGCTTGGTTTTAGTGTCATGACCAACCTCATCATGCTCGCGGTGCTTTGTGTGGGGCTGCTCTTTACCGGAGATCGAAATATGGACGTTCTGTTTATCTTGGCCATCTTGTTTTTTTTCATCGTCAGCGCCGGCCTTCTCGAGCTGTGCGGAAAGGTCTAAACCCATGTCGCTAATTACCGCCATCGCAGGCGTGCTCGCGGCGCTGCTGCTGATTTACCTGCTCATCGCCCTGCTCTTTGGAGAGAAACTCTAATGACCGGACTCTCGCTGGTTCAGATTTTATTGTTGTTCATCGCCTTGATCGCGCTCGGGCTGCCGCTCGGCGCCTATATGGCGCGCGTGTACGCCGGGGAAGCCACCACGGCTCAGCGTGTGCTTGGCCCGCTGGAGCGGCTGCTCTATCGCGCGGCCGGCGTCGATCCCGCCCAAGAGATGTCGTGGAAGCGTTACGCCGCCGCGCTGCTGCTGTTTAACGCGCTCGGCATGCTGGTGGTGTTCTTGGTCGCGCGACTGCAACAATACCTGCCGCTCAATCCCGCGAATTTGCCCGCCGCGACGCCACAGGTCGCGCTCAACACCGCGGTGAGCTTTGCGACCAATACCAATTGGCAGGCGTACGGCGGCGAAACCACGCTGAGTTACTTCACGCAAATGGTTGCGCTCACCGTGCAAAACTTTGTCTCCGCCGCCACCGGCATGGCGGTGCTGGTGGCACTCATTCGCGGTTTTACGCGGCGCAACGCCGAGACCGTTGGCCACTTTTGGGTCGACCTAACCCGCAGCACGCTCTATATCTTGCTGCCACTCTCCGCCGTCTTCGCGCTCTTTCTAGTCTCGCAAGGCGTGGTGCAAACCTTTGATGCCAGCGCCACCGCGCAACTGGTTGAGGCCACAACCAATGGCGACGGCGCCGCCGTCACCGAGCAAACCTTGGCGCTCGGACCCGCCGCCTCGCAGATCGCCATCAAGATGCTCGGCACCAATGGCGGCGGTTTTTTCAATGCCAACTCGGCGCATCCGTTTGAAAATCCGACCCCGTTTGCAAATTTTCTCCAGCTCATCTCGATCTTGCTCATCCCCGCGGCGCTGTGCTTTACGTTTGGACGCCTGATTAAGGATAAGCGGCAGGGCTGGGCGCTGTTCGCGGTCATGGCCATCATCTTGCTGCCGCTCATGCTCGCCGCGACGTCGGCCGAACAAGCCGGCAATCCCGTCTTGTCGCAGCTCGGCGTCGATCAGGTCGCCTCGTCGCTGCAGCCCGGAGGCAACATGGAGGGCAAGGAGCTGCGCTTTGGCGTCGTCGGCAGCACCATGTGGGCCACCGCCACCACCGCCGCCTCCAATGGCTCAGTCAACGCCATGCACGATAGCTTTACGCCGCTGGGCGGCATGATCCCAATGTGGCTCATCCAACTCGGCGAGATCGTGTTTGGCGGCGTCGGCTCGGGCCTCTACGGCATGCTCGTCTACGCCGTCATCGCCGTCTTCATCGCCGGGCTGATGATCGGCCGCACGCCAGAGTATCTCGGCAAGAAGATCGAGGCCTATGAAATGAAGATGGCGGCCTTGGTGCTCTTGCTGCCCGCGGCGGCCATTTTGGTCGGCACGGCGCTGGCCGCCTCGACCACCGCCGGTACGTCGACGCTCGGCAACCCGGGGGCGCACGGGTTTAGCGAAATCCTCTATGCGTTTTCGTCTGGCGCCGGCAATAACGGCTCGGCCTTTGGCGGCATCACGGTGAGCGGCACATTTTATGCGACGGCAATTGCCGTTTGCATGGCGATTGGCCGCTATTGGGTGATCATTCCGATCTTGGCGATGGCCGGCTCGATCGCCAGAAAAAAATCGATTCCCACTAGCGCCGGCACGCTGCCTACCCATACGCCGCTGTTTGTCGCGCTCGTCATCGGCGTCATCATCTTGGTCGGCGCGCTTACCTTTGTGCCGGCGCTCGCGCTTGGCCCTATCGTTGAACATCTGCAGCTCGGGAGCATGGCGCCAGCGCTTGCGCCCTAGCGCGCCCGCGATGCCTTGCCCCTGAAAGGACCACTATGTCTACGACCCAGTCCAAACCCGCCCATGCCTCCGCCTCGCGCGCGATCTTAATCGCGGCGATCAAGGATTCGTTCGCCAAGCTGCATCCGCGACGCATGGTCAAAAACCCCGTCATGTTTGTCGTCGAGGTCGGCAGCGCCTTTACCTTGCTGCTGTTTTTCTACGCCTGGCTTGGCGGCGGCGCCACCGCCGATGCCACCACCTCGCCTGGGTTCATCTTGGCTATCTCGCTGTGGCTATGGTTTACCGTGCTCTTTGCCAACTTTGCCGAGGCCATGGCAGAAGGCCGCGGCAAGGCGCAGGCAGATACCTTGCGGCAATCGCGCAAGGACGTCTCGGCCAAGCGCCTGGCCGATGCCAAGCGCGACGCGGCGGTCGAGGAGGTCTTGTCCGCGCGCTTGCGTCAGGGTGACTTTGTCTTGGTCGAGGCGGGCGACGTCTTGCCCGGCGATGGCGAGGTCGTCGAGGGCGCAGCGTCGATCGACGAGAGCGCGATCACGGGCGAGAGCGCACCGGTGATTCGCGAGAGCGGCGGTGATCGCAGCGCGGTCACCGGCGGCACGCGAATCTTGTCGGACTGGCTCATCATTCGCATCACCGCCAATCCCGGCGAGACGTTTCTCGATCGCATGATCTCCATGGTCGAAGGCGCCAAGCGGCAAAAAACTCCCAACGAGATCGCGCTCGACATCTTGCTCGTCGCGCTGACGATCATCTTCTTGCTCGTCACCGCGACCTTGCTGCCCTATTCGATTTACGCCGCCAAGGCGGCCGGCACCGGCGCACCCATTTCCATCGCCGTGCTAGTCGCGTTGCTGGTGTGCCTGATTCCCACCACCATCGGCGGCCTGCTCTCGGCGATCGGCATTGCAGGCATGGATCGCATGGTTGCAGCAAATGTGATCGCGATGTCGGGACGCGCCGTCGAGGCCGCCGGCGACGTCGATATTTTGCTCCTCGACAAGACCGGCACCATCACGCTCGGCAATCGGCAGGCGACCGCATTCTTGCCCGCGCCTGGCGTGAGCGAGGCCGAACTAGCAAAAATCGCGATGCTGAGCTCGCTGGGCGATGAAACCGCCGAGGGCCGCAGCATCGTGGCCTTGGCGCGCGACAAATTTGGCGTGGCCGAGCAACAAGGCACTGAACCCAGAGCGCTCGCGGTACCGTTTACCGCGCAGACACGCATGAGCGGCGTTGACATTGGCGATCGCATGGTGCGCAAGGGCGCCTTTGATGCGATCGCGGGCTGGCTGCGCGACCAGAGTGCGTCGCTGCCGCCCGAGGTGAAACGCCACGTCGAAACCGTCGCCAAACAGGGTGCCACACCGCTTGTCGTTGCCGATGGCACCAAAGTAATGGGCGTCATCCAACTCGCAGACATCGTTAAACCAGGCATTCGCGAGCGTTTTGCCGAGATGCGCCGCATTGGCATCAAGACGATCATGATCACCGGCGACAATCCGCTGACGGCGGCCGCGATTGCCGCCGAAGCCGGCGTCGACGATTTCCTCGCCGAGGCCACGCCGGAGGCCAAGCTCGCGATGATTCGCGACTATCAGGCCAAGGGACACTTGGTTGCGATGACGGGCGATGGCACCAACGATGCGCCCGCGCTTGCGCAAGCCGACGTCGCCGTGGCGATGAATACCGGCACCCAGGCCGCCAAAGAGGCCGGCAACATGGTCGACCTCGATTCGAATCCAACCAAGCTGCTAACGGTCGTCGAGGTTGGCAAGCAGATGCTCATGACGCGCGGCTCGCTCACCACGTTCAGCATAGCCAACGACGTCGCCAAGTATTTTGCGATTATCCCGGCGGCGTTTGTGGCCACATATCCCGAGCTCGGCGCGCTAAACTTCATGGGGCTGCACTCCCCGACCACGGCCGTCATGTCGGCCGTCATTTTTAACGCGCTGATCATTGTTGCGCTCATCCCGTTGGCCTTGCGCGGCGTCAAGTATCGCCCTGCGCCCGCGTCCACCATCTTGCGGCGCAATATTTTTGCGTACGGCCTTGGCGGCCTCGTGCTGCCTTTTCCCTTCATTAAAATCATTGATATCGCGCTAACCGCCGTTGGCGTTAACTAGGAGAACGTATGCGAAACCTACTGCGTCCAGCCATTGTCTTACTTGCGCTCTTCACCGTGATCACGGGACTGCTCTATCCGCTGGTGATAACCGGCGTCGCGCAGGTAGCTTTTCCTCACCAAGCGAACGGCAGCCTCATTACGTCCCAAGGCAAGGTCGTTGGCTCGGAGCTAATTGGTCAGCCATTCGCCGGCCCGGGTTATTTTTGGAGCCGACCTTCGGCGACTGGCACCGTCGCTTATAACGCCGCGGCGTCGAGCGGCAGCAATCTCGGTCCGTCCAACCCCGCGCTGCATCAGGCGGTTGCGGATCGCATCGCGGCCTTGCGGCAAGCTGACGCATCCGCGCCAGGCCCCGTACCGGTCGATCTGGTCACCGCATCGGGTAGCGGCCTTGACCCACACATTTCGCCCGCCGCCGCCCACTATCAGGCACCGCGCATCGCCCGCGAGCGCGGCTTGCCCCTCGCCGCGGTGACGCAACTCATCGACGCCCACACCGAGGGTCGCACGCTGAGCCTGTTTGGCGAGCCACGCGTTAATGTGGTGAGGCTCAACCTCGCGCTGCAGCGGCAGAACCATTAGAATCGGGCGGCTCGCACATCGCACGCAAGACCGCCATGGCGCCTACCACGCAAGCCGACCAACGACCCGATCCGGACGTGCTCTTGCGACAAGTGCGCGCTGAAGAGGCCAAGCGCGCCCGCGCCAAGCTCAAAGTATTTTTTGGCTTTGCGCCCGGCGTCGGCAAGACGTATCGCATGCTGCAGGCCGCGCGCGATCTGGTCGCCGAGCAACACGTCGATTTGGTCGTGGGTCTCGTCGAGACTCACAAACGCTATGAGACCGCGTCGCTGGTGATTGGCCTCGAGCTCTTGGCGCGGCGCAAGCTCGACTACCGCGGCATCGCCACCGAAGAGTTTGATCTCGACGCTGCCTTGGCACGCAAGCCACAAGTGATCTTGGTCGACGAGCTGGCGCATACAAACATTCCCGGCTCGCGTCATCCCAAACGCTGGCAGGACGTCATGGAGCTGCTCGATGCGGGCATTGAGGTGCATACCACGCTCAACGTGCAGCATCTCGAGAGCCTCAACGACGTGGTCGCGCAGATCACAGGCATCCGCGTCCGCGAGACCGTGCCCGATGCCATCTTGGAGCGGGCCGACGAAATTGCGCTGATCGACGTCTCGCCGCAAGAGCTGCGCGCGCGCCTCAAGGACGGCAAGGTGTATCTCGGTGCGCAAGCTGACCGCGCATCCGAGAAATTTTTTACCGAAGGAAATTTACTCGCCTTGCGCGAACTTGCGCTGCGTCAAGTGGCGCACTATGTCGACAATGACGTGTTGGCATTTCGCCACCAACACGGCGCCCGAGCGGCGTGGGGCTCAAGCGAGCGCATCCTGGTCGGAATTACGCCGGCGGCGCATGCCGCCAAGCTGGTGCGCGCGGCCAAGCGGATGGCCGAACGCCTGCGCTGCCCGTGGGCCGTGGCCTACGTCGATTCATCAGCGATTCGGCCGCTCGATGACCACTCTCGCGACGCCCTCGAGGCGCATTTTTCGCTCGCGCAATCCCTCGGCGCATCGATCGCGCGGCTCACCGGTAGCGATGTCGCGAAAACGTTGCTCGACCATGCGCGCGCCACCAACGTGACGAGAATGGTGGTCGGCAAGCCGCAGCGCACGACGCGCTTGGGCCAGTGGCGCGATCGCATCGCGGGATCCTTGCTCGAGGAGTTGGTCGCGGAGAGCGGCGAAATCGACATCCACGTCATCACCGGGACCGCACCGGCGCCGGCACCGCGCACGCCGACGAGCCAGCCTGAACCACGCGACGCCATCGAGCTTCGTCGCTATATGATGGCCGTAGGGGTGGTCAGCGCGGTCACGGGGTTTGCGGCCTTGGTGCGCGCGCTGGTGCCGATTCCCGATCTCGAAATGCTGTATTTCGTCGGCGTCTTGGTCGCCGCGAGTGCGTGGGGTCGCGGCCCAGCGATGCTTACCGCCTTCCTCAGCGTTGTGGCATACGATTTCTTTTTCGTGCCGCCCGTACACACCTTCACAGTGGCCGATGGCCGGTATGTACTCACCTTTATCATGATGTTCGGGCTCGGGCTCATCGTCAGCGAGTTGACGTCGCGGCTACGGCGACAAGAGCAGGCCGCAGTCGTGCGCGAAGAACGCACGGCGCGCCTCTACGCCACCAATCGCGAGCTGAGCGAGGTCGCCGACGCCACCGCCGCCTCGGTCGTGGTTGCGCACGCGGCCGCCGAGATTTTTGCCGCCAGCGTCCTTATCATCGGCGAGGGCGAAAATGACGAAATCGTCGATATAGCTAGCTATCCTCCAAACTACGCGCTGGCCCCCAAAGAGCGCACGGTGGCGCAATGGAGCCTCAAGCAGCACAAACTCGCTGGACTCGGCACCGACACGCTCAATGGCGCCACCGTCATATGCGTGCCGATCGGCGACCCCGAACACCATGCCTTTACCCTAGTCTTGGAGCCTCACAACAGGCTGCCGCTTCGCGGTGAGCAACGCGAATTCCTCGAGGCCTTTGTCCGCCAGGCCTCGATCGCGTTTGATCGCCTTCGCCTCGCCGATGAAGCGCGCCGCGCAGCCATCGCCGCGCATACCGAAGAGATGCGAAGCGCCATGCTTTCGGCCGTGTCACACGATTTGCGCACGCCACTGGCCGCCATCACCGGCGCCGCGACATCGCTCAAAGCCGAGCCGCCGCTAACGAGCGCCACCAGCCGTGAGCTCGTCGACGCCATTTGCGATCAGGCCGACAAGATGGATCGCCTGATCTCAAACTTGCTCAACATGACGCGCCTCGAAAGCGGCGGCCTGACGCTCGGGCGCGAGTGGGTGCCCCTCGAAGAGCTGATTGGCTCAGCGTTGGCGCAAATCGAAAGCAAGCTTGGCGACCGCCCGGTCAACGTGCACATCGATCCAAAGGTGCCCTTCGTCGCCGTCGATCCGGTGCTATTTGAACAGGTGTTTGTCAATCTGCTCGAGAACGCCACGAAGTACGCGCCTGGTGCCTCTCCAATCGAAATCGCCGCGACCTGCGCCGATCAACAAATTATCATCGAGGTAATGGATCGCGGCATTGGGCTGTTGCCGGAGCGAGCCCAGGACATATTCAAAAAGTTTCAGCGTGGCCATCACCCCGACGTCGCGGGTGCGGGCCTAGGCTTGGCCATCTGCCGCGGCATTGTCGAAGCCCATGGCGGTACAATCGCGGCGGTGCCTCGCGACGGCGGTGGCACGAGCTTTCGCATCGTCTTGCCGGTGGTCTCGCCCCCAAGCAACATTGCCCTGACGCCCACCGAGACCGCCTCGACCGCGGCTGGCAGCGACGGCAACGCCGCGGAGACAACGCGATGACCGCGGAGTTGGCCACGGCACCACTTGTCTTGCTCGTCGAGGACGAACCCCAAATGCGCCGGTTTATCCGCGCCACGCTGCTGGCTCACGACTATCAATTGGTCGAGGCAGGCACGGCGCATGAGGCCGTGGCGCTGGCGACCAGCCGCCAACCCGCCATCATCTTGCTCGATCTAGGCCTACCGGATGGCGATGGCATCGCGCTGACTCGGCAGTTTCGCGAATGGACCGCCGTGCCCATTATCGTCATCTCGGCGCGCGGTCGTGAAGAAGACAAGGTGGCGGCGCTCGACGCCGGTGCCGACGACTATCTCACCAAGCCCTTTGGCGTTAGCGAGCTAATGGCTCGCATGCGAGTTGCCTTGCGGCACGCGAAGTCCGCACAGCATGCCTCGACTAGCCAACAGCTATCATTTGGCGACATTCACATCGACGTCGGCGCGCGCACGGTTACGCGCGGCGGCACGGCCATTCACCTCACGCCCACCGAGTACAAAATGTTACTTCTTCTCGCCACGCACGCCGGCAAGGTGCTGTCGCATCGCCACATCTTGCGCGAGGTGTGGGGCGCCGCGCACGAAGCCCAAACGCACTACGTCCGCGTCCACATGGCCGAGCTGCGCAAAAAGATCGAAGTCGATCCGGCACGGCCGCAATGGCTCACCACCGAGCCTGGCGTCGGCTATCGCCTGCGCGCGCTGGAGTAGCCCACATTGCCGCGGTAGGCTAAGCGCATGTCGGCCGCCGCCAACCAAGCCCTCGCCCACGCGTGGATCGACGCGTTTAACGCCCACGATGTGCCACGCCTGATCGCGCTCTACGCCGAGGCTTGCACGCATACCTCGCCCAAATTGCGCGCCGCCGGTGGCGAGGGCTGCATCTGCGGTAAGGCGGCGCTTGCCTCGTGGTGGCAGGGCGCCATGAAGACCATGCCCTCGCTGCGCTACGAGCTGCTCACGGTCACCGCAAACGAAGCACGCGTCTTTATCGAATACACCCGCCACTGCGACGGCCAAGCGCCCATGGCGATCGCCGAGGTGTTTGATGTTGCCGATGGTCACATTAGCGCGTCGCGCGTGTTTCATGGCTGAGCGCGCCACCACCGAGCCTACAACTGGCTAAAACGTCCACCCGACATTTAGATTCACCAATGGTTGTACGGTGCTCTCGGCTTCGGTGGTCGTACCGCTGGAGTCTTCGCCTGCGACTCCTATGAGCTGAATCCCGGCTTGTACATTAAACGTGAACCCGGATTGCGTCGCGATTTTGTAGCCGGCATAGGGGCCAATCGATAACCCCTCGGCGGCGACGCGGGTGGCGCCAAGTTGGCTGCTGGCATACATGTAGATTGCTTCGGCGCCGATTTGAAAGCCGCGGTTAAATGACCCCACGACATAATAATTGAGTTGGGCACCAACCTCGTAGATTGAAATATCGAGGATCTCGCCGCCACCCACAATGCCGGCAATGCTCCACCGGTCACCGCCACGCTTCTCCACCGTCAGCTCGACAAATGGCAGCAGCAGATGCACCGGCGAAACCATCACCGAGAGGTTGCGCGTATCTTTGCGAGCCGGAGTTGGCGCATAGGGTGCCGCGCTTGGTTGCGCTGCGGCCTGGCTTGCCATGAGGATTAGTACCGACATCACAACCAACCCACGTTTTGCATTCATAGGGTTGCACCATATGAATCCGCGCGGCTAAAGATCAAGTTAAGTTTGTCTTCATCAGCGTTGGGTGTGACGAGCGCCTCCAACAGAGCGTGCAAACGTCACAACTTCATCAACGCCGCCGCAACATCGCCGCGCGTCCATGCGCGTGCAGACCTTCAATCTGCGCAAATGCGTTAATCGGCGCGGCATCGCGTGCCGCGGCTTCCGCCGTGTATTCAATGTGCGTCACGCGTTTTTGAAAATCGTAGACGCCAAGCGGCGAGGCAAACCGCGCCGAGCCTCCGGTTGGCAACACATGATTCGATCCCGCGAGATAATCGCCAGCCGATTCACACGCGTGCTGACCAATAAAGATCGCGCCGGCGTTGGTGATGCGCGCGGCGATTGCGCGCGCGTGGGTCATGTCAAGATGCAGGCTCAGATGTTCGGCGGCGTAGGCGTTGGCAAAGGCCACGGCGTCGTCGAGTTGCGGCGCGATAATGACCGCACCTTTGGTGGCGAGCGACGCCGCTGCGATTTCGCGCCTTGGCAACGTTGCGAGCTGCGCCGCGAGCTCGGCGGCAATCGCGTCGGCGAGCGCGCGCGTGGGCACCACGGCGATGGCCTGCGCCTGCGTGTCGTGCTCGGCCTGCGCCAACATGTCGGCGGCGATCCACGCTGGGTGCGCCGTGGCATCGGCCAAAATCAACACCTCTGTCGGGCCAGCAACCGAATCGATATCGACCAGGCCAAACACGCGACGCTTGGCGGCGGCCACCCACGCGTTCCCCGGCCCAACGATCTTGTCAACCCGCGGGATGGTCGCTGTGCCGTAGGCCAAGGCGCCCACAGCCTGCGCGCCGCCAATTTCAAAGATACGCGTAACCCCGGCAAGTTGCGCCGCAAACAGGGTTTCCGGCGAGGCGCCCGGCGTCACCATGATAATGTCGGTAACCCCCGCGATGCGCGCCGGAATTGCCGTCATCAGCACGCTGGAGGGATAACGCGCGGTGCCGCCCGGTACATATAAGCCTACGCGGCCAAGCGGCACAGTGTGCAGCGCGAGCGAAATTCCGTCGGCGGTTAAGGTGGCAGAAGCTGGCACATGCGGCGCGGCCGACAGCGCGTGAAAGCGCTCGATGCGGTGCGCGGCCAGCGCGATAGCCGCCTTGACCTCGGGCGCAACGGCGTCGGCCTTGGCGGCCCAGCTCGCCTTGGGAACTTCATAGCTGCCAGCGTGCGGCGACCGCTGATCAAACCGCTCGGTATACGCCTGCACCGCGGCGTCGCCCCGCGCCGCGACGTCGCGCAAAATGGCGTCGACCTGCGTCTCAACCTCGGCGCTCATTTCGGTAGTTCGCACCAGCAGAGCGCCTGCCTCGGCCAATTCGCGAATTGCAATCACGCCCTATTGGTAGCACGGCAATGCGCAATTGACAGTCACACCCCCGCGGTATAAGCCTCGCCCATGTCCAACTTCTTGTTTTCCTCCGAATCGGTCACCGAAGGCCATCCCGATAAATTGTGCGATGCGGTTTCCGATTCCGTCCTCGACGCAATTTTGGCGGAAGATCCCTATGCGCGCGTCGCATGCGAGACCTTCACCAAGACCGGCTTCGTGCTGGTGGGCGGCGAGATCACGACGACGACGTATGTCGACATCCCCTCTATTGTCCGCCAAGCCGTCAAAGAGATTGGCTACAACGGCTCGGACATGGGCTTTGATTGGCAAACCTGTGGCGTCATGACCGCCATCGAGCAGCAGTCACCAGACATCGCGCGCGGCGTCGATCGCGGCGATTTGGCCAAGCAAGGCGCCGGCGACCAAGGCCTGATGTTTGGCTATGCCTGCGACGAAACGCCCGAGCTGATGCCGATGCCGATTCAAATCGCGCACAAGCTGGCATATCGCCTAGCGCAAGTTCGCAAGAAAAAAGTTGGCGGCATCGACTGGCTGCGCCCTGATGGCAAGACCCAGGTTTCGGTGCGCTACATGGACGGTCGGCCGGTTGCCGTTGAGGCCATTGTGGTCTCGACGCAACACTCGCCCGACGTCAAGCTCAAGGATCTGCAGGAAGCGATGCGCGAATATGTGATTGCGCCGATCGTGCCAAAGAATCTCATCACGAAGGCCACCAAGTTTCACATCAACCCAACCGGACGCTTTGTCGTCGGCGGGCCAATGGGCGACTCTGGCCTCACCGGCCGCAAGATCATCGTCGACACGTACGGCGGCATGGCGCGCCACGGCGGCGGCGCGTTCTCCGGCAAAGACCCATCCAAGGTCGATCGCTCGGCCGCATACTATGCGCGCTTCATTGCCAAGCATGTCGTTGCCGCGGGCCTGGCCACGCGCTGCGAGGTTCAACTCGCCTACGCCATCGGCGTCGCCGAGCCGGTTTCGATGTTGGTCGATACCTACGGCACTGGCATTGTCAGCGACCAGCAACTTTCCAAAGCCGTGTCGCGCGTGTTCGATGCGCGCCCGGGCCTGCTCATCGAAGAGCTCGGCCTGCGCAAGCCAATCTTCCGCAAGACCGCGGCCTACGGCCACTTTGGCCGCGAAGAGCCGGAGTTTACGTGGGAGAAAACCCCGCACCTCGCCAAGCTCAAAGACGCCGCTGGCGTCAAAAATGGCAAAGCGACCAGCGGCGGCAAAACGCCCGCCGGCAAGCCCACGCTCGGTGGCCGCAAGACCGCCGGCAATGGCAAGTCGATGATCGCCTCGGCGTAAGTCGCGCGCGATGGCGCACGGCGACCTCGCCTGCGGGCTGAAGTCGCGTCACACCGCCAGCTGGCGCTAAGTCAGTTCAAAATTTATAGGTCTCATTTATTTTTGCGATGCGGTACCGTTTCCGCTGCCCTCGCGTGTCTAACGGTTGTTCGATTCAACAACACAACCCAAAGGACAAGATCATGACCAACAAATTCGCGACCTCTTTGCTCTCCCTCTCACTGCTGGCCGGCGCCGCCTGCGACGCGCAAGTCGACTCGGAATATCGCGGCGAGCCGCTCGCCACGCTCTCGGGCGAGGTGGTGGCGTTGGCCTCGACCTCCGCCGTCAATGCGTCGCTGGTGTGGAGCAACTTCGCGCAAAATGGCGACACCTACCTCGCCGCCGAGGCCCCGGTGAGCGGCGAGTTTCCCGCGCAATTTACGCTCGACGTATTTCTGCCGCCGCCCACCGAGCTGCTCAATCATTTTGCGGAAGATGCGGACGAGGTCGCCTTGGGCCTGGCCTATGTTGTCGCGTTCCCCCAGGACTATGACGCCACCACCGGCGAAACGCCTGAGACGCCATGGGGCATCTCGGCGGGCCATGTCTTGGCCTACGCGCCGGCGGATTTGCCGGCAGGCAGCAGCGCGGCCGAGTTCGCCGGCGCGGCCTTGACCGCGGGCTTTCACGTCCTCGAGGTGCTCGCGGCCGACGATCCGGCGTGTGCGCAAACCGAGGGCTACGATTGTCTGCGCCCCGCGCCGGCAGGCCTGTCGACCTCGATCACCATTACCATCGACGAAGCCGCGGCAACCGAAGAGCTCGCGCCCAATCTCAACTAGCGGGCCGAGCTAACCTTGGCGCTGGATCTGCATGCCGTCTTTGCCAACCACGGCCACGTGGTGTTGCGGCGTGCGCGTCAACTGCTTGGCACAGATGCCGACGCCGAAGATGCGGTGCAAGAAATATTCATGGCGATGATGGAACATCCGGAGCGCTTTCGCGGCGAGAGCACCATGACCACCTATCTCTATCGCGTTACGACGAATCATTGCCTCAACCGCCTGCGCAACCAGGCCCGCCGCGCCGAGCTCGACAGCGCGACGATGGAAGGTGTCAATGAGATCGCGACGGCGACCGCGCCTCTTACCTTTGACGCCAAGCGCGTGCTGGCTCGCTTGCCCGAGCGGCTCGCCCAGGTCGCCGTGCACTATTACATCGACGAAATGACCCACGACGAGATTGCCCAGGTGCTGGGATGTTCGCGCCGCATGGTCGGTAAGCTGGTCACCAAACTACAAAAAGAGGTTGTGCCATGAATTCGCCAAGCCCCACAACGAACGCCTGCCCTTCGGCCTATGCCTTGGATTTGCTCGTCGCGGGCGAGCACGCGGCCAAGGCGGCCGCGGCGGTGCAGGCCCATTGCGATGCCTGTGCGACGTGCGCGTCGCGGCTGGTCGCCCTGCGGCAGGCCCAGACGTCCTTCGCGCAAGCTCATCGGCTGCCCGCGCGCGCGCCGCGGCGGTTGCCAGCGCGTCCGTGGTGGAAGACCTGGCAAGGCTTGCTCGCACCCGCAGCGGGCATGGTCGCGGTAGCGGCGCTCGCCTTGCTGGTGTGGCAGCCTCCGCCACCGACGCGCGAACTCGTCGCCACGACGCGCACCAAGGGCGGCTTTGCGCTCGCGTATTTTTTGCAGCGCGATGGCATCGTCACCCGCGGCCAAGATGGCGACGTCGTCTATCCGCAAGACGCCTTGCGCTTTTCGTTTGTGGCGCCGACGCCGGGCTTTACCTATCTGCTGGGCCTCGACGCCACCGGCAAGGCGGCCGTCTACTATGAGCCGCCGGCGAATGCCACCGCCGTGGCGATGGCGCAACCGGTGCTGATGCCCGACAGCATCGTGCTCGACGACACGCTGGGAGGCGAGTTGTTTTGGGGCCTTCATTGCGACGCGGCGCAGGACCCGGCAGCGCTAACGGCGACGCTTGCGCAAACGCGATCGCTTGCCAATGTGCCCGCATGCGCGTCGGTCACCCTAACGTTGGAGAAACGCCGCCGTGACTAAACGCTTGCTCGTGCTGCTATTTATGGTGGGCGCGGCGACAGGGGCGCGTGCCGAGGTAGTGCGCTTTGCGGTCATCGTCGGCAACAACCAGGGCGAGGCCGACGAGGGCAATCTGCGCTTTGCCGAGGCCGACGCCGAGAAAATGCGCGACCTGCTGCTCGACCTCGGCGATTTTCGCCACGAAAACATTGTGCTGATGCAAGGCGAGTCCGCAACCGCGGTGCGCCAGGCCATCGTCGCCACCAACGATCGCATCCGCGCCCTGCCCGACGCGGCGCAGGCGGTGTTGCTCGTCTACTACTCTGGCCACGCCGATGCGCGCGAGCTCCACCTGGGGCGCAGCGGGCTAGCGGTGCGCGAGCTCGAGCAACTCGTCTCCGGCAGCGCGGCCGGCATGCGGCTATTGATCGTCGACGCGTGTCGGTCGGGGTCGCTGACGCGGGTCAAGGGTGGCACCAAGGCGCCCGCCTTTGACATCGTCATGGACGAACGGCTCGCCGCGCGCGGTGCCGTAGCGCTAACCTCGAGCTCGGCCAGCGAGGATGCCCAAGAATCTGACGCGCTCGCCGGCTCATTTTTTACGCACTACCTGGTTTCCGGTGCGCTCGGCGCCGCCGATGCCAATGGCGACGATGTGGTAAGCCTGGCCGAGGCGTATCGCTATGCCTACGAACACACGCTGCGCGCCTCGAGCAAGACGCTGGCGGGGCTGCAGCATCCGACGTTTCGCTATGACGTCGCCGGCTATGGCGATTTTGTCTTTACCCGGCTAGGCCGCAGCGCGAGCCACCGTGGCCGCCTGGCCTTCCCCAAGGGTCGCAGCTACCTGGTGCTCAAGGGCGACGCCGAAGGCCAGGTGATCGGCGAAATCGGCCTGCACGACGCGCAGCGCACCATCAGCGTGCGCCCTGGCAACTACTTCATCCGCGGCCGCGGCCAGGCCTATCTGCTGGAGGGCCGTGTCGTCGCCGTCGCGGCGCAGCGAACGCAAATCGACGACGGCGCGCTCGAAAAAATCGCCTACGCGCGGCTCGTGCGCAAGGGCGGCGTGTTGCCGCGCGTGGCGACCGCGTTTGTCAGCGGCGCGCTGCATACGGCGGGCGCCAACGCGGCAAGGCCGTGCGTGGGTGGCGACCTCGGCTATGGCGTCGCTTGGCCGAGCCTAGAATTCGCTTTGCTCGCGGGCGGCTGTCGTTCGAGCTTTGACACCTCGACCCTGCGCGCCACGGTTTCGGAGCTGCGCCTCAGCGCGCGCGTTGCCTATGCATGGGATCGGCGCGCGTTCACCCTCGCGCCCTATCTCGGCGTGGGCGGCGGCGTGCTGCGGCAACAATTTTCGACGCGCGGCGAGGCGCCGACGCGCCACTCGGCCTTTGGCCGCGTCGACGCCGGCGTGACGGTGCGAAGGCAACTCGCGGGCGCCATCTACGGCTTTGTCGACGCCAGCGTTCAAACCTACTTGTTTCGCCAGCAAGCTCATGCCGACGCGCTGCGCGCCGACACCAGCCTGAACGTCGCGCTCGGCGTGGGCGCTTGGTTTTAGCGGCCTAACAGCAGCTTTTGGTCGCGGGTGCGGCAGCGGACGGCGCTACGCCCTGCCTTGGTGCACAACAACTCGCATCCGTCGCACAACTCGCGGCGGCGCCAATGGACCCAGCGTTGGCCGCGACGGTGCGCGCATCGGCGCCAAACGTCGGCGCGCTGTCGAGCGTGTGAAAGGTCTCCCACGCAATGCCCTGCGCATCGGTCACCCAATGCTTGTCGGCCTTGGCGTAACAGCACGTCGTCGCTGCCTCGCTGGTGATCGGCGTCGCCAAGGTGGCGAGGCGCGCTTGCATCTCGGCCAGCTCCTCGGCGGACTCAACTTGGATGCCGAGATGGTCAAGGCCGGGCGTGGCGCCGCGTTGCGAGATGGCAAAATTTACGCGCGGGTCTTCGAGCATCCACTTGGCATAGTCGGGCTTGCGCACGGTGGGCGGCGCGCCAAACATCGCCTCGTAAAAGGCGATGCTGGTCGTGAGTTGATCGACGGCGACGTGGACATGGAGACGTTTCATGAGTTCCTCTTTCGTTTGGGGGCGCAGTCGGCTTTGTTTTTGGATTTCCCCGCGGGAGCGCAAGACGCGCCGCCACAGCAGTTTTCGGTGAGAAAGGCGAGGAGCTGGTTCATCGCGGCAAAGTTGGCCGCGTAGTCGATGAAGCGCCCGCGCGGCGCGGCATGCACAAGCCCAGCGTGGCTAAGCTCTTTTAGGTGAAACGACAAGGCAGAAGGCGCCACGGCAGTTTCGCGCGCAATCGCGCCGGCCGTCATCCCACCCGGCCCCGCCTGCACCAAGGCGCGAAACACCGCCAGCCGCGACGCCTGGGCAAGGGCGGCGAGCGATCGCACTGCACTGCTTGATTCCATATTTCAAACATAATTGAATCATTGAATCTGTCAAGTATCAAAAGACCTCGCGACGAGGGCGCCACCGGCAGCCGCCCCAGCCGCGCGCTTACACCAAGGGCGCGTGGCGCAACTTGCTATCGAGGTAATAATGGCGGCCGCGCCAGAACTCACCGGCGACGCCGACCAGCGACACCACCGCCGCGGCATAGAACAACGAGGTGCCCCATGCGGGTAGCAGCAGCGCCAGCAGCAGCAGCAGGGCGACCGTCAGCGTGCGCGCGCCCCACACCAAGGCGCGGCTTGCCGCCTTGTGGTGCGCTAGGAGATTGTCGAGGCCGCCCACCGACAGCTCGGCGGCGAGCACGGCCAGCAGCGCCCACGAAGAGGGCGACACCACCCGCGGCGAGAGTTCGAGCGCTATGAACACGAGCACTGGAATCGCCAAGGCAGCCACCATGCGCACGAGATCAAAGCGATCGATGTCGCCGCGGCCGCGCAGCGAACGCCAGCTCGCCATCAGGTA
Organism: Myxococcales bacterium; assembly: GCA_016716835.1. Lineage (NCBI taxonomy): Bacteria > Pseudomonadati > Myxococcota > Myxococcia > Myxococcales > Myxococcales bacterium. The sequence goes on along the minus strand of JADJUW010000001.1, from coordinate 3,273,231 downwards.
GTCGCCGCCCGAGAGCCAAGTCACGACGACGACCGTAATCAAGATATAATAAGCGGCCCATTCGTAGCCCGCGGCTTCGTACGTGGCGAGCAGGCCCCCGACCATGGCGCTCATCACCACGGCGCCAGGCCAAAATCGCTTCTTGATGAGCCACAGGCCGGCCAGCGCGACCAGGGGCGCGATGACGCCGATCCACAAGATCACGCGCATGGAGAGATCATCCTTGAGCAGGGCGAGCAGCACCAACATGGCGAGCGCCTGCATCTGGGTCCACGTCTTGACCTTGGCGAGATACGACGTCTTCATCGTCAGCGCGCGGCGTTCGTATGATGATCGCAGCGCCGTCACCGCAAACTCGCGGACAAAAATGAGCGCGCAGGCCCACGCCGGCGCAAAGCCAATATCGGCAAAGGGCGCGTAGACCAGCGCCACAAAGATCTTGTCGGCCATAGGGTCAAGCAGGCCGCCCAGCACCGTCGGGCCCTGCTTGCGCGCGAGGTAGCCATCGACGAAATCGGTGCAGCCGACCAGGGTGCCGACCACCAGGCAGATCCACAGCGCCGTGGTGTTTTGTTGATAGAGCGCCCACGCCAACACGGGCATGGGAATCAGCCGCGCCACGGTCACCATGTTGGCGGTAATCCACGGGCGTCCGGGCGGCATCGCGCCGCTATAACATAGGCCTGCAGCGCCGCCAACCCTGGTTGCGGCCTGGGGCTTGCTGTTGAGAGGTACCCCGGCCTACGCTGCTGGCGCTACTGCCGCGGCTGCCATCAGCGCCAAATTCGTGCTCACCGCCAGCCCCTGTCGTCCCGCCGCGCGTTGCCAGATATTGCAATGCCCGGCGGCGAGCACCCTGCCCGCAACCACGTGAGGCGGCACGTTGGTGAACCACAGCAACGCGCCGCCGCGGACGAGGGCGCGCGAAACGAGGGCAACGTCCGCTAGCTCGCCCACGGCGATCATGGCGGTCACTGGCGCGGGCGTTAGTTGCCCGCTGGCTAGCTGTGCCTCCGTGACCTCACCGCGCACGCATAATCCCGCCACGGCGTGCGCCAATAGCAAGCGCGCTAACGTCGGCGAACCAAGCACCCACGCGTCATCGGCCGCGCCCGCGACGCGCCCTGCGCGCGCAGCCTCGAGCGCCGCAAGCACGTGTCGAAAACGAAACTTGTCGAACATGGATCGCCGCCCAATATAGCGCGCCGGTTTGCCTGCGACGCGGGGGACGCCAAGTTTCGCGACGACGCCGGTTGCACGCCATCGCGCCGCGGTTTATGACCCCACCCGCGCGCGCGTAGCTCAGCTGGATAGAGCGTCGGTCTCCGAAGCCGAAGGTCACAGGTTCGACTCCTGTCGCGCGCACGGCTCGTGGGTCTTCTCGTAGCTTTGGCGGGCGTTTTTTACAGTGCCAAGGCTGGTTTGTTGTGTACCCTTGAAGGGCCATGTCTGCTTGCCTGCGCTGCGCCTCGCCACTTGCGTCCGAGGCGCAATTTTGCCCGCATTGCGGCACGTCGGTCCGCGCGCTCAGCGAGGCCGGTACCGCCGATGGCAAGCTCATCGATGGCCGCTATGCCATTCGCAGCCGGATCGGCGCTGGCGGCAGCGGCACGGTGTATCTTGCCGATCACATTCATCTCGGAAAAAAAGTCGCGATCAAGGCGATGCACAAGGATTTGCTCACCGACGCGCTCGCGCTCGAGCGCTTTCGCCGCGAGGCAACCATGGTGGGCGAGCTGACCAATCCCCATATCGTGCAAGTGTTCGACTATGGCCGCCTGCCCGATGGCCGCGTCTATTTGGCCATGGAATATCTTGAGGGCGAGAGCCTGCAGGCCATGCTCGCGCGGCTCGGTCGCGTTTCGGTCGATCAAACGATCGATGTCTTATTGCAGGCCTGCGAGGCGCTCGGCGAGGCGCATTCGCTTGGCTATGTGCATCGCGATCTGCGGCCTAAAAACTTGTTTCTCTCGCGGCGCGCGACGGAATCTAATTTTCTCAAGGTGCTCGATTTTGGCCTCGCCAAGGCGGTGGATCTCACGCAAACGGCGGCGCACACCACCCTCGGCCTCACCTTTGGCGATCCACGGTATATGTCGCCAGAACAGGCCAAGGGCCTCGCGGTTGACCAACGCAGTGACCTCTACCAATTGGGATGCGTCGCCTATGAAATGCTGACCGGTGCGCCGCCGTTTCATGGCGCAGGCGTCTTTGAGGTCTTGGCCAAGCACGCGACCGAAGCGCCCTCGCCGTTGGTGGTGCATCGACCCGACGTGCCCCCGGCGCTTGAGACCATCATTATGCGGTTGTTAGCCAAGGCGCAGGCCGACCGCTTTGCAACCGCGTCGCAGCTCGCTGAGGCGCTGCGCGCGAGCTTACCTGCCGCAAGCGCACGCCTAGCCGCCTCTCGCGTAGCGTCGACCTCGGCGGACGCACCGCCCGCGCATGTCCCTGCCGCCATGGCCAAGCCGTCTGCGGCACCCTCGCCAAAACCCTTGGGCACGTCGCAAGCCTGGTACAATGCCGGCGACGTGCTCGCAACAGATGGTGGACTGAGCGAGCGCATCAGCCTCGATGAGGTTGCGGCTTCGTTTTCGCTAAATCTTGCCGACGGCCGGCGTCGCCAAAAGCTCATCTTGTTGGTGTCGCTGCTCGCCTCAGCCGCGATCGCCGCGGGCATCGTTCTTTGGTTCGTCGGCCGCTCATCGCCTGCCGCGCGCAAAAGCGCTCGACCCGATGTGGCGATGCAGTCGCCCCCAATTTCGGTGGCTCCCTCCGTCGTAATGGACGCCGCGCCGGCAGATTCGGTTATGGTGAGTCCGCCTGCGAGCCCACCCGAATCGCTGACGGCACCCAGCGAGCCAACCGCCAAAGGGCAAGCGAAGCCAAGTGCTACCACCGCCGAGAGCAAGCCTGTCGCTCCGGATAACTCGCCAGACGCGCCTACCACGCCGGCCACGCCAAGCACGCCACTTACCTTGGACATTCCCAGCGAGCTTGCGCGTGCGCAGGTCGAGTTAGCAACGGGCGACCTCGACACGGCCGAGCAGCGGCTTGGGCAGGTTATCGCCGCCGCACCGCGATCAGCACCGGCGCATGTCCTCCTTGGCGAAACACATTTAGCGCGCGGCGCCTTTGCGCTGGCCGCCGAGGCCTTCAAGGCGGCGCTGAGAATCGATCCTGAAAATGCGCGCGCACGTCGTGGCTATGCGACCGCGGAAAGCAAGCTGAACCAGCGATTGACGAAGAGCCCGAAGTCATTGAAGAGCCGCCGCCGGCCGCGCCATCGGTGCCGCCTGCCGATGCGCCACCTGCTGCATCGGTGCCGCCCGCGAACCCACCGCCGCCGCCTGCTTTATCGCCCAGCGCCTCAACGCCGTAAGTGTGCCCGCCTATTTCCGTTTACCGTTGCCACGCGGTGGCGCCGCAGGTGCCTCGCGATCTTTCGTTGGCGCCGCCCAACTCGTCGACGTCGAGCGATGGCTGGTGCCAAGGCGAATCGAGCGGTGTGAAGAGCGCAAGGCCAACCGAGTCCGCGTAGTTGAAAACGACATACCTTGATCGTAACCACGACTGATCGTCGCTACAAATTTTGTTTGCGTATTCACACATTTGTCACGCCGTGAGATCACCTGCGATCGTCGCGGTTGGTGTTTGATCTGGCATTTGGGGCGGAAGTGTATAGAATGCACGTTCTCCTAATCTATCGCTTGCTGCTGCCGCCAGCTGTCGAGGTGGCCTTACGTTGCCCCACGTTGTCACACCTGGTGCGATACCTGCGGCCCCCAGAAATAGGAACGCAGCCCTCGGCGCGTCGCGCGAATGATCGCATAATCTAGGAGGTGGCCGCATTCCATTTGTTTATCGAAGGCGTGGCGACAACGCCTGGCACCGATGCAACCCAAGTGGCGGCCGCCGTTGGCGCGCGATTTGGAATTGACGGCAGCGAAATCGCGCGTCGCCTCGCCGCGGGCCGTTTTCGCGTCAAGGGAAACGTCGACTACGCAACGGCTTGTTCATTTCGCATCGAACTCGAGCGCCTCGGCGTCCGCTGCGCCATCATCGACGCCGCCACCGACGCGGTCGTAACCGCGCCGCCGTTGCCGGCCTCGATGGCGACCGCTAAACCCGCAGCCATGACGGCTGCCCCTGTGCCTGCGGCCTTATCCACGAACCCCGTCGCGCCAGCTAATACGGGACAATATCAAAGCGGACTCGCCGCGGCGTTTGGTGGCGGCAACATGAACGTCGGGGATGAGGCGATGGGTGCGCTTGCTACCGGCGCCTTTCGCCTAACCGCGCTCGACAAAAACTCCGATGCAGATGATGGCGGCGACGACGACGTTACGACATTTGACAATCAGCCCGCGACGTTACTCGATACGGCCCCCTCGCCCGAGGCGCTGCCGGCACTAACCCTATTGGCGCCGCCACCCGTCGCGACTGCCACGCCAGCGCCTCCCCGCCCTGCGGCCGCACCACCACCGCGACCCAACCCCAACGCGGCCTTTGCCCCGCCCTCAGAAGCCGGCGAAGCAGGCGAACAAGCGCTCACCTTGCTGGTCGACGTGCGCGCCGAAAAAAAGCAAGCCGCGCAAGACGAAGCGACGCGCACAAAATCGCACATGATGGCCGTTGCAACGCCCTCCGCTCATGATGCGGCGGCCGCCGCAACGCTCGCGCCCGCCGCGGCGCCATCGCCGCAAATTGCCGTGCGCAAGGCCTTGGCGGCGGCGCTGGCACCAAATCCCCGTTGGGCCATCGGCGTGTTGCTCGCGATGTTCCTGGGATTTGCGCTTGCCAGCGGCTATGCGTCCGGCAAAGAGCGCGCGGCATTTGCGGCGGTTGATGCCCGGCTGGTCGTACGCCAAGCGGCCGTGGTGACGCCGACAGAGTGGGATGAACTTGATGCCTACCGCGCGACCGAACTCGCGGCCAAGGACGCCGCCCAACGCAACATCGCGCAAAGTGCGGCCGTCGTGTGGTTGCTGCTAAGCATCGCATTTGGGGCCGCCTGGCATTTTGCGGTGCCGTGGACGCGCGTCCTTGACTTGGTAGCTGACCGCGGCGGGAGCAAATCATGAGCACGAAATCGAAAGATTTGCCGACCGCCGCAATCACCAGCCACACGGGCGATTCAAACGAAGGCGGCGAGCACACCAGCGCCGTTGGGCCGGAAGCCTCTGAGACCGGCCAGCGCTTGCTTACCAGCGAGGCCTCACAGTCCTTCGCTGAGCCAGGCGCCGGCAACACCGGACCATCGATCGCGCTGCCAGCACCAAAGAGCGCGCCGCTGCGCCCGCTGCCGAGCGGCTCGCCTGGGGCCTCCGGTACCATGAAGGCGGCCGACGGAGGTCCCGTGCCGGTGGCGCTGCCAACGCCCGCCGCACCGCCGGGACCGGGCGCGCGCAGCCGCAATCCAGGCAACTCGCTGCCGTCGCTTCATTCGCTGCCCAGCGCAAATTCGTTGTCGCACAACAAATCCATGACGATGGCGGCGGCCAAGGCGCCGCTGGAGCAACAAGCCAACATCGAATATGTGGGCCGCTTTGAGGTCATCCGCGAGCTCGGTCGCGGCGGCATGGGTCGCGTCGTGCTGGCGCGCGATCCCAACCTGGGGCGCAAGGTGGCGATCAAGCTCCTGCTAAACGCCGACGAGCGTTTTATGTCGCGGTTTGAAGCCGAGGCGCGCACCACGGCGCAGTGCCTGCACGAGAACATCGTCATCATTCATGAATTTGGCAAGCACAACGGCTCGCCGTTTATGGTGCTCGAATTTCTGGAAGGCAAGCCCCTCAACAAGATCATCGAAGAAGAGAAACAACTGGCACCAGAACGCGTCTGGGGCCTCGCCGTGTCGATCGCGAAGGCACTCAAGCGCGCCCACGAATTCGGCATCGTCCATCGTGATCTCAAGCCCGCCAATATTTTCGTCACCAATGACGGGACGCTAAAAGTACTTGATTTTGGCATCGCCAAGCTGTTTCAGGAAGAAGACGCGCCGACGGGCATGCAACAGATTGACATCTCCGACATGGAGCATACGTACATGACGTTTGCTAGCCAGGGCGTGGTGGGGACGTTGCGCTACATGTCTCCGGAGCAGTGGGGCGCGGCGCCGGTCGACTCGCGCACCGACCTCTGGGCGTTTGGCATCATCATGTTTCGCCTGCTCACCAATCGCCACCCATTTGAAACGCTCAACCAAGATCAGCTGCGCGTCGAGGTGCTCGATCAAGACAAGCCGGTGCCCTCGCTGCGCGAATTCATGCCTAAGTGCCCCGAGGCGTTGGTGCGCATCGTCGACAAATGCCTGCGCAAGGACTGGAACAAGCGCTACGCCTCGGCCGGCGAGGTGTTACGCGATCTCGAGAACAGCAAAGAGGCGATCTGCGACTTTGAGGTCGCCGACAGCAACGATTTTTGGCAGCACCAGCAGGCGCAGCAACTTGGCGCCGAAGTCGATCTTGGTGCGCTCGACCAGAGCGCCGCGCAACTCGACGTCATCTCGCTGCGCCGGGCGATGCAACCAGGCGTGACCCGTACGCCGCACACGATGATCCCAGGCGTCGCTGGCAAGCCAGGCCGCGGCGACCCTTCCAGCGCCGGCATGATGCTGCCAGGCGAGGCCACCTCGTTGACGCTGGCGCCTCAGGCTAAATCCGCGCGAGAAGCCAAGATGTCGGCGCCACCCCTGGTGAGCGCGGTGGTTCAAACCGTCGGTGGGGAGGCCGCGAAGGATGGTTCGCTTCAACTTGTGCTCACCGCGGTCGCCTCGGTCATCGCCGGGCTGCTCATCGCGTTGGTCTTGCGCGGCGGCGCGGCGTGGGCGATCGCGAAATGGTATCCCGTGGCGCCCGGCTGGAGTCTCACGGTGTTGCTGGCCGTGGCGTGGATCGGCGGCGGGTGGTGGGCGTGGCAAAAAACTGACCGCTGGCGCTAGCGACCGCCGATACCGCCAGCTCACGGGGTCGGCGAGGCGGCCCCCATTAATGCCAGCTCACCCTGGATCTGCGCAAGCAATTCGGTTTTTTCGCGATTGGGTAGAAACGCGCTCTTAAAGCCCGCCATAATCACGCCCTTGATCGTATCGAGCGACCAACCGTAGTGCTGGTGACATAGCCACAATTCCTTGCTTACCGTCGTATCTGTCATCAAGCGATTGTCGGTGTTGATGGTCACGCGCAGCCCATAGTCGACAAAGAAATCGACGGGATGAGATTTCCAGCTGGCGGCCGCCTTGGTCTGCAAGTTCGACGAAACGCAGACCTCGAGCGGGATGCGGTGATCGTTGACGTAATTGAGCAAATCGCCGTCTTCCACCAGGCGCGTGCCATGGCCGATGCGATGCGCCCCACATTTGTGGATCGCCTGCCCGATCGACTCGGGGCCAAAGGCCTCGCCGGCGTGCGCGGTGCAGTTGATGTTGTTGTCGATAACCAACTGAAAGGCGTCGCGATGTTCCTTGGCGGGATTGTTTATCTCCGAGCCGGCGAGGTCAAAGCCAACCACGCCGCGGTGCTTAAACGCGACGCAAAGCTCTGCCATGCGCATGCTCGACGCGGCGCTCATGGATCGAATGCCGCACAAGATCACGCCGTAACGAATGCCGAAGGTGCGCCCCGCCGTGCGGAGACCGCGCAGCACCGCCTCCACCACTTGCGTCAGCCGTAAGCCTTTTTCGGTGTGCAGCAACGGCGAATAGCGCACCTCTAGGTAGCGGACGTTTTCTTTCCAGGCGTCTTCGGCCAACTCAAAGGCGCAGCGCTCAAGCGCCTCTTCGGTCTGCATAACCGAAAGCGTAATTTCAAAGGCCTTCAGGTAGTCATCCAGCGATTCACATACTTCGCCGGCGTAGAGCAGCTTAAACAAGCTTTCGCGATCAAATGTCGGCAGCTTCACCTGCTGCTGCTTGGCCAAATCCAACACCGTCTCCAGCCGCAGCGAGCCATCGAGATGACAGTGCAGATCCGTCTTGGGCAAACTCGTAATCAACTCAAACGTTACCGGCGTCGCCATCTCCGCACTCTACCCTCTGCGGGGTCACTCCCGGCTAGTAATTCTTCAACAATCCAGGCCGGTTACCCCCACTACTGCGTGATCACTTAATGCGCAAATAGTGACTACGCAGCACCGCACTTAACGGTATGAATTTATTTGGGAAAAAGAGGGCGAGAGTGACCCTGAATCGAGGCGATGACGGCGGGCGCGAGGGGGGTCCCGTTTAGGCGTTCGATGTGGCGGATGCCTGTGGGCGACGTGATGTTGATCTCGGTGAGCATGCCGCCGATGACGTCGATGCCGACGAAGAACTGGCCGTAGCGCTTAAACGTTGGCGCGATGGCGGCAATGATTTCGCGATCGCGGTCGTCGATTTCGGTTTTGACCGCGGTGCCGCCGACATGCAAATTGCCGCGCGCTTCTTGCGCGGCGGGCACGCGCAACACCGCGCCGATGGGCTCACCATCGACGAGCAAGATGCGCTTGTCTCCCTCGGCGGCCTTCGGCAGATAGGCCTGCGCGAGCGTCCAACGCGTGCCGGCACCCGTGGAGGTTTCCAGGATCGACGACGTATTTGGATCGCCCTGTTTCACCAAGAATATCCCAAGGCCGCCAAAGCCATCCACCGGCTTGATGACCATGGCGCCTCCTTGCTCGCGCATGAAGGCCTGCAAGCGCGAGGCGTCGCGCGTGACGATGGTCGCCGGCGTGAGCTCGGGAAAGCGCAGCACCGCGAGATGCTCATTGAGCTCGCGCAGCCCACTCGGATCGTTGATTAGCAGCGTCTCGCCGCGCGCGTGATCTAAGATCCACGTCGCATGCAAATAGTTGACGTCAAACGGCGGATCTTTGCGCATCAAGACCGCCTCGAAATCGCCCAGGGGTCGGGTTTGCGCCGGCCCCGTGACAAAGGCCTTCGCCGGCGTATCGGCCAGCACCACCTGCGTTGGCACCGCCGCGGCAAAGGCGCGATTGTGTTCGAGCGACAGCGCGCCGAGTTCGCAGGTATAGACCTCGTGGCCTCCTTGCGCGGCGGCGAGCATCAGCGCATAGGACGTATCGCCAGCCAGCCCCAGCGAGGCCAAGGGGTCAATAATGAAGAGCAGCCTCATGCTACGCCACTGCTTGGGTCGGCCCCCGCGATATCTGAGCCCTCGGGCTGGGTCTTGGTTGGCAACAGGTGATCGAGGCCGAGCTTGCGCATGCGGTAATAAAGCGTGGATCGATTAATGCCCAGCTGGCGCGCCGCGGCGGCGATGTTGCCCTTGGCCCCTTCGATCGAGGCGACGATTTCATGTTTCTCGGAATCGAGCAGCTTTTCGCTCAAAGGCTTGCCCACCGCACCACCCGCCTCGCCCGCCGGTGCCGCCTGAAGCGGCGCCGCGGCAAACCCAGCACCGCCGGTCGCAGGCGCCGGCGAGCCACCAGCCTGCGGCCCGAAGCTAAGATGTGCTTCCTCGATGGCGCCGCCATTCGCCAAGATCATCGCACGCTCGATGATGTTTTCGAGCTCGCGCACGTTGCCGGGCCAATTGTACGCCGCTAGCTTGGCCGCCGCCGCCGCCGAGCACCCCAGCGAGGGCCTGCCTTGGCGGGTAAATTTCGCGACAAAGTGATGGGCCAGCGCGAGGACGTCTTCGCGGCGATCGCGCAGCGGCGGCAGGTAGATTGGAAAAACGTTGAGGCGATAGTAGAGATCTTGGCGAAACTCGCCTTTGGCAATCATCTCTTCGAGGTTGCGGTTGGTTGCCGAGACGAGGCGCACATCAACGCGCACGGTTTCCGTGCCACCCACGCGCTCGAACTCCCGCTCTTGCAGCGCGCGCAGCAGCTTGATCTGCACCTCCATTGGCAGATCGCCAACCTCATCCAAGAACAAGGTGCCGCCATCGGCCAACTCAAAGCGTCCTGCGCGCCGATTAACGGCCCCGGTAAAACTGCCCTTTTCGTGGCCAAACAGCTCGGATTCGAGAATTCCTGGGGCGAGCGCCGCGCAGTTCACGCGGACAAACGGTTTGGCCTCGCGCGTCGAATTGATGTGGATCGCATGCGCCACCAATTCCTTGCCGGTGCCGGTTTCGCCGCGCAGTAGCACCGTTGAGCTAGTTGGCGCTACCTGCTCGACCTTGGCCAACACCTCGCGCAGGGCGGCGCTCTCGCCAATAATGTTGCCGAAGTCGAACTCGCCATGCAGCTCTTGGCTGAGATAGCCGGAGTATTGCGCCAGCTGGTCCTGCAGCCGCTGATTTTCGCGTTGCAGCGTGTAGCGTTCAATGGCGTAGTTGAGCACGCCGCGAACTTCTTTGGCATCCCACGGCTTGGTGATGTAGCGATAAACCTGGCCGAGGTTGATCGCCTCTACCAGCACCGCGACGTCAGTAAACGCGGTGAGGATGATGCCAACCGCGTGGGGCTGCATCGCCCTTGCCTCGCGCAGCAGCTCGATGCCCGTCATCTTGGGCATGCGCTGGTCGGTCACGATCACCGCGACCTGTTCCTTCGCCAAGATCTCTAGCGCCTCGGCCCCACTGGTCGCGGTGAGAATGCGAAAGGTCTTGCGAAAGTTGAACCTAAACGCGTCGATGTTGTCGGGTTCGTCATCGACGACGAGAATGGGGATGGTGGTGGTGTCTGGTTCCATAGAGCGCCTGGGCCGAGCTAGCAGCCGCCGCAATCAATCGTAACTCGAAGCCGACTGCCGCCAACGCGGTAGGGAGGAACTATCACACCATTATATAAGTGCGTCATCGCCCCGGTGCACTGAACACATCATTATGTAGGCAAATGCAGGCCAATGAGGGCAAAAATTGGCGTTCGCCGTCATGGCAGCGGACAATTATTTTTCGATGCAACGAACGCGCAGAGCCCCAACCAATCGCGCCACCAAATCGCTAGTGCCTAGAAAGCCGATAGCAACGGTGAGTCGCGTGTCGGTCTTAGAACGTCAATGGAGGTTTCGGCTATCCGCCGCCGCCATGGACGTCTTGATGCGACGAGCGTTGGTGCAAAACGAGGGCCGCAGCGACCGCGGCAGGTACCTGGGCACGACGATGGTCACGATTGATATCGCGCTTGCGAGCGATCTGGTCGCCGACCCGTGCAGCCCAGAAACCGCCGCCAAGTTGGCAGGCCTGATGGAACACGACCCCGGCGTGATCCGCATGATTCGTTCGCTGGCGCTGGCGGGCGCCGTCCGCACCGCGGGCTATAGCCTCGCGGCCGCGCACATGGATCTGAAGTTTCGCGCCAGCGGCACCAAGATCCTGATCGACGTCGATACCGAAACCGAGCGAAAGGCAGCGTAAGAGATGAGCGAAGCGTTAACCGAACTTTATAGCGTGCGGGAAACCGCCAAGATCTTTGGCATGTCCGAGGCGCGGCTGCGCTATTGGATGCAAACCGGCATCATCGCGGCCAGCGTGCGCCAAGGCGGACGCTTTTATTACACGTTTCGCGACATGGTGGTGCTCAAGGCCGCGCGCGACATGATGGCGGCCGAGGTGCCTGGCGAAGCCGTCCGCAAGCATTTGCTAACGCTCGCCAAGATCTTGCGCGACCATGGCACTAGCGGCGAGCAAATGCGCATCTGCTGCGACGGCGAGGTCTTGGTCGCGGTGCACGACGATCGCCCGTTTGAGTCGCTTTCCGGTAAGATCATGATCGCGTTTTCGCTCGCCTCCTTGCGCGAGCACATCGCCGAGACGCTGCGCGATCGCACCGCGCCCGATATCGACGAGGCTGGCGTCATCGCCCCCGGCGACCGCGAGGCCGTGCCCTCGGTCTACGACGACCGCCCGACCGATATGATGTCGGTCGGCTCGGCCTACACGGCTTTTACCGATGGTCTTACGGCCGAGGCGGCGGGCAACCTCGCGCTTGCCGAACATAAATACCAACACGCGCTGGCGATGCAGCCAACGTTTACCGCCGCCATGACCAACCTTGGCAATATTCGCTATGCGCAAGGAGACCTGGCCGCGGCGCGCAAGCTGTATCAACAGGTCTTGGCGCTTGAGCCTGAACATCCCGAAGCGCGCTTTAACCTCGCCACCGTGCTCGAAGACGCCGGCGAGCTTGAGCACGCGCTGAGCGAATTGCGTCGCGTCGTCGTGACCTCGCCGAACTTCGCCGATGCACACTACAACCTCGGCCTCTTGCTAACCAAGCTCGGCAGCAAGCGGCAGGCGACGCGCTGTTTTGAGCGCTATCTCGAACTCGACCCACACAGTGAGTGGGCGGCCAATGCGACCTCGGCGCTGCGCAGAGGCGCCGCGTCGCATGGGGCTGCAGGCTCCACCTCGGCATAAGCGAGGCGCAATCACCTAACGCGCGCAGGCGTCTACCCCCTGGGGAACTTGTCACCACCAGCGGTGACAAGCCCCTCAGTTGCGGCGCACCTCGTGGCCTGCGAGCATGCTTGCATGACCTCGCACTTCGCATGCTTCCGCGCCGCGCTTCTGGCCGCGCTATGCCTGACCTCGGCCTGCACGCTCGGCGCGATCGACGTAGATAATGCGCCTGGCAACGAGCCCACCGACGGCGTCGTCGATCCGGATAATCCAAACGATCCGGACAACCCTGGTAGTCCTGGCAATCCTGGTAATCCCGGCGCACCGGTCGCGGGTGAACCACCCGAGCTTGCCGGCATAACCGCGGCCCATAACGCCACCCGCGCCGACGTCGGTCAAGCGCCGCTGCAATGGAGCAACGAGCTCGCCACGCTCGGCGCTGGCTTCATAGCGGACTGCGTGTGGGGTCACAGCAGCGGCGGCGAACGCACCAACAAGGCTGGTTTTGGCTACGTCGGCGAAAACCTTTACATGTCGGGCGGTGGCCAAGTTTCCGGCGCCGGCGTCAATGGTGCGTGGGCGAGCGAGAAGCCTAACTACAATCCGTCGACCGGTCAGTGTCAGGGCGGCGTCTGCGGCGACTACACACAACAAGTGTGGAGCACGACCACGCACGTCGGGTGCGCCGCCAAGACGTGCCCGAACGGCAGCACCATCGTCGTTTGTGAATACGGACCAGGCGGCAACTACAGCGGCCAGCCGGCGTACTAAGCAGCTGGAGCGCCGCGCGCCTTACGCCGTCACCCACTCTTCGCTGCGTTGCCACAAAAGCGCCGCAAGGGTTTGATCATGCGCCAGCTCATTAGGTGCCGCAACGCGCTCCTTTGCGTAGTACAACCCGGTCTCGCCCGCGCAAGCGTTGGAGGTGGCGCAGTACAGCGTGGTTGCCGCGCCTTGCTCGTTGCTGATCATGCGCAGCATCATGAGCTTGCGAATCGGCCACGGCACGCGCTTCCAAATATCAGAGGCCACCACACCGGGGTGGAGGCTATAGGTCGTGATGCCGCGTGGTGCGAGCTTGCGGCCAAGCTCTGCCGAGAACAGCACGTTGCACAGCTTGCTCACGGCATACTCTGGCATCCCGCTGATCGATTTGGTGGGCGCACGCAGCGTCTCAAACGGAAGGCCCTTGGCAGCTAGATGCGAACGACTGGAAACGGTTACGATGCGTCCGCCGTGATCGGCCACCAGCGGCAGCAACATCGTCGTAAATAGAAAATGCCCGAGATGATTGGTGCCAAACGCGAGCTCAAAGCCGTCGCGCGTTTGCCCGCGCTGGCCAGCTAGCCCGGCGTTGTTAATCAAGACGTCGATGGTGGCGCCCGTGGCCAACACCTGCGCCGCCCCCGCGCGCACCGAGGCGAGCGAACCCAAGTCCATCTCGACGACGGTGGGCGCCGTGCCACCGCTGCTGACGATTTGGTGCACCAGGCCGTCGGCTTTTTTCGGCGTGCGGCACGCCAGCGTTAGCCGCGCGCCGCGTCGTGCCAACTCCAGCGCCGTAGCCTGCCCAATGCCCGCGGTTGGGCCGGTGATGACGACGTGTTTCCCGTGCATATTCATGCCGCGTCAGTAACACAACCGGCGCGGCCCCAAGCGTCGATGGCACTTAGGAATCGTGGCCCGGCACCCGCACGTCGTGCGCGAGCTGCGCCACGCACGCTGCAAAATCGTTGGGCAGGGGCGCCGTCACCAACATGCGTGCGCCCGTGTGCGGGTGGGTAAACGCCAGCGACTCGGCGTGCAACGCCAGCCTCGCCAGGCCGTAATGGGTGCGAAATAGGCGATTGTACGGCCCCTTGCCATAACGGACGTCACCGATCAGCGGACACGAGACGTGCTTGAGATGGCGCCTTATTTGGTGCGTGCGACCCGTATGCGGCACCGCCTCTACCAAGGCATAGCGACCCCAGTCGTGACGCACGGCGACCGTGGTGCGCGCGGCCTGCACCACGCCATCTTCATCTTGCAGCGCGTGGTCAATGTCGCCGGCCACCGGCACGCCGCGCGTCAGCGCGACATACGTCTTGGTAAATTCGCCAGCCGCGAGCGCGATGCCGAGCACCCGCGCGGCCTCACTTGACAGCGCAAACAACACCACGCCCGAGGCGCCCCGATCGATGCGATGGATCGGATACACGTATTGGCCAAGCGTATCACGCACCGCTTGCAAGAGCGGCAGGCCATCATTGGCCCAGCCGCGATGCACCACCATGCCGCTGGGCTTGGCGACCGCTACGACATAGTCGTCGCGAAAGCGCACCGCCTCTGGCGCAAGCAACGGCGAGCGCGACAACGCTCGCGCCTACGGCGCCACCGCGTGGCACTTTTTGTATTTTTTGCCTGAGCCGCACGGGCAGGCATCGTTGCGGCCTGGGGTCTCGGCCGCCTTGACAACTGTGCCTTGGCGTTCGCCTGGTCGCCGCTCGCTTACCGCCGCGTCAAGGGCCTCGACCACCACCTGCAGGGGCTCGATGAGCGCCGTTGCCGTCGCCTCGGTCATGGCCGCCTCCCGCACGTCTTCCTCAATGAGCTCGGCAAACTTGCTACAGATGTGCGGTTGGCGGGCGCGCACGACGCTGGCGATGCGCTCGTGCACCGGCCTCCCCGCAAGCACGGGCTCCGCCGCCAACGCGGCTGCGATCTCCTCTTTGGCCGCGGCCAGGTTTGCGTCGGTGACGCGCGGCACCGTCGACGAATAATGATGGTCAAACATCGACCAGGCCAGGGTCATGTAAAACACCCCCGCCTCGCCTGTAGCCGCATCGTGCGCCGTGCTGAGCTGGGCGCCATACTGCAAGATGAGCGGCTGCTCGCGCTGCAGGCGCTGCGCGATCTTGTTCATCGCGCCGCGATCACCGCGTTTGTCGAGGCGTAAAAACGTCGCAATCGTAGTTTCGACGGCCTGAGGCGAGACCAAGCTATTTGACATAACGGCGCATTTTGGGCCGCCGACGCGCGGTGGTCAAGAGCAGCAACACCACACCGCTCAGAATCCACGAAAAACCACCAGGCGTCCGGCCGCCATCACACGACAAACACCCGTTAGGTGTTTCGGGCAGCTTGCCGTCGGTCAGGCGCACCGCGCCCAGCGCATGGAACAGCACGGCCGCGCGCGCCTCATCGCCTTTGACGTTTTCGAGCGGAAAGCTAAAAAAGACCGAGGCCCCCGGCACCGCAACCGCCGCGACGCCACCTTGGTAACGCATCACCCCGCGGCCGGCGCCATTGCCTTTGATCCAATCCATGGCGCCGCTCTGGTGGGCCCCCCAGCTAGTGTCGCGCACGTCGACCTCGACCAAATCGGTCCAGCCTATATAATCCGTTGAGCCTGAGGCGATATCGGCGGTCTCGGCACCCGCCGCATACGCGACGCCGAACCGGGCTAACATGCTGGGCGACATGCGCGAAAGCTGCTGCGCTAGCGTGCTACCGCTGACGATGACGTGGCCGCCAGCGTCGAGATAGAGCCCTAAGAGCACGCGGCTATCGGCGAGCATGGCGTCGCCATCGTCACCCGCCAACCAAATGACCGTTTCATAGCCTGCTAGCGCCACCTCGCCGCTCGTGACGGCGTCGAGGGTCGCGCTATCGAACGGTTCATCCAGCTGCGTCAACGCCGCGCCCAGCCGCGCGACATAGCTGCCATTATTAATCGCGGGCTCGTCTAGGCGATCGACCACATCGAGATCGCGCGACGCATAGTCGACGCGCCGCGCCTGCGCCGCGTCAAGTCGGTTATAGCCGTACACCACCAGCGCCCGGCGCAACCCGGCGCCGGCGGCGGGCACAAAGCTTGGATCATAGCTATACGCGCCTAGCACTGGCGATGGTCGGGATTCGCCGCCGTCGTTGACCGCAGCCACGCGCACGTAAACAGGGCCCGACGCCAACTGGTCGGTGAGATCAAAATTGTACGCGGCGGTCTCTTCGCCATCATTAAACGCATACCCATCGCGCGAGAGGTACACGCGATAGGCGTACGCCGCATCACCACCGCCTGGGGCGTCCGCCGGAGGCTGCCAACTCAAATACGTCAGGCCTTCGCTGGTCACAATTCGCAACGCGCTCGGTGGTTCGGGGGGCAGTTCGAGCGTGCGCCCATCTTTTTGTGCAAAATACTTGGCGATGCCTTGCGCCATGGCGCGCGCCGCGATGCGCCTAAATGCCGGTTCGCGCAGCGCATTGGCATCGGCCTCGGTAGCGTGGAAGGCGACCTCGATCAGCGCCGATGGCATTTCATCGTTGTGATCGGGGTTGAGCTCGCCAAAGTTGCCCGTGTACTTTTTAAGATCGCCCCACTGCGAGTCCCAACCCGCGCGTAGGTCGGCGACGAGCTCGTCGTGAATGAGGCTGGCAAGCTCGATCGACCCTGGCACGCCGGTGGCCTGTTCGATGGGCTTGTAACTCTGCGTGCCGTAGGCAAAGGACTGCGTGCCCTCCGGCCCTTCCGGCGCATTGGTGTGCCAGGCCACATACACCGCATCCTCGCCATACTCATGGTCCCACGCGGCGAACCGCGGCCGCGATACAACGTCGCTGGTCTGATCGGTCGAGCGGGCGTTCCACACCTCGATCGGCGCGCCGAGAAACTGCGTGTTGTAGCGCGCCGCTTCTTCAAACGCCGGCGCCCCCGAGGTGCTGCCATTGCGCTCGATGCGCGCGCTGCCGCCACCGAGCCTTACCGCATCGCCAGTGATGGTGCGTGATTCGTCTGCCGAATCCGCGATGAGTCGGACTTCCGCCGGGGCATCTTTGCGAAAGAAATGGCGCCCGAGCAACACCCACGTGCCGCCGTGACGGCGTTGATCAACCAGGTAATGGGTCTCGCCGCCGGCGTGGCGAACGACATAGTGGGCATCGGGTGCCGCATTGAGTTCTTGCGTCCAGCTGACGTAGACGTTGAACTCCCCATCGGCAGGCGCGTTCACCGTCCAGCTGGCGTACTTGCCAAACGAGCGCGCCAAAAACCGCTTCGACCCACCGAGCTCAAACGGGTTGAGCTCCCCCTGCAGCGGCATGATGGGCGTGGCCCAGCCCGCCGCGAGCGCATCCGTCTGCCAATCATCGGACATAAAAAAGCCCGGATCTTCGTCGTCGACAATGACCATGGCCGGGCTTGGATCGGACTCGCGAATCGGCACGACATAGGCGCCCATGCGCTGCAATTCCGCGATGAGGTGTTGTGAAATTACCTCAGTGGAAATCAGATCTTCGATCAGGCCCCATGAGTTGCCGCGCTGAGTCGTCCACCAATCGCTCGAATGAAAAAACCAACCGTGCCCTGCGGAGAGGTAGACCGTCTTGCCCATGAGCGTGCCGAATTTGGGCGCGCCCAGGATATTGCGCTCGTCGCGACGACCCGCGCGCACGCGCCGGACGCCGGCATCTGGCTCGGTTGGCGCGGGCGCCAGCCGTCCCGCGACAGGCGGCAGGCGCGGGCCAACATCTTGCTGCTCCGCCAAGCAGGTGTCGCCGGATTGAAACAGCAGCGCGATAATTTGATGAAGGACCATATGGAATCAGCTACGCGCCAGATTCCAAGCAAATTACCAAATTCGAGCCGCTCTGGCTACGCCGACTTTGTGGCCGCCGTTGGATCTAGCAATATCGCTACGATCGCTTGCATGAGCCGCGCGGTTTCTTCGGCAATGGCGCCGGCTACCGCAGTTGCCATCAAGGAGAAGTCGATGCCTTCGGCTGAGGCAGCGGTCGACGCGACCCATTGCGAAATGGTTGGGTCGATCGTTGCGCCGGCACCGCCAGCGTTCGCGCGCCACAACGCCTGTTCTAGATCGGTCGCGGCCATGGTCGGCAGCGCTTGCTGGCGGCCGACCTGCTCGAGAAACTGAACCAATAGCTGGCACGCAACATCGAGGCCATGCGCGTCGGCGTGCCGTGCCGTTAAGCGCGCGCGCACGAGGACCAGCAAGGCCGGTTGCGCGTGCGCCAACCACGCCATCGCCATGGCGCCTGACATCATGGTGGGTGATTTGCGGCGGGTGCGAAACGGTGCGCGCGCGGTGGCGGCGGCGCTCAAACTCGTTGTCGAGCTCGGCACAAAAAAGGAGGGGTGTGGCAAGGGTAGCGTTGACATCGGTCGATAAGTTTACCGTGCAACCAGGCCGGCGCAATTTATTTGCGGCGTCATGAGGCGAGCCTGGCGCAAACCACAGGATATAGTGGTGACACATGGCGAACCCTACATTCGAAGCGTTTTATATAGACGGTATCCGCACGCCGTTTGGTCGCTACGGCGGCGGCTTGGCGGGTGTACGCGCCGACGATTTGGCGGCGGTTCCCATCGCCGCCTTGCTCGCGCGCCACCCCGCCATCGCGGCGAGACTCGGCGACGTCATCATGGGTTGCGCCAACCAAGCCGGCGAAGACAATCGCAACGTCGCGCGCATGGCGCTCTTGCTCGCGGGGGTGCCCGTGAGCGTGCCAGGCATTACCGTGAATCGCCTATGCGGCTCGGGCATGCAGGCGATCATCGATGCCACGCGCATGGTCAAAACCGGCGAGGCGGACGTGGTCATCGCCGGCGGCGTCGAGAGCATGTCGCGCGCGCCGCTGGTGATGGGCAAGCCCGAGGCGGCGTATCCGCGCGGCAACCAAACGCTTTACGACACCACGCTGGGCTGGCGCTTTGTAAATCCTAAGATGACCGCGGCGCACGAAACGCTAGCCATGGGTGAGACCGCCGAACGCGTGGCGCAACAATGCGGCGTCACGCGCGAGGCACAAGATGCGTTTGCGCTGCGCTCACAACAGCGCGCCGGCGCGGCGCAGGCGAGCGGGCGCCTGGCGAAGGAAATTTGCCCCGTAACCGTGGGCGTCGATAAGAAATCCGGCAAGGCGATTGTCATCGACGCCGACGAGCACCTGCGCGCGGACACAACGCTCGAACAATTGCAGAAACTAAAACCCCTGTTTGCCAGCGGCGTCGCGGGTGTTGATCCAGCGCGAGGCTCGGTGACCGCAGGCAATGCGTCGGGCCTCAACGACGGCGCCGCCGCGGTAATCATTGCAAACGAGCGCGCGATCGCGGCGCTTGGGCTTACGCCCCGCGCGCGCTACGTCGCGGGTGGCGCGGCTGGCGTCGCGCCGAGCCTCATGGGCCTTGGGCCCGTGCCGGCCTCGCAGCACGTGCTGGCGCGCGCAGGCCTAACCGCAG
This sequence comes from Myxococcales bacterium, assembly GCA_016716835.1. Classification (NCBI taxonomy): domain Bacteria; kingdom Pseudomonadati; phylum Myxococcota; class Myxococcia; order Myxococcales; species Myxococcales bacterium. Next base: position 3,253,704 of record JADJUW010000001.1, on the reverse strand, counting down.
CGCAAATCGATTTGGCCGAGCTCAATGAGGCGTTTGCGGCGCAGGCGCTGCCGTGCGTCGCGCAGCTTGGCCTTGATCCGGATAAGGTGAATGTCAATGGCGGCGCGATCGCGCTCGGACATCCGCTGGGCGCCTCGGGTGCGCGCCTCGTGCTGACGCTCGTTACCGAGCTTGGCGAGCGCTACGCCGCGGGCGCGAACGGCACGCGCTACGGCCTCGCCTCGATGTGCATCGGCGTTGGCCAGGGCATCGCCTCGGTGTGGGAGCGCGTGTAGCTATTGTAGAAGGCAGGGTGGTGGGCGCACATATCTTCCTGCTCGCGGATAGCGCCCCTCCGGAGCATAACGAGACCTCTGTGGTATCACCACCTTCGGTGCTTGCGATGCCGCCCTGCAATCTACGCTCGCGGAAGAGACGTGCGCCCACCGCCCTGCCCTTGTCCGCGACGCACCCGCCGACCACTTCCCGGAGCCCCGCTACTTCGACAAGATCACGGCGGCGTAGCGGCCTAACGGCAACGAAATGCTGCACGGCAAGCCATCGCGCGGCGTGGCGCTCGCGGCGACGCTGGTCGCGCCAACATTGCCGAAATCGCTGCCATACGCCGTCGCGTCACTATTAAATCGCACCTGCCATGTGCCGCAGCTGGGGACGCCGAGCTGATACCCGGTATACGCCTTGTCGGCAAAATTGAAGGCCACCACCACGTTGCCGGCGTCGGCCGCATCATACCACCGGTGCATGGCGATGACCTTGTCGACGTCGTTGACGTGAAAGACGTCGCTGCGGTCGCCGGTGAGGCCGCGCGTGGTGTCGGCGAGGTTGCGGCGCAGCGCGATCAAATCGCGATACAGCGCGCGCACGGCGGCAAACGTCTGGGCGCGCGACCAATCGAGCGGATCGTCGTCGCGAAAATAGCCATCTTCGAGAAACTCTTGGCCTTGGAACAGCATGGGAATCGCAGGCGCCGTAAGCACGAGCGCGGCGCCGAGCATCGAGCGCTTACGCGCGTGATAGCCTGCTGGGTCGTTTGGCGCGATCATCACCGGCAGCCGCTGCTTGCCGTTGGCAACCTCGTCATGGTTTTCAGTATAGACCACGCGCGCAAATGGCGCGCCGGCTGCGCCTCCTCGCAAAGCCTCGGCGACTACCGTCATCGAACGCTGGCCATCTTCAGGGGCGACGAGCACGGCATGGATGGGGTGAAAGAACCCGCCATCCCATTGCGCATCAAAGCCCGCGCCGCCTTCGCCAGTGGCCTTGGTCAGCCAGGCATCGCCTTGCAAATCTTCCGCGATCATGATGCGGCCAGAATACTGCGCGTCGACGCGGTCGTTGATCGCCTGCAGCAGCCACCAGCCCTCGGGCACATCCGTGCCGCTCGCGTTGCGGATATTCACCGTCGAGTCAAACCGCAGGCCATCGACGTTGTACTCCTCAAGCCACATCATGACGTTGTCGGCGATATAGGCCCGCACCTCTTCGCGTCCGTAATCCGGACGAGGTCCCCAGCCGCTCTCGCGGCGCCAATCGGTGTAGAAATAGATGCCGCCATTGTCCTCGCCGAGGCAGGGCCCATCAAAGCACCACAGCGAGAGGTCTTGCGGCCCCCAATGGTTGTAAACGACGTCGACCACCACCGCGATGCCGCGCGCATGCGCCGCGTCGACCAGGGCACGAAAGTCATCGGGCGTGCCGTACCCGCTCTCAATGGCAAACGGATGCGCGCCGTTATAGCCCCAGCTATAGTCGCCAGCGAACTCTGCGATTGGCAGCAGCTCGATGACGTTGACACCAAGCTCGGCTAAATCGTCCAGCCGCGCCATCGCCGAGGCGAACGTGCCCGGCCCGCCACCGGGCGCGTCGTTAAAGCTGCCAATGTGCATCTCGTAGATGATTTGTTCGTTCCACGGCGGCATCGCGACGCCGCCATGCTGCCAGGCATAAGCGGTAGGATCGACGATCAGGCTGTGGCCGATCGAATTGGTCATCGCTCGGCCGCGTGGATCGGGCCGCGTCACGCCGCCGCCTTCGTGATGGATGACAAACTGATAGCCTTGGCCGACCTGCGCACCTGGCACGCTGACCTGCCACATGCCGCCCTCCATCGCGATCATCGGCGTGTCGGTCGCGTTCCACGTATTGAAGTCACCTTGCACAAATACAGCGGTAGCATTCGGCGCCCACAGCGAAAATGCATGCGCGGTTTTGTCGGGACCGCTCGGGACGTCGCTCGCATCGCGCCTAGCCGCGGGCCCCCCGCAGGCTGCCAACCCAAGCGCCAGCAAACTGCAAATCGAGCGCGGCATCATGGCGGTGGGTGTAAGTGTAAATCTCATCATTTGCAATCGCGCAATTGCGTGCGCCCCGCGCGCGGTACTTCATGGCAACCACACTTGCCACCGCAACGCCCGCCGTGGTCACATTAATAGGTGATAGGTCGTCATACCGAATTGGCCTCGTTTCATCGCCTTGCCGCCGGTTCCGCGGCGGTATGCATCTGGGGGCCAGCCGGCGTGGGCAAGTCGCATTTTATGCGCGCCCTAGCCAGCGAACTTGGCACGGGCGCGGTGCTCATTGACCTTGCCGACATTACCTCCGCCGAGGGCATGTTGGCGGCGACCGCGACCAAGCTTGGGATTAGCTGTGCGCCCGACCGCTCATGTGAAGACATCCTCGACAATGTCGCGGGCGCGCTCGCGCGGCGCTCGGCGGTGCTCCTCCTCGATGGGGTCGAAGACATGCAAGCGGTGCATCACGTGGTTCAGCGCTTGCTCGCGCTTTCGCCGCGTCCACGCGTCGCCGTCGCGGGGCGCGTCGCCATGCGCGAAGCCGCCTTGTTGAAGCTGACGGGCCTAACCCCACCAGACGCGGCGACCTTGGCGCAAGAGCTCGCCATGCATGCCGCTGCCGAATTGTCGGACGATGCCAAGCTGCTCGCGTTGCGCTTGGCGGCCGGCAATCCCGCGGCGCTTGAGCTCTTGGTTGGCACCGCCGCCGTCATCGGCTCGCCGCGCTTTGTCGAGGCGATCGAGGCCTTGCCGCTTTCGGTGTGGGCACGACGCAACAACGCGCAATTTGACGAGGCGCAACAGCTCGCCGGTGACACCGTCGACGTCGTGCTCGACGCCGTCACCTCAATCATCGATGAAGATGCGGTGCTCGCGGTTGCCGAACTCGCGACCTTTGCGGCCGCCTATATGCCGGTGTTTCTCGAAAACGACGCGACCAGCGCCTCCGAGGCGCGGGCGACCGCGCGCCGATGTGGCCTGCTTCAGCACCAACAGGATCGGTGGCTGGTGCCGACGTACGTCCGCGGCTTCCTCGATAGCTGGAGCGAACAGCACGGCTTGCGCGGCGAGCTGTGGCTGCGGCACTCCAATTGGGTGTGCGCGCGCCTCGCGCCTATTGCCGCCGCGGCGAGCACGGACCTCGCGGCGCGGCAAGAGCTGAGGCAGGCGGGCGCAGATCTCGTGCTCGTGATTCGCCGCTTCGACGGGCAAGGGCCCGCCGCCCGTGCGGCCTTTTTGTTGCATCCCTTGCTCTTTTTGCGCGGGCCCTACGAGATCAGCATGCTCGAATTCGATAGGGCCGTTGCGATGGCGCGCCCGCATCGCGGCAAGGACCTCGCGCTGGCCTTGGTGCGCCGCGCGACCAACATTCGTCATCGCGCCTTGCCAAGCCAAAGTATTCGCGATCTAAGCGAGGCGCTGGCCGCGTATCCCGGGGCGCCCTACCACCTGCGCTATCGCATCCACGTCGGCCTCGCCACGCTGCAGACCGAGGTCGGAGACCTCGCGATGGCGCGCCACCATATGCAGGTCGCCGCCGATATCGTGCGCGACGGCGGCACCGGCACCCACGACGTCGACCTCCGCGCCGATCTCGAATCGCTCGCGGTCTACGTCGCCTCAAGTGCGGGCGATTTCGACGCCGCCAAGCTGCATGCGCTCGCGGCGGCGCAAAACATCCGCCGCAATCCCGAACTTGTCGCCGAGGCGCGGCAAATTCTCGGCGAAGTCGGCGCATTGCAATTTGCCCGCAAGCCGCTCTATGAGCGCGAAATCGACCCTTTGCACTCACAGATCGAATTTCTCGCGCACATTGGTCTCGACGCGCTTCCCGAGCTCGACGGCATCGAACTCGACACGCCCTCGAGCACGACGTCGCCACCACCGATGCCAACGTTAGAATCGGCGCAAGCGTTGCTCGATTCGATGACCGCGCCGCAGTGGCAAGCCGGCGTCGCGCTGATCACCGTGTGCTGCGCGGTAGCCGAGGCACGCAGGACAGCGGCGGCCGGCGATGAATATCGCGCCGAGGCGCATCGTTCGGCGGCACGGCGCCGATTTGCCTTAATTACGCGCGATGCCTCGGTGTCGCTTGGCGCGCATATCGCCACCTCACGGCGGCTTTGGCCGCTCATCGTGCCTGCCGAGCTCGAGAACTTGCCGGCCCAACTCGTGATCGCGGCCGACGCGGCGTGGTTTGCCCGCAGCGGCTGGCCGCGCGTCGATATGAGGCGACGGCGCCTCTTGCGGCGCTTGTTGCAAACCTTGGTGCATCAACGCCTGTCAGACCCCGCCAAACCCGTCACGACGCGCGCCATGCTCGAGGCCGCCTGGCCGGGCGAAATGATCGCGGATCAATACCTGACGAATCGCCTCTACGTCGCCATCTCGACCATGCGTGACCTGGGCTTGGGTGAGCGGCTGGAAACCGTCGAAGGCGGCTATCGCTTGTACTACGGCAAAGAGCTGCAGATCGTGCCCGCGACCCCGTAGCGTGTTGGCGGGGCCTACGCCTGACCGCGTTACTTGACGTCGAGCTCTTTAAATAACGCGAGCGCGTCTTTCTTCAGGTCGTAGCCGGGCGCGAGCTTGCTGTGGCACGACTTGCAATCAAGGCTCGGCCGCTTGGCCTTGGCCGCCTTGGTCCATTTTTTCATCGCGTCCTTGGCGGCGCCCTGCCCGCCTTGTTTGCAAGCGTCTTCGACCAGCTTGGTTTCGAATTTCTTGGCCTTGCAGACGTCGGCCACGGCGGTAGCGGCTTGGCCAAGCGCGGCGACAATGACAACGGCGGCAAGCAAGCGAGCGATGGCGATCATGAAAACTCCTAAACTGATACTATGACGGATATAAGCGAAAAAGATTCAGTCTATGTATGACGAGGGGCCCGCCCTGGCAACAAGTTGATTTTACTGATTCTACTGATTTTGGCTGCGACCAAATGCATCACTGACCGCCTGTGCCGCCTCCTGCACGTTTGCCGCGCCGTTGACCTGCGAGATCACACAAGCCCCAGCTGCCCCGGCGAGAGCGATCTGTTCAAGCACGGCCAGCGCTATGCCGCCAATCGCGATCACCGGCACCGCGGCGCCGCTGGCGGCGGCGCGGCCGACGGCCTCCCGCAGGCCCTCGATGCCAACAACCGGATCAGGATTGCCCTTCGTGGTTGTCGCGAAAATTGGTCCAAAGCCAATATAGCTGGCGCCGCCGGCACAGGCGGCCTCTACCTGCGCGGCGTTGTGCGTTGAGATGCCGATGGCGAGCCGCGTGCCGACAAGCTGACGCGCCGCCGTGAGCGCCATGTCATCTTGCCCCAGATGCACTGCATCGGCCTCGGCGGCCAAGGCCAGATCAAGCCGATCATTGATGACCAACGCGGCGCCAACATGTCGCGTCAACGGCCGCAGCCATTTCGCCACCCGCATGATCTCACGCGGCGTCGCGCCCTTCATGCGAATTTGCAATGCGTGCGCACCTCCGGCGAGCAGCGCACGCGCAAGCGCTTCATCGTCGCGATCGAGGATCGCGTAAAAGCCCTGCCATGGCGCCATCCTCAAGCCATAGCACGGCGACGCGGACGGCGCAGCGAGGTAATCACGCAGTAGGGTGGGCAAGCATTTGAGATCGCTATTGTTCTGGACGTGGAGAGTGACCCCATCCTAGAGTGGGGGGATGCAGCCGTTTCGCTTGGTGTCGCCGTATAAGCCGATGGGGGACCAGCCTAGGGCGATTGGCGAGCTGGTGGCGGGGGTGGAGCGGGGTGACCGGGCCCAGGTGCTGCTCGGGATTACCGGGTCGGGCAAGACGTTTACGATCGCCAATGTGATCGCGCAGACGCAGAAGCCGACGCTGATCATGGCCCACAACAAGATCTTGGCGGCGCAACTCTACGGCGAGTTCAAGGAGCTCTTCCCCGACAACGCCGTGCACTATTTCGTTAGCTATTACGACTATTACCAACCGGAGGCGTATGTGCCCTCGACCGATACCTTTATCGAGAAGGATTCGCAGATCAACGAGGAGATCGACCGCATGCGCCACGCGGCGACGTACGCGTTGTTGTCGCGGCGGGACGTGATTATTGTCGCCTCGGTGTCATGCATCTACGGTATTGGCTCGCGCGAGACGTATGCTGACATGACGTGCGACTTGGTCGCCGGCCAGACCACGGCGCGCGACGCCGTGCTGCGGCGGCTGGTCGAGCTGCAATACGAGCGCAATGACCTCGATTTTTCGCGCGGCAAATTTCGCGTCCGCGGCGACGTGGTCGAGATCTTTCCGGCGTACGAGGCCGACACAGCCATCCGCGTCGAATGGTTTGGCGACGAAATCGAACGCATCGTCGAGATCGATGCGCTGCGCGGCACCGTGAAGCAGGCGCTGCCGCAGACGCGCATTTTTCCCGCCTCGCACTTTGCGACGCCGCAAGACACGCTAGCGCGCGCCGCGGCGACCATTCGCGCCGAATTGGCCGAGCGGCTGCAGGCGCTTGAGGCCGAGGGCAAGCTGCTCGAACGGCAACGCCTCGAACAACGCACGCTGTATGACATGGAAAGCCTAGAACAGATGGGCTTTTGCAACGGCATCGAGAACTACTCGCGTCACCTTAGCGGCGCGGCCGCTGGCGAGCCGCCGCCGACGCTGATGGATTATTTTCCCAAGGACTATCTACTCGTGGTCGACGAGTCGCATCAGACCGTGCCGCAGATCGGCGCCATGTTCGCCGGCGATCGCTCGCGCAAGGAGACATTGGTGAGTTTTGGTTTTCGCCTGCCAAGCGCGCTCGATAACCGGCCGCTCAAATTTGCCGAGTGGGAGCAGCGCTTTGCAACCGGCATTTTTGTTTCGGCGACGCCGGCGGATTGGGAGCTTGCCCAGGCGCAGGGCGTCTACGTCGAGCAAATTATTCGCCCCACCGGGCTGCTCGATCCGCAAGTCGAAATCCGCCCGGTTGGCCGCCAAGTCGACGACCTGCTCGACGAAATTCGCGCCGTCGCGGCGCGCGGCGAACGCGTGCTCGTGACCACGCTAACCAAACGCATGGCGGAAGATCTCACCGACTACTACACGGAAATCGGCGTGCGCGTGCGGTACCTGCATTCGGACATCGACACGCTCGAGCGCATCCAGATCTTGCGCGAGCTGCGGCAAGGCGCGTTCGACGTGCTGGTTGGCATCAACTTGTTGCGCGAAGGCCTCGATATCCCCGAGGTGTCGCTGGTGGCGATCTTAGACGCCGACAAAGAAGGGTTTCTGCGCAGCGCGCGCTCGCTCATCCAAACCATTGGCCGCGCCGCGCGCAACCTGCATGGCCGCGTCATCTTGTACGCGGACAAGCAAACCGAATCGATCAAGTACGCGATGAGCGAGACCTCGCGGCGGCGGACCTTGCAGCAGGCGCACAACGACGCGCACGGCATCGTCCCGGCGTCGACCAAGCGCGGCATCACCGACGTGCACATTTCTGAGCCCACCCGGCGTGGCAAGGGCAAGACCGCGCGCGGCACGGCCGTGGACGCTTCGGCGATTTCGGATTTGGCGTCGCTGCGCGGCGCCATCGACAAGCTGCGCAAAGAGATGAAAACCGCCGCGGCAGACCTTGAATTCGAGACGGCGGCGGCGCTGCGCGACCAGGTGCGCCAGCTCGAGGCGCTCGAATTACAAATGCGGTAGTGGCGCAGAGCCTCGGGGCGCCTCATTTGGTACCAGCGCGGCCCTTGTACTGGCCAGCCTGGCACGCCATAAGGCGGCATGGCCCACGACGCTTCGATTCGCGAGACGAACATAGACATCCTAACCCGCGCCGGTTTTGTGGTCGCGTCTGACCTGCTGCTCGACGATGAGGCGCCCCTGTTGCGACCGGTGGTCGAAATTGCCAAGCGTTTTCTCGCGATCGAGGCGGTGTATGCGTGGTGCAGCGTGCCGCAAGACGAGCTGGCCAGCGATGACCTAAAAGTGTTTGTCGCGGCCAATCATCTCGAGACCTGGATGTCGGCCGGCGAGCTCAAGCTGTGGACGACCAAGCGCAGCGTCGCACTGGAGAAGAATGCGGCGACGATCGGGTGGCGGCTAGAAAACATGTGGCCGCTGGCATGGGTGCTTGGCTTTGAGCCCGCGCCTGGTTTTGACGGCGCGATGATCGATCAGGCCACCGGCCAGGCAATGGTGGTGGAGTTTGCTGGCGCGATGAGCGTCACCTTGGCAGAGCTCGTCGCGCGCGCCACGCCACGCAGCGCCGCGCAGGTGATTGCCATGGAAGATCTGTTTTACTGCGCGCACAATGCGGCAAGGCAGGCACAGTCCGGCGCTGCGACGGTGCCGAGCGGCTTCGATGCCGTGGTCAGCAGCGGCGTGATCATGGAGCGCCGACACGCGCTCACGTGGTGTCTGTCGCCGGGTATTGATTGGGACGATACCAACCTTGACGCGTAATCGAGGTGAACTATTTCAGTTGGTTAGCTCGGTTAGCTCAACCAGGGTCCGGACATCAGTGCTTTGTTCAGGTGATGGTGTCCGCTATTTGTGAATTAATGCAGTGAAGCTGTTAGTTCATGTTGCCGATAGCGTGTCAGCATGGCACGTTGTCCTCATGGAACGACCAAGCTGGATATTTTCCATCGAGCGTCTAGCAGCAGAGCGTGGCCTAACCGCCACCTTACTTGCCGCCGATGGTCGCGGCGTCGCGCCTCATCAACGCGGCGCCACCGACGCGTCGGGGCTTGCGTGTTGCTGGCCGGCGCTGGCCGCCGCAAATCGCAGCAAGTCTTACGCCATTGTGCGTTGTTGCAATGGCACGAGTGAAATTGTGATCCCCGCAGGATCAAAGACGTTACTGATCGGCCCGATCAAGGCGGACGGGCCGCTCGATAGCGCCGTCGCGCTCATCGCTGAAATTGCGGCCGAGCGCGCGAGCGCGGCCGCGGCCGTCGAAGCCACACCCTTGCTTGGCGACACCGCCATCATGCATGGCCTGCGCGCTAGCGTCTCGCTGATGGCGAACTCGGAGGCCTCCATCGTCGTGCTCGGCGAAAACGGCACCGGCAAGGAATTGGTCGCCCGTCAAATTCACGACCAGTCGGCGCGCGCGGCCGCGCCCTACGTCACCGTCAACTGCTCGGCGTTCAACGATAACTTGCTCGACTCCGAATTATTCGGTCACGTGCGCGGCGCGTTCACCGGCGCGGTCGCCGATCGCGAAGGGCTGCTCGAGACCGCGCATGGCGGCACGTTTTTTCTCGACGAGGTCGGCGACATGTCTCCGGCCTTGCAGGTCAAGCTGCTGCGGGTGTTGCAAGAGGGCACCTTCTATCGCGTCGGCAGCAATGAGCCGCGCCAGGTCGATGTGCGCATCATCGCCGCGACCAATCGCGATCTCGAGGCCATGGTGAAGCGCGGCGACTTCCGCGAAGATCTTTATTATCGGCTCAACGTCATCGCGGTGCGGGTGCCGCCCCTGCGCGATCGCCAGGCTGATATTCCCTTGCTGGTTAAAACGTTTTTGGCGCGCCTGGCCGCGCGCAACGGCGTCACCAAGACCATGGCGGCAAACTGCCTGGGCGCGTTGCTGAGCTATGCGTGGCCGGGCAACGTGCGCGAGCTCGAAAATGAGGTCGAGCGCATGTATGTGCTCTCAGGCGATGGCACCGTCATCGACTGGCACCATCTCTCGGCGCGCATCTCCAATGGCGCGGACGTTCCCTTGCAGGCTGCAACGCCCGAGCACACCAACCCTGGCTTGCGGCTACCCGAGGCGGCGGCGGGGGAAGGCTCGCAAGGCGCTCCCGAGCACTCGCTGCCCAAGGTGATCGAGACCACTGAGCGCCTCATGATCCGCGACGCGCTGATGCGCCATCGCGGCAACAAGACGCGCGCGGCGGCCGAGCTGGAAATCTCGCGGCGCAACCTGATTCGTTTGGTGCAGAAATACGATCTCGACCATTGGCGCCGCACGTAGGCGCATTCGGCCTTAGCCCGCCATTGAATCGGTCAGCGCATGCGAGGCGTCGCAACACGCCGTCACCAGATCCATATCTTGCGCGAGATGGCTAGCGATAAGCGATGACAGCGCGCAGCCGGTGCCGCGCAGCGACGTGCCTCCTGGCACAAACGTTTTTTCGATCACGTAAAGGTCTTTACCGACCACCAAGACATCCGAGATGCGGCCGGCGTCGCTCGGCGCGTGGCCGCCCTTGACCATCACCGCAAGGCCAAGTGCCGTCGCGAGCGGTGGCGCCAGCGCCGCATGGGAGGCCTCCCCGCTCGCCTTAATTCCTAGCGCCTTCGCCAACGCGCGCGCCTCCTCTACGTTGGGCGTGATGACGGCGACCGCCCCAAGATGGCGACGAGCGCGCAACGCCAGCGCGGGCGCCAAGGTCTGCACGAGTGCGCGCAGCGAGCCTTTGACCAGCGCGCCGCCGCTCGACGCCGCCAACACGGGATCCCACACTACCGCGGCCTGGGGCACGGTTTTGAGCCAGGTTGCGATCACCGCCGCCGTGGCCGCATCAGGCACCAGGCCGATCTTGATCGCGGCGATCGCCTCGCGCGCCGCCTTGCCTCGCGATAGCCGTGCCAGTTGCGCCGCAAGCACCTTTGGCGCGATGACGGCGCCAGTTTCGGCGGGCGCACCGCCACCTTGAATGGTCGACGCCGTGACGATGCCGTAGGCGTGAAGCCCCGCGGCGCGAATCACCGCCACATCGGCGAGGAGGCCCGCGCCTCCGGTAGGGTCCAGCCCCGCGATCGCTACCACCACCGGCGGCAAGGCAGCGGGCGAGGACCTTGGCAATACGCGCTTTGACATGGCGCCATCGTACGCCGCCGATGGCAATTGCGGGGACGAGGCGGTAGCCTTTGATCATGCGCGTTGCCCTCGCCATCGCTTGCTTGCTTGGCGTCACCAGCGCCATCGCAACGCCACGCACGGCTGCCGCTGCGACCGATGCCGACGCGACGCCACTGGGTGCGGCGTTTGCCGCGTATGAACGCGGCGATCTCGCGGCTGCCGAGGCCGCCTTGGCGCGCGGAGACGGCGCCATCCTCAATGCCGATTATGCGCTCTACCTGCGCGGGTCAATCGCGCTGTTGCAAGGTGATGCCGCCGCGGCGCGGGTCGCCTTCACGCGGCTCGCCACCATGCCCTCGTCGCGCTTCGCTGAGCAGGCCGCCTGGCGTGCCGCCGACGCGCTGTGGCTTTCGCCGTCACCTGATGACAAGCGCCTAGCCGCCAAGGAATACGCCACGCTGAAGAAGCGCCGCGGTCCACCCCCCGCGCAAATCGATCTTGCGGTCATCGAGCACCGTCTGCTCTCGCTCGCACCGCCCGCGCAACAAGTCGCGCGCCTGCGCCAGCTGCTTATCGCTAGCCCTGGGCATCCGCTGGAGTCGCAGTTTATCGCCGACTTGCGTCGGGTCGCGCCAAGGCAACCCTTGTTGGCACCAGCGCAACAGCTCGATCGCATCGCCCAGCTCGCCGCGCAACGCGACTGGGTCGTTGCGATGAGCGAGCTTGCCGCCCTGCCCGCCGCGCTGCCAAAACCGCTGGCCTTGCGCGCGCAGTTTCTTACAGGCGACACGCTGTTTCGCATGCGCAAGCGCTACGAAGAGGCTGGCCGCCTGCTGCTCGCCATCTACGATCAACTCGGCGCCGACGCGCCGCGCGCGATGTTTCGCGGCGCCCGCGCGCTGTCGCGGGCCGATCGCGACGACGAGGCGATCTCTCATTACCTCGCGCTGGTCGCCAAATATCCACGCTCTGAGCAGGCCCACGAGGCGTTTTTCCTCGCAGGCTGGCTCGAATTTAATCGCGGCAACTATGCGCTCGCGGCGCCGCGGCTCGCCGCCATGATCGCCAAGTATCCGGGTTCGGAGTGGCGCGGCGAGGCCGAGTGGTTCTTGGCGTATTCGCATTATCTACTGGCACAATACGATCTTGCAATTGCGGCCTTGGCACGCCTCGCCCGCAGCGACGAGGAACAAATTGGCGGCAAGGCCCGCTATTGGACGGCGCGCGCCCACGCCTTGCGCGGCGACAAGGCCGCGGCCATTGCTGGCTACAAAGACGTCGTCAACACGTGGCCGCTGACTTGGTATGCAACGCTCGCGCGCACGCGGCTGGCCGAGTTCACCATCGCCATGCCGCCGCTGGGTGAGGCGCCTCGCACAGCCACCGGTCCCCTGATTGAGCCGGGGGATCCGTTGGTGCTGCCCGAGGTCGTCGCCGATCCGCTCATCATGCGCGTGCGCGAACTGCAGGCGGCGGGCCTCCCGCGCGACGCCGGAATCGAGCTGCAGCGCGGCGAGAGCGCGCTGCGCAAGCGCTTTGCCGCGCCACGCGCCTGGGCGATCTTGCATGCCTTGTATCCGGCGCTAGACCATCCAGGACGCCTGTTTAAGCTCGCGACCTCCTACCACGGCGGCGCCCTGCGCGCGGCGCCCACCGGCAATGCGCGGCGTTGGTGGGAGGCCGCCTTTCCCCGCGCCTTTGCCGGCGTCATCGCCACGCGCGGCCACCTCGGCGCCGCGCCGCCTGAGTTTATCTTTGCCATCATGCGCGTCGAGAGTGGCTATGACCCGCACGTGGTGTCGTTCGCCGATGCGCAGGGCCTCTTGCAAATGATCCCCCCCACCACCACCCGCGTCGCGGGCAGCCTGGGCCTGAGCTATGGCGAGGGCGACCTGTTTGACGTCGCGTTTAACATCGAGACCGGCAGCTGGTACATAGGCGGGCTGTTTGAGAAATTCGCCCGCCAGGTCCCCATTGCGGCCGCGTCGTTTAACGCCGGGCCCGTCGCGATGATGCGCTGGCTGAACGCGCCGCATATGAACACGCGGCCCCTCGATGAATTTGTCGAGCTGGTATCGTTTCGCGAGACGCGCGAATACATGAAACGCGTCACCACGCACTACATTCGCTACCAATTTCTCTACCACGACGCGGTCTACGAGCAACCCCTGACGCTACAGCGGGGGTATCGCGCCGACGACCTCAATTATTGAGCCGGCGCGAGGGTTGCGATCGCCGCCGCGCGTCTCTACATTCCGCCCATGCGGACGTATCGGCTCTTTGTGCAACGCGAACAATATAAGGTTTCTTGCGCGCACATGACGGTCTTTCCCGATGGCAGCAAAGAGCGCTTGCATGGCCACAACTACCAGCTTGGCTGTGAGCTCGAGGTGAGCGATATTTCATTTCAAAAAATCGTGCCGTTCGCGATGGTCAAGCAGGCGCTGGCCGAGCTGTGCACCGCGTGGAAAGAAAAAGTCTTTCTTGCCAAACACAACCCGTATTTCCGCTTGCTGCAGCAAGACGCGACGTCGGTGATTTTTACGCTATGCGACCAACACTACGAGCTGCCACTAGCCGACGTGCTCTTGCTTGACACCGATAACATCACCGTCGAGACGTTGGCTGATCTGGCAGCGACGCACCTGAGCAACCGGCTGGGCTCCTGGCTCAAGCAACCTCACGTGCTGCGGCTTGAGGCGATGGTGAGCGAGACGCCAGGCCAGGGCGCCAGCTGCACAATTACGTTCTAGGACAGAACCGCATTGGGTGGGTAACTTTCGGTGTACGGCTTCGCGAGCCTCGTTACATCCAGACGGATGCGCCTGCCGCATCGCGCGTCCATGGGTTGGCGCGGTCTGGCTCTGACGAAACACTCGCGTACGATTCCAGCATTCGGACACTAGCGTGTCCGCCTCCACCCACTGCGTTCTGTTCTCCGCCCTTTAGGATCTTAGATTGTCCGGCTCTGTTAGCTGGCGGCGATGCAGGTGCCGCCGGTGCATTGGCTCCCCGGTACACATTCAAAGTTATTGTTGCAGGCTTCGCCGATGGCGATTTGGCCTTCGAGCATGGCGCCGCACGAGCTGTCCGTGAGCAGCCCCGACGGATCTTGCGACCACAGCTCGTCGCAGGTGGTGGCATCGAGCTGCGCGTTTACTTCCTCGACGCAGGCCGCGCCCTTTTCTGCGTCATACACGATGCGACCAGCTTCGACGGATTCCGTGACGCCGTTTAGCCCGAACTGATCGACCAGCACCAGCTTGCAATCCTTTTCGGTGGTGCCAAAAAACGAATCGAAGGTCTCGGGACCGCCGAACGGGAAGCTGTCGCGACACGCAAACAGCTTGGCGCACGCCGCGGTTAGCATGCCATCCACGGCGTCCTCGGGGGACAAGGCCGGCGTGTTGTCGGGCGGCGGCTCGCCTCCCGTGTCATCGCTGCCGCAGGCGCCCAGCGTCAGCGCGAGCAAGGCCGCGAGGCACATCGGCGAGGCAACATGTTGCACTAATTTCATGTGCGGACGCTAGCACGGCCCACGGGGTGCACAAGCGGCCGCTACAAGATCCGGCGCGGCGCGACCGTGGCATTGGCCACAAGCAGACCCGCGACGATGGTGGTGGCCGCGATAAACATCTGAAATGTCGTCTCAACCCCGGCCATGGTGTGGTGTTCGAGCAGCGCGTCAAAACCGCGATAGCCCATGCTACCCGGCACCAAGATCAGCACGGCGGGCACCTGTACCACCTGCGAGGGCCTCGATAAGAGCCGCGCATACAGATTGGTCAGCATGCCGAGCACGAAGGCGCCCAGCAGCGCGCCGAGGTTGTTGCCGAGCACGCTCGAGCCAAGGGTCTTGCCGAGGTAGCCGGCAAAGGCCGCGACGATAATCCAGCCAAGCACGCGGCGATTGGCTTGTACCAGGCCCGCCATGGCAATCGCGGCGACCAGCAGCGCCGGCCACAGCGCCCACGCTGGCAGCGCCTGCGCCCGCACCGCATTGGCCGCAAAGAGCTGCTGCGCGAGCAGTTCGCCAATGGCGACGCCGACCACGACCTGGAGCAGCACGGTGATCGCCGCAAACATGCGCGCCGTGCCGGAAATCAAGTGCTTGGTCGCCAGCTCGCTCATGGCGGTGGTGAGCATGAGGCCGGGCAGCAGAACGACGATCGCGGCCATGGTCACCAGCGAGCTCGACATCGGCCACAGGCGCGCCGCCGCGCCCGCGACGAGCGCCGCCATCACCGCGCTCACCAGCTCGTAGATTTGTAGGCGCTGGCGGTCGCGCGACATCAGGTGCTCGAGCCCGCCGATCAGTGTGCCGATAAACGTCGCCACCACGACCTCGCGCCAGCCGCCGGCAAATAGCACCGCGACCGAGCCCGCCGCCGCGCCATAAGCCGCGATCGACGTCGGCGCGTTCCATTCGTCGGGCGCGCGTTCGATATCGTGCAACCGCGCGGTAGCGTCGACCACGTCGACCTTGCCGGCGATGACTTGGTCGGCAAGGCGATCGGCCTTCGCCAACTTATCCATATTGTTTTCAGGCGCATCCATTGCCATCATCGTGGTGCGCAGGTCGCTCGGCTTGCCAAAACTGACGATGAGCGCGGTCGGCGTCGAAAAGTAGTCGGCCGATAGCCCGAGCTTGCGCGACACCACTTGCAGCGCGTCTTCGAGCCGGTGCGCCGGCGTGCCATAACGGTGCAGCACGCGGCCAAGGTCGAGGACAAACTCGATGGCCTGGCGTTCTTCGGTGGAGGTTTCGCCGCGGGGACTCATGCGGGATTACTCTACGACCTGGCGCACGGGGCCCCAAGTTTTGGCTAAGCGGTCACCTCGCGGTGGGGGTTTACCCTCCCCAGCCTGGTGACAGCGAGCACCAAATGAGGCGCGGCCTGCCTTACTCCCAGGCGTCTGGAGCCGCTTTTGGCGGGCTAAACGCCCGGCATGAATGTTGCTGTGTAGCCCGCCATGCAATCAAAACTTTCCCGTATTATCTTTGCCTCCCTCCTCTCGGTCAGCACAATTTCGTCGGCCTTTGCCGGTAGCCCAGCGCAACAGGGTAAAGGCAAGCCGGCCAAGACGGGTAATCGCCTTAACCCGGCGACCGGCACGCCGCTTAAGCCGGCGCGCATGCGGGTGACCAAGGGTAATAAGCTCACGACCTATCGCGCCGAATCGGCGACTATCCAAAACAACCCCCCTCGCGTCGACCCGGTGATGGTTGAGGTCGACGAGTACTACGGCGAAGGCGTCGCGCTGCACGACACGCCGACGAAAGGCATCGACCTGTCACAGCGCGAATTTGATGCGACCGGGAAAATGAAGCCGCTCACGCCAGGAAGCGTTCGAACCGCTATGACTGGCAAAAAGATGACCGAATCGACGCCGCTAGACCGCGTCGGCAAGGGCGGCCAAAAACAATTTGATATCGCGCAACCCGCGAACAAGCCTATGGCGATGGTCTTTACCTCCGATGACGTCGGCCACGTTGGCACGAAATACACGCGCATCGTCAAGGCCAAGGGCAAGCCGCGCAGCTACAAGCTCGACACCTCGGGCGCCTTCCCCGTCTTTTCTGCTGAAGGCGGCGACCTAGCCGGCGACTTTGCGCCCTACCTAAATGCAAACGTCGTTGGCGTCACACCGGCGCACTATCCAACGCTTGGCGGTGGCGACCAAGGCCAGGGTCAACAAGGCAAACGCGGCGGCAAGGGCTCGATCAGCAAACAGGCGCGCGTCGTTCTCCGCGGCGGCGTCAACGCCATCCCTCCCGGATCCAAATTTCGCGTCGTCAACATGACGACGGGAGAGACGGGTAAATGGATGGACGCGCACGCTGAAACCGGCAGCTTTCGCGCCAGCGCCGACGTAAGCGGGCTCAACGACGATTTGGCGATCGATGTTCAGACCGGCACCGACACGAAAGAGTCGGCCATTATCACTACGCGCTATTCATTTCGCTCTCCCTACGACGCTGAGATAGAGGCCGGCAAGTTACCGCTACTGCCAGCCAAGTTTACGGCCGGCGCTCCAGTTGTTGAAAGCGCACCGCATCCCGTCTCCGGCAAGGCCTATAAGGCCGCAAAAGCTGCCATATCGGCAAAGCTACGGCCGGGTATTACCTTTGATTCCATGATTACGCAGATGCGACTAAGCCCCGCCGAGGCCCGCGAGTTTGCCGTCATCGTCGAAGCTCATCTCGACAAGGTTGACGAGATTGGCAATCCAAGCAACCGGACTATCCAGTTTTATAAAGGCCAATGGTTTGCTTACAACTTCAACTCAACACTCGGGCCGGCACGCACGTGGAACCTAGATCCGGAGCCGGTTGACAAGCCTGACAGCGCGGCGCAGACCGCCCAAGCCGCCACCCGCTAGCGCAATCGCCGCCTGATTTACTACGCCGCCCCCTCCCCCTTGGGCCGCGGTCCGGGGTAATACTGGCGCTGCTTTATGAGCCCCATTTCTAGGCAACTTCTTGCCGTCAACTCCGAAGGCCCCGAGACCCGGGTCGGCGTGATCGAGGACGGCGTCTTACGTGAATTTTTTGTCGAGCGAAAACGCGATCGCGGCATGGTGGGCAACATCTACCGCGGCCGCGTCCAGCGGGTGCTGCCTGGCATGCAAGCGGCGTTCGTCGAGCTCGGGCCCAAGGTCGAACGCTCGGCGTTTCTCTTTGTCGCCGACGTGCTCGGCTCGGGCGAGGAGCGCAAGCTATTCGAAGACGCCGACGTCGGCGACGATTCCCGGCGCAAGCGCGAGGCCCGCGCCAACCGCCGCATTGAGGAGCTGCTGAAGCCCGGCAACGAAGTGATCTGCCAGGTCGTCAAAGACCCGGTCGCGCAAAAGGGCGCGCGCGTCACCAACTTTGTCTCGCTGCCGGGGCGCTACGGCGTGTTCATGCCGGGCGTCGATCAGGTCGGCGTGTCGCGCCGCATTGGCTCAGATAGCGAACGCCAGCGCCTGCGCGCCCTGGTCGACCAGGCGCGACCGCGCGACTCGGGCTTTATCGTGCGCACCGCCGCCGAGCGCGCCAAGGACCAAGAAATCATCGACGACGTCGACTACCTGGCGCGGCTATGGGGCGACATCGTGCAGCGCCGGCAAAACCAACATGGCCTGGGGCTCATCCACGAAGAGCTCGATCTGCCGCTGCGAACCGTGCGCGATCTGCTCACCGAAGACACCGAGGCCATCGTCATCGACGACGCCGAGCAATATCAGCGCGTGCGCCGCTTCACCGAGGCGTTTCTGCCGCGCTTTGTCGACAAGATTCGCCGCCACGAGGGCAGCCGCGCCATCTTTGACCAATATCAAATCGAGCCCGAGCTGCGCACCGCGCTGTCGCGCCGCGTGCCGCTGAAATCCGGCGGCTCGCTGGTGATTGACCAGGGCGAGGCGCTGACCGCAATCGACGTCAACACCGGCAGCTTCGTCGGCAGCGACAACCTCGAAGAAACCGTCACCCGCAACAACCTCGAGGCCAGCGCCGAGGTGGCGCGCCAGCTGCGCCTGCGCAATATCGGCGGCATCATCGTCGTCGACTTTGTCGACATGTCCAAAGAGGGCAATCGCAGCAAGGTTTGGGAGGCCTTTTCCGGCGAGCTGCAAAAAGACCGCTCGCGCTGCAACCTCACCCGCATCAGCGAGCTCGGCCTAGTCGAGATGACGCGCAAGCGCACCCGCGAATCGCTGCACCACGTGCTCACCGAGCCGTGCCCCACCTGCGAGGGCGCCGGCGTGGTCAAGTCGACCGAAACCATGGCCTACGAGGTCTTGCGCGAAGTGCGCCGCCACGGCGAATTGGCCGACGGCGAGCGCCTGGAAATTGAATGCCATCCCCGCGTCGTCGAGATCATCACGCGCGACGAGCGCGAATACCTCGACTTTCTCGAAAAGAAATTCCAAAAGGCGATCGCGCTGGTGCCGCAAAAAAGCTGGCGCTATGACCAGTATCGCATCGCCGGCAAGATGTCGAGCGAGCTCATCGCGTCAGAAAAAAAGCTGCCTAGCCAAGGCGGCAGCGCTGGCGGTCAGAGCAGCGAGAGTGCCGACGGCACCAGCGGCGGCGGTGGTAACCGCACTCGCAGCCGTGGCGGTCGCGGCGGCTCACGCCGCGGCGGCAGCAACCGCCGCTAAGTCAGCGGCGCGCGACCACATGCTTCCACGACGCAAAACCAACCGGCAGGTGGGCGCACGTGTCTTCCTGCTCGCAGATAGCGACCCTCGGGGCGCAGCGAGACGCCTGTGGTATCCACATCCCTCGGTGCCACGAACACCGCCCTGCAATTTATGCTCGCGGAAGAAACGTGCGCCCACCTGCCGGTTGGTTTCTTAGCGCGGCACGATGACACTGGCGCCGGCGCCAACTTCAGGGCCGGTGCATGCAAGCTGCAGCGCCTGGCCTTCGATGGCGACTACGTCGCATTCATAGGCGGCGCCGCCGTCGGCACCGCGCAACGTCGTTTTGCTTCCAACTTGATAGCGTGCCGCCGTGGCGCCCCCGGGGAGCGTCAGGGTATGGGTATGAGAAGGCGTCACCTGCAGCTCAACTAGCGCATCGCCTGCCGCAACTGTATCGCCAACCTTGGCCGCCTGGGAAACCGTCCCATCGGCCGGGGCCTTGACAACAAACGCGGCAAGCTGCGCGGCGATTGCGTCGCGGCGCTTGACCGCATCGTCGAGCTTGGCTTGGCGCGCTTGCACTTGCGAGCCAAGCTGCGCCGCGAGCGGGCCATTAGCGGCGCCCTCGGCGGCCTTTTGTTTATCTTGCAAGGCGCGAATGTCGGCGGGGTAGCGCTTCTCGATGTCGTAGATGAGGCCCTCGGTGGCCGATCCGAGCTGCTTCTCAATTTTTGCGTAGCCCTCGAGCTTGGCGATGGCGTCGCCAGCCTTGACGGGCGCGCCTACCGCGGCGCTGACGGCCACCTTGCCGGTTTGCGCGGCCATAAGCTTGGTTGTGGTTGGCACCGCGGCCGCGAGTGGCGCGGTCAGTGGAGGAGGCGGCGCGGCCGGCTGGGGTGCAAGCTGCGGCGCCGAGTCGCCGGTGTGCTTGGCCTTGTCGAGCACGAGTTTCTTGTAGACGAAAAAGGCTGCCACCGCGAGCACCGCGAGGACGGCCACCGTGACCGCTATTTTCACCGCGGCGGAATGCGTCGGCGCGCCAACCGCGGCGGCGGGCTGACGCGACGACGCGGGTACCGGATGGGCGGGCAATGGCAGCGCAACTGGTGGCGCGTACATGGTCGCGGCCGTGCCAATCGCCGCGGGCGTCTCAACAAAATCGTCGTCATCGACAAAGGCCATCGTCGGGTCGTCATTGCCGCGATCGGCACCAAGCACCGAAGCCGCGCGAGCGGCCGGCGGCGGCGCCATCATCGTCATGTCGGCAACCTCCATGTCGAGGACGTCGTCGGCTTCTTGCAAGGGAATTTGCATCATCTGCGACTTGCGCACCGCCTGCTGCACGTCGGTCGCGCTCACGGTCATGTCATCGTCGAGCAGTGATTGCTGGGCGAGGCGTGGTTGCACGCCTGCGGGCGCGTCCTCGGGCGAGGTGATGGTCTTGTCGTCGCCAAACTCGAGCCGGGCAGGAGGTATCGACGACGGCGACGAACGCCGCGGCGGCATGCCGGCGAGTACGTCGTGAAACTCCACCGCAGGCGTGTCCGTCTCAAAGGCGTCGTCTTCGGCGTCGAGGTCGAGGCTGCGCGCCGACGGCGCCGCATCGCCAAAAGCTGCGGGCTTGGAACGCGGTGCGGCCGCATCTAGCATGCCGTCGAACGAATCGCCCGAAGGCATGCTGGGTTGCGGCGCGGCGGCGACCCACGTATCAGCCTGCGACGAGGCTTCGGCCTGCGCGGCGGTTGGCTCGGCAAACGGATCTTCATAACTCTTGTCAACTTGCGGCGCATAGACCGCGGTGGCGACCGGCACTTCCATCACCGCCGGCGTCTCAGAGGCTGCCGCGCCCGGCGCGCCAAGTCCAAAGGCATCGGCCTCAGCCGCGGCCGATGTGCTCGCCGCGGGCGTCGCGACGCCGCCCGCATTGCCGAGATCAAAATTAACCCCCGCACCAAAGGCGTCCCCGTACCCCGAGGCCAGCGGCGTCATGTGCCCGAGTTCAAATTCTTCGACCGCGTCTGGTGCTTGCGGCCTCGCCGCAACAACGCCTCTCACCAAGCCTTCGGGAACATCTCGTAGCTTGTCTTCGCTAGCGTCCCCAGATCCGTAGATCGGCGCGGGCGTCGCGGTCGACGTACGCGTTCGCGTGATGGCGGGGGCCGACATCGAGCTCGTCAGCGGTGGCGCCAACGCTTCCATGTGGGGATTGGTCGCGAGCGCGGCGACGAGGTCATCCGCCGCCACCGACGTTGCGGTCCCCTGGTCAAACTCGTTATGCGCCTCCATGGCCCGCAGCGCCGCCGCATTGGGCAGCGGCACGGCAATCTGCATGGACGCGGTCGGGCCGCTCTTGGGTGTAGCCGGCGGTGGCGCCGCGACATCGGCAAACGAGATTTCGTCGCCAGCGTCGCGTGGCGCGGCGGGCGAGGCCGCGACGTCGCTTTCGTCGAGATAGCCGAATTGCCCAAGCGCCGCGATCACCGCGCGCACCTCGGCCTCAGACGGCGTAAGCCCCAGCTCTTGCTTGGCCCACGCCGAGAGCGACGCCAGATCGCGCTGGCCATCCATGCCACACGCCAGGCTATATTCGACAAAATACAGCCGCGTCGCCTCGCCGGTGTCGGGATCGATCAGATCGACAAATTGCTCGCCGCCGTCTTCGATCTCCTCGGCCAGCAAGTCTTCGCGCAGGCGCGGACGGTGCATCCAAGCCGCGTCGTCGCCACGTTGCCCAGTGCCTCGGGAGTGATCGCCGCCTGACATCATATGTTAGCTACCTTTTTTGAGTTCTTGCAGCACCAGCTTGGCCACGGCCTTGAGCGTGTCGAACACGCCGATGCCCTTGGGCGCGCACGCCTCAAACTCGGGCACCTTGGTGGGGTTGAGCATCTCTTGCAACTCTTCGAGCGGCGACGCGTTGGGCAGATCGCGCTTGTTGTACTGCACCACGTAGGGCAGCTTGTCGAGGTTATAGCCCTGCTCCTCAAGGTTGAAACGCAGGTTGTCGAGGCTCTCGATGTTGGCCTCTTGGCGCTCGATCTGTGAATCACCGACAAACACCACGCCGTCGACACCCTTAAGGATGAGCTTGCGGCTGGCGTCGTAAAACACCTGGCCCGGCACGGTATAGAGATGAAAACGCGTCTTGAAGCCGCGAATTTCGCCAAGTGATAGCGGCAAAAAGTCAAAGAACAAGGTCCGCTCGGTTTCGGTCGCGAGCGAGATCATCTTGCCCTTGGCCTCGGGATTGGTCTTGTTGTAGATGTACTGCAAATTCGTGGTCTTGCCGCACAGGCCGGGCCCGTAGTAAACGATCTTGCAGTTGATCTCGCGCGACGAGTAGTTGATGAAGCTCATGGTAGTTTTACTGCTCCCCTACTCGCTAAAAAGGTTGTCGATGTCCGCATCGGTAATTTCGGCGAAGACCGAAGGTTGCGAATTGGCGGCGCTCTTTTTCACTAGTTGCTCGAGCACGAGCTCGATTTCTTTGGAGGCCTTTTTCTCGCGCAGGCGGACTAAGCCTGGCGAGGTGCGCTGATCAAACACGATGAGCAAGATCACGCGCTGGCCGATAATGGAGATGCGGATGCTGGTTTGCTCGCCCTCGTGGAGCTGGCCGGTGAACTCTTTTTCGGCGAGCAGCTGGGCGATGCCACCGGTCGCGGCGACGTTGCCGGCGGTGAGCGAAGACAGCGAGGTGACGTCGAGCTCTTCGACGTCGCCGGCGTGAGAGATTTCCTGGCCATTTTTGTCGATGACAAAGACGGCTTTGGAGTTTGAGTCGCGCTGAAGCGCCGCGCAAATCGTATTGATTAGCGTCAGCTCTTCTTCGTACATCACAAGTTGATTGGCCATGTTTGCCCGGCTCCTTTAGCCTTCGTACCTACGTCCCAAAACGTGCGGCAAGGGCCTAGCCCTCACCACAATCCGCAACAGATCAAAGTTAGCAAACGCGCGTTCTAAGATTCAATGGCCGGGGGCCTTTAAGCACCCGCCGAGCCGCGGCAAACGCTATATAAGAGCGCGGATTTGCGGCACATGTAACCCTACGTGGCACATGTGTACGCGCATGGGGTTCGCGGCGGGCATTACACCGGCGCGCGATGCGCGATGGCGCGGGCGATCGTCGCCTGATCCGTGTATTCGAGCTCGCTGCCCACGGCCATGCCGGTGGCGATGCGCGACACCACGATGCCCAGCGGGCCGAGCAGCTTGGCAATATACATCGCGGTGGCCTCACCCTCGACGCTGGGGTTGGTGGCCAAGATGACCTCGGCGATTTGGTCCTGGCCGACGCGCCGCAACAGCTCGCCGATGCGCAGCTCGTCAGGACCGATGCCGTCAAGCGGCGACAGCAGCCCATGCAGCACATGGTAGCGGCCGCGGAAATGTGCGCCGCGCTCAATGGCCGCGATGTCGGCCGGCGTGGCGACGACGCACACCATGCTGCCGTCGCGCGCGCCATCGGCGCAAAACGCGCAAGGATCGGTGTCTGAGAGCGTCATGCAGGTGGCGCAGGTGCCAATTTTTTGCGTGACATCGGCGATGGCCAAGGCGAGGCGACTGGCAAGGTCAGGCGTGCGCAGCAAGTGATACGCCAACCGCGTGGCGCTCTTTTCGCCGACGCCGGGCAGGCGCGCCAGCTGCTGTACGAGAACGCGGATTGGATCGGCCATGGTGCTTCGCGCGGCGCGGGCTACATGCCGGGGATTTGCATGCCGCCCATCAGCGAATTCATGCGCGTCTTGGCCATTTCGCCGACCTTGGCGTTGGCCTGGTTCACCGCGGCGGTGATGAGGTCTTGCAGCATGCCGATGTCGCTCGGATCGACCACGGCCTTGTCGATGGTGAGCTTTAGCAACTCGTGATGGCCGTTGACGGTGGCCGTCACCATGGCACCGCCGGCGGCGCCCTCGGCGGTGAGATTCACCAGCTCTTCTTGCGCCTTGGCCGCGTCGGCTTGCAGCTTCTGCGCCTGCTTCATGAGTTGATTGAGGTCAGGCATGCGCCCGCCGCCAAATGGATTGCCTTTAGACATCGGTTTTTATCTCCTTGATCGTCGCGCCAAAGCTACTTAGCACAAGTTTGGTGATGGGGTGCGCCGCGGCCTCTTCGGTGCGACGCTTGCGCTCGCCGGTGTCGGCCTCCTGCTTGGTTTCCAGCATCGAGCGCGCCGGCAGCGCGGCCGATTCGGCGGCTGACAGCAGCCGCACCACGACGTCGATGGCTTGACCCGTAAAGGCGGTCATGACGGCGCGCATTTCGTCGATCGACTCGCGCTCCTTGGCGAGCTCGCCTAGGGTGCGAAACTCCTCGGCAAACCCCACGACCAGCTCGCCGGCGTTCCACGACAGCACGCGGCCATGTTGGTAATAGCCGAGCAACGACAGCTTGCGCTTTTCGTCGAGGTGGGCCAGCACCCGCTCCCAGCGCGCGCTGGCGTCGGTTTCGCCGCTTGCGGCTGGCGTGGCGACGGCAACGGCAACGGCAACCGGGGATGCCGGAACGGCCGCTGGCGTTGGCGCAGCTTGCCGCGGGGCGGGAGCAGCGGTGGGTGCCGCAGGCGACTGGGCCGGCTTTGGCGCGGGCGCGGTTGCGCTCGCCGCGGGTTTGCCGCCACTGCCTGACCCGGTTGGCCCCGCCGGACCGCTCGGCCCAGGCGAACCAGCGCCGCCGCGCAGCAAGCGCTGCTCCATTTGTTGCAGCCGCGAAAGCAAATCGCTAAGCGGCACAAGGTCTTCCGCCGTCGCCAGCTCAATGAGCGCAAACTCCAGCACATAGCGCGGGCTGCTCGCGCGTGGCATGGCATCGGCGCACGCCATCAGGCGATCGAACATTTGTTGCAGGCGCAGCGCACCGAGCGCCGACGCCTGTTTTTTGAGCGCGGCGAGGTCTTCCGCCGCAAGCTCCAGGCTGGCGCCGGCACCAGGCGCGGCCTCGATGATCGCCGCATCGCGCACGTGGCGCACTAACGCGCGCAAGACCTGCGTCTCGTCGATGCCACGCGCGCATGCCGCATCGACGGCCGCGAGCGCCGCCGCGGCATCGCTTGCGGCGATCGCTTGCATTAACGCCGAGATGAGCGCGCGATCGGCGACGCCTAGGACCTCAGCGGTGTTGGCCTCGGTGAGCGGCTTTGCCCCAACATAGGAAATAACTTGGTCGGCCAGCGAAAGTGCGTCGCGCACCGAACCACCGGATTCACGCACAATCAGGCTCGTCGCGCCAGGCGCGGCCGTTAGCCCCTCTTTGGCAAAAATGCCTTGCAGGTGCGCGGCTAATTGCGTTGCCGACACCAGCTTAAAATCGTAGCGCTGACAACGCGACAAGATCGTATTTGGAATCTTGTGGGGCTCGGTGGTCGCGAACACGAAGCTCACGTGCGGCGGCGGCTCCTCGAGCGTCTTGAGCAGGGCGTTGAACGCCTCGGTGGTGAGCATGTGCACCTCGTCGATGACGTACACCTTCTTGCGAAACATGGCCGGCTGATAACGCACCGCCTCGGTGAGCTCGCGAATGGCATCGATGCCGCGGTTGCTCGCGCCGTCCATCTCGACGTAGTCCACCGCGTTGCCGCCGGCGATGCCCGCGCACGCCGCGCAACTTCCACAAGGCGTCGCGGTCGGGCCCTTTTCACAGTTTACAGATTTGCCCAAGATACGCGCGAGCGTCGTCTTGCCGACGCCGCGTGGCCCGCAAAACAGGAACGCATGGTGCAAGCGATCCGCGGAAAACGCATTCATCAGGGTATGGGTGACGTGATCCTGCCCCACGACCTCGCTAAAGGTTGTCGGGCGATACTTTCGCGCAAGGACCAAATACGACATGAAACTCCCAACCGCCGAGGGCGGCAGCCCGGGCCAATATGTAGCATGCGGCGCCAGCGCCTGCACCATGGCCCCCGCTCCACCGGCTAGCCCTGTCGCAAATAAAGCCACGCGCCCGCGGCGGCGGCCGCGAGGATGAGCAGGGCGGTCATCACGGCCATCCGGCGCGCCCTGCTGGCGCCCATAGGCCTGCTCGCGACCACGCCCGAACCTTGCAAAAGGCCGCGCGAAAGCGAGGTTGTGCGCGCCCGCGCCGAGGCGACGCCCTTCAGCGGGTCGCGATCGGCGACCACCTTGGGGGCGTGTTCTGCGGGCGCGGCAACGCGGCTCGAGACATCAGGGACGTCATCGATCACGACCGGCACCGCTTCAAGCGGCTGCGGGCGGTCCCAGAGTTCCTCGACGATTACGTCGATTTCGTCGGTATCGTTGTGAGGCACCAGCTCGGCGTACGCGTTGGCCAAGGTCGCGGTCGGACGGCGCCATTGCGTGGTCTCAGGCGAAAGGCCGATCGCCTCATTGGTGCCTGCAGCGTGGCCAATCTCCGAAAACAACCACTCGCACCAGCGCTGCACCTCAAGCGGCGTGGAGCGCAGGCGTCGCCGCGCGGCAAAATCGGCGAGCGCGTGCGCGAACTCGCTCGCGGTGGCAAAGCGCTCGCTCGGTTTTTTGGCGAGCGCGCGGAGCACGATGGCGTCGAGTTCGGGTGGCACGGCGCCATTGCGGGTGCTCGGGGGCGGCACGTCGCAGCGCTGAAGTTTCTGCAAGGTCTCGTATTCGTTTTTGCAGGCAAAGAGCGGGCGCACCGTCAGCAGCTCGTGCAGCACGATGCCCGCCGAAAAAATATCGCTCCGCGCGTCGATGGCCTGCCCCATCGCGGTCTCGGGCGCCATATAGGCCAGCTTGCCTTTGACCCGACCGGTGTGCGTAAGAAATTGCTGCGTCTGCGCCTTGGCGATGCCGAAATCGATCATCGTCAGGTGGCCTTGTTGATCGACCAAGAGGTTGGCTGGTGAGACGTCGCGATGCACAATGCCCAGCGGCTCGCCGGTTAGATCGCGGCTGCGATGCGCGTAGTCGAGCGCCTGCAACATTTGCTGCGCCAAGCACAGCGCGACCGAAAGTGGCGGCTGACGGCCGATGCGACGCGCCTGACGCAGCACGCCGCGCAGATCGTGCCCAACCACGTATTGCATGGAAATGAAGTAGGTGCCGCCAACTCGCCCCAACTCGTAAATCTTGACGATGCCCGGATGCTCGAGCAGGGACGCCAGCTTGGCCTCGCGCACGAAGGCGCGCACGAAGCTCTCGTCATCGGCGAGATGAGGCAGCAAGCGCTTAAGCGCCACCTCACGCACCGGCCCGCCGTCTGGTTGGTGGTAGGCGCGATGAACCGTCGCCATGCCGCCGGCGCCGAGCCGCTCGAAGACGCGATACGGCCCGAAGGCCTCGCCTCGCTTTGTGCGCTGCAGCGGCGGATGTGGCGGTCGGGTCGCGATTGGCAAGGGTGGTGGCGACGATGTCGACGCGCGCGCGCGCGGCGGGTCATCAAACCGCGATGCGTCACCGGGGGGTTGCTGGTTCGCCATGGCTGCCCGACGCCGCGATGACGTCGCGGCCAATTTACGTCAGATGGGCGGACGCCGGCGAGTCATTCTTTGCGCTTCGCGGCGTTTTGCGGCGAATCGTCAGCAACCCGACAAAATAGTAGTGGCCCTGGATACCCACTCTTCCCGCTACCGTTGCTTCCTTCCGGATCTGGCGGAGTTCACAGGCGTCGTGTCACCCAGGACCAAGTCGCATATACCACTTGCAAAACACCCGGCAAAAACCAATCGCCACTTTTTTACGTGCTGTTGGCTTTACCGCAAAATCTCGTGGACTTGCGGTCGCTTTGCCCTCGAGGAGAGAGAGGGATTCGAACCCTCGGTACCTTTCGATACATACGATTTCCAATCGTACACCTTCGGCCACTCGGTCACCTCTCCATTCGCTCGCTGGATTGGTTGATCTCGGCGTCAGCGGCGGCTCGGCGATTCGTCATTACCAGGGAGGTAACTCCTCATCGCCTCACCTTGCTTCCTTGACCTCAACCAATCCAGCTTCGCTCATACATACAGACTACAGAATCCGAGGCGTCAGCGGTGGCTTGGCGATTCGTCATTACCCTCTGGGTAAAAAGAGGTAACTCCTCATCGCCTCACCTTGCTTCCTTGACCTCTCGCAAGCTGACTTCGCTCATGCATTTACGGCAGCGCTGCATGCTTCGGGTCGGCATGTATGTGCCGATTCAATATTGGAGGAGAAGGAGGGATTCGAACCCTCGGTACTTTCGTACACCTGATTTCGAATCAGGCACCATCGACCACTCGGACACTTCTCCAGAAACTAACGGGAACCAACCAAACCAAACTTACTTACCAAACTGCAAAAATTAACGGTCGGCAGCCAACCAGCGCGCAACCGGCGAACCGCGAGCGAAATGCCAACCGGGCAAGCTACTTGTAGGCGGGACCCTGGCGCAGTTTAGCGAAAAATTCTTTCAGCGTACGAGCGCACGTATCGGCGAGCACGCCGCCGATAATCTCGCTGACGCGGTGGTTAAGCCGCGCGTCGCTTGGAATCGCAAATAATGACGTGACGCCGCCAGCGTTGGGATTGTCGCAGCCATAGACCAAGCGCTTGACTCTGGCGTTGACGATGGCGCCGGCGCACATCGTGCACGGCTCCTGCGTAACGTATAACGTTCCTTCGACGCGCCACGAACCGAGCGCCGCCGCGGCCTCGCGCAGCGCTTCGCATTCGGCATGCGCCGTCGGGTCGCCGCGCTCCTCGCGGCGATTGCGGCCGCGCCCAATGACGACGCCGTCGATGACCACGACGCTGCCCACAGGCACATCGCCGATGTCGCCCGCCGCCTGCGCCTCAATGAGCGCGAGCTGCATAAAGGCCTCATCCTGGGCGGTGGCCAGCGCTTTGTTCACAATCGTGGTACCGGGAGGGCTCGAACCTCCAACCCCCGGCTTCGTAGGCCGGTGCTCTATCCATTGAGCTACGGAACCAAATACTCGCGTCTCTCGGCAACCAACTTGCCTGGTTGAGACGCCTGCCTAATACCCGCCACGCCTGTTAATTGCGAGCGAGGCGAAACCATTTGTAGCGAGAATCAGAACTTTGCGGAGGAGAAGAGATTCGAACTCTCGATACAGTTACCCGTATGCCGGTTTAGCAAACCGGTGCCTTCAGCCACTCGGCCACCCCTCCAAGACCATGGAATTATTAACTAAATCCACAATCAGGCGCAACGCATCGTAGGTGATGCGCCACGCCAATCTGCGTGTTTTGCTAGGCTATGCGATTGTCAGAGAACGCCGCGGGGGAAGGCAAAGGTGAGTTCCGCGGAGGGGGTGGGATTCGAACCCACGGTACCCGTAAAGATACGGCGGTTTTCAAGACCGCTGCCTTAAACCACTCGGCCACCCCTCCAGGTGGTTTCGCCCCTACGGCAGGGCGTTAATATATGGATCGTTTCCATGATGTAAAGCGGTGGCACGGGTTATCGGCCCGTTTTGCGGCGCGCCGGGGCGGCGGTAGCCAAGGGAGTGCCCGCGCGCCGCTGGTGTCACGTCGAGGAGGTCGTGGCGGGCAGCAAGTGGTCGCCTCCCGGGACGTAAAGGCAGCGCGCGACGTTTTGCGCCAGCAGCTCACGGCGGACCTGCGTGCCGTCAGGCGTTTCCACCAGGCGCCATAAGACATTGTAACGAAACCAACCCGAGGCGCGGAGTTCAAAGCGATGATCGGTCTCTTCGATGCGGTAGCGGTAGCGGCCCTCGCTGCGAGCGCGCACCTCCCCGTGAAGCACGCCATCTCGAATAAAGAGATGTAGCGCGACGGGGAACGGGTGCGGATTGCGCAACCGTAAATCGGCGTAGTTGTAATAAACGGTGGCGCCGCAGCCAAACGGCACCGTGCGGTGATCGTCGGGAAACAGATCGACACCGTGGCGATGGCGTTCGACAATTTCCAGGCCCGCGATGACCGCGAGGTAGTAAAGCAGGTTGGTTACCTGGCAGCTGCCGCCGCCGATGCCCTTGCTCGGCGCCTCATTGCGTAGCTGCAACCCATAGCGGTAGCCGCCCAGCCACGTCGGGCGGCCAACATACCAGTGATACGAAAACACGTCGCCAGGGGCGAGCAGCGCGCCACCAAGGCGGCGTACCGTTTCGCGGACGTTGGCCTCCTTGGCGCGTTGCAACGCGGGGTCGTACGCGCTAGCCATCGAGTCGCGCCTGAGCGGCGACTGATGCGCGGCAAGGACCACCGGCAAGTCATCTAGATGTGACACGCGCGTGGCATGCAGCCGCGGCCAGAGATATCGCGGGACATGCCGCGCACGCGCGATTTCTTGCCGTATGGCGAAGGGAACATGGCGGCGCCAAAGGGCGGCAAATGACGTATGCACGCGCATCTAGAGCCTACCAACGTTCGCGGCCCAGATCTATTCCTCGCGCGGCCGCACGGCGGGCGACTACAGACAGCCGCGAAAGCCCATCATGGTGCGCGTGGCCTCTGTGACGCGAGCCTTCTCGGTGGGGTTGCGCGCGATAAAGAGTTTCCACGCGCGACACGCGGACGCGTCGTTGCCGAGCTGGTTTTCAAGGAAGCCCGACATCCACATGGCTTCGGACAACCATTCGACCTTCTTGCCGGTCTTGGTCTCCTGCTCGATGCCCATGCGCGTCGCGCTGCTCAGCGCGGAGGCGGACGCGGCGGTGCGCTCGAGATCGCGATTGACCTGGGCGATCTTGTAATACGCATCCGCGGTCGGCGTGATGGCCACGGCCTTGGTCAGCGCCGCCAGCGCGTCTTGATAACGACGCAGGCCTTGCAGCGCCGCCCCCTTGCCAAACAGCACCCCGGGATCACTCGGCAGCAGCGTCTCGGCGGCCGTATATGCCACGAGCGCCTTCTCAAAGGCGACGCGCTCGAGGTGCAGGCGACCCAGGCCCGACAGCGAGTTAAACATTTTTGGATCGATCTCCGAGGCCTTGCCATAGGCGCGAATGGCTTCGTCCTTGTAGCGAAGGTCGCCATCGGCGCCGAGCGCTTCGCAGGCGCGTCCCAGTCCGTCAAAGTATTGCGCCTCGCCATCTTCATCGCTGGCGCGCGTGAAGAAGCGGCGCGCCTCGTCGAGCTTGCCAGCCTTGAGCAGGCCTTCGGCCTTGAGAAAGAGGCCCGCGGGGTATTCGGGCGCAACCTCGAGAATTTGATCGCCTTGCTCCTTGGCCTTGTCTATGTCGCCTTGGCGCGCCCAAAAGCGCCCCGCGCGCGCGCGAATGTCGAGCGTTACGTCGCGCGACGATACGAGCTTAGCGTAGAGATCGCCCGCCTCGCCATCGCGCGCTGCCGCCTCGAGCTCGAGCGCGTATTGCAGCCCGACGTCGAGCCGCGAGCCGTCCATCGCGAAGGTCTTGGCGAAGACGTTGATGGCCTCTTGCCGCTTGCCCTGGCGCGACAGCGCGACCGCTAATTGAAAGTTTGTTTCGATGTCGCCGGGGCGCGAGGCGAGCGCCTTGCGCAACCATTCCTCGCCGCGCGCGGGCGCGCCGGTGGTGGTATAGGCGACGCCCAGCGTGAGCGCCGTCGCCGGATCGTTGTTGGCGAGGCTCGAGATGGCGGTTAAGAATTCTTCGGCCTTGGCGCGATATTGCTTGGCGAGCTCGGGTTGCTTTTCGGCGTCGGCCTTGGCGGCGAGTCTGCCTAGCCCGTTGGCAGCCGCGACAGGTGGGCCGTAGTCGCCGGTTTCGGCGGTGGCGACGGCCTCCTGATAGAGCGCGATGACGTCGTCGGGCTTGCCGCCCTCGGCCTCGAGCATTTCGCCGCGCAAAACCAAGACGCGGCTCTTGATGCTGGCATTGGTCGTCGCGTTCGCATCGGCGATTAGGTTGTCCATAACGCCGCGGGCCTCGTTGGGGTTGCCCTTGGCGATGAGCACTTCGACGTGCAACATGCGCGCCGCAATATCGGCCTTGTCGCGGTCGAGCGCGCGCAACACCTGGCGTTCGGCCTCGTCGACGCGGTCTTGTCGCAACGCGAGCTTGGCAAGGCCAAGCGTCGCCGCAAAATCGTCACCCGAGATCGCCAGCGCCTTGCGATAGCGATCGGCGGCGACCTCGAGGCGGCCGGCGCGCAGCGCTTCGTCGGCGGCCAGGCCCCACGCCTTGAGCACGGCGCGAGCATCGGCCTTTTCGATGTCAGGCCGCGCCAAGAGCGCGACGAGATCTGATTCGCGACGCGCGTAATCAGACGGCGGCATCGCGGCGGCGAGGCCTACCTGCGCGCCGATATGGTCCTTATCTTTTTCCAGCACCTTGGCGTAATCAGCGCGCGCGCCTTCCCGATCGCCGAGCATGGCCTTGGCTTCGGCGCGGCCGATGAGTTCGGGTATTTGGCGTTCGGGCGCGGCGGCCAGCGAGCGCTCAAACGCGACTTGTGCGGCCTTCCACTTGCGCGCCGACAGATACGCCCAGCCTTGATACAAGGCCACCTGCTTGTTGCCTGGATCAGCCGCCACCACGGTCTCGAGCCGTTGCAACGCGCGTTCACCTTGGCCGGTATCGAGCGCAAGCAATTTGAGCGCCTGCGCCATTTCGACGTCGTTGCCTTTGGCGGTGCCCATCTTGGCAATCAGGTTCTTGACCTGACCGAGCCTGCGCGCGCCATCAACCCCTTCATCGAGATAACCGGCGAGCAAGCCTTGCGCCGCGATGCCGAGCGCGTCGGAATTGTTTGGTTGTAGCGCGAGCACTTCGTTCGCAATGGTCACCGCCTTATCCCAATGACCGGTATTGCCGCGCGACAGCTCGGTGCGGGCGTCCACCAGCAGATTGGCGATCTTGGTTTCGAGCTCCTTAGCCGCTGACCACTTGAGATAGCCGTAGATCCCACCGCTGATCACGAGCAGCACCGCAACGCCCACGCCGACCGCGATGAGCTTGGCGCGCTTGGTAAGCTCGCCCTTGCTTTTCTTTGACGAAATATCAATTTTTGTCGCAGGGCCGTCGGGGTTCGCCGCGGGGGCCGAGGATTTAGTTGAGCTGCTCGGCATGCCAAAGGCAGGCGCGGCCTGTTTGTCGCTGCCAAGCGAGAGGTCGAGGTCGTCGGTCGAGGTGCCGAAATCTACTTCGGTCTTGTTGCGACCCTCAGTGACCGACGCGCCAGACGCGCCGGACGCCGCGGCGGCGGCATTTGAGGCCATCGCATCAGACACCGATTGGGCCGCGGCTGCACGCTGACTTGGTTGGCTGCTCGAGCTCGCGCTGCTGCTTGGCAAATCGAGGCCGCCAAAATCACCCAAGTCGAGGTTTGGCACGGCGGCGCCCGCGGCGGGTTTGGCGATCGGGGGCGGTGCAAGCGGCTCGGCCTTGCCCCCAGCGGTGGCGGCAGGCGTACTTGGTTGTTCCAGATCTAGATCGTCGAGATCTAGCGCCTTGCCGCCTCCGCTGCTTGGTGCGTGCGTCGAGATTGGCTTGGGCAAGTCACCGAGCAGATCGAGGCTCGCGCCACTGGCTACCTTCGGCGGCGCCGCGGGCGATGGCAGTGGCAGATCCGCAAAAAGATCGGACGGCTTGGCGGTGAGGCCCTGTTCGAGCTTTGGGGTTAACGAATTGGCGGCAGGCGCGGCTGGGCTTGGCAGATCCAGCATGTCGAGCGCGGCGTGGCCGAGATTGAGCGGCGGCGCGGCGGCTGGCGCCTTAGGTGCCGGCAGATCGGCAAAAGCGCCGGCGGGACCCTTAGGCGCGGGCAAATCGGCAATGCCTCCGCCCCCGACTGGACCTTTGGGCGTCGGCAAATTTCCAAACGCACCACCAACGGGACCCTTGGGCGCCGGCAAGTCGCCAAATGCGCCACCAACGGGACCCTTGGGTGCGGGCAAATCGCCGAAGGGTCCGCCGCTGCCGACCGGGCCTTTGGGCGCGGGCAGATCGCCGAACGGTCCACCGCTGCCGACGGGGCCTTTGGGCGCGGGCAGGTCGCCAAACGGTCCACTCGCGGCGGCCGGCCCTTTGGGCGCGGGGAGATCGCCTAGGCCTGCGAGCGCCGACAAGCCCGTCTTGGCAGTTTTCGGTGCGGGCAAATCACCCATATCGCGCGGCGCAGGCCCCGTCGCGATGCCGAACGCGGTCTTGTTGCTAGCAGGTGCCTCGTTGACGGTTGGCAATTCCTGCAAGGCATCGAGCTCAAGACCGAGCGATGGCAGCGGTTGGCCCGCGCCAGTCGGCGCGCCGGCCAACGGTGAAGCGCGCCGAGGCGCTGGCAAATCAAGGACATCGTCGCCATCGCCATCTTCGGCGTCAAAGGCGGCGAGCGCAGGACCAAAACCAATTGGACGCACCGCGATCGCAACGCCACAGGCCTGACACGCGACCTCCTTTGCGCCAGCCGGCAGGTCGCCATCAGCCAAAGATTGAGTCGCGCCGCACGCGCCGCACGTGAGCTGTTTCATCGTGGGAAATCATACCGCGCGGCCACTTGCGCGTGGTTAACCGCGCGGCACATTGTGACGCGAACAGCCGCCCTACTTATGGATGTGTGGCGCGATGTAGGAAACGCGCCGACAAACGCTCAGCCTTGATAGGACGCCGCGGCGCCAGCTTGGCGCGCGAGCATCGACTTAAGCGAAAACCAAAACAGCGTGCCGTAAACCGCGGCCGCGGCGAGGAGTTGCGCGGGGCCTTGCTTCCATTTTGCCTCGAAGAAAAGCATGAAGAGCAGCGCGATGAGCGTGAACATCGACACCATGCCCGAGCCAATGACCAGCGCGCCGAGGCTGAAGCGCTCGCTTTGCGCAAACGCCTCGTTGTTGGTCTGTTGCAACGCCATGCGGGTAAGCCACACAAAGCCTGCCGAGCCGAGCACCATGGCCAGGCCGCTCTTGACCATATCTTTGCCACCCTCGCCGCCTGACAAGGCCCACGCCAAGATTACGGTAATGCCTGCGCTGGCGATGATGACGCCGAGCGTGCCGATGGCATGCAGCGCGAGCTTGATGCCCACTTGCGTGTCGCCGCGGCTCTTGCTCGCATCGTTGCGGCGGTCGACGACAATAATAAAATACGCGAACGCGATAAATTGCAGCACGGTCACGGGGATCATGATCATCCCCACGGCCGCGCCCGTCATAAGTCCAGCAAGTTCACCAAATAGTCCCATCGTTTTCTCCTTTTCCTTACCCCGTAGTGGTGGTGGGCCGCAGTGTTGTAACTTGCGCAGTGACTTGCAAGAGGCAGTCTCACTTACTTTGGTGCGCCTGCAAGCGCCCGCGCGCGACGCCGACATAGGGCGCGCTGGCATCGCCGACGATGAAGCGTCGCCCGAGCGACATCGCGACCGCGGCCGTGGTGCCGGAGCCGCAAAAGGGATCGACGACGAGCTCCCCGGGGCGGCTCGACGCGCGCATCAGCGTCGCGATCAAGGCCTCGGGCTTTTGCGTGACGTGCGCGGTCTTCTCGGCGGTGCCATTACACAGGGTGGCGACCTCGAGCACGTCGCGCGGCTTGGCGCCGAGCGGATGAGGCTGCCATGCCTCGCGCGCCGGCGGCACGTCGACCTGCGGCGGCGCGTCATCGCCGCGCGGCGGCGCCGCCGGTCGGACCGGACGCGCATATTGCGAGCTCACCGCCTGCGTGCGCTGCGGATAGCGCGACGTGTGCTCATTGTACGGAATTCGGACATCATCAATATGGATGCCGCGGCACGCGTGGCGCCGTAGATGCAGGATAGACTCGTGGGAGCGACCCCAATCGCGCCCAAGGTTGGCCTTGTTTTTATAGTGCCAGACAAGCCACTTGCAGGCATCAAATCGGCGATGGCTGCGCGCCTTGATCTCGGCCAAGATCTCCGAGAAGCCAAAGACGTAGGCCGAGCCGGTCGGCCGCAGCACACGGCGCACCTCCGCCAACCACGCGTCGCACCACTCGACGTAGGCCTCGAGCGAAGGGAAGACGTCCCAGGCCGCCTTGCCGATGGCATAGGGCGGATCGGCGATGACGAGGTCGACCGACGCGTCGGCGAGCGAGCCGAGTAGATCGCGCGCATCGGCACGCCACAACGCGCCCGCCGGCAGCGCCAAGGCCTGCCTCATCGGCGCCAGCGGCCCCTCGAGATCGGGTGGCGTCGCCAGCGGCATGGCCTGCTTAGGTGGTCGACGCGGCACGACCCTCACTCTACGCGGGGGATCTGACTGTGATACATGAGGGCATGCCCGCCGCGCACGCCAAGGGAACCCGCCCCGATAAGCCCACGGTGGCGCGGCCGCCCGTAATGGTTCATCCAACCGCGATGGTCGAACGCGGCGCGCGGATTGGCCGCGGCACGCAAATCTGGCACCAGTCGCACGTTCGCCGCACGGCCATCATCGGCGAGGCGTGCATGATCGGTTACGGCTGCTACATCGACGCGACGCTCGGACGCGGCTGTCGCGTGCAGAACCACGCGTCGATCTTTGCCGGCGTCGAGTTGCGCGACGAGGTGTTTATTGGCCCCGGCGTGATGTTTAGCAACGTCAAGCGCCCGCGCGCGATGCGGCCGCAGCGCGATGCCTTTGTGCCGACGCTGGTCGAGCGCGGCGCGACGCTCGGTGCCGGCGTCACCGTGGTGTGCGGCGTCACCATCGGCGCGTACGCGATGGTTGGCGCCGGCGCCACCGTCACGCGCGATGTGCCGCCGCACGCCTTGGTGGTCGGCACGCCGGCGCGCGTGATCGGTTATGTTTGCGCCTGTGGCCAGCCGGCCAAAGCGCGGGCGCCACATGTTTGCGCGGCCTGCGCGGCGGTGGCAACCGCGACTAGCTCCGGCCGCCG
The DNA here is from genome assembly GCA_016716835.1 of Myxococcales bacterium. NCBI lineage: Bacteria > Pseudomonadati > Myxococcota > Myxococcia > Myxococcales > Myxococcales bacterium. Next base: position 3,216,812 of record JADJUW010000001.1, on the reverse strand, counting down.
CGCCACCTCAAAGCGCGGCCAGCGCCTTGGTGGCCGCACGGTACGCGTCGCTGCCACTCGACGCTAAGGCCTTGGCATGTTCGAGCAAGGCGCGCGCCTCCGCGGGCTTCGTCCCTCGCGCCTGCTTGATTAACGCCGCCGCCTTGTCGTTTAGCGCGGCGAGCAACATCGCGGTCGTCGCATCCTTGGGGCGCTCTACCACCAGAATGTCAGCGAGCGCGCGTGCGTCTTCATAGCGTTGTTGCGTCAGCAGGCTGCGCCCAAGCAATTCGAAATGCGCGATGGCCTGCGCATCGAGCCAGCGACTATGGGCTGCGCCATAGCGCTTGTCGATTTCGCGCGCCTGCCGCAGCGCCTCGAACGCCACCACGATGTCGTGGCTGGCCTGCGCGGTCGCCTTGTCGAGCAGCGTCTGCAGCTGCGAAAAGTCGCGGTGCATTTCCTTGGTCGCTTGGTCGGAAATGCCGGCAAGCGCGCGCGCCGCGCCGGCAAATTCGCGTTTGCCGTAGAGCACCAAGGCGCGTTGCTGCGCCTCTGAGCTGCCCGCGCTGCGTTGGTCGCTGCCCGCGGCCGTTGTGCTTGGCGTGGTGTCCCCGGATTTGCTGCCCGTCGCGTCCGGATCGCCGTATGTCGCGGATGCGCCGGCGTTGGTGGCCGGCTCGCCGCCCATGCCGCCCTTGGCGATAACAAAGGCGGCAAGGCCAAAAATTACGAGCACCACCGCGATGGCCGTCAGCGAAATTCCTGACTTACGTCCCAGCTTAAGCGCCGGATCGAGCTTATCGCCGGCATCGAGCGCCATCCATGCCAGATCGTCTGCGGGTGGCGGGGCTAGCAGGCGCGCGGCCGGCAACGGCAGCGCAGGCGTTGGCAGCGGCACGTCGGCAAGCGCGGGTGCGGCAGTGGGCATTGGCGTTGGCGCAGACTCCGCCAGCGTCGGCGGTAGCTCAGCGACGACCGGATCGAGCAAGGCGTCAAGATCGGTGCGCGCGCGTTTCGTGGCGGCCGGTGCAGGCGCGGGCGCCGGCGGTGCCGCTGGTGGCTCGGCTGCGATCGGCCAGACCGGCGGCGCCCCGGGGACGGCTGGCATCGGCGAGCGTGGCGTCAACACCCGTGCCGCAACCGGTGGCAGGGGCGCGAGCGGCGCACGCGGTGTCGGTGTGGGGATCGCCATGGGTGCGGGCATGGTCACCGAGGGCATGCCGGGCAGCGGCAGCGCCTTCATTTCAGTGGGCGTCAACACCACCTGCACCGGCGCGGGCCTTGCGCGAGGCGCCGGCGCGACGGGCCGAGGCTCGACCACAGGTGGCGTGAATTTTTTTTGTCCGGTGGGCTCCGGTATAGCCTCGCGCACCAGCTCGACGCGCAGCACCGTGAAGCCGATCTCGATCTTATCGTGTTGGGCCAGCGGCGTCGGCGCCACGATGACGTTGCCATTGAGCATGGTCCCGTTGTTGCTGCCGAGGTCTTGTGCGACCAGGCCGGCCTCGCTCGCGATGAATTCGACGTGGTTGCGCGATACCGACTTGTCGCTGAGCACCGCATCGTTGTCGAGGCCGCGGCCAATCCGCAGCGACTTGCCTGGGTCGAGGGAAAACCGCTGACCCTCATCGGGCCCGTCGATCACCATCACGGCGGCGCGCACCAATCGTCCCTCGGCAGCGCGCTCGTCGGCCATGGGCTATTGTACGGGCGCGGGCCGCACCGCCGCAACGTCAAACGCGCTAAGCTGACGCCATGAAACTGCCATGGTTCACCGGGCCACGAGCGCCCGGCCCTGCCGCCGCCGACAGTTCGGCACAGGCCACGACATCGCTGGGCGCTCATACCAAGACGACCGCACCATTTGTGCTCAAGGAAATAGCGCCGAGCAAGATTATCGGCATTGGCGTCAACTATCGCGCGCACGCCGCCGAGATGGGCAAGCCTTTGCCGAGCGAGCCCTTGATGTTTCTCAAGCCACCCTCGGCGCTGCTGGCACCAGGCGAGCCGATCGTGCGCCCCATGGCCTATGAGCAGGTTCATTTCGAGGGCGAATTGGCGGTGGTGATTGGCAGCAAATGCGTCCGCGTTGCCGCCAGCGACGCGCTGGCGCACGTGGCGGGCTATACGTGCATGAACGACGTCACGGTGCGCGACTTGCAAAAAAGCGACGGCCAGTGGGCGCGCGCCAAGGGCTTTGACAGCTTTGCGCCCGTCGGCCCCGCGATCGTCGCGGGCCTTACGCCCAACAACCTGTCGATCAAGACCTTCGTCAACGGCGTCTTGCGGCAGGATTCAAACACCTCCGACATGGTGTTTGACGTCGCCGCCCTGATTGCCTTTGCCAGCCGCCATATGACCCTCATGCCAGGCGACATCATCACCACCGGCACGCCGGCGGGCGTGGGCAACTTGGCGCCTGGTGACGTGGTCACCATCGAGATCCAAGGAATCGGCGCGCTCACCAATCCCGTGATCGCGAGCGCGTCGCCCGTATGACCAATATCGTGCTGGGCTTGGGAGGTAACGTCGATGCCGACGCCGCGATCATCGCGCGCTTTGACGCGGTGGCCGACGCGATGGCCGCGCTGGGCGAGGTGACGCGGTCGTCGCTGTATCGCACCGCGGCGGTCGGCGGCCCGCGCCAACCCGATTATATTAATGCGGCGCTATTAGTCCGGTTACCGGACACACTGGAGGTGCCGACGCCAGCCGACTTGCTGCTGCGCACGCGGCAGCTCGAACATGCGCTCGGCCGCGATCGCGCGCGCGAGCTGCGCTGGGGCCCGCGCACCATCGATATTGATATTTTGTTGTATGGTCACCAAACCCTCGACCTCGACGTCGGCGGCAACCCGCTGACCGTGCCACACGCGCGCCTGCTCGCCCGCCGCTTCGCGCTAGAGCCGACCATTGAGCTGCTCGGCGATGGCTTTATTCATCCCGTCAGCCGGCGCACGCTCACCGCGGCGCTGGCGGCGACGCTGGATCAGATGGTGTCGCGGATGGGGCCGTGGCTGCCCCCGGCCGATCGCGCCACCATCGTCGCGCCTGCTCGATGACGGCGGTGCGCGGCAGCTCGCGTGGCAGCGATTCAAGGAAGACGCGGCCATATTGCTTGGTCACCAGGCGCGGATCGAGCACCGAGATGAGGCCGCAATCGTCGCTGGCGCGCAGCAAGCGGCCGATGCCTTGCCGCAGCGCGATGGCCGCGTCAGGCAGCGCCTGGCCGGCAAATGGATCTTCGCCCCGCTGCTCGGCGAGGCGTGCGCGGGCCTGCGCTACCGGCTCGGTTGGTGGCGCAAACGGCAAGCGATCAATGATCACGTGCGACAACGCTGCGCCCGGCACATCGACGCCCTCCCAAAATTGCCCCGTCCCGAGCAAGACCGATCGCGGCACGGCGCGGAATTGATCGAGGAGCTGTGGGCTCGGCGCCTCGCCTTGCACGAGCAGCGGATAATCGACGTGCGTCCGCAGCCACGCCGCCGCCGCCGCGAGCGAGCGATGGCTGGTAAACAGCGCAAACGCGTGACCATCGGTGATGGCGAGCAGCTCGGCCAAGCGGCGCAGGGCCGCCTCGCCAATAGCCTCAAGCCCTGGCGGTGGCAAGTCGCGCGCGATGTAGAGCAGCGCCTGCGTGCCGTAGTCAAACGGCGAGGGCACGAGCAGCTCGCGGGCGTCGTCAGCAAACAGGCCCCAGCGCTCGCGCACGAACGCAAAGGATTGCTGCACGGTAAAGGTGGCCGAGGTAAAGATCGGCGTTGCCTGCGGCTGCCGCACCACGTGACGACCGAGCACGTCGCGGACGTCGATGGGCGAGGCGCCAACCGTGACGCCCCGATCTCGCTGCGCCCAATACACATAGCCCGGGTCGCGTTGCTCGTGCAGCAGCGCCAAGTCGTCGCGCCACTGCGCCGCGCGTCGCACCGCGCCGAGGATGGCCTCGCTGGGCGCGTCGCCCGCCGCGCTCGCGGCCTCGACGTAATTGTCCGACCACCGGACAAGCTGATCGAGCGCGGTGTCGAGCGCAAAGTAGGCGGCTTGTACGGCGCTGGCCGCCATGAAGCCGGCGGGAAGTTCGAGGCGATCAACACGATCGCCTCGCTCGCCACCGCTCGCACTCGCGGCCGCGGCGACCTGAGTCAGCCTCACCGCATACGCCGCAAATAGCTCGCGAAACGCCGCCTCGGCATGGCTAAGGTGAGGCAGCGCGCCGGAGGCACCCTGCCCGTTCGCTGCGCTAAACAAATTCGGCGCCGCCTCTGCCGCGGCACGGCGCAGGAACTCAAAGACCTCAGGCGCAAACAGGCGGCGCGTGAAATGCTCGGTTGCCACCTCTTCAAGCCCATGCGCTTCGTCGAAGATCACGATGTCGTGATCGGGCACGACGCGCGCGGTCTGGCTGCCGCGGCGCCGCAACGACAGATCCGCAAAATACAGCGCGTGGTTGACGAAGATCAGCTTGGCGCGCTCGGCCTGCCGCCGCGCCGCGGTGACAAAGCAGGTCGAACTAAACGGACACTTTGCGCCAAGCCGCGCCTCGGCGGTGGTGGTGACGTCCCTCCAGCGCGGATCGCCTGGCGCGCGCCAGGTGACCTCGGCAAGGTCGCCCGTTGCGGTGCTGGCATGCCACGCGCGCAAGTCGTCAACCCGCGCGACCTGGTCGGGCTGCCGCCCCAGCACCGCGAGCGCAAAGCGCCGCTGGCAAACGTAATTTCCAACGCCCTTGAGCACCTGATGCGGCACCGGCGCTAGGCCGAGCTGCCATAGGCGCGGCAACTCGCGTGCGACCAGTTGATCTTGCAACGCCTTGGTCGCCGTCGCGATGACCACGCGCTTGCCGCTGAGCACCGCGGGCACCAAGTACGCCAGGCTCTTGCCGGTGCCCGTGCCGGCCTCGACCAAGAGCGCCTGCCGCGCTTCGATGGCCTGCGCCACCGCGACTGACATTTCGCGCTGGCCGGCGCGCGCGGACAGGCCTGTCGCCACCGAGGGCAATTCGTCCCAGGCCGACCACTGCTGCGCGACCTGCTCCGCGAACGTTGCCATCCGCGCCCACTGTAGCTCAGCTTACGGCCAGACTACAGCACGCGTACGCGCACGCGCACCGGGCGGCGACGCGCTGACGTGTGATTGGCGACCTTGGCTGGCGCCACCGCGTGCTCGCGCCCCCGCCCGACGTTGATCAAAATGCCCGCGAGCACCATGGTCGCCAAGAGCGACGAACCGCCGTAGCTGACAAATGGCAGCGTAATGCCCTTGTTGGGCAGCAGGCCAAGCACCACCGCCGCGTTGAATAAGGCCTGCATCGCAAAGAGCATGGTGATGCCAAAGGCCAGATACGACGAGAAGACGTCTTTGGCGCGCAGGGCGGCGCGGGTGCCGCGCCAAATGAGCACCACAAAGAGCAGCAGCACCACCGCGATGCCGAGAAAGCCGAGCTCTTCGCCAATGGGCGCGAGAATAAAATCGTTATGCGCCTCGGGCATGTAGCCTAGCGACTGCCGTCCGTTGCCCAGGCCGGCGCCCCAAAAACCACCCGAGCCCATCGCGATGCGGGCCTGCAAGAACTGATAGGCCTCGCTGTCGGAAAACGCCTCGGGGTTAAAATACGCGAGGAAGCGCTGCATGCGCCAGGGCGTGCCGACGATGAGCTGATAGCCCACCGGCAACGCGACGAGCACGGCGGTCATAATGTACGAAATGCGCGCGCCCGCGATAAACAGCATGCCGAGCGTGGTGGCGCCTATCACCACCGACGAGCCTAGATCCGGCTGCAGGAGCAACGCGCCCATCATGACCGAGGCAACGATGAGATGCGGCACAAACCCAATGGTGAAGGTCTCGATCTTGCTCGCCTTGCGCGCGATCGAATGCGCGAGGTAGACGATGAGCGCGAGCTTGGCGACCTCGACCGGCTGAAATGACAAGGGCCCGAGCAGAAACCACCGCTTGGCCCCGTTGATGCGCGGCATCACCAGCACCGCGAAAAGCGCGGCGATCGCGAAGAAGAGCAGCGGATATACCGCGCGGCGCAGCCAGCGCAGATCTAAATTGGCCGCGATCCACATGCCCACGCCACCGACGCAAAGCCACATGAGCTGGCGGGTGAGGAAGTAGTTGCCACCCGCGGCCGACGACAGCGCGGTCGACGCAAAGATCTCGATCGTGCCGATGAGCAGCAGCCCGAGCACGGCGCCGAGCAGCCAGGTGTCGAGCGGCTTGTCTTCGGCAATACGCGGCGCGGCCACGGGTCCGGCCGCGGGGCCCTCGTGCGGCAAGATGGGAATGCTATCGATGAGTTCGAGCAGCTCGGCCTGCGCCAGCGGCGCCATGGGGAGGGCGTTGTCAAACCGCTGCACGCCGTCAAGGCGCTCTACGCTCCGAGGTGGCAATTGTTGCGGCGACCTGTTCGACGATTCCGCCGTCGGCGTCACGCCCGGCATCGGCGCGGGGGTGCCCACGACCACCGCCGCGCGTTGCTGGCGAAAATCAGTACCGGTGCCGGCGGCGCGCACGCGCGGCCTCGTGCTGCGCTTGGCGCGAGCGTTGGCCAGCGCAAGCTCAAGGGGCGTAGGTGCCTCAGCCGTCGGCAGCCCCCGCGAATCGTGATCTCCTCGCGGATCGGTGCCGGCTGGCCCCTGGGTTGGCATCGAGCCAGTATCAGGAGCAACCCCGATCGCGGCAAGTTTTTGGCTAGGCGGGCTGGCCCTCAGTCACAGCGTACGCCCCCGGCGGCGACGATGGCCTCGCGAAAGACGCGTCCCCGGTGGCCGAAATTTTCGAACATGTCGTAGCTAGCGCAGGCCGGCGATAACACCACCGCGTCGCCTTGGCCGGCAAGATCGGCCGCGACTGCCACCGCCTCGTGCATGGTGGCGGCGTGGCGCACGGGATACGCGACGCCAAAGTCGCGCGCCGCCTGCTCGATGATCGGCGCCGCCTTGCCGATGAGCACCATGCCCTTGCAGACCTCTGCGAGCGCCGACAGCATCGGCTCGTAGGACCCGCCCTTGTCGACGCCGCCGGCGATGAGCACGAGCGGTCGCGGAAAGCCGCGCACCGAAGCCGCGACGCTGGCGACATTGGTGCCCTTGGAATCGTCGTAAAACCACAAGTCGTCTTTTTTGCCGACCAGCTCCATGCGATGCGGCAGCGGGCGATAGCTGCGTGCACCTTGGACGATGGCCTCGCGCGAAACCCCGGCGTGGCGCGCCGCCAAGTACGCCGCCATCGCGTTCTCCAGGTTGTGATTGCCGACGATGACGAGATCATCTACGGGCAGCCGTTCCTCCGCAGGCAAATTGGGCACGCCGTAGCGGAGCACGAACTCGCGCCGATCGGCCGAAAGCGCCGCGCCGCGCGCCACCTCGGCACCGGGCCGCGAATCAAACGCTTGCGTCAGCGCGCGATTGCTCGCGGCCTCGCGCATGGTCCAGGCGTCGGCGGCATTGGCGATCGCAATGTCGCTTGCGAGTTGGAAATCCCAGACGCGACCCTTGATGTGCGCATAGTGTTCGATGGTGCCGAAGCGATCGAGATGATCTTCGGTGACGTTGGTGAGCACGCCGATGTGCGGGCGAAAGCTGGTGCAATGCTCAAGCATGAACGCGGCGATCTCGACGACGATGAGGCCGCCGGGGGCGTTGGCCGGGTGGGCGACAACGTCGATCATGGGCATGTTGCCAAGGTTGCCGCCGCAAAACGTCGGTCGGCCGCTCGCCGCGCACAACGCGCCGGTGAGCGCGGTGGTGGTCGATTTGCCATTGGTGCCGGTGATCGCGATCAGCGTCGCCTCGGGGTGCAAGAAGCGATACGCCAGCTCGATCTCGGCGATCACCTCGGCACCGGCGGCGCGCGCGATGGCAAACGCCGGCAGGTTTGGTACGCCCGGCGAAAGCACGACCAGGTCGGCCGCGGCGAACACCTCATCGGGATGGCCACCCGCGGCCCACCTCACCTCGACATCGGCCAGTTGTGCGCGCGTGGCCGCGAGGGCGTCCAGCGGCTTGGCGTCATTGGCGATGACGTGCGCACCTCGGCTGGCACAGAACCGCACGAGCGCGACGCCGGTTTGCGCCATGCCGACAACGACGACGCGCTTACCGCGCAGCTCCATCCCGCCCGCCGGCGCGCCGGCAATCCTCATGGCAGGTGGATGCGCCCTTGCGTGCCTACTTGGTGACAGCTATTGCAATCACCCGTATTGGCCGCGGCATTCATTGGGGTTTCATCGGGGCACTTGCTCGCCTTGGTGGTGAAGGGCGCCGCGGCAACGATTTCGAGATAGAAATTGCCGTTGGCGGCGGTGACCACCTTGCGGGTCGCCGGTCCGGTGACCAGCACGATGGTTGCGCCGCTGACCGCCTGCGTGCCGTTGGCATCATTATAGAGCGTGCCCGAGGCATAGAACGTCGGCGCACCCGCGCCGGTGTTGCCGAGCAGGTGGCAGCCGCCTACCTGGCAGTTTTCCCCAGGATTATGATGCCCGTTGACGGGCGTTTGGGCCGGTTCGCAATTGGCTTGGCTGCCGTCACCTGGCCCGTCGCCCTGGGGTCCATCGCCGCTCGCATCGCCGGCGGCATCCGAGGTTACGCCCGGTGGCGTTGAGTCACCCACCACGCAGGCGCCTGCGGCGAGCCAGCTCAGACCTAGAACGACGCTTACCGCAAGCTGCTTACTCATCAGCCTGCAAGCCTATATGCAACCGCGACAAAACGCCATGAGCCCGGGCGGGCACGCTTATCTGGCTGATTTTCATTTGATTTTTCGCAGGCGTTGCGGCTCCGCGCGCGCCGCCGGCGAAACGTTGCCCGTAGCCCAAGCACCCCCGTGCATTTCATTAGATCGATGGCGGTTGCGGCGCGTTGAAATCACCATGCCTAAAACAAAGTCTCCTGACGCTTCGCCTCTAGCACCCTTAGCCTCTCCCCGACCGCGTTCGCGCGTCTTGTCGTCGGCGCTTGTCATCGGCTCGCTGCTCGGCTGCGGCGCGCCTTCGGCGGCCAGTGCCGATCGCTACGCGATCCAATCTGGCGGCCAGAGCGCGCCCTACTACGACGAGGCGGCGATTGCCACGTTCGACGTCGATCTGGTCGACGCCTATGGCGCGGTGCTGCCGACGTTTCATCACCGCGGCAAATTTTACGTTATGGGGGACATGGGCGGTCGTTACGCCATTCGGGTGCGCAATCCACTCGGCCAACGCGTCGAGGCGCTCATCAGCGTCGACGGCCTTGATGTCATCGATGGCGAGGCCGGCGACCTGCGCAAGCGCGGCTACATTATTGAACCGTACAGTGATGTCACCGTCGACGGCTTTCGCACCTCGATGAGCGATGTCGCCGCGTTTCGCTTTGCCAGCGTTGGCGCGTCGTACGCCGGGCGCAAGGGCAAGGCGCGCAACGTCGGCGTCATCGCGGTTGCGATCTTCGCCGAACGCCAGGCGCCGCGGCCAAGGCCGCCGGTGTATGTGCCACAACCCGACTACTATTCTGAAGAAGGCTACGGCGGGCGCCACGGCAAGTTGAAAGATGATCGCTCGTCGCGCGACGAGGTGACGGCGCGACCTTCGGCGCCCTCGAGCACGGGCGCGGCTGGGAGCGGCGTCGCCAAATCCGAAGCCGAAGCGGACGGCGCGTACGACGCACCTTACGATCGCCAACCCGAACCAAAGAAACGCAGCGGCCTTGGCACCGAGTTCGGCGAGCAACGCTACTCATCTGTGACCTATGGACAATTTCATCGCAACTCAACGAGGCCATTTCTCACCACCGAGATCCGCTATAACGATCGTCAAGGCCTCATTTCTGCCGGCGTGCTGCCTCGCCCACGGCCGTATCCAAGCGAGACCTACCTGCGTGAAACGGCCAACCCGTTTCCTGGTGACCACGCCTTTGCGCGACCACCGCGCTAAGGCGCCACGTTACTCGCCGGCGGGCACTTGTCGTACGGATTCTTAATGTCTTCGACGCAGCCGCCAAGGCGAATCATCGGACACGACAGCGATTCCATGCTGCCGTCAAACGCGATTGCGGCGGTGCCTTCGGCATAACCAAACATTTGGCACGTGACCGTGCCGCGCGTGCCATAGGGCAGCTGGATGGTGACGCCGCTGGGCCCGCGATACGCCCGATCGAGATAGATGTTGCCGCCCTCGGGGTAGGTGTAGACGCGGACCGATACCTTGGCGCGCGCGGGCACGTTGGGTAGCGTCGTCGTCACGGGCGACGCGGTTGTGCCGGGACGCGTCGACGGTGGTTTCTTAGGTGTCGGCGTGACTGCCGCAGGTGTCACGGCCGCGCCATCGATCGCCGCATCTGCGGCGCCGCCTGGCGTGACGGCGACGCTTGGCGCAGCGACGGCAAGGTCACCCGGCGTGTTCGCGCTGGCGACGGCGGTGGGTGATGGTTGGGCTACCTGCGCTGACTGGGCCGCGCGACGCTGCGCCCACAGCGCCCATCCGCCAACGCCAAAACCGATTGAGATCAAGGCGAGCGCAAACCACATCGCGGCGCCCCCACCGCGGCGCGGCGTGGGGCGATGGCCATCTAGGTCAGGAGCCATCATGCCCGGTGGCAAACGCATGGATTTGGACGCCGAGGCCTCGCCGCCGCTGAGCAGCGCCACCGCCGGCTTCACGCGTTCCAAGGCAAGCGCAAATTCTTCCATGGTCGCAAACCGCGCCTCCGGCTGCTTTTCGCAGGCGCGTTCAATGACGGCGATGAGCTCCACCGGCACGTTAGCGCGCAGGCCCGCAATGGACGGCAGGGGGTCAAAGAGCTGCATCGCCAAGGTCCGCATCAACGTGTCGCCGCGAAACGGCATGCGCCCCGTGATCATCTCAAACATGATGATGCCGAGCGCATAGATATCGACGCGGTGATCGACATCGGCCTTGCCGGCGGCTTGCTCGGGGGCCATGTATTCCGGCGTGCCCATGATCGAGCCGGCGAGCGTGAGCCGCGGCTCGGCGGCGGCCTCGGCATCGCCGATTGCCGTCAGCTTGGCGACGCCAAAATCCACGACCTTGACAAAATCGCTGCGGCCATCGCGCTCAACGAGAAAAATATTTTCCGATTTTAGGTCGCGATGAACCACGCCCTTGGCATGCGCCGCCGCGAGCGAGCGCGCGACTTGCTGCGCGATGTCGAGGGCTCGCGCCAAGTCTAGGGCGCCGCCCTTGACCGCGCGATCGAGCGTCTGTCCCTCGAGCAGCTCCATCACCGCGTACGCGACGCCATCGGGGCTCGTGCCAAAATCCGTCACCTCGACGATGCCCGGGTGGCCGATGCGTGATGCGGCCTTGGCCTCGCGCAAGAAGCGCTCCACCACCTTGGCATCGCGCGCATACCCTCGGCGCAAGATTTTTAGCGCCAGCGGGCGCTCGATCACGTTATGCTTGACCGCGAACACCACCCCCATCGCGCCTTCGCCAAGCTTGCGCAGCAGCTTGTAGCGGCCATCGAGCGTGGTGCCAATCAGCGCGTCGTATTCGGCAAACGGCAGCGCCGGCGCCGCCACCGCCGGTGGGTCTTTGGCGACGTAAGCCGCGGGCCGGCCCGCCTGTTCGGCCGCGACGCTGGCGCGCGAGACTAAGACCTGTGCCTCCGGCTGCGCCACTCGCTCGATGATGGGTTGCGAGGCGCGCGCCACCGCGGCGGCGTGCTTGGCGTCATGCGTGGCCTGTGCCGATTTCGCGATCTGCTCGGCTAGCGCGGCACGCGACAGCTCGGGCTTGCGATCGACTTCGGTCACGACGTCCGCGGTGGCAAACTTCGCACGCGGCCGCGTCGGCACCGGCGCGAACTCGTCTGGATCGAGATAGGTCGGCGCGCTGGTTAGCTCGGCTGGCACCAACTGCAGGCCATCAAATGGACAAAATCCCGCCTCACTAAATCCGCGGCCGCACGTGGGACACAGATGAGGCGCCACGCATCACCATTGCACGTCGGCGGTGAGGCCAGCGTAACCTGGGCCCGCTTGCGGGTTGATCGCCACGCCGCCGACGTCGATGACGGCGCTCGACGCTGGGCCCTTGTCGCGAAACGTGCGGTAGATGGCGAGCGCTAGCGTCACGCCCGCGCCGCCAAACATCACCTTGGAGCCAATATCGAGCGTCTTCTCTGCCGTCGTTGCCTTGAGCCCAAATTTTTTCTCGGGGTCGACGCCGTCGATTTCAGCCTGGTCAATGTCGTCTTGGGTTTTGCCGGCCTCGACGTAGGCCCAGTAGCCGCCGCCCGCCAACGCCACCGCCACGATGTAAGCGACCACCGCGTCACCGCGCTTAGGTTTTGGCGCCAACGTCACCTTCACAAAGGTCTCGGTCTTGGGCTGGATGGAAATGCGTTGGCTGTAGGTTTTGAATTTCTTGCGCGCCACGGCGACCTTGCGCGCGCCCTCGGGCACCGCCTTGCGGCACGGGCCGCGCTCGCAGAAGAGCTTGCCGTCGACATAAATGCGCGCGCTTTCGATGCCGGTCCCGCGAAAGTTGAGATAGCCAACCGGCGAACCCTTGAGCGTCGCTGTGACTTCTTGATCTTGGCCGCGAATGATTTCGACCTCAGCGGTGAACTCGTCGTAGCCCTCGGCGGTCACCCACACCTTGTGCTTGCCGGGCGGCAGCTCGCTGCGATAAGGCGCCTTGCCCACGGGCGCGACCTTGTCGTCGATGTAGACCACGGCGTCGGGAATGTTTGCCTTGACCGCGAGAAAACCGAGATAGCCGGCCTCGGCGAGGCCAACTGGCACGTAGTAAAAGCGCGTCGGATCGAAATCGAGTTCTTTTTCGTACGGCTTGTAGCCATCTTTTTTAAGGGTCAGCACGTGCTTGCCTTCGATTTGGCCCGACCACGGCGTTTTGCCGAGCACCTTGCCATCGAGCAAGATGGTGGCGTCTTGCGGCGTGGTTTCGATGGTCACGCCGCCCTTGGTTTTTTGTTCGCCGAGTTGTTCGACTTCTTTTGATGTGGTGGCCGGTGCCTCGGCGGTAGCGGCCGGCAGGGCCTTGAGCCGCGCCGATTCGGTTTGCAGCACGGCGACGATTTTTTCGACCTTCGCGCGATCGGCGGCCGCCTTGTCAGCGTCGAGGTATTTCTTGTAATACGTAATGGCCTTGTCGTACGCGGCGGCGTCGGCCTTCTTCTTGCCCTTCATGTGCTGGGCCGCGGCGGCGTTATAGAGAAACTGCGGAAACGGCCGTGCCGAGTACGCCTTGAGAAAGCCGTCGCTGGCCTCGTCAAATTTCTCGGCGACGTAATCCGCCTGCGCTTGATCAAACGCCTGCTGCGCTTTTTCCAAATCGTTGGAGGCGGCCGCCGGCGCGGCGCCGAGCGCCACCGCAAACACACCGCAAACAAATACCGTCATTAACCGCGAAAAGTTCATAGAGTTCTCCGAGCGATTAGCCTATCGCTTCCCGCGGCTAGTCGCCAGTTTCGCAAGTAAATTCCGAGGTTTGCTCTGCCGCTATCGACGCCGGCGGAAACAGAGAGTCACCTACAGTAGACGACTTGCGGCCGCGGCGCTTGGGGGATGCGTCGGCACCGCGCGGCAGCGGCGCCTGGGCACTCACGTGAATGCGTTCCTGGAGCGCGGTGACAGTCGCGGCGAGGCCGAGGCGGTCCGCAGCGGCGCCGGCATAGATGCTAGCGTAGGCCAAGCCGCGCTGGGTCGTCTGGCGCAAGACCGCTTCGGCGCCTGACGCTTCTTCGCGAAGCTTGCTCAGCGTGGCAGCCGCGGCTGCGACCTCGCGGCTTAGGCTTCGATACGCCTCGGCCTGTTTTGCGAGGGTTTCGCGCGAGACGTCTGGAAACGATATCCCTTTCAAATCATTATTGAAAAGTTCGATAACCGCCTCGATTTCCGGGGCCAGAGAAGCAGCGTCTTCGCAATGTTGGTGTATTTTCATATTGAACATAGGTTCAGTAACGCAGCCTGAACAAATGGTCAAGTTATTGGCGCATAAGGCGTCGAGGTCGCGACGAACTGCACATTGTCGCTAACCGGCGAGCGCGTCGTGCGGCAGGCGTTGGCGGCGACGTCGGTGTCTTCGTAGCCAATGGCGATGCCAAATATGATCGCCTCGTCGGGCGAAATTGGCAGGTGCTTGCGCAGGGCCTGTGGGTAGTGCGCGAGCACCGCCATCGCGCACATGTCGATGCCGAGCGCCGAGGCGCTCATCATGAGCATGCCGAGCCAGATGCCGATGTCGAGGTTGGCATAGGCTCCAAGGCGCTTGTCAACGCTGACGATGGCCACGTGTGGCGCGCCAAAAATTTCATAGTTGCGCATCCAGGCGCGCAAGCGGCCTTCCTTATCGTCGCGCGCCACGCCCATCGCGCCATACAGCGCGCCACCGCACTGGCGGCGATGCGTCGCATACGGTTCGGGGTACACCAGCGGAAAGCTGACGTCGGTGTTTGGCAGGCCCGCCTTGGCGCACGACACGATCTCATCGGCGACGATTTGGGTCAGCGGCGGCATCGTGACGACGACGCGCCACGGTTGGATGTTGCACCACGAGGCCGCGCGTTGCGCCAGCTCGAACCATTCCGTGAGCTGCGCCTGCGTCAGCGGCTCAGGGCGATAGCCGCGCACGCTTTTGCGCTGCAGCAGATGCTTTCGCATTGCCTCGACGGCGGGCTCATCTCGCAACGGCGGGTTCATGATGGCCTCCCGGTCGGCGTGGCAGCCTCGTCGGCCTCGCGTTCGCGGCGCACCCGCCACAGCTCGCGAAAGCGATAGATGCCGGTGCCGTGCTTGTCGGAAAAATGAATGTTGAGGCCGTAGTTGCCGATGAGGTTCATCGCCTCGACGCTTAGCTCGGCTGGCACCGACGCTGGATCGAGCAAGCGCTCGCCAGTGGCCTCGGATTGGCAATGAGCGCACGTACAACGCAGGCGCAGATCGCGCGCTTCCCATACGTCGCTGGGACCCTCTTCCCAGACTAGGGTTACCGTGGTTTGGCCGAGGCCAATAATTTCTGCGGGTACCGCCATGGCCGACGTGTAGCACGCAGACCGTGGCCGCGAAACTCGCCGCGCCGCCGCCGCCGTGATAGATGGCTATATGCCGCAAAAACCGCGCAAAAAGGGCATGCCCGAGCTGTTCCCGCCGCGCCTGTTTGCGCCGCTGGCGCGCCAGTCCGAGGTGGAGCGCAAGGCGGCCAAATCGGAGCGCCGGGCGGCGCGGCGCGCGCCATGGGAGCCGCGCCTTCCCGAGGCGCCTGCGGTAAAAGCCAAGCCCGCGGCAAAACCAACTGCGGCGGCGCCGGCGAAGGCGACCAAACTCGCGGCATCGTCGTCGGCCAAGCGCAAGCCCGCGAACGCCGCTGGGCCGCAGTCGGCTTCGCCCCGGCCATCGTTCGGCAAGGGCCCACTCGCCACCCCCGACGCGCGCGATACATTTATTCCGCGCGACAAGCGCCGGCGCGCGCTGTCGATGGCCGAGAGCCGCGGCCGCATGATGGAGCGCGGTGATCGCACGTGGTCGACCTATGCCGCCTCCGCGTTGCGAGCGGCCTCGATGGATAGCGATCATGCGTATGCGTACACGCACGGCTTTCACACCTATCCCGCCAAGGCCCATCCGGCAAGCATTGCCTATCTGCTGCGGCGGGTGCCCGAGGCGGCGGGGATCAAAAGTAAGCCGCTGGTGCTCGATCCATTTTGCGGCTCGGGCACCGTGCTGGTCGAGGCGCGCGCGCTTGCGATGCCCGCGCGCGGCTTTGATCTAAACCCGCTCGCCGTCGCGCTCGCCAGCGTTAAGACGACGGCGGCAACCCATGCCGAGCTCGAGCGCATGGTCGACCGCGCGCGCGCAATTACCAATGCCGTTGTCGCGGAAGGCAAGCAGGCGCGTCGCTCCGGCTATCAGGCGCCCACGCACCACCACGCCGAGGCGCTGTCGGCGCGGCATCGCAACAAGCTGCTCGCCGAGTGGTTTGCGCCGCACGTGCGCCGCGAGCTCGAGGCACTCGCCGCGCGCGTCGACGAGCTTGCCACCAAGCATCCGGCGAGCGCCGACGTGTTTCGCATGGTGCTCTCCGCGATCTTGTACAAGGTATCGCGTCGCACGTCGGACACCGACCCGACGCCAAAAGAAAAACAAATTGGCCGCGGCTCGGTCGCGCGGCTCTTCTTGGCCAAGTGCGATGAGCTGTCGCGCAGCATCGCCGAGCTGCCGCCGCGCGGCGACGTGCAAGTGCGGGCGCATGACGCGCGCGAACTCGCCGCCGTCATTACGCCAGGCAGCGCGACGCATATTATTACCTCGCCGCCGTACCCCGGCACCTACGACTACGCGCACCACCACGATCTGCGCTTTGCCTTCCTGGGCCTGCCCGCCGGCGCGTTTTCCACTCGCGAGCTTGGCAGCCGGCGCTCGTTTAGCAAGGCGCCCACCACCGCGCTGCAGGCGTGGCGCGCCGACACCAAGACGGTGCTCACCGCGCTAAGCGTCGCCTTGGCGCCCGATGGCTTTGTCGCGCTCATCGTCGGCGATTCGCTGGCAGGCGGCAACGCGGTGTTCGCGCTCGACGAATTGCCGCTGCTCTTGCCGACCTCGCTCGTCATCGTCGCCAGCGCGTCGCAAGAGCGGCCCAAGCTCGGCAGCGCAGAAGGCCAGGCCTTTGGCGATCGCATCAAGGGCGAACACATTGTCATCTTGCGGCACCCCGCGAAGGCGTAAGCCGCGCTGGAATGCGCCGCCCTCGTTTTGACAGGTGCCACCAAATACCCTAGGTTCCCGCCGATGGCCGCTTTAGACGATGTTGGCAAACCCGCCGTGGTGCTGCTCTCGGGCGGCCTCGACTCCACCACCGCGCTCGCGATGGCGACGAAGCGCGGCTTTGTCTGCCACGCGCTCACCGTGCGCTACGGACAATTGCATGAGGTTGAGCTCCAGGCCGCGGCGCGCGCTGCCACTGCATGGAAGGCCGCGGCTCACCGCGTCTTGCAATTAGATCTGGCGCCCATTGCCGTATCGTCGCTGACCACCGCGAGCATGAGCGTGCCCAAAGATCGCTCGATGGTCGACATTGGCGCGCCCGGCGACGTGCCGAGCACCTACGTCCCTGCGCGCAATACCGTGCTCCTTTCGCTGGCCTTGGCATGGGCGGAAACGCTTGGCGCGCGCGATATCTTCCTCGGCGTAAACGTCCTCGACGCCAGCGGCTATCCCGATTGTCGCCCGGCGTTCGTACAAGCGTTCCAAGCGCTGGCTCAGGTCGCGACCCGCAGCGGCGGCGTACAGATTCACGCGCCGCTCATCGACATGACCAAGGCTGACATCATCCGCGCCGGTCTCGCGATCGGCGTCGACTACGGCCAAACCCACTCCTGCTACGATCCGGGCGCCGGCGGCGGCGCCTGCGGCCGCTGCGACGCCTGCCAACTCCGCCGCAAAGGTTTTGCCGACGCGGGCATCGCCGATCCGACACACTACGCCTAACACCTTCGGATCAAGTAAGTCAAAACGTCCGCGGCGCTTCCACAACGCATAGACCTACCGGCAGGTGGCGCACGTTTCTTCCGCGAGCATAGATTGCAGGGCAGTGTTTTTGGCACTGACGGATGTGGATACCACAGCCGTCTCGCTGCGCCCCGGAGGAGTGCTATCTGCGAGCAGGAAGACACGTGCGCTCACCTGCCGGTCCACACTCTATCTGCGAGCAGGAAGATACGTGCGCCCACCTGCCGGTCCACACTCTATCTGCGAGCAGGAAGATACGTGCGCCCACCTGCCGGTCCACGCGCTATCTGCGAGCAGGAAGACACGTGCGCCTGCCTGCCGGTCTGTGCCGAGGCACTAGCGATTAATAATGTGCACGGCCTCGCCGAGCGCGGCGGCGGTGGCTTCGCGCATGGCCTCGGCCAGCGTTGGGTGCGCGTGGACGGTGAGGTTGACGTCTTGCGCCACCGCGCCCATTTCGATGGCGAGCGTGCCCTCAGCGATGAGGTCCGATGCGCCGTTACCGACGATGTGCACGCCCAAGATTTCTTGCGTCTTGGCATCTAAGATCACCTTGGCAAAGCCGTCGGTGTCGTGGACGCTCACCGCGCGGCCCAAAGCCGCAAACGGAAACTTGCCGACTTTAACGGTAAGTCCCTTGGCCTTGGCTTCGTCTTCGGTAAGGCCGGCGCTGGCGACTTCCGGATCGGTGAAGACCACGGCAGGAATCGTACGCACGTCAACCGCGGCGCGATGTCCGGCGATGACCTCGGCCACCACCTCGCCGTCCTTGGTCGCCTTGTGCGCCAGCATCATGCCGCCGATGACATCGCCGATGGCGTAGATATTAGGCACGTTGGTGCGCAGTTGGTCGTCGGCGATGATGTAACCGCGCGCGTCGAGCTTTACGCCAACGGCTTCGAGGCCGAGGTTTTCGCTGTTGGGGCGACGGCCGACGGACAACAAGATTTTATCGGCATCGATCGTCGCGCTCTTGCCGTCCTTGAGTTCTACGGTGAGCACGGCGCGGTCGCCCTTGTCTTCCCAGCCCTTGGCCTTGGCGTCGAGCATAATCTCGACGCCGAGCTTGGCGAGTTTTTTCGCCACTACCGCGACGCAGTCTTTGTCCATGGCGCCAAGCAAGCTGCCGCTCGCCTCGACGACGGTTACCTTGCTGCCGAGCTTGGCGTAGACCGTGCCGAGCTCAAGGCCGATATAGCCGCCGCCGATGACGATGAGGCGCTTTGGCACTTCCTCTAGCGCCAGCGCGCCGGTGGAATCGATGATGCGTTTTTGATCGACCTTGAAGCCGGGGATTTCCATTGGCCGCGAACCGGTGGCGATCACCACGTTCTTCGCGATCACCGTGTCTTCGCCGCTCGCGGTCTTAACCGCCAGGCGAAAGCCATCGGGCCCAGCGCTGACAAACCGTGCGTCGCCATTTAGCATGTCGCACTTGTTGCCCTTGAGCAGCTGCTGCACGCCGTTTTTCATTTTAGTGACGACGCCACCCCTTCCACGCCTGCATCTTTTTCATGTCGATGACCGGCTTGCCGACCGTGATGCCGAGGTCGTCCGCGTGGCCGATTTTTTCAAACGTTTTGGCGGCGTGGATCACGGCCTTGGACGGGATGCATCCCACATTGAGGCACACGCCGCCCCAGTATTCTTTCTCGATGACGGCGGCCTTAACGCCGAGTTGGCCGAGGCGAATACCCGTGGGATATCCACCAGGTCCAGCGCCAATGATAACTGCGTCAAATCGATGTTCCGCCATAGTCTCTCCCGCTTAAGTTGGGCCAGAGATAGCAGATTTCGCCACGCCCATCAGCAAGAAGGTGTAACCTTATCAGGTGATTCTCGGACGACTATGCGTCGTGATCTTGCTGTGTTGCGGGCCAAGTTGCTACCGCGCACCGTCAGCCAGTGACCTCGATCCGGACGCGGCGCCCGATGGCGGGCCCGATGCGCAACCGGATTCGCCCGATGATGCGCCAGGCGACGGCAATCCAGATGCGCCACCGGACTCGCCCACGGATGGCCCTGGTTGTTCCCCTGCGTGCAGCGCCGACGACACGCAGCTGCTCACGTGCAACGGAAACGCGCCAGGCCCAACGATTGACTGTGCCATCGCTTGCGGTGACACGCCATCACCCCACTGCTTACAGCCGATCTTGTCCAACGACGTCGAAGCCGGTATTCCCGCGGGCATCGGGGCACTGGTGACGAGTTGTGGCGGCGATAAGCTAGTCTTTTTTAGCGATGGAAAAATTACCCAGGCTTCCCGTCACGATTCGCAACGCCGGCGCTGGCTTGGATAGCGGCATCGGGTTTCATTCCATTAGCGGCTTGTCGGTATTTTCGTTCAGCTCGCTCTCACTAACCGATTGCGAGATCTCCGCAGATGGCAATCAACCGTTGGCATTGGTGTCGCTTTCAACGATGACGCTGGATTCGGTGCGCGCGCAGTTTACCGGATCGCTCAACGGCTCAGGCGTGGTCAGTTCCGGACTTTGTGCATCGGGAGGCAGCGACGATGGGAGTGGCGGCGGCGGCGCGGGCGCTGCCACCGTTGGCGCCAAGGGCGCTGAAACCGCCCTTGGTGGGGGCACCTGCGCTACGCCGTTTGCTGGGCCGAAGACAGGCTCGGGTGGGGGTCCCGGCCTGCAAGTTAACGGCATCCTGGCGAACCGCGGCGGGCCGCCCGGTGGTGCGCTCCAGCTGTCCGCGCGTTATCAAATCTCAATCTCCGGCAGCTTTTCATTTGGCGGTGGTGGCGGCGAAGGCGCGAGCGACAATGAGCCAGGCGGCGGCGGCGGCAGCGGCGGCACCTTGATTGTTGAAGCCAATGTGGTCGAGTTTGATGGTCGTGTCTACGCCAATGGTGGCGGTGGTGGCGGCACGGTAAGCGGGGTGCCCACGGATGGAGAAGACGGCCCGGACGCCCTCGGGCCGCTGACGGCACCGGTCGGATTTGCTTTCGGTGGCCTTGGCAGCTCCCGCAATGGCAACAACTTCTACCCTGCGACCGCGGGCACCTCGGGCACAACTGGTGGCAGCCTGAACATCTTGCGCGGCGGCGGCGGCGGCGGCCTTGGCTTTTTCCGCATCAACACAAACAGCCTCACGCTAGACCCCGCGAGCGTCGTCGTCTCCAACTATTCAACCGCGGCGCTGCCGCTGCAATAGCCCGCACTATTTTAGGGCGGCGGCTTGCTCGAAGAGCAACCACGTCGGCGTCTCGAAGACGTCGTCGATAATCGATGAGGCCGGCGGCGCGGCGGGCGCGGCCTCTTGGCGGGCGATGGCGTCGCGCACCTCTTGCTCGACGGTGGCGGCGAGCACTGCGGCCTCGCCGGGCGCGAGGTAGCCGCGCGCTTCGAGAAACGTCTGCATGCGCGCCAGCGGATCCCGCTGGCGACGCCACATGTCGGTGACGGACTCATCGCGATAGCGGGTTGGGTCGTCGCTCGAGGAGTGCGCGCTGACGCGATAGGTGAGCAGTTCGATGAAGGTTGGGCCCTCGCCGGCGCGTGCCTTATCGAAGGCGTATTTGCAAATATCGTGCACCGCGAGCACGTCGTTGCCATCGGCGCGCAGCGACTCGATGCCGTAGCCAAGGCCCTTAAGCGCGATGGTGTCGGCCGCGGTTTGTTCGTTGCCGGGCGTCGAGATCGCCCATTGATTGTTTTGGCAGATGATGACCGCAGGCACCTTGAACACCGCGGCAAAATTCATCGCCGCGTGAAAGTCGCCCTCGCTGGTGCCGCCGTCGCCGATATAGCCGACGGCCACCTTGCCCAGGTCGCCCTTTAGCTTCATCGCCATCGCGATGCCCACGGCGTGCGGCAGCTGGGTCGCGATGCACGACGACATCACAACATAGTTATGCGCCCGATCGCAGGGATGACACGGCATCTGGCGGCCCTTAGTTACATCCTCGCCGTTGCCGTAAATTTGCGCGATGTAGCTATCGAGCGTCATGCCGCGTTGCAGGCCAACCCCCGCCTCGCGCAGCGCCGGCACGATCCAGTCGTGCGGCTCGGTGGCCGCCGCAGAGCCGACGATGGCGGCCTCTTGCCCCACGGCCTCGCCGTAAAAGCCGATGCGGCCTTGGCGTTGCAACGCGATGAGCCGTGCGTCCATAACGCGTATGCGAAGCATGCCGTCAAAGAGCGCGCGCAGTTGGTCGCGATCGAAATGCGCGACGTCGTTGGCGTCGGCGGTGCCGTCCTCGCCCAAGATGCTAAATAGGCCGCGCGCCTTGGCGTCGGCGTCGCCATTAAAGTAGGCGAAGGCGCCGACCATGGTCGCGTCGGGTGCGAGCTCTTGCACGGCGTCGGCCATGACGGGCGCTCCCTACACCATTTCCAAGAACATGGTGGTGGGGTCTTCGAGCAGCGCCTTGACGTCTTGCACAAACATGGCGCCGTCCCAGCCATCGACCAGGCGGTGATCGAGCGAGATCGACAGATTCATCATCCAGCGAATGACGATCTGGCCATTACGCACCGCGGGGCGCTCTTGCAGGTTGTGCACGCCGAGCACGCCAACCTCAGGAAAGTTAATAATCGGCGTCGCGTGCAGGCCACCGAGCTTGCCGAGCGACGAGATGGTGAAGGTTGAGCCGGTGAGGTCCTCGCGCGTCGCGGTGCCTTTTTGCACCGCTTCGCCAAGTCGTTGCACTTCTGCGGCGAGATCAAAGATGGACCGTTTGTCCGCATCTCGGACATTCGTCACGACCAGGCCGCCAGGCCCTTGTGCGGCGATGCCGATGTTGTAATAGCGCTTGCGGACGATTTCTTGCGTCTGCTCGTCGAGGCTGGCGTTGAGGTTGGGCCATTTTTTAAGGCCCGACACGACCGCCTTGATGATGAACGGCAAGTACGTCAGCTTGACGCCCTTGGCCGCGGCTTTTTCTTTCGCGCGATCGCGCACCGCCACGAGGTCGGTCATGTCGACCTCTTCGACGTAGGTGAAGTGTGCCGCGGTGTTTACGCTGCGCGACATGGATTCGGCGATTTTTTACGCAGACCGCGAAATGGCACGCGCTCTTCGTCACCGCCTTTGGCGATCGCGATCGGCGCGTAGCCGATGGCTGCCGTTTTGCCACCGCCGTTCGTGGCGCCGCCATCCGCGACGCGCTTGACGTCGACCGCGGTGACGCGGCCATGCTTGCCTGTGGCCTCCACGGCACTTAACTCGACGCCGAGTTGCCGCGCCATGCGGCGGGTCGACGGCGTCGCGAGCACGCGTGCGCCGCCTTTGGAAAGATCGACGACTTCGATCGCGCTGCGCGATGCGGGCGGGGGAATTGGCGCCGCCGCTGCTGGGGCCGCCGCGTGCGCCGTCGCCGGCTTGCTCGCGCTGCCGCCTTCTTCATCGATGACGAGCAGCACTTGCCCAACCGGGCACACTTGGCCGTCGCCGTAGTTGATCTTGGCGATGGTGCCTGCGCGCGGCGAGGGAATTTCCACCGTCGCCTTGTCGGTCATGATCTCGACGATGGGTTGATCCATACGGACCTTGTCGCCAACTTTGACTTTCCACGCGACGACTTCGCCTTCAACGACGCCTTCACCAATATCGGGGAGATGAAATTCAAAGGCCATAGCTCACCACTCCAGGGTCTTGCGGATCGCGGTCAGCACGCGGTCGGCGTTGGGCATGTATTCGTGTTCGAGCGTATACGGAAACGGCGTGTCGAGCCCGGTGACGCGCAAGATCGGCGCCTCGAGATATTCCATCGCGCGCTCTTGGATGCTGGCGATGAGCTCGGCGCCAAAGCCGCAGGTGCGCGGCGCTTCGTGCACGATGACGCAGCGCCCAGTTTTTTTCACCGACGCCAAGATGGTGTCGATGTCGAATGGCATCAGCGTGCGCAAGTCGACGAGTTCCACCGAAATGCCGGCTTCGGCGGCCTTCTTGACGGTTTCTTCGCCGATCGAAACCATGCCGCTATAGGCGAGCAGCGTGACTTGGCTACCCTCGGCGACCACGTTCGCCTTGCCAATCTCCAGCGTGTATTCGCCTTCTGGCACCTCGCCCTTGGAAGCGCGATAGATGCGCTTAGGCTCCATAAACAGCACCGGATCGTTTTGCCGCATCGCCGCGAGCAGGAGGCCTTTAGCGTCATATGGGTTTGACGGCGCGATGATCTTGAGGCCTGGCGTGTGAATAAACAGAGCCTCGGGCGATTGGCTGTGATAGTGACCGCCGCGAATGCCGCCGCCCACCGGCGTGCGGATGATGACAGGGCACGGATACTGGCCGCCCGAGCGATAGCGAAACTTCGCCAGCTCGTTGACGATCTGATCAAAGGCCGGAAAAATAAAATCGGAAAATTGAATCTCCGGCACCGGCCGCAGGCCGTACAGCGCCATGCCAATCGCGGTGCCGATGATGCCGTTTTCGGCGAGCGGCGTATTGATGACGCGGTCGGCGCCGAACTCGTCAAAGAGCCCGGCAGTGGCGCGAAACACGCCGCCAAACTTGCCGACGTCTTCGCCAAGAATAACGACGCGGGGATCGAGCTTCATCTGCGTTCGCAGCGCGTCGCGAACGGCTTCAAGTAGATTCATCGTTGCCATGGTGATCTCCGTAGGTGCTCGCGAAAATTAATGTTGATGCGGCGATTTAGTGCGGCCCTGCGCCATCAGCCATTCTTTTTGCTCGCGCAAATGCCATGGCATTTCTTCGTAGACATCTTCAAACAGGGTATCGAGATCGGGCGGCGGCAGCGCTTCGGCTCGCGCCATGGCCTCGGTGATTTCGGTGTTGTAGCGCTCGGTCAGCGCTTTTTCGTGCGCCTCGCTCCACAGCCCTTCGAGCTTCATATAGTTGCGCAGCCGGTTAAGCGGATCGCGTTTGATCCACGGCGCGGGCTCGTTTGGATCGCGATACACCGACGGGTCGTCTGAGCTCGAGTGGCCTTCGACGCGGTAGGTGAGCATTTCGATCAGCGTTGGGCCCTCGCCGGCGCGCGCGCGCGCGGTGGCCTCGTTCATGACTTGCAGGATGGCGAGGATGTCGTTGCCATCGACGCGAATGCCCGGCATGCCGTAGCCGACGCCCTTGCTGGCATAGGTCTTGGCGGCGGTCTGCGTGCTGCTCGGCACCGAAATCGCCCAGCCGTTGTTGCGGCAGATGAAGATCGCCGGCGATTTGTAAGCCGCCGCAAAGTTGAGCGCGACGTGAAACTCGCCGGTGGAAGACGTGCCCTCGCCGAAGTAAGCGACCGCGACGTCGTCCTTGCCTTGCAACTTGGCGGCGTGCGCCACACCCGCGGCTTGTGGAATTTGCGTGCCAACCGGTGAGCTGACGCTGACTAGGTTGAGCCAATTAGCCGAGTGGTGTACCGGCATTTGCCGACCCTTGATTGGGTCTTGCACGTTGCCAAAGAGTTGGTTCAAAAACATGTCGAGCGTGTAGCCGCGGTAAAACCACGCGCCCTGCTCGCGATAACTCGGAAATACCCAATCGCTGGGGCGCAGCGCCGCGACCGCAAAGTGCGTCGCCTCTTCGCCGAGCGACTTCATGTAGAAGCCGAGCTTGCCTTGGCGTTGGATGCGCATCATGCGGTCGTCGAGCACCCGCACCATGAGCATCGTGTCGAAGATTTTTTTGAGGGTCTCGGGCGCCACCTTGGGCACGGTGACCCCCGGGAGCACGTTGCCGTTGTCGTCTAAGACGCGGCGCAGTTCTTCGCCGTCGATAGGCGAACGCTGAGAGTCCCCGCTAAGCGTTTTGGTGGCTACCATTGGCAGCCGGTTTACTGGTAGCCCTGCGGCGAGTCAAGGATGCCAATCGGGTTACCGTTGAGTTTAATTCATGGCAGTGTGCGGCGGTCGCGCGCGGGTTGGCCGCTTCGACACCGTTGCGATTCGTAAGCGCTTGCTACTATTACATTTTTGTTACGAGCTGGCGGTGTTTCGTCGCTCGCGTTACAACCGTCCGATGACCTCCTACTTGTCTCACCTCGGACGCCCTGCGCGGCGGCAAATGTCGCGGCATTTTGCGTGGCTTGTGGCTGGTGCGCTTTGCAGCTTTTGGGGCGGCGCAACCGCGCAGCCCAAGCCGACGCCGACCGCAGCGGCGACGCCGATGTTCTCGTGGCATCTCGAACACCGATCGCGCGTTGAGGACGTCTCGGGCGATTTCCATAACAACGTCTTCGGCAGCAGCACGGGTTATTCGATGCGGACCTTGGCGCGGGTCGAGTTTCGTCACCGCGCATTTGCAGCGACGCTTGAGCTCGCCGATTCTCGGCTTTACGCAACGGAGGACACGCCACGAAATACCACCCACGTAAATGTGTTCGAGCCGCTGCAAGCTTTCGTCGCCTGGCGCGGCAAGGGCTTGTTCTCTAGCAACGACGCCCTGATCGTAAAGGCGGGGCGCATGACCATGGATCTCGGCAGCCGCCGCGTGCTTGCGCGCAGCGAGTATCGAAATACGATCAATGGCTTTACCGGCATCGACGCGTCTTGGCGGACCAACCGGGGCGACGCCGCGGTGCGCTTGTTTGCGGTAATGCCGGTGGTACGCCGCCCCCGCGATGCCTTCTTGCTGGCGGACAACAAATTTGAACTCGACCGCGAGGCAACTCGAGCATTGCTCGCAGGCGCCGTCTACAGCCGCCCGGCCGGCGACGGCACGCCGGGCGGTGAGGCTTATTTGCTCGGCTACATCGAACGAGATGGCGATGGCCAAGATATGCCGACCGCGAATCGCCGCCTGCTTATGCCAGGGGCGCGTATTCTGCTGCCGCCAGCGATCGGCATGCCAGATGGCCAGATTGAGGTGATCGGCCAATTCGGGCGTTCACACGAAACGGCTGACGACGACGACGTGACGTCGCTACGACACCGCGCCATGGCGTTGCATGCCACGGCAGGCTACACGCTAACGACGTCATGGCACCCACGCGGCGCCTTGCAGTTCGACTACGCCAGCGGCGATCGCGATCGCGACGACAATCGCAACAACCGCTTTGATCCGCTATTTGGCGCGCGTCGGTTTGATTTTGGCCCGACCGGGCTATGGGGTCCGATCGCTCGCTCCAACATAGTCGCCCCTGGCGCTCGGGTCGAAGTCACGCCAAGCAAGCGCGTCGATGGCCTGATCGCCTATCGCGCGGTGTGGCTGGCATCGGCGAGCGATGTGTGGGTCGGGGCCGGCCTAATCGACGTGCTAGGCGACACCAGCCGTTTTATTGGCCACCACCTTGAGGCAAGAGTCCGGGTAACGCTACGACCTAAACAGCTCGTGCTCGAGCTTGGCGGCGCGAGATTGGATAAGAGCGCTAAGGCTAGGAACATGGCGACTGGGCAGCTAGACCGCTCGCTATTTTCATACATCCAGCTGACGGGAACATTGTAACGTCGCGACGATTATGACGACTGCGACCATACGGCCCAAGATCGTGGTGATCGACGACGACGCCGCGATCGGCCGATTGCTGACGTTTGGCCTCGGCGAGGCCGGGTTCGAGGCGTTCTGGGCCGCGACCGGCGCCGAGGGCATCGCGCTTGTGTTGCGCGAACAACCAGCGGTGGCAATTGTCGATATGATGCTGCCCGACATCTTTGGCACCAAGGTTTGCGAACGGTTGCGCTCCGATCCCGCGGTTGGGGATGTCGCTATCTTGATCCTAAGCGCGCTAGGCGAAGAAGATGATCGCGTGGTTGGGTTTGAGGCAGGGGCCGACGATTACGTGGTCAAGCCTTTTAGTCCGCGCGAGTTTGCCTTGCGCGTGAAGGCCCTGGTGCGCCGAACCGAGCAAGTGGCGCCGGCTCGTGCCGCCCGACTCGCATGGGGAGGCTTGGTGCTTGATGACGTTCGCCACGCCGTGTTGCTCAATGGTTCGGAGATCGTGTTGCGGCCGCTCGAGTATAGATTGCTGGCAGCGTTTCTCGAGCATCCGGCACAAATGTTTTCCCGCGCAGCGCTGCTCGAATTAGTCTGGGGGATGACAACGGGCATTGGTGATCGCACGGTGGATGTGCACGTGCGCCGCTTGCGCAGTCGTCTCGGCGGATATGCCGAACTCATCGAAACCGTGCCGGGCTATGGCTATCGCCTCAAGGCGCCGCCACGCTGATCCCTATGCTCGGCCGCCGTCTGCCATTTTTTGTCAAGCTCGTGCTCAGCCATGTGCTCGTGGCGATCGTCGTTGTCGCGATTATGGCGGTGGTGCTTCACGGCGCCTTGCGACGCGAACTGTTGGCCACCACCCATGCGCATAGCCATGCCCAAGCGCGTGGCACTGCGCAATGGGTAGACCGAGACCGCCATCCCGAGCGACTCGCGCCGCGACTTGCCGCCGTGATGGGATCGCGCGTCAGCATCTTGGACGCCGATGGCGTCGTGCTTGGTGATTCCGAATTTCCCGGTGAGCCATCGCCAACGCTGGCAAATCAGGCAAATCATCCAGAAGTTGTCGCGGCGCTCGCCAGCGGTAGCGGGCGCTCGGTGCGGCGTGATGAAAACCAGGTGCTCACGCAGTATTCGGTGGTCCAAGCTGGCGATGGCTTGTATGTGCGCGTCGGCGTACCTGTTGCCGAGGCGATCGCGCCGCTGGGCGGGATGCGAATGCAGCTGCTATGGGCTGCCTTGTTAAGCGCGATGTTTGCGATCGTGCTCGGCCTGCTTGCCGCGCGGCTGGGAGCGCGCCCCTTGCGGGCAATGCGTCTGGCCGCCGAGCGCATTTCCGCGGGTGACCACGACGCGTCGTTTACCGACCTTGCAACTGGCTCGGGTCGCGGCGAGAAAGCCCCGATTGCACCGGCAAACGACGACATCTCCGCGCTGCAACAATCATTGACGACGATGGCTGCGCAACTGCGCACGCAAATTAGTGACCTCACCGCCCAACGCGATCAGCTCACGCGGATGGCGCAAAGCGCGCGCGAGCTGGTGGCCAACGTGTCGCACGAACTGCGCACGCCCGTGACAACCATCGGCGGCTTTGCTGAAACCTTGCTGAACAGCGATCTCGACCCGGCGACGCGGCGCGAGTTCACCGAGATCATCGCCCGTAGCAGCGAGCGTATGGCGCGACTAATTGCCGATTTGTTGCAACTGGCACGGCTCGACAACCAAGGTGCGTCGGCGCTTCCGCTGGAGTCGGTCGACCTGCGCGACGTCGTCGCCGCAATTTCTCCGAGTGCGCGCGACGGCCTTGCATCGCTACCGGTTCACTGGCACGCCGAGCCGCCCGTCGTCCAGGCCAATGCTGACGCGTTGGCGCAAATCTTAGAAAATTTGCTCATCAACGCTCGTCGGCACGGCGCGGCGACTAGCGTGTCTCTGGCCACCAAAGCCACACAGTCGCCGAATCGCGTATGCCTTACTATTACCGACAACGGCATCGGCATCGCGGCGACCGATTTACCGCGCGTCACCGAACGCTTCTATTGCGCCGACCCGGCGCGGTCCAGACAGGCGGGCGGCGCGGGCCTTGGCCTCGCCCTCGTCAAGCAATTGGTGGAGCTGCAAGGCGGCGTTCTGCGGGTTACCAGTGAATCTGGCCAGGGCACCGCGGTTTCGATCGAGCTAACCACGTGACGGCTTGACTGCGTTGGCTTTTCTGCCACCCTTGCGACGTGTTCGCTGGCATCGTCCTCTTCGTCATTATCGTCATCGTGTTTGGCGCGGGCGCGGTCGGTTATACGCTCTACAAGGCGCTTCCCACTGGCGCCGTGCAAAAACTTCTCGCGCCGCAGGCCGATGCGATGCGCGAGCGGAGCCTGCGCGAGCTACGCAGCGGCGATATCGTCACGCGAGGCGGCGTTGACTTTGTCTGCGAGGGTGCTATTGCTTACGAAGAACTCGGTCACCGCTGGGTGGCGGGCCTGCTCGTCGATACGCACGCGTCGCACTGGCTGATCGCTGGCATCGAACGCTCCGGCGATGCGACGGTGCGGCTGCTCGATGTCGAACCAAACCTCAAACTTGCCGAGTACCCTCCCGAGCGCATTCCCCTCGGCGAGCAAATTTTCGCACTCGACAAGCGCGGCATCGCCACCTGCACCCTTACCGGCAATGTTCGCTTCCTCGCCAAGAGTGCCAACCCCATGCGTGGCAGCGCCGAACGCTGCCGATGGTGGTTGTACAGCTCGGCCTCCGGCGAAACCTTGCTCATTGAGCAATGGGGCTCCGACTATCGCGCCCTGCGCGGCTCCAAAGTCGCAGTCGCCGAGTTCGCGATCATCCACGGCAGCTAACGCGACGTTACGGCGCCGGGGCGGACACGTTCATTTCGGCAAGCAAGTGTTTTGCGTTGTCGACGGTGTCCATGATCCAAAGCATGTAGCGAATATCGAGCGTGATGGTGCGCGTTGCGCGGCCGTCGAACACGACGTCAGAAGACATACCCTCGATGTTGCCGTCAAACGCAAGTCCGACTAGTTCGCCTTTGCCATTTAGCACCGGGGAGCCCGAGTTGCCATTGGTGATGTCGAGGTCCGAGAGAAAGTTGACCGGCACTTCGCCAAGGCGCTTATCGGCCCAGCCTCCCCAGTTCTTGGCTTCAATCGCGGCCACCAGCGCCGCCGGGGCATCAAACGGCTCCTTGCCGGTTTGCTTGGCGAGGATTTCGCTCGCCTTGGTAAACGGCGTATATGCCTCTTTGGCGCCATCGGCGGTGTAGCCGCGCACCGTGCCAAAGCTGACGCGCAGCGAGCTATTGGCGTCGGGGGCAACCATGCCGCCGGCCGACGCGATGAGGCCTTCCATGTACGTATTCATCGGCACCAGCAAATCGCCGCTGCGGGTCTCGCCGATTTTCTCGCGCTCAAGCCACAACGGCTTCACCATTAGCGCGGCGGCGATGAAGGGATCTTTCGAGGCCTTGAGTTGCTTGGCGGTGCCCTTGGTTAAAAGCTCGAGGCGCAGTTTTTCGTCGGCGAGCTTGGTCTGCCCGTAGAAACGATCGAGCGCGGCGTCGATGACCTTGTCGTCGATCGTTGCGCCGGCCTTGAGGCCGAGCAGGCCATGCAGCCATGGTCGAAGCTCGGCGGCTTCGCCCGCGGCATTTTGCAGCGCCAGCTTAAACATCGCGCGATCGATGGTTAGGTCGACGTTCTTGGTGAACGACTTTTGGCTCGCCTCGCGCATCGGCATGTCTCGCGCTTGGTAGCCCGGCTTGCGATCGGCATCCGCCTTTGCGCGCTCCTCGGCGATGCGCGCCAGCCCCAGCGCGGTGCCCATCAAGCGCGACGACGTCACCGTGTTCATGAACACTTCATCCGCGCGCTCGTGCTTCCGCGCCTCGGCGAGGATGGTTTCCACCTTGGCCAGCGCATCGCCGTACTTGGCACGCGAGGCGTCCGCCGCGACCCAGGCCGCAAACGTCGTCTCGGCGGCCTGCTTCTGCGCCAGCGTGCCGTTCTTGGCAAAGCCGGTCATCATGCCTTCGTATTTTTCGAGGTAGTTCTGCACGCCCTGATGCATGACGCCGGCCTTGATCGCCGTGGCCTTTTGCGCCTCGGTGGCGTCGGGCTTAGCGGCGGCGGCGATGAAGCCGTCGAGCAACGCCATGCGCTGCTTGGAATAGGCGATGAAGCGCGGATGGTTTGATTCGATGTCGGCCGCAAGCTCGCTCGCGGTTTGCAGGCGATTGGTGCTGCCGGGATAGCCCGTCACCATCACGAAGTCACTTGGGGCCAAGCCCGCGGTGCTGACCTTGAGCCAGTGCTTGGGCGCGAACGGCACGTTGTCTTTGCTGTATTCGGCCGGCTTGCCGTCCTTGCCAACGTAGGCGCGCATGAACGAATAGTCGCCTGTGTGCCGCGGCCACGCCCAGTTGTCGATGTCGCCGCCGTAGTTGCCAATGCTGCGCGCCGGCACGTACACGAGGCGCACGTCGCGCAATTCAAGATACTCGGCTTCGATGACGAGGGCGCCGCGAAAATAGGTGTGCAGGCGGCAACGCAGCTCGGGGCGATCTTTCTCGCACGCCGCGATTTGCTCCTTGCCGCGTTTTTCCAGCGCGGCAAAGCGCGCGGCTGGATCGGTAATGTCTGCCAGGCCGCCGTTGATCTTGGCCGTGACATCGGTGAAGGCTTGCGCCACCCAAATGCGGCCGCTGGGGCCTATCGATTTCTCGTCGGCCATGGCCTTGGCGAGAAAGCCGTTTTCGACCAGGTTATCGCTCGGCGTCGCATTGAATTGCAGGCCGCCCTGAACGCAGTGATGGTTGGTAATGATGAGGCCTTGCGGCGAGACGAATGACGCCGTGCAGCCACCCGTCGTTACGACCGCGGCCAACGGCGCGGCGAGTGGGTTGGTAAGCGCCTCGGCCGCGACCTCCACACCGAGGGTCTTAAACAACTCGGCGAAGCCCGCCATCTGTTGTGGCATCCACATGCCACCGGCGTTGACATGCGCGGCACGCGCGGTCGCGGTGACGTCGCTGCCGGCTTGGCTGCCCGCGCCGCTGCCGGTCATGCCCGCCGCCGAGCCCGATTTCTTAGAACACGCCGCCGCGAGCAGCAGCGCACACAATGCTATTTTTCTCATGCGCGCGTGATAGCAAGCGCAGCGTCATTCCTCAAACCGAAACTGCGCAAAGAAGCTCTTTACTTCCTCTGTGGGCACGGCCTGCGCCGCTTCCTCTGCAATATCGCGGACATCCAGCAGGTCATCGGGAATCTCGAGGAGAAACCTCGACGGCGTGCGCGGCACCGCCTTGCCGCGCGCGACCCGAGTGAGGGCGCGGGTGAGGTAGAGCTTGCGCTGGGCGCGCGTAATGCCGACGTACGCCAGGCGACGTTCCTCGCTGACGTCGGTGGCGTGGTCGCCATCCATAATATCGGTCGCTTGCGGCTGCAGCGTGCGTACGTGCGGCAGCAATTCTTCCTCCAGCCCGACCACAAAACACACCGGGAATTCGAGCCCCTTGGCGGCATGCAACGTGGTGAGGATAACGCGGTCGCCCTGCTCTTCCTCGTCCTTGTCGGTCTGCAGCGAGAGGTTGCGCAGGTATTGCGCCAGCGCCTCGCGGCCCGGCGCGCGCGCCTGCTGCTTTTGCAGCGACGCGATGAGGCCCTCGACGTTTTCGATGCGGCGCTGGGCAATGCCGCCCGAGGTCGAGGCGGCGCGCAAATCGGCATACAAATCGATGCGTTCGATGAGCGCACGTACCGCGGCGGCGACGTCCGTCGTCGCCAGATCGCGCGTGAGCTGGTTCATGATGCCAACAAAGCCTGCCAGCGCCGTCTGCGTGGCCGGTCGAATCTCTTCGTCGATCAGGTCTTCGCGCGTCGCCTTGCTCGGCGCATCATGCGCGGCCGTCGCACCGTCAAGCAATGAGCCTTGTCGTCCCGACCCCTGCGCCGTCGCGTGCACCGCCTCCCACAGGTGGGCATGCCGGTCGTGCGCGCGCGCCAGCAAGCGCTCAAGCGTGTTCCCGCCGATGCCACGGCCCGGATAATTGATGATGCGTCGGATTGCCAACTCAT
This sequence comes from Myxococcales bacterium, assembly GCA_016716835.1. Lineage (NCBI taxonomy): Bacteria > Pseudomonadati > Myxococcota > Myxococcia > Myxococcales > Myxococcales bacterium. The sequence goes on along the minus strand of JADJUW010000001.1, from coordinate 3,183,912 downwards.
CGCGCGGGTTGAGCGCCGCGCGCAGATACGCGATAACGTCTTTGACCTCCTTGCGCTCGAAAAACTGCTGACCGCCAAACATCACGTAGGGCACGCTATGGGCCCGCAGCTCCTCTTCTAGGGCTTTTGCCTGAATGTTGGAACGGTACATCACCGCAATGTCTTGCCAGCGCCGCCCCTCGTCGTGCAGCCTAGTCAGCTCGCGCGCGACAAACTGCGCCTCTTGTTCGACCGTCGCCGCGACCGCATGCGTGATGGCGTCGCCGGACGTCAGGTCTGACCACAGCGTCTTGCCGTGGCGATTGCTGTTGTTCGCAATCACCGCATTGGCCGCGCCGAGAATGGTCTTGGTCGAGCGATAGTTTTGCTCGAGCTTGACCACCTTGGCGCCGGCGAACATGTCGGCAAACTTCAGAATGTTGGTCGGATCGGCACCGCGCCACGAATAGATCGATTGATCGTCATCGCCGACGACGCACAAATTATTGTGCTGCTCGACCAGCGCCTTGACCATGCGCAGCTGCGCCGCATTGGTGTCTTGATACTCATCGACCATGACGTAGGCAAAGCGTGCCTTCCACCGCGCGCCGATTTCGGGCGTATCGAGCAGGCGCACCGGCTCGACGATCAAGTCGTCAAAATCAAATGCCGCGCAGGCGCGCAGCTGTTCTTGGTAATTTGGATACACCTGTGCCGTGACCCAGTCGTATTCATCGGCGTCGCGCGGCACGTAGGCCTCGGGCGTGATGAACTTGTTTTTCGCGAGCGAGATGCGCGCCAAGATTGCCTTGACGTCATAGCGGCGCTCGCCATCGCGACCGATATCGTGGGTATTTCGCAGCGCCTCCCGCAGCACGCCCATTTGGTCGGCTTGGTCATAGATGATAAAGCCCTTGGGCATGCGCATGGCCTTGCGCTCGCTGCGCAGAATGGTCAAACCCAGCGCGTGAAAGGTGCCCATAGAGAGCTGCGCCGCAGTCTTGCGATCGCCCAGGAGGTGCGCCACGCGCTCGCGCATTTCTTCGGCCGCCTTGTTGGTAAACGTGAGCGCGCAGATCGCCTGCGGCGGCACCCCGCGCTCGAGCAACTGGGCGATGCGATACGTGATGACGCGCGTCTTGCCGGAGCCGGCCCCGGCGAGCACCAGCAGCGGGCCGCTTCCGTGCACCACCGCTTCGCGTTGCGGCGCATTTAGTCTGGCGAGGTCGAGCGACACGGGCTGCACACTCTAGGGCAGGGTTAAAAAATGATCAGCCCGCGCGCGCGGTTTTTGGCTCGTTTGTGCGCGTTTTGCGTTACGCTTTTGGCTTGCAAATCGCGGCCGACGTTGGTGCTCGCCTAGGCGAATTCGAGGCGGAGCTGCGCGCAAGGTTTCCGCGCTATGCCGTCCTCGAAAAGGCCGGCCGCAAGTCGCAGCGCGTTGTCGGCACCTTGCTCGCCATCGTTACGTTGGGCGCGGCGCGTGGCTACGTTCGCCATTTTCACACCACATGGGGCCAGCGCCTTTATGTCTGCGGCGCGTGGCATGACCTGAGCCCGGCTGCGCGCTACATCTTGCTGCGCCACGAAGCCGTCCACATGGCGCAGTTCAAGCGCTATGGGCACCTGGGGATGATGCTGCGGTACGCCGGCTGGCCGCTGCCGCTTGGGCTCGCCTATTCGCGGGCGCGGCTGGAATGGGAGGCCTATGCGCAGACCATCGCGGCCACCTACGAAGTGTACGGGGCGGCGGCCTTAACCCCGGCGTTTCGAGCGCACATCATCGCGCAGTTTTGTGGCGGCGATTATGGCTGGATGTGGCCCTTTCGCCGCCGCGTCGGCGCTTGGTACGACCAAGTAGCCGCCGAGCTCGCCGCGAATTAGGGGCCGCGGCGCATTGCCTCGCTTTTGCCGTTGCGGCCCCGGCGCCTCGGTGGCAGTTTGCCGCGTCCCTATGCGCGTGCGGCAACACGTTAATCCGATGGCGGCGAGCTTCGATGTGTTTCGCGGCTCGCCACCTGTGCTCGATCTAACTCGGCCAATCGAAGTGGAGATTGGCTGTGCCGAGGCGCAGTTTCTCTTTGAGCGCGCGGCGGTTGATCCGCAGCGGCAATACGTCGGCCTCGAAATCCGCGAGGACCTCGTCGACCTCGTGAACAAGCAAGCGGCTACCACAGGCGCGCCGGTGCACGCCGTATTTTGCCACGCCCAGGTGCACGCCGACATGCTGTTTCCCGAGGCGAGCGTCGATCGCGTCTACATTAATTTTCCCGACCCGTGGTTTAAACGCCGGCACCACAAACGACGCATGGTCGACGACGTCCTCATGCGCAGCGTCGCGCGCATGACCAAGCCTGGCGGTGACGTGCTGATGCAGACCGACGTCTGGGAGCTCGCGATCGAGTCGCTGGCGTTGTTTGAGGGCCTGGAGGCCTATTTCGTTAATCAGCACGAACCGTGGCGATTTTGGCGCGGCCGGCATCCGTTTGGCGTGCGCTCATGGCGCGAGATGAACGCCGAGCAGACCGGCCTACCGATTTGGCGCATGCTGTATCGCCGCACCGACACGCCGCTGCGCTAGCCCTAGGCAACCGAATTGCGCTGCAAATCGCGCAGCAACTGTTGCGCGCGGGCTTCTTGCGCCTCGTAGCGCCACGCGCGCACAAAGGCCCAAATAAATAGCCCAAGCAAGATGACCAATGCGATCACCAGCGGCGTGATGTACCAATAGGTAGACCCGTCGTCGTGAACCAGGATAACGCGCGCATCGCTGGGCACCGCGCGCGGCAGCCACAACGCGACCACGTCGATATCGCGCCAGGCCAGTGCCACGTTATCCGAAATGCGGACAACATCATTGGCCGCGGCTACCTCCGCCAGCGTCGCGACGTGGCGCACCATCGCCGGCGAAACTTCCACCGTCCATGCCAGGCCGGCAGCAGCTAGCGCCTGCGTCACCGCGGCCGGCGTCGGCAGCGCAGGCGGCAGCGCGTCGAGGCGAAACGTGGCGACGTACGGCGTTTCCGCTACCGGCGCGCCAACATCGACGCCAAGCACGGTCTGCAGCTTCTGCCTCCACGCCGCGACATCGACATGTTTGGCGACAAACACGCACTGCAACTGCACGGCGCCGGGATTTGCAACCTCGAACTCGAGCTTGGTGGCCGGCGGAGGCATAGCAATCGCATCGCCAGTCACCGATATAATCGATGATGCGCCCGATGCCAGCGCCGCGCGCAAGTCGGCGGCAGCAAAGGCAACCGGCTGCGGCTGCTTCATATAAGCCGTGAGCTGGTCGGCGAACTTGGTGTCCGCGATCCTACGCAATCGTCCTTGGTAGGCGACGGCTTGCGCGGCTGGGCGGTCGGCTTCCGCGACGTTCGGCGCGCTCCACGCGTGGCCATCGGCGGCCACCCACAGGGATAAGTTGCTGCCACCGACCGGCGCCAGCCGTATCCCTCGATCGTGCTTGCCGGTGCGAATGCGGAGCGCGCTGCCATAGTCGAGCGTCGCCTCAGGCAGCTTCACCATGGACTCCACGTGGGCGGCGCCTGCACCACGTGCCGTGATGGTCGTGACCTCACCGGCGCGCCAAACAAACTTCCGATCGGCATTGGTGCGCCACAACAGCACCACGGCGACGAGGACCACCGCCGCCGCCGTGATCATCGTGATCGTCGGACGCGGTCGGCTGAGCGCGATGAGCTCCGGATCCAGCGGTTGCGCCGAGCGTTGAGGGAGATCGTCGGACATGTTGGTCACAATGTACCTACTCTTGGGACACCTGCCCAGCTAACTGGGTTCCTCAAAGTTTGGTAATTCGTTCAATTCCGCCGACATACGGGCGCAGCGCCGGCGGCACCAACACCGATCCGTCGGCTTGTTGATATTGCTCGATAATTGCCACCAGCGTGCGCCCAATGGCCAGGCCCGACCCATTGATGGTGTGCAGCGGGCGCGGCTTTTCCCCCGCTGCGGGGCGATATCGGATTTTGGCGCGGCGTGCCTGGAAGTCTTCGAAGTTCGAGCATGACGAGATCTCGCGGTAGGCGTTTTGCCCCGGCAACCAGACCTCGAGATCGTAGGTCTTGGCCGCGCCAAAGCCGAGGTCGCCCGTGCAAAGCGTCATCGCGCGGTAGTGAAGGCCAAGGCCCTGCAAGATGTGCTCGGCATCGGCGCGTAAGCGGTCGAGCTCGTCGTAGCTGGTCTCGGGCGCAACAAATTTCACCAGCTCGACCTTGTCGAATTGGTGTTGGCGAATTAGGCCACGCGTATCCTTGCCATAGGCGCCCGCCTCGGCGCGAAAACATGGCGAGTACGCGCAGAAGTAAGCCGGCACCGCGTCGGCTTCGAAGATTTCGTCGCGATACATGTTGGTGACCTGCACCTCCGCGGTCGGCGACAAAAACAAATCGTTTGCGGGCAGTTGCTCACTCGGCTCGTTGCCCTCGAGACGCTCGATTTTAAACACGTCGGCCGCAAACTTTGGTAGCTGGCCGGTGCCCTCGAGCGAGGCGCGCTTGACCAAGGCAGGCGGCCACACCTCGCGATAGCCGCGGCTGGTGTGGCTGTCGATCATGTAGTTCATCAGCGCGCGGGTGAGCCGGGCGCCCCAATCGCGCAGCACCGTGAAGCGCGCGCCCGAGATTTTGGCGCCCGTCGCGAAATCGAGGATACCGAGCGCCTCGCCCAAGTCCCAGTGCGCCTTTGGCTCGAACGCGAACGTCGGTTTGTCCCCCCACGTGTGCAGCACGGTGTTGCCGCCTTCGCCGCCGCCCTCGGGCACAGACGGATGGGGCGCATTAGGAATATTGACCAGCGCCGCGTCGCACTGCGCTTCGAGCTGCGCGAGCTCTCCCTCGCCGCTCTTGATGCGCCCCGATAGATCTTTAAGTTCATCGCGCGCGGCGGCAAACTCCGGCGATTTCTTATCGAGCCTGGCCATCTTGTCGTTGGCGCCGTTGCGCGCCTGGCGCAGCGTATCTAGGTCGCCTTGCAGTTTGCGACGGCGTTCGTCAGCCGCGCGCCACCCCGCGACGACCGTGGCGACATCGCCACCACGGCGCAATACGGCATCCATCTTGGCTGGGTCGAGCATGGCGCAAACCTACCGGCAGCGCCCGAGGCATGCAATTAGAGCCCGCGGCCAATTCGCGCCCAAGGCGGCTGGGGCACGCGGCTAAGCGCCCGGGGCGCCACCAGCGAGCAACGCCTCGCGCACCAAGCGCTGCACAATTTTTGGATCGGCGCGGCCGCCGAATTCCTTGAGCACCTGGCCGACGAAGAAGCCGATGAGCTTGTCGTTGCCAGCGCGGTAGGCTTCGGCCTGACGCGCGTTGGCTAGGACGATGCGCTGCGCGACCGCGGCGATGGCCGCCTCGTCGCGAATCTGCGACCAGCCGTTGGCCTCGACGATCGCCGCGGGTTCGCGCACGTCGTCGAACATCGCGACCACGACATCTTTGCCAATCTTGCCGCTGATGGCCTCGCTGTGGACCAAGGCAACCAAGGCTGCCAGCCGCGGCGGCGTGACCGGGCAATCGGCGAGCAGCAGCCCGCGCGCGCCGAGCGCGCCGACCAGCTCGCTGACGATCCAATTAGCCAAGGTCTTGGGCGCGAGCGCCTGCTCGGCGGCGCACGCGTCGTCGAGATAGGCCGCGAGCTCCGGCGCGGCGACCAGGGTCTTGGCGTCATCGCTCGCCAGCCCCGCCGCCACATAGCGCCGATAGGTGGCCATCGGCAGTTCCGGCAGCGCGACGCGCAAGTGCGCGATCTCGTCGTTGGTAAGCACGAGCGGCGGCAGATCCGGATCCGGCATGTAGCGATAGTCGTTGGCTTCCTCTTTGCTGCGCATCGGCACCGATACGGCGTGGTCCGGATCCCATAGCCGCGTTTCCTGGGTCACCACGCCGCCGGCCTCGACCAAGGCAATTTGTCGCGCGATTTCGTGTTCGATCGCGCGCTCGACGAAGCGAAACGAATTGATATTTTTAAGCTCGGTGCGGGTGCCTAGGGCGGTGGCGCCGACGCGGCGAATTGACACGTTGGCGTCGCAACGCAGCTGGCCTTTTTCCAGGTCGCCATGACACACGCCAAGCGCCACCACTAAGCGATGCAGCGCGCGCATAAACTCTGCGGCCTGCGCCGCCGAGCTCATGCACGGCGTGGTAACCACTTCAACCAGCGGCACGCCAGCGCGATTTAAGTCGACAAGGGAATGTGCCCCCGCATGCGTACTCTTGCCGGCATCTTCTTCCATGTGGATGCGCGCCAGCTGCGCCGATGCCACCTCGGTTCCGGCAAAGTATTCCACCGCCCCGCCCTCGCAGATCGGCAGGTCCCACTGCGTAATTTGATAGCCCTTGGGCAAATCTGGGTAAAAATACTGCTTGCGAGAAAAATTCGACGTTTGGTTGAGCGTGCCGCCCACTGCCAGCGTGAGCCTTGCCGCGAGCAGCCCCGCCTCGCGATTGAGCACCGGCAACGCACCGGGCAAACCGAGTACCACGGGGCTAGTCAGCTCGTTCGGATCAGCGCCAAAGGCGACGGGGACCCGCGAGAGTAGTTTGTGCGTGGTGGCGAGCTGCACGTGCACCTCGAGGCCAATGACCGCTTCCCACGCGCCCTGAGCCAGGGGCATCGCCGCATCGCTCACGCGGCCTCCTGCTTGGCCATCATCGGTGGCCGCAACGTCACCATGCCCGCGCCCGCCTCAATTACCGCGCCGGCGCGCAGCAGCTTTGCCTCGCCAAACCATTTGCCCATCAGCTGCACCCCAATGGGCAGACCGTCGGCCATGGCCACCGGCACCGACATGCCAGGCACGCCGGCGAGATTGCACGCCAAGGTGAAGATATCGGCGAGATACATCGCCACCGGATCGCTTTTTTCGCCGGCGCGAAACGCTGTGGTCGGTGTCGTCGGCGTTAGCACCATGTCGACCGGCATGTCGATGAAGTCTTGGCGAATCAGCGCGCGCACTTGCTGTGCCTTCTTGAAATAGGCGTCGTAATAGCCGGTGCGCAGCGCATACGTGCCGAGCATGATGCGGCGCTTTACCTCGGGGCCAAAGCCACGGCCGCGCGTTTGTTCATACATCTCCGTAAGCGGGGCGGCGGCGTCCGCGAGGTTTTTGCCATAGCGAATGCCGTCGAACCGCGCGAGGTTGGCCGAGGCCTCCGCCGGTGCGATGAGGTAGTAGGTCGGCAAGGCCAAGGTCGTATGCGGCAAAGACATTTCCACCACGTCGGCGCCCGCGTCGCGCAACATGGTGGCGGCGGCGGCAACCGCGGTGGCAATCGCGGGCGCGACCTCGCCCTCCATGTATTCGCGCGGCAAGCCGACGCGCAGCCCCTGCAACGAGCCAGCGTGGGGCGAATGGGCCGCGATTTCGCGCACCACGCGCTCGGCCTGCGGCGCGGCGACGCTTGTGCCATCGTGCGGATCATGCGCGATCATTGCCTCGAGCAAGATCGCTAGATCGTCGACGTGACGCCCCATCGGGCCTATCTGATCAAGCGACGACGCGAAGGCAATGAGGCCATAGCGCGACACCAAGCCATACGTTGGTTTTAGCCCGGCGATGCCGCAAAAGGCCGCCGGTTGGCGAATCGAGCCACCGGTATCGCTCCCAAGGCTGGCCGCACACAAGCCCGCCGCAACCGCCGCGGCGCTGCCGCCCGAGCTGCCGCCTGGTACGCGCGTCAGGTCCCATGGATTTTTGCAAGGCCCATAGGCCGAGTGCTCGTTGCTGCTGCCCATCGCGAACTCGTCGCAATTGAGCTTGCCAAGCATGACCGCGTCTTGCCCGCGCAGCCGCGTCATCACCGTTGCGTCGTAGGGCGGGACCCAGTCTTGCAATAGTTTTGATCCTGCCGTCGTCGCCACCCCGCGCGTTACGATGACATCTTTGATGCCGAGCGGCACGCCGGCCAGCGTGCCCAAGGCCTCGCCACGCGCACGCTTGTGATCGACGGCTTCGGCGACGGCCATCGCGCTATGCTCGCCATCGCGAGGCACGGCGAGGTAGGCGCCAAGCACGTCGTTTTGCGCCGCGATCCGCGTCAGATACGTTTCCGCCAACGCGCGGGCGCTGATCTCGCCGCGCGCAACCGCGCCGCGCATGTGGCGCACGCTCCATGTCAACACCTCGGCGCTCACGGCCGCTCCGGCATGACGTTAGGCACGACAAATTGCCCGGCGCGCACCACCGCGGCGCCGCCGACCGCGACCGCGACCGGCAAGACGTCTTCGGCGACGGTGTCGCCGCCACTTGTGTTCGCGGCCTCGCCTCCCGCGTGGGGCGCGGCGCCGTAGATCATGGGGGCGATGCCCTCGGTGTTCACCGCGGCGAGTACCGCCATGTGGGCCAGCACGTCGGTTAGTTCGCCGGCGAGCTCGTGTTGCTCCGCGGCGTCTAAGTGCAACCGCGCGAGCTTGGCAATCGCTGATAATTCCGTGGCACCGAGCACCACGACGTTTTAGCGCCAGGCGCCCCGCCGCGGAAGCGACGTGGCCGCCAAACCCAACCCTAATGCTTGTGGAGTTAAGGGGTCTCGAACCCCTGACCTCTAGAGTGCGATTCTAGCGCTCTACCAACTGAGCTATAACCCCAAGCGATCGGCGGTTTCGTACCCCGATGGTCCAATGCTGTCAATAGCGCGGGCCGCGCAGATCTGGTAGGCATCTGGTTTCGGGCGACGCGCATGGGCAAGGCAAAGCAACACGTATCGGCCTCCCGAAAGGCAGCGGCGGTGCGTGGGGCGTCGCCTCGGTCTTGGTCGCGCGTGCTGGGCCGATGGCTTGCGCGGATGGCCGAACTCCTCACGCTCGTCGGCGCCATAGTCACCCTCGGTTTTTGGTGGTCGGTGCCCAGCGTCACACGGCTCGCCGCGCACAATCCTCCCACAAGCGCTTTTATCGAGATGCGAAAACAGGCGGCGGCCGCGAGCAAAAAGCCATGGCGACTGCAATGGACCTGGCGTCGCCTCGATGAGATTTCGCCGTTCATGCGCCACGCCGTGGTGCTCGCCGAGGATGATACGTTCTGGCGGCACGACGGCTTTGACATGGATGCGCTCGAGGCCGCGGCCGAGTCGGCGCTTGAAGCTGGCGTGGAGGCCACCCAGCGCGGGGGCTCGACCATCACACAGCAGCTCGCAAAAAACCTCTACCTCTCGCCGGACCGCACCTATATTCGCAAGGCGCGCGAATTATTGATCGCGATGCGGCTCGAGCGCGATCTGTCCAAGGAACGCATCCTGGAGCTTTATCTCAACCTCGCAGAGTGGGGCGACGGCATCTTTGGCATCGAGGCGGCCAGCCGGCGCTACTACAAGCGATCCGCGCGCGAGCTGTCGCCCGCGCAAGCGGCGCGCCTCGCCGTCGCCCTGCCCAATCCTTTTCGCCGCAATCCCAGCGTGCGCGCCGCGTGGCTGGGTCGACGCGCCGCGCGCTTAGTGCGTAGCATGCATGCGCAGCGTTATATCAGCAGTGCGCAGCGCGACCTGGCGCTGGCTGAGCTTGGCGTTGGCCTGACGGCGCCTGCGCCCTAGCGCGCTTGGCCTTACGGCGTCGGCGGCGGCGGCGTGCTGATGATAACGTTGAGCGAGAACGTGCCGCCGGTGTTGATGTAATAGGCATCGACATAGAGATAGAACGTGGACGTCGCGTCGGCGATCCACACCATCACCTCTTGATCGTCGGTGAACCCCGAGTCCGCAGCGTTCGCGCAGATGTCGGCCGAGCCGCAGCCATTGTTTAGGGACAGCGCCATGTCGACGCCACTGCCGCCGGTAGGCGCCGCCAGCACCGTCAAGATGTCGCCTACGGCGAGGTCGAAGCGATACACGCGGTCGAGCCCCGCGTACGAACCAAAACCGCAACTATTGTATTCGTCGCTGTTAAAGCCAAGCGTCGTGGCCTGCGCCGCATAGCCGCCGGCGAGCTTGGCCTGCGCCGTAATATCGAAGGCCGTGGCGCAGACGTCGCCGGGCGGCGGCGGCGGTGCATCGACGGGCGCGTCAACCGGGCCATCAGTGCCGCCATCAACAGGTCCGTCAGTCGATGCGTCTGCACCCGCATCGCTCGATCCACTATCAGGTAGCGCATCAATGGGGGCATCGAGCGAGGGCGCATCAGGCACCACGGGCGCGTCCTCGGGTGGCGCGTCGGTAGGTGGGTTTGGCGGTGGCGGTGCATCCGGCGCCGCAATGACTTCGAATTTTGCTTCGGCACAGTGGCACAAGCCCAGCGCGAGGACCGCCAACGCCATCCGCCCGACCCACCCGCTTGGCCCCGTATGCTTGCTCATTATGGGTCGGACATAACCCTGGCCGCGGCTGCTGCGCAAGCACAAACCGCGCTTACGTGGCCGCGAGCCGGTGCATGGCTCATGTCCCATCAGGCTCAGCGCGACTACGGGTGCGTGATGATAACGGTAAGGGCATAGGGGCCGCTCACGCCTGAGTCCCAGCTATCCGCGACGACGTAAAACGTGCCTGCCGCGGTGAAGGTGTGCTGCACCAGCTCCGTGATGCCGGATAGGCCGCCGTCAGTACCGGCAAGGCAGGACACCTCCCCGCAAGCCGCCACTAACTGAACGCTAGCGTCCCATGAGGTTGTGGGGTCCATTGTGATCGACACGACATCCCCTGCAATCACGGTGATCGCGTACACATCATCGGGGCCATCGGTTCCATAGCCAGTGCACGTAGATGGCGTCAGCACGTTATCGACGCCGCCCGTGGTAGTGCCGTTGATCGTGGTGCCACCCGCTTGCGAAGCGGCGGCCGTAATATTTTGTGCGGTGGCGCACGCATCGCCGGGCCCCGCATCCGGAGCCGCGTCTGGGCTGCCATCGGGTGAGCTATCAGGGGAGCTATCGGGTGTTGCGTCGGCTGGCCCATCCTCCCCAGGGCTGTCGGGCGCGGCATCAACCGGGGGAGGGCCATCTGGCTGCGGCCCAAGGGTGGTATCTGCGGTGGCGCAGGCGTGGAGCGCCATCGACAGCACCATTAGCGCGCCGCGCCATCCGCCTCGTGAATTTGCCATGTTCTTTTTTAGGCAGTTTGCGGCCCAGGCACAAGCGAAATGATCGCGCGATCCGGCCCCAATTCGCTAATTGAGGCGACGTCATGGCCCGGCGTCTGATGGTGCTATCAGCCCAACCGGGTAAGCTACGCCCCGTGGCGAAACTCTATTTTCGATACGGCACCATGGACAGCGCCAAGACGCTCAACCTCTTGGCCGTCGCGCACAATTATCGCAGCCAGGGCAAGCGCGTCGTGCTGGTTAAGCCGCGCCTCGACGACCGCTTCGGCGCCGATCTGATCGCGTCGCGCGCGGGCCTCGAGGCGCGGGCCGATATCATGATCGATGCGGACACCGTGCTGTCGCCCGATCAGTTTGCCGGTGTCGATTGCATCTTGGTCGACGAGGCGCAGTTCTTAAGCCCCGCGATCATCGACGCGTTTCGCCGCATCACCATCTCGCCCGGCGTGCCCGTGATTTGCTATGGCCTGCGCACCGACTTTCGCACCCGCCTCTTTCCCGGCGCGCAACGCTTGATGGAAGTCGCCGATGCGCTCGAAGAAATCAAGGTGACCTGCGTGCGTTGTCATCGCAAGGCGACCTGCAACCTGCGCCTGGTCGATGGCGTCGCGGCCATCGATGGTCCCCAGGTCTTGCTCGGCGGCAATGAACACTATGTGCCGGTGTGTTGGAGCCACTATGATGAGCTCACGACCGAGGCGCGCGTGCAGCTTTCTTTGCCGCAGAGCGCTGGCACCGATTCACGCGCACCTCGTTGAAGGACATAGTCCTGATTTAGGGAAACAAGTCGTCGCCTAGACCGTCTTGGCATTCGCAGACAAATTTGCGTTTATGTGCCTTAGGCAACCTGCGCCGTACACGCGCATCACGCCGCCGGACCCTTGTGGACCGTCGAGCTCGTCGACCTGCGCGCAAAAATCGTAACTTTCTGGCTCGCCCTGCGCCCAGGGCACCAAGTCCATGTCCGCGATCTCTGCCGTGACCCACTCCCACTGGGCATCCTGATTAACTCTTGTCAGGCCTAGGTGATGCTCGTCGGTGTCGTAGAGGGTGGCGATGGCGTCAAATTCGGCGGGCGTTTCGAGCGTTACCAAGTGCGTCCGCGACACCGCATTTTCATCAGCTTCAAATGCACAGATGGTGCGCGCGTCGGCCCACGTTTCTTTTGAATTTCGCAGTTTATACTTTGATGTGCCCGGCGCGCCCGGCACCGCGAGATAGTCGTTCGGGCAGTCCGCCGGCGCGACCTCCACCGGGCCATCGGGTGGCGCGTCGTCACCACCATCCGGGGGCGGATTGTTGCCGTCATCGGTATACGCCGCCGCGCGCGTATCAAACTGGCACCCAGCCACGGACGCACCGCCAAGCACCGCCAGCACCACGCCTAGGCCGTTACGACGATAGGTGGCCCAAACGCTCATGTGTAAAGGTTCTTTCATATTGCCGGCCCTGTCTACAGCGATTTATAGGCGCCTGAAAACGTGTCACATGCCGACAGCTTGCCGGCCTCCAGGCCGCGGCGAAACCAGCTTATTCGCTGCGCCGACGACCCGTGGGTCCATTGCTCAGGATTTACCCCACCGCCGGCGCGTTTTTGTAGTCGATCGTCGCCAATCTCGAGGGCCGCCTTGATGCCTTCGTCGATATCGCCAGGCTCAAGCACAAAGCCGCCCGTCGATTTCCCGGGCTGCTTGTAATGACCCCACACGCCGGCATAGCAATCGGCTTGCAGCTCTTGTCTAACCGACCATTGGTTGCCTTCTTCTTCGGGTAGCGCGCGCTGTTTTTGCGCGACCAAGTCGTTTATGCCCAAGATCTTCTGCGCATGGTGACCCATCTCATGCGCGATGACATAGGCCTGTGCAAAGTCGCCTGGCGCATCGAGCTTGTCGGCGAGCGTCTTGAAAAATGACATGTCGAGGTAGGCGAATTCATCGCCGGGGCAATAGAACGGCCCGGTGTCGGAGCCGGCGACGCCGCAGCTGGTCTGCACCGCTTCCGCAAACACCTTGAGCTTGGAGAGCCGATAGGGCTTAGCCAACCGCTCTTGGCTGAACTGCGTCGCGAAGACGTCTTGCACGTCGTTCATGACGCGGTTGAGAAATACCTTCATCTCGCGCGTTTGCTCGGTTTCTTCGACCGCCACATCGGTTTGCGCCGGCGCAGACGTTCCGCCGCCGGTGCCGCCACCGCTGCCACCACCGCCGCCGACCAGGCCCATGAGATTGATCCCGGTCACCTGGCTGAGCACCGCCGCAATGATCACGACGATGATGCTGCCGCCGCCAAGCTTCATCGCGCCGCCGCGCGCGGGCCGCGTGCCGCGCACGTCTTGAATATCGTCGCGCCGCCCCTTATCTGATCCTTGCCACCTCATGTGTGCTCCTTGCCGTCCCCAGCTGTAGCGGCTTTAAGAGGCAGGCGCAAGCGACGGCGTCCCACGCCACGCTAGGGCACAGCTGAGGGGCAGCCCTGGGCGGGCAGCTGCGCCAACCGCTCGACACACGTCGCCGTCATGCGGCGCAATTGATGCTGCGCCATCTTGCGCTTTTCGGTGTCGCGCACCGAGCCCTCAACGGTCAGCATGTGCGAAACGCCTTGTTGCAGCGATAGGTCTAAATCACAGGTCGCTTGCAGCTCGGGCTTAGCCTTGGCGCAGCCGCAGAGCGCCGCAACGTAGGCGTCGCAGGCTTCTACCGAGCGCGTGCGCTCGACCTCGGAAAGTGGCGCGATGGCGGCGCCGGTGGGCGTGCCACTTGGCGGTGACGATGGCGATGAGCAGCTCAGCACCAGCAGGCCTGCGGCCAAAAGCCCAGCCAGCGCGAGGTAAGCCGTGTGTGCAGCGCGCGGGCTGCGCACTAGCTTCAAGCGGCCTCCTCGATCCGCGCCAGCACGACTGAAATGTTGTCGTTGCCGCCCTCTTCGTTGGCAGCCTCTATCAGCGTGGTAACCGCGACGTCGAGATCGCGCTCGGCGCGCAAGATGTGCGCGATTTGCGCGTCGCTCAGCATGCCGGTCAGGCCATCGCTGCACAGCAGGTAGATGTCACCGATCATCGGCACCTCGACTAAGATGTCCACTTGCACGCTCTCCTTCATGCCAAGGGCACGGACGATGACGTTTTTTTGCGGCCACGACTCGGCCTCCTCGGCCGTCACGCGCTTCATCTTGACGTAGTCGTTGATGAGCGAGTGATCCTCGGTGATTTGGCGCAGGGCATTGGCGCGCAGCCGGTACACGCGGCTATCGCCGACGTGGCCAATGACCACGGCGTCGTCGAGCACGCTCATCGCGACGCAGGTGGTGCCCATGCCTTTGGATTTGCCTTCCTTTTGCGCGCGCTCCCAGATTTCGAGGTTGGCGAGCATGATCGCCGAGGTCATCCGATTGCTTTCGGCGCGCAGGTCGCGGTCGACCTTGTACGGCCACGTTAGCGTCTGCGTATCGGCGGTGCGACGGTAATAGTTGGTGACGACATCTACCGCCATGCGGCTGGCCACCTCCCCCGAAGCGTGCCCGCCCATGCCGTCGGCGACGATCGCGACGCGCATGCCATCGGGCAACGCCACCGAGTCTTCGTTGTGCTCACGTTTGCGTCCAATGTGGGTGTCCGCCGCAAATCGCAGCCGCTTGCCGTCGAGGGCGAAAGTGGAGCTCATTGCGCCAATTGTACGCAATACTTGGCGATGCAGGGTTTTCCCGCGCCCACTAAAACGCTACGCTTTTAAGCCGGTCGCGACCCGCGACCCTATGCGTGCCATGCCTATCCTTTTGACGGTCTCCCCTGGCATCATGTCGGCCTTGCTGCTCGCGTTTTGCGCGGCGGGGGTTGCGTACGCAATTAGGGTGCGGAAACGTCCCACCAGGCGCCCTCCGCCGGGAGCGCCGCGATGAGCATCGTGCACCAGGGTGATCTGGCTGATAGGCCTTGGGGCGGCCTGCTTTGGCGGCTGGCGAGCAAGGCCTTTAGCGGCGAGATCGCGATTAACGTCGCGGGCAAGGATGTGCGGCTTGCGCTGCATCAAGGCCTGCTCGTCGGCGGCGAGAGCCCGTACGCCGCCGACGGTGCGCTGCGTTTGGCCGCGCAGTCGCAAGTCGTTTCGGCAGCGCAGGTGGCATCGTTGGCCGGCAAGGTCACTGGCACGCGCGCCGAAGCCGACGCGGTCGGGCGGCTTGCCGGCCTGTCAATGCAAGATACCGCGCGCCTGCGCCGGCGCGCCATCGCGCAGGCCGCGGCGCGGACGTTTCAGGTCGAACAAGGCGCGCTGCAGGTGGACGATCGCACCAGCATCGACACCGCCGAGTCGCTCGCCCTTGATATCAGGACCATCATTATGGTCGGCGCGCGACAGCACTTTACGCAGGAACGCGCGCGGGTAGAGGTCGCGCGTTTTGGCGACGTGTTTGTCTTGCCGGTGAGCGACGACACCGCGCTTGGACCCTTTGCGTTGTCGCCAGTCGAACAGCTTGTGGTCGAGGCATTGGCCCGCGAGGCGACCTTCGATCAAATCTGTCGCCGCTGTCCGCAAACCGATCCAACGTTGGTCGGCGCGGTGATGTACGCCCTGCTCTGTGGCGGCTTACTCAACGTTACGCAAGGTGCGCCGACGCATCGCCAGCGCACCGCTTCACTGGGCAACCAAAGCAGCGGCCACTCTGGGGTACGGCCGGTGCCCTCGGCCACGCCATATTCGGGCGTTCACCCGGTGCCGCGCGCGGGCACGCAATCTGGGGTTCATCGCGTGCCGTCAGTGACCGACCAAGGCCGTCTCTATGGCGGTGGCCGGCGCATGCCGAGCCAGAGCGGCGGACCCGATCAGACCAGCAACGCCGCGGCGGCCGAAATCTTGATCAACGAGAAAATGGCGATCGTCGAGCGCGGCGGCGACCACTATGAACTCCTTGGGCTTGACCGCGCCGCGCAAGATGCCGCGATTGCCAAGGCCTACTTCGCGCTGGCGCGGCAGCTGCATCCTGACAAGATCGCCGCGCTTGGCATCGACGATGAAACGCGCGCGGCGGAGAAAGTCTTTGCACAGATCAACCTCGCCTTCGCGGTGCTCTCGGATAAGGCCAAGCGCGTCGAATACCACGAAGTGCTCAAGGCCGGCGGCAGCGCGGCGATGCGGCAAAAGCAAGCCGAGCTGCAAAAAGCCACGGCGGCGATGATTGCCGCCGAAGAGGCCTTCCATCGCGGCGAGCACGCGCTGCGCAGCGAGGATTTTCGCACCGCCTTGCAAGAATTCGAGCGCGCCATCGCGCTCAACGACAAGGAAGGCGAGTACCTCGCTTACAAGGGGTGGTGCATCTGGGTGGCGGCGACGGACCGCGTTGCCGCGCTAGCCAAGGTTCAGCCAATGTTTGAACACGCGCTTAAGCTAGCTCCCAATGGCGCGTCGGTGCCATTTTTCCTCGGCCGGATCGCGCGCATCGAGGGCCGCCTCGACGAAGCCATGACTTATTTTCAGCGCGTCTTGGCGCGCCAACCAAGCCACCAAGAAGCCAAAATCGAGATCCGCGCAATTCGCGCGCGGCGCGGGCGGTAAGGCTTGGCGGCCAAAGGCGGCAAGGTTGCCAAGGCGCGAGCCGACGTGGTCGTGGTGCGGCAAGGCCTGGCGCCGGACATCGCCAAGGCCGCGGCGATGATCATGGCGGGCGAGGTGCTCCATGGCGATCATCGGGTCGACAAGCCCGGGGTGATGCTGCCCATCGATGCCGCGCTGCGCCTCCGCGCCGAGGCGCATGACTATGTATCGCGCGGCGCGCTCAAGCTCGCGCACGCGCTTGACGTTTATAAGCTCGATGTCGCAGGCGCGATTGCGCTCGATGTCGGCGCCTCGACGGGCGGCTTCACCGAGGTGCTGCTTCGTCGTGGGGCAGCCCGCGTCTACGCGATCGACGTGGGGTACGGCCAGCTCGCGTGGTCGCTGCAGCAAGACCCGCGCGTCGTGGTGATGGACAGGCAGCATATTCGCGACGTCGCACCCGCCGCCGTTGCCGGCGCTCAGCTTGCGGTCATCGATGTCTCGTTCATCTCGCTGGGCGCCGTTTTGCCCGCGGTCGCGGGGCTGCTCGCAGACGCCGGCGCTGGGCGCGCGCGCACGATCATCGCGTTGATCAAGCCGCAATTCGAGCTGCCTCGCGAGGCGCTGGTCGGCGGCGTCGCGGTGCGCCAGGAGGATCGCGACACGGCGGTTGCCAGCATTTGTGCGATATGTCGCGCGGCGGGCTGGACAACCAGCGACGTCGTGCCTTCGCCCATCACGGGGCCCGCCGGCAACATTGAATATTTGCTTCATATTGCCCTTTAGGCTGCTTGTGGATAGGCTGCGCCGGCAGCGCCGTCTTGGGACGGTTGGCCGCAAGGAGCCCCATGTCTCGCGCACACGTAGCTAAAATGATTGCGACCGCCACGGCCTTGCTCATGACGCACGCCGGCTGCGACAAAGACGATGCTGGGCCAGTTGGCGTCAATTGCGATCTAGTGCCGCGCGTAACCAAGCGCGGTCCGGCGTCGCCGACGACCGCGGGCCTTGATCCGCAACCGATTGACGGGGCCGCCGCAGCGGCGTTTGATTACACCGCGCTTTCCGAGGATCTGGTCGCTTTTCCACTCGGGGTGCAGGCCGGCGAGACCACGCTTGATGGCTTCCTCGCGTGGACGCATACCGCGCCGGCGGCGATGGCCACCTTGCGCGTTTGGCGCGACGTCGATGGCGAGCCAATGACGGTGCTTGAAACCGAGGCCACCGCTGACGCGAGCGGCGCGATCAAGGTTGACGTCGAAGGCCTCGCCGCTGATACCGTTTATGCCTACGGCTTTTTCACCACGGCGAACAACGACGCCGGCCGCAGCCTCATCGGTCGCGTTAAGACCGCGCCGCCAGCCGGCAGCAAGCAGCAGCTCACGCTCGCCACCACCACGTGCGTCGGCACGTCATCGCCTTCGGAGCTCGCCGAGTTGGTGCCTTTTGTCGCGTTGTCGGAGATGGCGCAGGAGCCGGCAGATCTGCTGCTGCACGTGGGTGACATTGTCTATAACGACGGGGCGCTCACCGCAGAGGACTATGCGGCGAGTTGGGGAGCGCAACTATCGCAGGCCGGCTATCGCGAGCTCTTGGCCTCGACGAGCTGGTTTATGTCATGGGACGACCACGAGGTTACCGACAACTACGATCCAGAAACGATTGACCCGGCGCGCTTTGCGATCGCGCAAGATGCATTTTTTAGCCATGTCGCCCGGCGCCGAGATGAAGCAAGCCGCGTGTGGACATCGCATCAGTGGGGCGACACCGCGACCATCGTCGTGACCGATCTACGTAGCGAGCGCAAGCCTTCGACCCTGGGCACGCCGGCTGCGGAGTTTGTTTCGCCGGCGCAACTCGAATTTATCAAGACCACGCTGGCGAACTCCACGGCGCACTTTAAGATCGTGTTTTCGTCGGTCAACATGACGGCGATGCCGGGCGCGTGGATGACGCCGCTCTCGCTTAACGACCGCTGGAGCGGCTATGCGGCGCAACGCACGGAGCTGCTGCAATTTATCAAGGATAGCGACATCAAGAACGTATGGTTCATCGCCGGTGATATTCACATGGGCTTCGTCGGCCGCATCGATCGCCCGGGCGATGCGGATGATGGCGCCTTCGACAATATGTGGGAGCTCACCGTGGGTCCAGGCGCGTCCGACGTCAATCCGCTGGGCCTGCTCTACGAGGATGGGCTTTCGATCGATACGATCTTGCCGGAGGACCAATTCGTGTTTGGCCACGGGCGTTCGCAAGTGGCGACCAAACTTATCTTGGACCCGGGCACCGACACCATTCGCGCCATCTATACCGACGTCCTTACCGACGAAGTCTTATTTGACTGCGAGCTCCAGCAATAGCCGGCCATGCCGGCGCGCCGCACGACCATCGTACGCGTCGATGCGGACGCCGTGCCGCTTGAGGCGTGCGCCCGGCTAATTGCCGACGCCTATGGCCCATGGGCCGCTTTGGTCGCGCTAGAAAAATTGACCGGCGAGTCGCCGCATGGACCTTCCTCCATTTGGATCGCGCACGGCGCTAGGGGCGAGGTGCACGGCGTCGCCGTCGGGTGCGGTGCGTATCTGCGCGTGCTCGCGGTGGGCGCGGCGTGGCGACGCCAAGGCCTGGGCAGTCGCCTCTTGCAAGCGGTCGAAGCGGGCTGCGGCGCGGCCGCACTGCATGTGCATGCGGAACCTGGCAACTATTTGCTGCCCGGCATCGACGCGAGCGATACCGTTGCGCGGGCGTGGCTTATCCACCGCGGTTACCGCCCCGGCGCGTCGTGCCTAAACATGCGCGTGCCGCTGCAAGGTGCGGGCGCACCCTCGGCGGCGGCGTTGGCACATGCGATCGCCGCGATCGCGCGTCATGGCGTTACCATCTCGTCAGCCGATGCCGCGCAGCGAGCGGCCGCGCTGCCGATCATTCGAGGCGAATTTTCCCACGCCTGGGCCCATGAATGCGCGCGCGCAAAGGCGCTCTGGCTGGCGAGGACGACGGCTGGCGACATCGTTGGGTTCGCCGCGACCGGCGGCAACAATGCCGCGCTGAACTGGTTTGGCCCCACCGGCACCCTGCCCGCTCATCGTGGCCGTGGCATTGCTACCGCGCTGCTGCTCGCGGCCGTGCGCAAGCTGGCGGCGATGCAGGCCTACACCGTGATCCCGTGGACCAATGCCGATCGTTTTTACATCCACGCTTGTGGCGCGCAGGTGGAGCGGCGCTTTGTGGCGATGTCAAAAACCATGTAGGATGCCGCCCATGAAGGCCATGTTGCTCTGCGCGGGATATGGCACGCGCCTGGGGGCGCTTTCCGATGATTGCCCCAAGCCGATGCTCCCGGTGTGCGATATCCCCATCGTTCGCTATGGCATCGCCAATCTCGTCGCGCACGGCATCACCGACATCGTTATCAACCTCCACCATCGCGGCGACGTGTTTCAGCGCGAGCTTGGCGATGGCCGCGCCTTCGGCGCCAACCTCAGCTATAGCCAGGAAGAGACCATTCTCGGCACGGGCGGTGGCCTCAAGCACGCCTTGTCGCTGCTTGATCCGCAGGGCACCGACGAGCCGTTTATTTCATGCAATGGCAAGCTAATTTTCGATTTTGACGTGGCCGCGTTGCGCGCGCAGTTTGCGATCGCCGAGCGCGCCCACGGCAGCCTCGGCATGATGGTCGTGCAGCCCGTCGACGATGCCGCGGCTTGGGGCGCCGTGCAGGTCGATACGGCGGGCGATGTACCGCGGGTCGAGGATATTCTCGGGGCGGGTCGGCATATGTTTTGCGGCGTCCACATCACGCGGCCATCGGTGGTCGCGCGGCTACCCGATGGCGAGGCGTGCATGGTGCGGCAAGGCTATTTGCCATGGTTGCGCGGCGGCGCGCACGTTGGGGCCTACGTACATCGCGACGGCTACTTCGCCGAGCACTCAACACCGCAGCGCTATCTCGCCAGCAATTGGGCAATGCTCGACCGCGTCGTGCTGCGCCATCCGCCCGCGACGCTCACAGGCGTCGACCCTCGCGCCGAAATTGCCGCCGACGTGGTCATTCGCGAACCCGTGCGCATCGCGGCGGGTGCGCGCATCGGCGAAGGCGCGGTGGTTGGGCCGTACGTGGTCGTTGGCGCCGGCGCGCGTGTGGCGCCGCATGTGACGCTGCGCCACGCGGTGGTGTGGCGCGGCGCGGCCTGCGTCCGCGACGCCGAGAACGCCATCATCAATCAGCACGGCGTCGTGCAAGCGTGATTACGCTGGGCATTGATGAGGCTGGCCGCGGGCCGGCGATCGGTGAGATGGTCGTTGCCGCGGTCGCCGTCACCGAGGCGCAGGCACTGCGGCTGCGCGCCCTCGGCGTTGCCGATAGCAAGTCGTTCGGTGCTGGCGCGCGCGCCAAGTCGCGGCGGGCCGAGCTAGCCGCGGCCATTGGCGACATTGCCGACTTTGCGCAGCTTGAGGTCGCGACCGTGGAGGTCATCGATGAGCGCGTCACGCGCGGCGAGCTCAACGTGCTCGAGCGCGAGCTTGCGACGGCCTTGATCGTACGCGCCGAGCAGCGCAGTGGACCGTGTGCCCGCATCGTCGCCGACGGGACAGCGGTGTTTGGACCGCTTAGCTCACGGCATCCCGCGCTTGAGGCCCATAATGGCGGCGAGGACGTGCACATCGCCGTGGCGGCGGCCTCGGTGATCGCCAAGGCCAAGCGGGACGCGCTTTATGCCGAGATCTGCGCGCGCTATGCCGACGACTTCGGAGAGATCCGCGGAGGCGGCTATCTGAACGACGCCACGCGCGCGTTTCTCGTCGCCTATGCCAAGCTGCATGGCCGCCTGCTGCCGGAGGCGCGAAGGTCATGGCCGTATCCGTTTCTCGCGACCTACGTAACGCACGAGCTACGCATCGACTAAGAATTCGGCCAGCCCACCGCGCAGTTTTTCGAGCGCGTAGCGCATGCGGTTTTCGCGGTGTTCTCGGAGCTGCCGGTAATGTCGGCGATTTCCTTGAACGACAAATCTTGCAGCTCGCGCATAACAAAGACCTCGCGCTGATCTTGCGGCAACTGCGCCAAGAGGCGCTGCAAGGCGGCGCTAAATTCGGCATCGCCCAGCAGCGCGTCTTGCCCGCCACCAGGCGCCGCCTGCCGATCGAGCAGCGTGCTTGCGTCATCGCCTCCCATGGGTGCGTCGAGCGAGGCATGGTTGCGATGCTTGCCGCGCCGCGCGAAGTCAACGCACAGGTTGCGCGCGATGGTATAGAGCCACGTCGAGAATTTGGCTTGCTGTTGATAGCTTTGGTTCATGCGAATGACGCGCATGAAGGTGTCTTGCAGTACGTCCTCCGCGGCCGCCTGCGAACCGACGCTGCGATAAATGAATTGAAACAGGGGGCGCTTATAGCGCTCGAGCAACTGGTCAAAGGCGCGAACCTCACCCGCCTGATAGCGCAGCATGAGCTCTTCGTCGGTCGGGCTCAAAGCGTCGTTACCTTACCCCGGCGTGGTGCGGGCTGACAACGGGGGCAGCAGTACGTGTTGCGGCCCGCAACCACAAATGACTTGATCGCGACGCCGCAGCGAAGGCACGGCTTGCCGGCCCGGCCATAGACCTGCAGATAGCCCGCATTGCCCCCTGCCTCGCCGGTGCCGCTCACAAAGTCGCGCAGGCTCGTGCCATGGTTCTCGATCGCGTCGCGCATCACCTGCACCACCCCATGCGCGACCTCATCGTAGGCATGTGCCGAGAGGCGGTTTGCCGCGCGTAGGGGATGCACCTTGGCTAGCCACAGCGCTTCGGACGCGTAAATGTTGCCGACACCGGCGAGCGCGGCTTGATCAAGCAGTAGCGATTTGATTGGCGTGCGGCGCGCGCGCGCGAGCGCGGCGAGTTGCGCGCCCGCGAGGCCTTCGGCAATCGGATCAACGCCAAGCGGTGCGAGCGATGGGTGCGCCGCCAACGCGGGCGTCATCACGACCTCAAATTGGCCAAAGCGCCGCGGATCGACGAATCGCAGCTCGTGACCGCACCCGTCGGCCAGCACGGCATGGGTGTGCTTGGGGCGTGGCACGCTGGCGGCGCTCCACAACAGTCGCCCACTCATGCCGAGATGCGCGATAATCGCGCGGGCACCAAATTGCAGCACGAGATATTTGCCGCGCCGATCAATGGCACGCAAGGCAGCGCCGATGAGCGGCGTCAGCTCCGCGCGGCGGACCGCTTTACCGCGCAACGCTTGGCCGGATGCGAAGACGGCATCAACGCGCATGCCAAGCGCCGGCGCCAACGTTCGCCGCACCGTTTCGACTTCGGGCAACTCGGGCATAGATTGCTAATTGGTCCGCTTTAGATCCGGCAACGCTGCCGCCAGTTGGCCAAATTCGGCGAGGTTCAGGGTCTCGGCGCGCCGGCCTCCATCGAGGCCGGTCTGGCTAAGCGCGGCCGCGACGTCGTCGCCCGAAAACGCGGACTGCAGCGAGTTGCGCAGCGTCTTGCGCCGTTGCGCAAAGGCGGCATGCACCACCATATGATAGTGGGTTTCATCGACGTCAAAGCGGCCACGGCCTTCCGGCAACGGCGTTAGCTGCACCACCGCTGACTCAACTTTAGGCGGCGGCACAAACGAGCCCGCGGCGACCTTGGCCACCATTTTTACGTCGGCGTAGGTCTGCAGCATGACGCTCATCGCGCCATACGCGCGCGTGTCGGGCACGGCGACGATGCGGTCAGCCATCTCGCGCTGCACCATAACGACCAAGCGACTGACATGCGCGCGCGCCTCCATGATGCGGAAGATGAGCGGCGCGGCGATGTGATATGGCAAATTGCCGCAGACCGCGATGGGACCCGCCGCCCACTTTGCGGCCATTTCATAGTTGTAGGCGAGCGCGTCGCACGGCTCGATGTGGACCACGTCGTGTTGCCCAAGCTCGCCTCGTAACACGCTGATCATGTCGGGATCGCGTTCGAGCGCGATGACCTTACCCTCATAGGCGCGTTGGGCTAGGCGCGCGGTGAGCGTGCCAATGCCGGCGCCAACCTCGACCACCCAGTCCATTTCTGACTGCACGGTGGCGTCGACGATGGCGCGAAACACGCGATCAGAGGTCAAGAAATTCTGGCTAAACGACTTCTTGGCACGCAGCCCGTATTTGGCCAGCAGCTCGTGCGCAGTGGGAAACATGGTCATGCGCCCCTCACCCATTGTGGCGTCGCATGCGGTAGCGGCCAATTGGCGCGCGAATCGAGCGTGAGCTCATCGCGACCACCAGCGGCAAATCGAAAATAGCCGCGCATGGCAATCATCGCGGCATTGTCGGTGCAGTGGCTAGGTTTGGGCACGAAGAGCTCAAAGCCGTCGGCCAGCCCTGCCTGCGCCATGCCCGCACGCAGCGCGCTGTTGGCCGCGACGCCGCCACATAGCTGCACCGCCGCAACCCCGGTCGCCTCGACGGCGGCGCGCGTCTTGCGCACTAGGACTTCCACGATGGCGTGCTGATAGCTCGCGCAAACGTCCTGCATGCTTTGCGTTTGCGCAACGGCGGTGGTCGCCGTGCTCGCGGGTGAGCCCGGCACGCCGTTGGCGCGCACCCAGTGCAGCAGCGCGGTCTTCAGGCCGCTAAACGAAAAATCTAGATTGCTCTCTTTGTGCAGCATCGCGCGCGGAAATGAAATCGCCTGCGGATCGCCACCGTTGGCTAGTTGGTCGATCAGCACCCCGCCGGGATAGCCAAGCCCAAGCAACTTGGCGCCCTTATCAAAGGCCTCGCCCGCGGCGTCATCGCGCGTTTGCCCGAGCACGCCGTAGCTGCCGTGGTCGGTAACTAGCACCAGCGAGGTGTGCCCGCCCGACACAATGAGCGCCAGATGCGGCATCGGCGGCGCGCGTTCTTCAAGATAGATGGCGCTCATGTGACCTTCGAGGTGATGCACGCCGACCAGCGGCTTGCCTGCGCCATACGCCATCGCCTTGGCCGTCTGCACGGCGACCAGCAAGGCGCCGATGAGGCCCGGCCCACAGGTCACGGCGATTGCGTCAAGGTCGGCGAGCGTCACGCCCGCTGCCGTGAGCGCCGCGTCCACGACTGGAATCACATGCTCAATATGTGCGCGCGACGCCAGCTCGGGCACGACGCCTCCAAACGGCCGGTGCACGTCGTGCTGGCTCGCGACGACGTCGGCGAGCACGTGCCCGCGCGCGCCACGGCCCCGCACCACCGCGGCGGCGGTTTCGTCGCACGAGCTCTCCAGCCCCAGGATCAACATGCGCCCGTGGTGTAGCGCCGAAGCAACTTTGACGTCATGGTCAAGGACCTATAATCTCGCGGATTCGCTCGGCCGTATCACCAGTCGGCTTGCGCTTCAGATATTCGCCCCACGCCGCGCGGGCCTCGGCCTTGCGGCCGAGCGACCACAGCAGGCGGCCGCGCGCGTCCCACGCATTGGCGTAGTTGCTGGACATCGCGAGGGCTTCGTCGATCGTGGCCAATGCCTTGGTATTTTCGCCTTGGCGCCGCAAAATATCCGCCTTGACCAGCAGCGCGCGCGCGGTGCGCTTAGCAGCGAGTGATTTCTCGATGGCGAGGCGGGCGCGCGGTAGATCGCTTTGCTCGAGCCGTGCCCTCGCCTCGCTGAGGTGCTTGCGATAGGGCTCGGTGGTGCCAGCGTCGCCGCTGTCCTCAAGCTCGATTTCGCGATCTGTCGTTGGCGGTGGCGCGTCGGCGATTGCCGCATCTACTGGTGGCGGCACGATCGCGATGGCGGCATCTTTCGGCGACGCCATGGCATCGACGATGGGATCTGGCGTGGCGGCATCTGGGAGCGCGAGGCCGGCGCCGCCGCTTGCCGCATCTTGCAAGTTGCTCGGCACGGCGACGGGCTGATCGCTGGTTGCGGCCCTGCCCCCTCGCGCTTGCAACCAAAGCGCAGCCACCGCGACCGCAACGAGACAGATCGCACCTAGCAGCACCATCGGCCAGCGCCGAGGCGTGGACGCCAGATACGCCGATGTACCAGTCGACTCGCGCGCGCGCGTGCGCGTACGAGGCACCGCGATGTCGGTCGCCGTCGGCGCGCGGGGCGCCACCCGTGACACGGAAAGTTCCGTGACGGCCGAGTGCTCGCTCGTTCGTGTTCGACTCAGAGCGGGAGTCTGTTCGGCCACCTCAACGACATCGGCCGTTGTTAGGGCGTGGTCATCGACACCTAAATTTGAAAACACTTCTTCGAACTGCAACGCTTGCGCAAGTGGCGTCGCTTTCATCGCCGACGTGCTCGCTACCGCGGCTAAATCACGTGCCGCTGCTTCCGCCGCCGCTTGCTCGCGTGCCGCCGCCGCCGCTTGTTCGCGCGCCGCTGCCGCCGCTTGCTCGCGTGCCGCCGCCGCCGCTTGTTCGCGCGCCGCTGCCGCCGCTTGTTCGCGCGCCGCCGCCGCAGCTTGCTCGCGTGCCGCCGCCGCAGCTTGCTCGCGTGCCGCCGCCGCCGCTTGCTCGCGTGCCGCCGCCGCAGCTTGCTCGCGTGCCGCCACCGCCGCTTGCTCGCGTGCTGCCGCCGCCGCCGCCGCTTGTTCGCGTGCCGCTGTCACCGCTTCGGGATCTATTGCACCCGCCGCTTGTGCCACTCCTCCGCCGGGAGGGTTTGAAATACCAGGCACAATTTCTTCTCGGCTTGGCGGCGTCCACGGAACTGGCGGTGCTGGCATCGGCAAGTTTGCGACGGTTTGTGGCATGAGCGGCGCCGGCAGGAGGCGTGGCTGCGCAAGCCCTCGTGGCCGAAGCAGTTTACCAAGGCCCGGATCTGTCATTTCCTCCGTCACTTCGGTCGAAGAAAACTCATTGACCTCGTGCTCGACCAAGCCTGCGCTGCGCGCAATTGCGCCACTTGGTTCTACAGCGGCTTGTACGATCGCGGCATCGATGAGCGCACTCCGACGTCGGCTTTGGCGCGGTGATGAGATTTCGCCCGACCCGCCTTGCGCGTGCGCGAGGCCGATCGCCACCGGCACGCCATCGCCCGCAAGCGGCGCGCCAGTTCGCCGCGCACGCGGCGTAATTGTCACCCGTTGCAACGGTTCATCGCCAGATGGCGCAGCCGTCCTCGCGAGCTGCGCCAGCAGCATTTGCCCCTGCGACATGCCCGCCATCCCAGGCATGAGGGAGGCTGCTTTCGGCATCCCCAGCGGGACTATCTGGCGCGTCGCCGTATCGCTTTCAAACTCGTCATTTGCTTTTAGCGCGGCGCGAGCGATTTCGGCGGCCTTGCTCGTAATCGTGCGCGGCGTCGCGCCCGAGATGGGCGGGGACAGCGAGTCTAGGGGATTGCGCGCAGAACGTAGCGGCTCTTGTCCAAGCGGCGCGGTGTTTGGTTTCAGCCGGCGTGGCGTAATAACCGCCGGCACCGTAATCGGCGGCCTTATCGCCAAGCGTTGCGGTGCGGTGACCTTGGCGGCGTGCGGACTGGTTTGTTTTGGCTCCGTCGACAATGACGTGTCAGATGACCCAGGCGTAATGGTTGCTACCGGTGGAGACGCGGGCATGCGCAGTTGCTCCAGATGTTCGGATTCGGTCACGCGCGAGGGCACGCCGTCGAAGGCTTCTTCGAAACTAACTGTTTCGTGCGCGGGGTTCACGTTGCCGCCGACGGCGCGCGCCGCCGTTGCAGCAACAGCCTCGGCGCCGGCGCCTTCCGCTGGCCCCCGGTCCTGCAGCAAGCCCTCGAAGTAGAGCTTGGCGAGTTGGGCTAGCGCCTCTAGGTCAGCAACCCCACTCGCGTCGATTACTTGCAAAGCCGTGCGCTTGCCGTCCAGCAAGCGCAACAGGTCATTATACTCATCAGGCACATCGCCCAGCCGCCGCCTGACCTGCGCCATGTCAAAGTCGAGCCTGTGACCCAGCGGCGGCAGCTGTTCGCATAGACGGTTCCATTCGTCGAGCCGTCGCAGGCCCTCCATAAGCACCGCTTGGGTGCTTGTCGTGATGCGACGTTCATTTGGGATGTCGCGGAAGGTCACCTCGAAATTGCCGTCAAGCCACGTTAAGAAGCGATAGATCGCGCGCTCGCCTTGCAGTATCCCGAGCTGCGCGTCAACGACACTTCCATCCTTAAAATAGATGGTACCGACCTGATTTTCGAGGTCTGCCAACGCGATCGCGCCCGACTTGCGACTGATCTCGACGGTTTGCAATAGATCGACGACGCCCATGTCCGCGAGCTGGCCCGCAAAGCGCGTGCGATCACCCGCGGCCGCCTGCGTCAACTTGTTGTGCGACCGGCGCTGCAAGATCAGGCGCAAGCGCGCGACTATCTCTTTTGCAAAAATAGGCTTCGTCAGAAACTCGTCGGCGCCCAGCTCGAGACCCGCTATTTTACTTTCGACGTCGGTGAGCGCGGTCACGAACACAAACGCCGTGTTTTCAAAACGCGTCGAAGCTCGGACCATCCGTAGCAGGTCGTACCCACCCGTTGGGCGCGCCGCCTCGGTGACCCCGGGCTGTGCGGAGGTATAGAAAACCTCGCTCACAATTAAGTCTGGGGTCGCGCTGGCCAGATAGGCCTGCGCCTCAGCGAGGTCCGTGGCGCAGGCGACGTGAAACCCCGCCTTGCGCAACATCACCTCAAGCACGCGCAGGCTCGGAGCGTCGCTGTCGACGATGAGCAGGTGTTGTTGTGATTCAGGCATGCGCGGGCGGTTGACAGCGGTGCCGGTCAAACAACGGCACCACTTGGCCATTTATTTTAGTGCAGCATAGAGGGCCATACCAGGCCTGCTCAGGCAAGAACCTTTGGCGACCTCACATTTGCGGTCGTGCGGCGGCTTCAAAGGGCGCGGTGTAGTTTTGCCTCCCACCTCTTCCTAAGCTCATTTGCTACTGCTTGATTATCGATGGTTCATTTGTCGGCGTATTTCTATTGTCCGAAAACCGGACATTGTGGTCATATGTCGAGGCTTGTGGTAGCCAAGCGCCATGGCCTTTTCTGCCGCGGATTTCCTCGCCGAACTCTCTGAGGAACGGCGCAAACAAATGGAAACATTTGCAGAGGCTATGCTGCGCTGGAACAAGAAAATTAACGTCACCGCGGCCAAGAATATTGCCGATGTGCTTGACCATTGCGTTGATGGCATCGTCGCCAGTCGCCTTATTCCGCGTGATGCCAAAATGCTCGTTGACGTCGGCTCGGGCGGTGGTCTCCCGCTCGTGCCCATGGCAATCATGCGACCCGACGTCGCGATGGTCGGCGTCGAACCCATTGCAAAAAAATGGGCCTTTATCCTTTCCTGCAGCCGTGATCTTGGGCTTGCGAATCTCGAGGCCAAGCAATCTCGCGTAGAGGAGCTGGGCGCTATTGGGACGTTCGATGTTGCAACGTCAAAAGCCACGTTCGAGATGGCGCGCTGGCTGGATGTTGGACTAAGCCTGGTCAAACCAAACGGCGCGGTGCTTGGCTTTGGCTCCGCGGCAGCGATTCCGACGATTTCGTCCGAGAACGACATCATTCGTTTTTCGCGTGGTGGCTCAAATTATTGGATTTCTCGAACGTGGCGCTCCAACTAATTGTGACCGTACTCGGGGCTTCACCAACCCCACGAGCGGTCTTCTTGGATCGTCGCAATCAGTAGATCGGCATCCTCGTCGGACCTAACCCTCATGGTCGTGAGGCCGGTGCGCTGCGCGATTGCGCTTTCATTTTGGGCCGCCAGAGCGTCGTCATCGGATGCGCGTTGGGACAGGATGAGCGCGACGATCGGCAGTTGCGAAGCCTTTACCGCGCTGACGGTGAGCCTAAGTTGATTTATCGCACCAAGTCCTGCATGGCCGACGATGAGCACTGGCGCCGCTAACATCACAGCGAACTCTCTAACATCGCCATGACTACTGAGCGGCGAGAACCAGCCGCCCGCGGTCTCTACAAAGCAAAGAGTCGGCGGCGGCCCTGCTGCGCCGTCTTGCTGCGTACTGTCTGCCACGTTGCAGCGAACTTGGACAAAATTGACTAACTCGGCAATTTCGGTGGAGTTGCCTGGAACCAGCCCGGGTGCAACCGCGGGCCCAAACTGTATAAAATTGGTTTCTTTGGCGGTGCGGCCAGAGACGTTCGCCAGTACTGCGGTATCTGAGCTCGATGCGCCAGTCGCCCCAGATTCAACTGGTTTTAAGCCAAAGGCAACATAGCCTGCCCTGACTGCCGCCCTAATTAGACCGGCTGTAACAAACGTTTTGCCAACACCGGTGTCGGTACCAACGATGGTGAAGCGGCGCATATCTATCAGAGGATAGCAGATTTAAGGCGTAGCCAGAGCTGGCCCAACGCCCGGGAACTGCTGGTGCAGCGAGGGCGACATTGGGGTGTTTCACGTGAAACGACGGTCTCACCGCAGCCAGTCCAACTTGAACGGCACAAACAATGTTTCACGTGGAACACCGACAGGGGGGGGGCATACGACCCGTCGAAAGTGTCTCCGTTCCACGTGAAACATTGCTGTGCAGAGCCGCGAATCTACGCCAAATTCCAAGCGGGAACCGTCGGGACAAAATGAGACAGAGTCGCTCAAGACTCTCAACCGTCCGAGAATGGTCAACCATCAGGTCATCCCAACTCAAACTCGAAGCAATCCGCGGAATCAGCGGCTCCACGTGAAAGTTAAAGGACGGGTGTTGCGACAATTATCACCCCGAAGTGCGTTTCCTCGGCGTGCGATATATGATCACTCGGTAATGCCGATCAGCTTCCGAGAGCGACTCGCCGCGCTAGCTGAAAAGCATCTTATCCGCGAACGCTACACTCGGCAGGGAACCCAGGGCGCGACCATATCGTGGGAGCGCTCTAATGCCGACCTGGGCGCCCTGACGACTAGCGATGGGCGAGACGGTACCTCCCTAGTCAACGTGTCCTCGAACGACTACCTCGGCCTTGCACACCATCCAGCGCTGCAATCCGGTGCCATCACCGCCATGGCGTCCCATGGCAATGGCGCGGGCGCCTCGCGCCTTTTGAGCGGCAATTTTGCGTTACTCGACGAGCTGGAAAATGCCGTCGCACGCTGGCTCGGGTTCGAGAAAGCTCTGTGGTTCTCATCCGGCTATCTAGCAAATATTGGGTTGGTGCCAGCGCTTGCGGAGGAGGGCGATCACATCTTTTCCGATGCGCTCAACCACGCAAGTACCATCGATGGCTGCCGGCTCAGCAAGGCGACGCTCCACATCTACCCCCACCGCGATGTCGCTGCGCTCGAACGTGCCTTGCAACATTGTCCGAATACCGGACATAAATTCATCTTGAGCGAGAGTGTTTTTTCAATGGACGGCGACATCGCCGACGTTGCAAAGCTTCGAGAGCTCGCCGATCAACACGACGCTTTTTTAGTCCTCGATGAAGCCCACGCGCTTGGCTGCTACGGGCCACAGGGCACCGGCATAGCCCGCGCGCAGGGCGTTACCCCCGACGTAATTATTGGGACGTTTGGCAAGGCCCTGGGCAGCCAAGGCGCCTTCGTCGCCGCAAGCCAAGACGTAATTTCCTGGCTGTGGAACCGCGCGCGTTCACACGTTTTTGCGACCGCGCCGCATCCCGCGGTCGTAGGGAGCTGCCTCGCCGCTATCCAGTTAATGCCCACGCCCGAGGCCGCCGCGCGGCGTGCTAACTTGCGCCGACACATCGATCGTTTCGGCGCCGCCTCTGCCATCGTGCCGTGGATCATTGGTGCGGAAGCCGATGCATTGGCCATGGCCAAGAAGCTTGCCGACGCAGGCTACTGGGCACAGGCGGTCCGTCCACCGACCGTCGCACCCGGGACGTCGCGAGTGCGTCTCGTGCTATCTGCCGCGCATAGCGACGAGCAAATCGAAACGCTACGCGCACTGTGCCAACGCTACGGGTTCGCGCAGAAATAAGACTTCAAAATTCTCGGCTTGCACCTACGGTCGAATCAACCAAGACGCGCCCCAGCGGTCACTTCGGCAGGGTCGACTCGATCGCCATGATCTCGCCACGCAACGTCACGTCGGCGGCAAGCTTGACCGCGATCTTTTCCACCGCCGAAATAATCGTGGTGTGGTGCTTGCCACCAAACGCGCGCCCCAAGTCGGGATAGCTTTCTTGCGTGTGCTGGCGCGCCAAATACATGGCCACGGCACGTGGCGCGGCAATCGACTTGTGTCGCCGTTCGCCCTTGAGATCTGCGGCGCGGACGCCATAGTACGTGGCCACAGCCTTGATGATGGTTTCCACCGCCAGGTGCTCACGCGGCCGCATGAACGCGGGCCCAAGCGTTTCTCTGGCAAATTCGACGTCGATGACGCGCTTGGACAGCGAGGAGTATGCGGCCAACCGAATTAGCGCGCCCTCGAGCTCGCGCACGTTGGATTTGACCGCCGTCGCCACCAACATGGCTACATCGTCTGGCAAGGCAATGCCCTCCGACGCGGCCTTCTTGCGCAAAATGGCTAAGCGGACCTCTAGCTCAGGTGGCTCGATGTCGGCGAGCAAGCCCCACGCGAAGCGCGTGCGCAGGCGATCAGCGATATCCGAGATCTCATGCGGCTTGCGATCCGAGGTGAGCACGATCTGCTTGTGCGTTTCATAGAGCGCGTTGAACGTGTGGAAGAACTCGTCCTGCGTGCCTTCCTTGCCCGCCAAAAATTGAACGTCGTCGACCAGCAACACGTCGATGTCTTCGCGGTAGCGCTTGCGAAACGCGTTCATGCTGCGCGTCTGCACGCCACTGACGTACTCGTTCATAAAGCGCTCGCCGGTGGTGTAGTGAATGCGCGTGCCAGGGCGATCGGTCGCATGGACATGCCCGATGGCGTGCAGCAGATGCGTTTTGCCCAGCCCAACGCCTCCGCACAAAAAGACGGGATTATATTTTGGCGGATAAGATGCCGCTGCCGACTGCGCCGCGGCAAACGCGAGCTGGTTGGAAGGCCCCGAGACAAACGATTCAAACACGTAGCGAGGATTTAAGTTAGCGGCGGCCGTCGCGGCGGCACCCGCTTCAAGCGAACCCACCCGCCCATAGCCCTCACCGGCATCGCTATTTACGATAGCTGGCGCGCCTGCCGGCACGTCGGGGGCCTTGCCGGCCGTGGCGAACGCAACATCCGTGTCACCCACGGGAGAGGCAGGTGACCGCCGCAAAATCGCGCCTTCGGGCGCGTCGGAGGCAAATTCTACTGAAATGGGGCGGCCCGCGACGCTCACTAGCTCCGCGACGACCTCGGGCAGGAAATTGGTTTCAAACCACAGCCGGATGTAGGCGTTGGGAGCGCGCAATTTGACTATCTCGGCTCCGACATCGACACATTCGAGAGGCCGAATCCACATATCAAAATTTTGTGGGGAGACGCGTGTTTGCACGCGCTGCAGAGCGTCAAACCAGATCGAATGAGTGTCGTTCACTCTATCTTCTCCACATCCGGTTAGCTGTCCGGATTCCGGCCAGTGTTGAACAAATACTGCTAGTTAAGAGATGTGGAATCAGCGAATCCCTAAAATAATTCATAGGTTATTCACAGCGTGCATTCCCACCAACGTCCCCACGAAATGGATCGCCCGTCTAGCAGAGGCGAAGGTCATAACGCAAGAGGCTATGTGACACGCCGGTGTCGGAACGCGTCCAAGACCGCGAACTTATGGCGCTCCGGACACAAATTTTTTTTCACAATTTTTCTCGTCAAATGCGCAGCGCCGTTATCGAAAAAGAGGAGATCGGTTTCAACCCACGTCGACTACGCCTAAACAAACGAACGAATTCAGCTGATTATGGCAAAAACTAGTCGAATCCGCGCCGACATCGCGCGAACTCGAACCGTCTCTGCACCTAATTTTCGCCGAGCGCTGGTTAGCAGCCGGTCACGCAAGTAGCACTGCATAAACACCACCACGCCTCAGCCAACCCTTGCGTGCGCCGTTTGCTTGACACATGGCCCGATCCAATAGTACTCGATCCCCTCCCTAGAGGTCCTTATGCCAAAGCGCACATACCAACCGCACAATAAAAGCCGCAAACGCACGCACGGATATCGCGCTCGCAAAAAGACCCGCGCAGGCCGCGAAGTTTTGCGTCGACGCCGATCCAAAGGCCGTAAGCGCTTGTCCGTAACCACCGCCAAAAAATAGGCGTCCTAGGTCGACAACGACCTTTGTTACCCATGCCGGCGGCTGAGCGACATACCTTTCCGGCCAGACATCGAATCGCCAAGCGAAGAGAATTTCTCGCCATCGGTCACCACGGTCGACGTCACGACACTCGGCTCTTGCGCGCGTTTGTCTCGCAAGCCGCCGATATCAACGCGGGCGCGCGGCTCGGCATCACCGTCACCAAGCGGGTCGGCAACGCCGTCATGCGCAATCGCATCAAGCGCCATGTGCGGGAAGCCTTTCGCACCAATACCTGGCCCTCGGGCGTCGACATAGTCTTGATCGCGACTGCTGCAGCCGCCACGGCGACCGGCGCCGAGCTGGCGCGCTGCGTCCAAACCCTGGCTGGCCGGCTTGCAGGGCAGGCGAGGCCCACCGGCAAGCAACCATGAAACGGGTCTTGCTTTGGCTCATCTCCCTCTACCAGCGGTTTTTATCACCGCTCAAGCAAGTGCCAACCTGTAAGTACTTGCCAACCTGCTCAGAATACGCGAAAGACGCCATAACCAATCGAGGCACGCTGCATGGCAGTTGGCTAGCCATCTGGCGGATCCTCCGCTGCAATCCATTCTCACGCGGCGGGGTCGACCCCGTGCCGCAAAAACGCCACCACCGTCACTAGCAAGCAATCACGGAGTCACCATCCATGGAAGACCAAGGCAAACGACTACTCCTAGCGGCGGCGCTGGCAATTTTGGTGATGTTCGTGTGGGGCAAGCTATTTCCGCCGCCTCAGCCGACCAAACCAGCCGACACCGCGACGACGACGGCCACGACCGAAACCAAACCTATTGTGGCAGAGCGCCTGTTTGGGACCCTTCCCGACGATAGCAAGCCGGCCGCCATAGCGCGATCCGGCCGCACCCACGCCGCAAGGTTCGACAAGATTTCCGCTGAATTCTCCGACGTCGACGCCGCCATCACGCAATGGAATCTGCTCGATCCACAATTTGTCCGCAGCGAACAAAAAGGCCGCCTCGTAGAGCCTTCGCACCCCGCGCTAACCCTAAATTTTATTCGCAGCACCGCGGCCATACCTGCAGGCGCGACCTGGCAAACCACCGAAAACTCAGATCGCGGCGTCACCTATACGTACCGCGACGCGGACATGGTCGTCACCAAGCGCTTCACCGTCGACGCGCATACGTTCTCGGTGCGCCTCGCCGTTGAGCTCGAAAACATCGGCACGCGCACGCTGCAACAGCGCATGGCGATCAGCGTGCCAGGCGCGCAAGATCCAAAAGGCAAGACCCAGGCCGGCATGGGTGGCGAACAGGCGCGTGACTGGCGCGCCGCCTGTTCACGCGACGAAAAAGTCCACAACAGCGAGGTCATCAAGTGCAGCGCGTATCGCACCACCGACGCCGGCAACATGGTGGTCGACATCGAGTACCCACCCTTTACGCTCAAGCCCGGCGATCCACCCATCAAACGCGAGCTGGTCGCCTATATCGGACCCAAGTTCTACGACCGCCTTGAGGCCGTGGACGCCGTCGCGGGGTTTAACACCCACGCTCGCGACGCGGTCGACTTTGGCTGGCTCAGCGCCATCGCGCGCCCGATGCTGTGGATCTTGCAAAAGAGCTACGGCTTCCTCGGCAGCTGGGGCTTTTCCATCATCTTTCTGACGTTCCTCGTCAAGCTGGCGACGCTGTACTGGACCAACAAGTCCATGCGCTCGATGAAGGCCATGAGCGCGCTCAAGCCCAAGCTCGAGGACCTGCAAAAAAAATACGCCGACGACAAGCAGCGCCTAAATACCGAGATGATGGCGCTTTACAAGACCCACGGCGTCAACCCGGTAGCGGGATGCCTGCCCATGTTGCTGCAAATGCCGATCTGGTTCGCGCTCTATCGCATGCTGTCGACCGCCGGCGAGCTCTATCACGCGAAATTTTTCTGGCTCTCGGACCTCACCGCAGCCGATCCGCTCTACATCCTTCCCGTCGTGCTCACCGGCACGATGTTTATCCAATCGCGCCTGACGCCGGTCGCTGGCGATGCCATGCAGCAGAAGATGCTGATGTACGGCATGCCGCTGCTATTTGGCGTGATGTCGTTCTTTTTTCCGTCGGGCCTTAGCGTCTACATCCTCACCAATACGCTGCTCACCATCGGCCATACCATGTACATGAACCGCAACAACCCCGCGGCGATCAGCGCGCCAGCCGGTGGTGGTGGTGGTGCCTTGGCGACGGTTAGCGGCGTCATTGACAGCGACGACGAGGGCTCCACCGACGTGCTCGCCGCCGCGCCATCAAATGGCGACCTGCGCAAGCAAGGCGCGGGCAAATCCCCTTCCAAACAGCAACCGCGCAACAAGCGCAAAACCAACTAGAACCCTGCTTTCCAGCAAAAAGGCTGTCTTATGGATCCAATTGAAAAAGCTAGCGAATTCCTCATGGGCGTGCTCGAACGAATGGGCATCAAGGCCGACATCGACATTCACGAGACCGAAGATAACGTGACGCTCGAGGTGCATTGCGCCAATCCCGAGATGGTCATCGGCCGCCACGGCAAGACCATCGAGGCGCTGCAACACCTCATCACCAAGTCGGTCTATCGCGATCGCAGCCAAGAAAAAGGCAAGCCGATCTACGTCGACACCAATGGCCATCGCGCCAAGCATGTCGAACGCCTCGAATCGATCGCCGCGCGCACGGCGGAAAAGGTGAAGGCCTCCGGCGCACCGGTACCGATGTCGCCGATGCCCGCGTACGACCGCCGCATCGTCCACATGTACATCGCGAACATGGGCCTTGGCACGCAGAGCGAAGGCGAAGGCGACGATCGCCACATTGTCGTTCTGCCGTCATGACCACGGGCGGTGGGCACGCCGCCCCCGATACCATTGTTGCCATCGCTAGCGCGGTCGGCCCTGGCGCCGTCGGCATCTTGCGACTAAGCGGGCCTGGGGCGATGGCCGCCGCCGCCGCGCTTGTGCGCAGGCCAGCTGCAACCTTGCCCGACCGGGTCGCCACCCTCGCTACCGCCTACGATCGCAACGGCGCCGTGCTCGATCAACTCGTCGTCTTGCCCATGCGTGGGCCGCGCTCATTTACCGGCGAAGACGTCGTCGAGCTGCAGGCCCATGGCGGGACGCTGAACTTGACACGGCTCCTCGCCGCATGTGTCGACAGCGGGCTTAGAATAGCCGATCCTGGCGAGTTTACGCGCCGCGCGGTGGAAGCTGGCAAGCTCGACCTTACGCGCGCTGAGGGTCTCTTAGCGGTCATCGAGGCGACCAGCGAACGCGCCCTGCGCGTCGCGCAGGCCCAACTCGCCGGCTCGCTCGGGGAAGCAGTTGCAGGCCTAGAACGTGAAAGCACCGGCGTCCTAGCCGAAATCGAGGCCAACCTGGATTTTCCCGACGAGCAACTGCCAACCGCCTCAGCGACCGCCCTGCGTACGCAACTGCAGGCAACCATCGCTGCGTGCGACAAGCTGCTCGCGGGCTTTGCCGAGGGCAAGGCGCTGCGCTCGGGCATCACGGTCGCGCTGACCGGTCCTGTCAACGCCGGCAAGTCGTCGCTATTTAACGCCTTGCTCGGTCGCACGCGTTCGATCGTCTCGCCGACCGCCGGCACCACGCGCGACTATGTCGAGGCGACGGCGCTATGGCAGGGCGTCGAGGTTACGCTCGTCGATACCGCGGGACTACGCGCGGGCGCGGACGAAATCGAACAACAAGGCATCGACCTCGCCCAGGCTCAAATCCGCAATGCCGATCTACAGCTCATCGTTCGCGATGCGGGCGCGTCGCTCGAAACCACCGAGCTTGCCGCGCGCCAACTCCTGGTATTCACCAAATGCGATACCGTGGCAAGGCCGCCAACAGAGGCTCCTGCCATCGCCACGTCGTCAACCACCGGGATGGGCCTAGAAAGCCTCAAAACCGCGATCCTTGCGCGCGTGGGCCTTGCCGGCTCCAGCGGCGAATCGGACCCGCTTGTGACCACTGAGCGCCAGCGGCAGCATCTTGCGGGCGCGCGCCGTTATCTCGATGCGAGCCTAACTGCGTTGCGCGCGGAAGCGGACCTCTCCATCTGCGCTATTGAATTGCGGGCGGCGAGAGGCGAATTCGCCAAATTGACCGGCCGCGACACCACCGAGACGCTGCTCGACGAAATATTTAGCCGCTTTTGCATCGGCAAATAGCGTGTGCATAACGCTGTGGGAGACCCTGTGATCTAGCCACCTACCTAGGGTGTGTGTGCCCCCGAGGGTTGATGTTCCTCACCTTAAGCCCTATGCAATCCTCACCTCTACGGCTCGCGCGCCAGCCCTATTGTCGGGTAATGTCAGCGCGCTACAGAGTTGTTCACAAAACTGCATGTCTTACTATCTCTACGATCTGATCAGATCTTTCTTATAAAGATCATTATAAGAAGAGCGGGCACCCATCATGGAATTCACCATCGCAAAATCCGAATTTCTTCGCGGTCTCCGCATCGCGCAAAGCATCGCCGATCGAAAAAGCACGATGCCCATGCTGGCAAATGTGTTATTGCGCGCCACCTCGGCGGGAGGCCTCTCCATCGCCGCAACGGATCTCAACGTGTCAGTCAGCGCCAACCTCAAAGCCACGGTCGCCAAAGAAGGCGGCCTAACCGTCGAAGCCAAAGCGCTGCACGATTTGGTCGCCGCCGCCCCGGGTGACAACGTCACCTTGCGCAAGGCCGATAACAACTGGGCCGAAGTTAAAGCGGGCAAGGCTACCTACAAATTGGTCGGGATGTCCGACCGCGATTTTCCGCGCGTGCCCGATGCCAAGGAAGCAACCTTGGCACCCATCAGCGGCGCCATCTTGCGTGAAATGGCCGACCGCACGCTGTTTTCTGTCTGCAACGACGAAACCCGGTTTCACCTCAACGGCATATTCTTCGAAAGCAACGGACAAACCTCGCGCATGGTTTCTACCGACGGCCATCGCTTAAGCAAGGTCGAACGTCAAATCGCCGCGGGCCCGGTGCTCGCCGCGGGCGTTATCATTCCCAAAAAAGGAATGGTCGAATTGCGCAAGCTCGCTGACACCGCGAGCGAATGCCAGATCGCGATCAAGAGTCCTTACGTGTACCTCGTAGCCGATGACATGACGCTCGCGATCAAGCTCATCGATGCGCAGTTTCCACCGTATGAGCAGGTGATCCCAAAAACGCACAAACGAACCGCCGTGGTTAGTAGGACGGCGCTGGTGGATGCCCTGAGGCGCACGCAGCTCATGTCCTCTGAAAACCGTGGCGTCAAGTTTGCGTTCGACGCGGCCACGCTCACCGTGACTAGTGACAACCCTGATCGCGGCGAGGTGCGAGAAGAGGTCGAAATAGCCCTCGATGGCGAACCCATTACCATCGGCTTTAACCCAAAATATGTCGTCGAAATGCTGCAGCAAGTGACCGCTGAAAAAGTAGCGATCGAACTCGGCACGGAAACCGATCCTGCCGTGATTAGGCCGCAAAGCGACGAGGCATATCTTGGCCTCGTTATGCCGATGAAACTGTAAGACGCCCAAGGCCACGTGAATATCGCGCGCCTCGAGGCCCATAACTTTCGAAACCTGCAGCCGCTCAGCTTTACCCCGGGACCGCGCTTTACGGTTATCTCGGGGCAAAACGGGCAGGGCAAAACGAATCTGCTCGAGGCGATCTACGTCGTCGCGGCGCTGCGGTCGTTTCGTACCACCAAACTCGCCGATTGCATTGCGCACGGCCAACCGGCGGCGAAGTTAGCCGCACAGGTACACACGGGCGGCCTCGATCGACACTACGAGGTGACGCTCGACGAGGAGGGACGCCACGCCAAGCTCGATGGCAAAGCAGCGAGGCCGCTAAGTAAATATTTTGGTGGTTTTAACGCCGTGATGTTTGCGCCCGAAGATTTACTCTTGCCGCGGGCGTCACCTAGTGATCGACGCGATGTTCTCAACCGCTCGGTGTTTCACGCAACGCCGGCCTACCTCGGGGTTATGGCCAGCTATGACAAGACCTTGCGATCGCGAAATGCCGTGCTCCGCGACCGCGCACGTGGCTCGACAACCCATGAAGCCGCGACGCGGTTGCTCGAGGTCTACGACGTGCAGCTTGCAGAATTTGGCGCGCAACTTACGCAGGCGCGCTTTGATCACGTGCGCCGCCTAGCCGCGCGTTATCCACACAACTTTGCTGCCATCATGCGCATTGATGAGGCCAGCCTGGTGACGCTAATTGACCAGTTTGGACCGGTCGCTGATGAGCCGCTCGAAGCGAGGAGGCAGCGGTTGATCGAGCTGCTGACGCAACGGCGGCCGCAAGACCTGGTGCGAGGCACCACCACCGCTGGACCGCATCGTCAAGATCTCCATTTTCAATTTGGCGGCCGCGACGCAGCTACCACGGCCTCGCAGGGGCAGTTGCGCGCCATGGCGCTGGCATGGAAGGTCGCCGAGCTTGACGACTTGCGCGACCGGTTTGGGGCGCCGCCCGTGCTGCTGCTGGACGACGTTTCTAGCGAGCTCGACGCCGCGCGCAACGCGTACCTGTTCGAGTATCTCGACGGCAAAGTAGGCCAATGTTTTATAACCACAACGGATGCAAAATTGATTCGCTTGCAGGGCGAGCGCTACGACGTCTCCACGAGCCACGGGCGCTTTCAAATATATGATGCAAATACTTAATATTATTATATAAAATAAGATGTTACGAGACGCTTGAGCGTCGCGTTTGAGCCCCGGAATTGCTTTCGCAATTTGGGCCCGTATGGTAGAAACGCCTGCTGCAAAAAGAGAGAGCGGATATGGCCGAAATCACAGATACACCTACCGGCGACGGCACCGTTGCCGCGGGCGAATATACGGCAGATAGCATCGGCGTCCTAAAGGGCCTCGAGGGCGTGCGCAAGCGTCCGGGCATGTACATCGGCGACACCGATGACGGCACCGGCCTGCACCACCTAGTCTACGAAGTCGTCGACAACGCGGTCGACGAACACTTGGCCGGTCACTGTGGCGTTATCAACGTCGTTATCCATTACGACAACTCGGTTACCGTCGAAGACGACGGCCGCGGCATCCCGGTCGACATGCACCCGATCGAAAATCGTCCCGCCGCAGAGGTCGTGATGACCGTGCTGCACGCAGGCGCCAAGTTTGGCGGCTCGGGTTACAAGGTCTCCGGCGGTCTGCACGGCGTCGGTGTTTCCGCCGTCAATGCGCTCTCCAGCCTGCTCAAGCTCGAAATTCGTCGCGGCGGCAAGGTGTACTATCAAGAGTATTCCTGCGGCGTGCCGACCACCGAGCTCAAGTCGACTGGCGTCACTGATCGCCGCGGCACCAAGGTGACGTTTTCACCTGACGTCACCATCTTTAAGAACATCATCGAGTTCTCCTACGACCAGATCGCGCAGAAGTTGCGCGAACTCGCCTATCTCAACAGCGGCCTGGTCATCAACATCCGTGACGAACGCAACGACCGCGCCGATACGTTTCACGCCGTTGGCGGCATTCGCGATTACGTCGCGGATTTGAACTCAAACAAGACCACCTTGTCCGAGGTCATCGCCTTTTCCGGCGAGAGCGAAGGCATCGCCGTCGACGTCGCGCTGCAGTGGAATGACACGTACAGCGAAATCGTCACCTGCTTTACCAACACCATCAAAAATCGCGATGGCGGGACGCATCTCACCGGTTTTCGCCAGGCGCTGACCCGCACGGTGAATAACTACGCTACCGAGTACAAGCTGATCAAAGATGCCAAGCAATCGCTCTCGGGCGAAGATTTGCGCGAGGGCCTTACCGGCGTCATTTCGATCAAGGTCAGCGACCCAAAGTACTCCAACCAAGCCAAGGACAAGCTGGTCTCGTCTGAAGTTACGCCGGCGGTCAACGCCGCGGTTAGCGAGAAGCTTTCGGAATACCTCGAGCGTCATCCCAAGGATGCCAAGGCCATCGTCGAAAAGGCAATGCTCGCCGCGCGGGCACGCGACGCGGCCAAACGCGCTCGCGAACTCGTTCAGCGCAAAGGCGCGCTCGAGCTCAGCTCCCTGCCGGGCAAGCTTGCAGACTGTCAGGAGCGCGATCCGGCCAAGTGTGAGCTCTTCCTCGTCGAAGGCGAGTCCGCCGGTGGCTCCGCCAAGCAAGGGCGGGATCGCCATTTTCAGGCCATCCTGCCGCTCAAGGGCAAGATCTTAAACGTTGAGAAGGTGCGGTTTGACCGCATGCTGACCTCGCAAGAAATCACCACGCTCATCACCGCGCTCGGCACGAGCGTTGGTTCAGAAAAAGATGTGGAGAAGCTGCGCTACCACAAGATCATCATCATGACGGATGCCGATGTCGACGGCTCGCACATCCGCACGCTCTTGCTGACGTTCTTTTTTCGCCACTACGGCGAGTTGTTCGATCGCGGCAACATCTACATCGCGCAGCCACCGCTCTATAAAATCAAAAAGGGCAAAGTGGAGATGTATATCAAGAACGAGCAGGCGCTCGAAGACTACCTGCTGCAATCAGTGTGCAGCGACACCGTGCTCACAAGCACCAAACCTGGTGTTAATGCAGTTATCGCGGGGCCCGCGCTCGTCGAGTTTGCGCGCCGCCAACTGCAAATCGATAAGGTTCGCGCCATGCTCGGCAAGCGGGGCGAGGGCCGCATCTTGAGCGCCTTTGTCGACGCGAATCTCACGCTGGCCGATCTAAACGATCTGCCACGGCTGCAAGAGGTAACGGCAGCGGTGCGCGCGCGCCTCAAGGTCGAGTCGCCGGAGCTTGGCGCGTTTGAATTTACCTTTCGCGCGGATCCCGAACACGGCGCCCACATGGCCCGCGTTGCGGCGGGTTCAGGCTCGGTGCGCAAAGAGTCGGTTATCAGCGTCGATTTTGTACGCAGCGGCGAGTTCAAAGAGTTGCGCCGCTTGATCGATCAAAATCAAACCGCGGCGCCAGGGCCGTATTCGCTTACCTATGAAAAAGGTGAGGCACGCATCGTCAACACGCCCGAAGAGGTGGGCACCGTGATTGATGAGCTTGGCCGCAAGGGCCTGCAGATCCAACGCTACAAAGGTCTGGGCGAAATGAATGCCGAGCAATTGTGGGAGACCACGATGGATCCGAGCAAGCGCAATTTATTGAAGGTAAAGGTCGAAGAACTCGAAGAGGCCGATCGGGTATTCACCAAGCTCATGGGCGATCTGGTCGAGCCGCGACGTCTCTTCATTGAAGAGAACGCGCTCAACGTGCGCAATCTCGACATCTAACCAAGGCAAGGCCGCGAATCGGACGCCTGCGAGATCTGGTGGATGCTCACGCGCGGCGCGGCCAGCCTAACCCCTTGAATTGGCGACCGGCCTTCCTGGCATGGTCCGCGTAACGAAGTGCGCAGGTGCGTGGAAATCTTCGCGCAGCCGCAAATTTAAGCGCCAGGTCGTTCGCAAAGGTTGCGCGCTTTGCGCCGGCTCGGCTAGCTTGGCCGCATGAATCACCGCAGCCGCATCGCGGGCATTGGCGCCTACGTACCATCAAAGGTCGTCACCAACCACGACCTTTCAAAATTTATGGAGACGAGCCACGAATGGATTTTAGAGCGCAGCGGGATCGAAGAGCGTCGTTGGGTCGAGCCTGGCGAAGGCACGGCCGAGCTCGCG
The DNA here is from genome assembly GCA_016716835.1 of Myxococcales bacterium. NCBI lineage: Bacteria > Pseudomonadati > Myxococcota > Myxococcia > Myxococcales > Myxococcales bacterium. Next base: position 3,140,609 of record JADJUW010000001.1, on the reverse strand, counting down.
GCCAAGGCCGCGACCGAGGCTCTCACAGACGCCGGCATTGATGTCAAAGATATCGACATGCTCATCGTCGCGACGCTGTCGCCGGACTACTGTTTTCCTGGCACTGGCGTCTTCGTGCAACGTCTCATCGGGCTGCGCGAGATTCCCTGCTACGACATTCGCCAACAGTGCAGCGGCTTTGTCTACGCCACTGCCATGGCCGATGCCTTCATCCGCATGGGCCAGTATAAGAACATCTTGGTCATCGGCGCCGAGGTGCAATCCACCGGCATCGACGTTTCGACTGCGGGACGCGACGTGACCGTGCTGTTTGGCGACGGTGCCGGCGCGGTCGTTATGACCCGGTCGACAGACGAAAGCAGCATGGTGCTATCAACGCATCTGCACGCCGATGGCCGCGAAGCCGAGATCCTTTGGTGCGAGTTTCCTTCCAGCAAGGCGCACCCCCGCATTGATGAAAAGGCCCTCGCCGAGCGCCGCCAGTACCCGCGCATGGAAGGCAAGAAGGTCTTCAAACATGCCGTCACCAAATTGCCGCAGGTGCTCATGGAGGGCATGGTCACCAACAATCTCAAGCTCGAGCAGATCGACATGCTCATCCCGCACCAGGCCAACCTCCGCATCAACCAGATGTTCGCCAAGATGATTGGCCTGCCCGAAGAAAAGATGCACAACAACATCCAGAAGTACGGCAACACCACCGCCGCCTCCATCCCCATCTGCATGAACGAGGCTGTCAAACTCGGCAAAATAAAGCGCGGCGACATGGTGTGCCTCATCGCCTTTGGCGCCGGCCTCACCTGGGGCTCCGCCTTCCTCCGTTACTAGGCGCGAAGTCCAGCAGGCCGGTGGCCGCACGTGTCTTCCTGCTCGCAGATAGCGACCCGCTGGGGTCATACGAGAACGCTGTGGTATCCACCTCCCTCGGTGCCACCCACAGAGCGGTGCAATCTATGCTCGCGGAAGAAACGTGCGGCACCAGCCTGCTACGGTCACCGGGCACTAAGGGTCACTCCACACGCCAAATTCCATATACATTACGTTTAGTTAATAGCCGTGCTGCGTAATCGATAGGCAGGCCGGTGGGCGCACGTGTCTTCCTGCTCGCAGATAGCGACCCGAAGGGGTCATACAGGAACGCTGTGGTACCCACCGCGCTCGGTGCAAACACCACTGCCGTGCAATCTATGCTCGCGGAAGAAACGTGCGGCACCAGCCTGCTGCGGTCACAGCATCGTAGCTGGTGGAACTAGCGCGCACTGGAAGGTGCCACTAACACGGGTGGTGTGTGATCTCTACGATCCAGCACGCAGCGCTGAGATTCGCGCGCTCACATCGCGATAGCGAGCGCTGACCTCAGCGCGATCCCATTCATCCAGGAGGCGATCCGCGTGCGCTAAAACGTACGCGCACAGGTGGTCGATGGTTGACCATGCGTCAGCGATTTCTGCTGCTTCGTGATCGAGCCGGAAGGCTATCGTTCCCGGTAATGCCCCCACGACGTCCCATTCATCGCAATCGGTGGTAGCGCCCTCAAGGTAACGCAACGCTGCGGGCAGGTAGTAGACAAATGCGCGCGGCCCCATCCACATTAAATCCTCAACCGAACCGCCCTGCTTCGCGAACAACTGGGCGGCTTCCTCCACGGTCTTGCCAAGGAAATTGCGCTGAGCGACTTGCCCGTCTAGATCGTCTGGGAACGGGTTCAGCTCGCTTGCCGTTGGGAGCGCCACCTGGCTAGCCTATCATAGACAACAGGGTCACTCTCGGCCCCCGATTAACTCGTAATTTCAATATGTTAGATCCTGTGCTGCGTAGTTACGCTTGCTTGAACGTGACTACGCAGTAGCGTAGCTAACCCCTTAAAATATATTCGGGATTTCGGGCCGGGAGTGACCCCTACACAACCCCAAGTACGGCGACCCAAGGCGACGGTGAGCCAGCACGTGTTAGTCGCCACGAAACGCAAAATCGCGAGTGAATGGATACAGTCGCGAGATGCAAATTCAAATTCGCGCCGCGACGATGATGGTGCTTACGTTCGCGGTTGGATGTCGGGCAACGGAAGCCCCGTTGGCGACACCCCGAGCAACCACGGCCGTCGTCGTCTCTACTGACTGTTGGCCGTCGCTAAACGACGCGCTTTCGCCGATACGAATTGCGGTCCCTCTTCCACCGGGCGTTATGCATGGGGAGACGGGTCTAGAAAGTTGCTATGTGGTTGACGGCATTGACACCAGAGGCATGAGCCTCTGGGAATCAGACACGACCTTGCCTACAAACACCTCGGAACTGAGTCTTCATTGGACGGAACCCGTGCAAACCTGGGTGTTGCCGCATAGCGTTTCCATGCACTCAAGCTTCAACCCAGCGAGCAACCTAGCGCGGTTCTCGGCGAACCCACTGCGCTAATGGCGCCATGCGTACGGATCAAGAAGCGCCGTTACGTAACCAACAAAGCCGCGTCAGGCAGGAGGATGCACGTTTCTTCCGCGAGCATAGATTGCACGGAAGTGGTGTTGGCACCACCGGATGTGGATACCACCGCGGTCTCGCGGCGCCCCGGAGGAGTGCTATCTGCGAGCAGGAAGACACGTGCATCCCCCTGCCTGGCGTCGCCAGTGCAACCGATTTCTATCTGCGAGCAGGAAGACACGTGCGCTCACCTGCTCCGTAAGCAGCAGCCATTACGACGGCGGGACTTTTAGAGGAATGTCGGCGAAGATGGTGTCGACTTCGACTGTCGCCACGTCGTCGGCCAATTTTTTGACGGTCGAGATTTCTTTAACCATCCGCTTCTTGGCCTTGGCGAGTACGCGCTTTTCGCCAAACGAAAGTTCTTTGCGCGCGCCGAGCACGCGCAAGTCGCGTACGAGTTCGGCAATCTCGTAGAGGCTGCCGGTGTTGATCTTTTCTTCGTATTCGCGGCTGCGGCGATTCCACGTTTGGTTATCGCGCGGCACCTCGCGGCTCTTGAGCATCTCGTAGATTTCGTCGATTTCCTCTTTGGAGACGAGATTGCGAATGCCCACCGTGCCGGCATTTTTTACCGGTACCATGACCTTGAGGCCCGACTCGACGATTTTGAGGACGTAGAATTGCGCTTTGGTGCCGGCGAGTTCGCGGTGTTCAACCGACACCATTTCGGCGACGCCGTGGGTCGGATAGACAACCATTTCGCCGGGTTTAAACTCGCTCACAACCATGTCCTCGTGGGTTTCGTCACCAGCCGGCGTCTAGACGGCTGGCGCCTGCCTGCAGGTGGCGAACTTTACCCTGAATGAGGCCTAAACCCTAACAAATTCTCATGAAATTGAGGCGTTGCGGCCCCGGCTTCCAGATGGCTCACGGTCACAACGCGATGCGATTAGCACAATAATTTCAGCGATCAACGCCGTGGACTGCCACTGCGCCTGCGGCCCTTTGCGCGCGCTTAGCAAAGATACTGGACGATGGTCGCCACGGCAAACCCGGTGCCTCCACGGGGTTGCGCTGGGCGCCCCGTGTGGTAATCGAGGCTGGTCCGGCGATGTCAACGTGCACCCATGGCGTGTCCTTGGCAAAGTGCTTGAGAAACAGGCCGGCCGTGATGGTGCCGCCCCAGCGCTCACCGGTGTTGCGCATGTCGGCGATTGGGCTGCGCAATTGCTCTTTGAGGCGGCTGTTGAGTGGCAAGCGCCACATGTCTTCGCCCGTGGCCGCGGCCGCGGACAGCCACGACGATGCAAGCTTGCCGTGGTCGCTGAGCACGCCCGCGGTGTAGGGTCCAAGCGCCACCAAGCAAGCGCCGGTGAGCGTAGCAAAGTCGAACATCTCGTCGGGTTTTACTTTTTCGCGCGTGTACGTGATGGCGTCGCCCAAGGTGAGGCGGCCCTCGGCGTCGGTGTTGTTGATCTCGACGCTGGTGCCGTCCATGCCGATGAGGATGTCGCCAAGCTTGTACGCGCCGCCCGAGACCATGTTTTCGCAACAGGCCGCGATGACGTGAACCTCGTGCTCGCAGCCAAGCGTGGCGATGGCGTCCATCGCGGCGATGACGGCGGCCGAGCCCGACATGTCGACCTTCATGTCAAACATCGAGTCAGATGGCTTGAGCGAGTAACCGCCCGAGTCGAACATGAGGCCCTTGCCGATCAGCGCGACGCGCTTTTTGGCTTTTTTGGCCGGCGTATAGACCATGTGAATAAACGTTGGCTCTTCGGCGGCGCCCTTGGCGACCGCGAGGAACATGCCCATCTTGAGCTTTTCGCAGGCGGCGCGGTTGAGCACCGACGCCGTAACCGATTTGTGCTTTTTGGCCACGGCGCGCGCGTTGTTGGCCATTTCCGTTGGCGTCATGAAGGCCGCGGGCTCGTTGATCCAGTTGCGCGCGGCATTGACCGCGTGGCCGATGGCGGTGCCACGCGTAATGCCGGTGGCGAGGCTACGCGCGACGCCGGCGGCGACCTTGTCGCTCTTGCCGTGGGCCAGCAAGTGCACCGCGGTGACCGGCGAATTCTTCTTGCCCTCTTCCGTGGTGAGGTACTTGTTGAAGCGATAGGCGCCGCCAAGCACGCCCTCGACGACGAGTTGCGCGGTGGTGGTGGGCGCGCCGGCGGGGAGCACAAAGGCTAAGGTGTGCGCCTTGAGCTTTTCACCGCATTGATGCGCCAACGCCGCGAGATCGCGCAGCTGCAGCGGCGTGGCCTCGCGCTTGCCTGTGCCCGCGCCGAGCACGACGATCCGTTTAACATTTAGCCGACCAAGCGTCGGCACGACGAGCGTGGTGAGATTGGCGCCCGTGAACGACTCCGCGCTTGCGGCTTCCGCGAGCGCCCCGCCTAGCGCCTTGTTGAGCGCCGTAAACAGCGCGTCTTTGGCTGGATCGCCAAATACGATGAATGCAAGTAGGTCTCCCTTGGCCGCAAGCGGCGCCTCGGCAACGTGGACAAATTTCATAGGCGCGCAGTGTAGAGAGCGCCATCTAAAACCGCAAATGCGCCGCCCTAGAATTGGAGCGGGAAGGCAAATCGCGGACGGCGCACGCAGCGCGTTAGCCGTTGTCGCTGATCGCCTCTACCGCCGAGCGCGCATCTATAAACGCGGTTTCGGTGGCAAAGACGAGGTGCGCTGCGGGAAAGGCCCCGGCGACGCTGACCAGGGTCTCGACATTGCCTGGCCGCAGGCGCCCACGCAGCCCGAAGCCGACGACGCGGAAATACGCGTGCGTAAGCGGCAGCTGCGCGAACTCTTCGACATGCTGGCCCGGCGCGACGGCGAGCGGATCGAGGCAGGGCACGATGCCGGCGCCATTTGCCAAGGCGACCATGGTGCTGGGTTCCCAGAGGCCATCGGCGCGCCACACGCGCAAGGCGCTGCCAAAAAGCGCCTTGGTTGCCACCTCGGCGAAAAAGTGCTCGATCCGGGCGCGATTGCTCGCGGTGGGCGCAAAATCAGATGGGGTGGCAAATACCACCACGGGTGCCGAGATGGCGGCGGCGCGTTTGGCAAATTCGGCAATGATTTCGCGTGCCGCGGCATGGTCAGCGAGGTGTCCTAGCTCACCTCGAGCCGCCGCCGGCACCGCGTATCCCTGCGCCAGTGGGCTGCTGCGATGATGGGTTAAAATCGCGGGCGCGACCAGGCCAACGGCTCCGAGCGCGGCGTCGTCGGAGATGCGTTGCCATGCCTTGGGCTTGGGTGCGCGCTGAAAGAGCGCGGCCGATTCTAAATATGGGATGCGCGCGAAATACTGGCTCGCGGTCGCTCCAAACGGCAGCTCGGCACATCCAACAACAATCGATGACACGCTACCTACTTCCAACGGGCGCCAGGCAGACGCAAGCGCTGGGGCGTGGAATCGCCTCCGCCGCTGGGGCTAAGGCGTAAATTGCAGCAACATGTAGCCGTCGCCGCGCGGCCGCACCTCGAGATTGGTGACGTCGTAACCAATTGTCGCGATATCCTTCGCGATGGGCACGTTTTCAAGCACGGCTTGGGCCAACGCGCGCCCGTATCCGTTGTCATCGCGCTGCAAGTCCTTACGGCCCCGGTAGAGTTCCTCGGCGCGCTGGGTGATTAAATCCGGAAGCGCCCTCGAGATCACCTGGCGAATGATGGGCTTGGTCTTGCCCTTGTACGCAGCCAAGCCCTCGCGCAACGCGACCTGTTCGTACGGCATGCCGTCGACGACGAGCGCCGTAGGTTGGCCGCTGACGTCATCGACGACGATGTTGTTGAGGGGGCCGATGTCAATGGATGCCACGTCGACGAGAATGCCGGCGACATCGATGCTCTTGCGCTTGCCCTTGGCCTGCGCCGTCAACGTGATGAGGCGACCGGTTTCGGTAAGCTTTTTAGCGGTCTTGGTGTATTTGGAGTTGATGCCCGACGTGCCGTCGACGCCGATGACGAGATTTTTCGCATTTGGCTTGCCCGCGCGCTTCAAGATGCCGGGCTTGCGAAACTCCCCGGTTAACACGACCGAAAATGTTTGTATCATGAGCGTGACCGCGTTGTGGGCGCGCGGCTTTTCACTGGTGGTGACGCGCAATTCGGCATGGCCGTCAGGGCCTTGGGGCATGAAGGTGACGCGCAACTTGCCGGTGTCGTAGCCATGCTTCTTGAAGCTCCGCACGATGCCGGGATTGAGCGTTGTGTACGCCTGGTTCGCGGCGTCATCAACTGAAAGCTGCGGGTCCTTGGCGCGCAGCTCCCCCGCCAGCGCCTTTACGTCTTCAACTCGCGGATCGGGCGCATCATTGCTGCCACCGTACGTGATCGTGATTTGCGTACGTTTGCGGCCATTGTAGAACTTGGCGACCTCCGGCACGGCATCGAGCACGTACTCGTCTTGGTCGACCAGCTTGCCGTTGTCTGAGAACTGGCGCCGAACCTCGTCGCCATTGACGGCAATCTCGGGCGGCGTCATGCGCACGTTCGCCGCGCCGGTTTGATTATTATATTCGAAGGCGACGACCGCCACATCCGGTCCGCCTTCCTCGGTGCGCCCGAAAATTCGAACCAGCGCGTTCGTCTCGTCGATCATCTGGTGGTTGAGGCTGGGCTTCATGCGCACGCGCTTGATCGGCCTTGCGGGCCGTTTCGCTAGCGGCGCCGCGGAGGTTGTCAACTTGCGCGAGGTGCGGCTGGCCGGCCCCGTCGTGCCAAATGCAAACACCGGGATGTCGCTTTGAGCCGTGTTGGGTTCGCCGGCCTCGCCGAAAACGAGCCTATTTTGCAGCTCGGTGCGTACGGCCGCGCCCCGCGCGGTGCGGGGGCGCCCGATGGTGCGGGCGGTGCGTTTAAGCGCACGATAGCCTCGCGGCTGGTGTCGCCCCATGGGCGAGTCGAGCGCGCTATGCCGTTGATGAGACGAAAAGCCGCGGCGGAATTCGCGTCCGGCCTGGTAGTCGCCAGGTCGCATCTGAATGCCGCGGTGTTGCGCCATGGCTGGCGAAATATCGCCCGCCCAAACGCCCCAGCTGCAAAGCGCGGCGACGACGAGCAAGGGCAGGCGCATGCGTAAATGTAACATCCGGGCGATGCCGTTGCCACCGCTTTGGGCCGGGCGTAGGCTCCGCGCCATGAAGTTTTTTATCGACACCGCCGACGTCAAGGAAATCAAGGAAGCCACCGCCATGGGCCTGGTCGATGGCGTCACCACCAATCCCAGCCTGATCGCCAAATCCGGTCGCAAGTTTCGCGACGTCGTGATGGAAATCTGTGATTTGGTGCCGGGTCCGGTGTCGGCGGAGGTGGTCGGGCTAGACGCGACGACCATGATGAGCGAGGCGCGCGACCTGGCGGCCTTGCGCAAAAACATTGTCGTGAAGATTCCGCTTACCGCGGAGGGACTGAAGGCAACGCGTCAGTGCAGCGAGGCCGGCATCAAGACCAACGTCACCCTGTGCTTCTCGGCGACGCAGGCGTTGCTCGCCGCCAAGGCAGGCGCGACGTACATCTCACCCTTTGTCGGCCGGCTCGACGACATTTCGCACGAGGGCATGGGCCTCATCGCCGACATCCTGCAGATCTATGACAACTACAACTTTGAGACCGAGGTGTTGGTGGCCTCCGTGCGGCATCCGATCCACGTCCTCGAGGCGGCGAAGATGGGTGCCCACGTCGCGACGTGTCCATTGTCGGTGCTGCTGCAGCTGGCCAAGCATCCGCTCACGGACCTTGGGCTCGACAAGTTTATGGCCGATTGGAAAAAAGTTCCTCAATGAGCATGGCGGATGGTTCGGTGATGATGGCGGCCGCGCGCATCGCGGGCCGGCGTGCATTTTCTGTCGCCATCTATGCGCGACGCGGTGGGGTTGGCGGCCAGGTCTTGATGATCATGCACCGTCGGCTGCAAACCTGGTTGCCGGTAGGTGGCGAGCTGGAGTCGGGCGAGACACCGCTAGAGGCCGCGATGCGCGAGCTCGGCGAAGAGACTGGCTTAGCGGGATCGTTTCCGCGCCTGACCGAGGCGCATGCTGGCGTGCCGCCAGGGCTCCTCGGGTATGAAGAGCACATGGCGGGCAGCAAGGGCCTGCATATGAATTTTGTCTTCGTGGCAGATGTGCCCGCGGATGCCGAGGTGACGCCCAATGACGAGTTCAGCGAGTTTCGCTGGGTTGACTCGGAGGCGCTGACGGCGATGGAAATGCCGCTCAACGCGGAACAGTTTGCGCGCAGCGCGATCGCCGCAAAATAGGTACGTGCGGCCTTACGTGCTACCGTTTGCGCATGCGTCGCTTTGATGTCACGCGCACCACGCGCGAAACCGATATTTCGTTGTCGCTCAATCTCGATGGCCCTGGTGGTGCCAGCGGTGCCGTGACCGCCGAAGGGGGCGGCGCCGGCGAGGCGATCGCGACCCCGCTGCCCTTTCTCTCCCACATGCTCGAGGCCTTTGCCAAGCACGGCCGCTTTGGGCTGGACTTGCAGGCGCAGGGCGACACCGAAATCGACGGCCATCACACCACCGAGGATATTGGCCTCGTGCTCGGACAGGCCTTCAAAGGCGCGCTCGGCGACCGCGGCGGCATCGCGCGCTATGGCCATGCGGTGATTCCAATGGACGAGACGCTCGTCACCGTCGCGATCGACTTTTCAGGCCGGCCGGCCTTTGTGTGGAGCGCCGCCAGCCTAGAAGGCAAATGGATCGGCACCTTTGACTGCGAGCTCGCAAAGGAATTTTTTGCCGCGTTTGCGACGCGCGCCGAATGCAATCTGCACGTGCTGGTGCATTACGGCAGCAACGCGCATCACATCATCGAGGCCATCTTTAAGGCGTTTGCCAAGGCGTGCGATATGGCGACGACCGTCGATCAGCGGATTGCCGGCGCGGTGCCGTCGACCAAAGGCACGCTGACCGCATAGGGGCGCACGAGCCGCAACGCGAAGCCAAACGGCGAAAACCGCCCGCCGCGGCCGCCAACGTGGCGCACGTAGCGATGGCCTTGATTGTCGATCACGCGCGCTAGGAGGCGTTTGCGCTTCGTCCACGCCATAAACACGTAAACGTGGGTAGGTGCCTCGGGGGGCCCGGCAAAAACGATATCTCCACGTTGCAGGTGCGCGGCCTCGATGCGCTGGCTCTCGTAGTTCGCCGCCAGCCAACTCGCAAATGGCACGGTGAGACGGCTGGCGAAGGCGCCTTCGTGGACGGTAGTGGGCGTCAGCGGCGCGCCGAGGTGCCCCAGCGCGGTAGCGACAAACGCGACGCAGCTGTTGCGTGTGGTGCGATGCCATCCTTTGACGTCAGCGCGGACGCGGGCGTCATGCGCAAAGTCGTCCAAGTAGGTGGCGAGCTGCGCACTCGTGGTTGGCGCGGACGTTGACGGCGTTACGTCAGCACCTGCTGCACGCGGCGGGACGACCGTCGCAAGTGCAACCCACAGCGCGAGCGAGCAAGGACGCCGCCGAGGGACTTGCCGCAAGCTTTGGGGCACGTCGACAGCGTAGCGCTATTTAGTTATCGTCGCCGCCGTGCGGTTGGCAGAAGCTGGTGCCGTGTTCGATTTCGCACTCGAGGCCGGCACCACAATCGGCGTCGGTTAGGCATTCGCCGGCGGGTGGGGTTGGGTTGCTAGGATCGACCGGTTGATCGTCGCCGCTGCCGTGCGGTTGGCAGAAGCTGGTGCCGTGTTCGACTTCGCACTCGAGGCCGGCGCCGCAATCGGCGTCGGTTTGGCACTCGCCGCTCGACGGGGCCGGGTTCGTAGGATCAGCTGGCTGGCCACCGTGAGGCTGGCACGTGCCAACGCCGTGCTCGATCTCACACTCAAGTCCACCGCTGCAGTCGGCATTGCTGCTGCACGCCTCAATGGCCTGACGATCAGATTTGGAATCGAGCATCGAAATACAGCTGGGGGAGATGACGGAGGCGAGGAGACAGGTTGCGAGTAAATTGAATTTCTTTTTCATAGGTATCCTTTGGGTGCGAACCCAAGCTAACCCGCGTATCCCGTCACCGCGCTTACGGGTGATTGCAGCCTAGGTGACGGGATGAATGGCGCTGGCGCGGTGCGCGGCCGTGGTGTACCAAGAGCGGGTAGAACGGGCAAAAACGGTGCAGCAACTCCTCTTTGCGGGCAAATACGACGAGGTCATCGCGGCCTCGCATCGGCGCGACTCGTTGGCACCTGCGGAGGCCGCGGTGGTGCTTGGCGCGTACGCCTTTAGCGGCCGCATGGATGAGGCGGTCGCGCTATTTCGGCTCTATGGTCGCGATGGCGATGCCGATTTTAGCGAGGCCGCGCGCTTCTACTTGGTTGCGGGCTATTGCCATGCCGGCGACGTCAAGCGCGCCGCCACCTTGATTCATCGCGCGCCCAATCCGGCGTGGACGCCGACGCAGCGGTTTTATGCGGCGCAAGCGCACGGCCTAGTTAGTTTCTTTCGCGGGCGCATGGTGCGGTCGGCCAAGGCGGCGCGGCTGGCGCTTGAAGCCGCGGTCGCGAGCAAATTTATTTACGGCCAAATGTTGGCGCACGATCTGCGCGCATCGGCGCTTGCCGCCATGGGACGCCTAGGCGCCAGCCAACGGCTATGGGATGCCGCGCGCGAACTGGCAGGCGCGCTGGGGTTGGCACGCAACGCCGCGAGCATCGGCTGCAGCCAACTGGTGGTGATGGTGACCGCAGATCCTCACGATATCGAACTCGACGCGCGGCTTGAGGCGCGCTTGCTCGCCGGCGACGTTAGCTATTTTGCCGAACGCCACGGCTGGACCACGCTGGCCATGGCCCGCAGCCTGCGCGGCGAAACCACCGGGGCGGAGCATGCAATCGCCAAGGCAGCCAGTATTTCGCTCGCAAGCAATGACTTGCGGGCGCGCGTCCGCTGGCTGGTGGCGAGCGCCTATGTTCGCCGCTTTCGCGGCGCGGCCCCTCGGACATGCGGCGTTGCTGGCCGAGGCCTATGCGCTGGCTAAGCGCTCAGCGAACCGCGCGCTGATGGTCGACGTCTTGTGCGCACAGTACATGCTTGACCTCAGCTCCATCGCCGCTTCACGGGTGGAGATGGAAACGCTGCACGCTGTCACCGGCATTGCGCGGTTGCGGTGGATGCTCGACGCCATGGCCGGCGTGCCGCCTTATCCAGTAGAAGACTGGCTATTTTCTCAACTGCTCGACACCAGCGCCATGACCGCGGCCGAGCGCTGCATGTATTTTGCGGGTGCGGGGCTGTTTGGGTTGGCCATTGCGGCGCTGCAATTGCCGCCCCGCCATCGCATCTATCTCGCCCACGATCGCTTGCTGGTAGAACAAGGCGATGGCGTGCGCGGCTATCCCTTGCCCCTGGCCAACGCGGTGCGGGTGCTGATCGCGTTGCAGAGCGGCCCGCGCAGCAAGGCCAGTCTCTTGGCGGAGATTTGGAACGTGCACACCTACCACGCACAGGTGCACGACAATGCCCTGTTTACGGCCATCGCGCGCTTGCGAGCCTCGCTCGGCGACGCCGCCGCGTGGGTGACCAAGACCACGACCGGTTATGCGCTTGCCGCCGAGGTAGAGGTCGTCGATCTGCGCGGAACAGTGGTTGCCGCGGTGCCGCCAACGGCTGACGTGCCACCGCCTGAACTCGACGTGCGGTCACGGGCCGTGCTGGCGCTAGTGGCACGGGGTGCGGTACAATCAGCGGACGTTATGCGCGGTCTGCGCGTGTCTGAGGCGACGGCGCTGCGCGTGCTGCGCGCGCTCGTCGAGCGCGGGGCCTTGCGGCGCCGAGGCACAGGGCGCGCGACGCAATACGAACTGCAGCCTGCATCGAATCAGGAATCATCATGAAACCAATGCCTACTAGCTCTGTAATGATCAGCGCGGCGTCCGCTTGCATCATCGCCGCTGCCCCTGGACTGGGCGGCGGGTGCGCGGATGATCCAAGCGCCGCGGCACCGCCCCTGGCGCTAGAATTTGAAAGCGGGGAGTACGAGGTGCCGACCGACGATCCCGCGCTCGCCGGCGCCAACATCTACCCGACCACCAAAGTAGAGCTGCAGTCCGTGGGGGCGCAATTTGTGCTCGAATACGATCTGCCCGAGGGCTTGATTGGGGGCGAACTGTCGCTTGAGTTTACGGGACCGCGGCTCGCCAGCGGGGTTTACCAATTGGTTGGCGCGAACGGCGACGCCGACTGCACGTATGAAGATGGCGCGTTGGTGTGCAATGAAACATTTACGGATCTGGTGATCGATCATGCGGCCGTGACCAGCTATTGGAGCGCCCAGGGCTTGGAGGGCGCGGCGCTGCTACGTCGGCAAGAGGTTAGCCAGTTGTTTGAGGCCGATCCGATTGGCATCTTGCGCGCTGGCACGTGACGCCAGGTGCGTTACGGCGCGAGTTTCAATAGCCTGCGGAAGACATACCCGGCGCCGGCGACCACAGTCTGTTGCGGCAGCAAGCGCGTGCTCCAAACCCCAAGCCGTTGTACCAACCCCGGCACGACAAGGCCCCGGCGCTTTACCAACGCGTCGACTAAGTCGGCGGCACTTTGCTTAGCCGACGCGAGCCACGGGCCACCCACCGACATGCCGGCGCCCTTGACGAGATCGGTATCAATGCCCCCCGGCGCAAACACCGTGACTGACACGTTGCTGCCCGCGAGCTCCTCGCCAAGGCTCGCGCCAAAAGAGATGAGAAACGCCTTGGTGGCGGCGTACGCGGCTTGGTAGGGCAGGGGGATGAGCCCCGCGATGCTGCTGACGAGGAGCAGGGCCCCGTCGCCGCCTTGCGCGCGAAAATGCGGCACCAGCTCGCTCGCGAGCTGCACCGTGCCGGTGACGTTGAGCGCAAGCATGTGCTTGAAGTCGGCAAATGGCAGGACCTCGTGCCCGCCCATTTTTGTCATGCCGGCATTTAGTACCGCGGCGGTGACGCCTCGCTGCTTGGCGCGGGCCGCAACCTGCGCGACATCAGCCTCGTTCGCTAAATCGGCGACGAGGACCTCGACGCCGACTTGAAACTGCGTCGTCAGCTCGGCCGCGCACTGCTGCAATAAGTCGCCGCGGCGTGCGACGAGGAGCAAATTTGCCCGGTGATGCCTTGCCAGCTCGCTGGCGACGGCCCGGCCAAGCCCGGCCGAGGCGCCGGTAACGAGGACCCATTGTTGTTGTAAGGCGAGCTGCTTCATAAGAGGTTGTCTTGCGCGCGGGCATGGAAACGCAATTCGCATCAGCGGCGTGTTAGCATGACGCTGCTGAATGCGCCGCGTGGTGATCTTAGACGTTTGCTCGGGCAATGTGCGCTCTGTGCAGCGAGCCTTGCAAGCGGCGAGCGAGACCGCAACCGCAAACGATAGGGCGGCCCCTGCGCATGAGATCATATTGACAAGCGACGTGGCGGCGATTGCCACCGCGGAGGCGCTCGTGGTGCCGGGGCAGGGCGCGTTTGGCACGTTTCGCGCGGCCATGGAACGCGGCGGCTATGAGGCGCCGTTACGCGCGTATCTCGCGAGCGGCAAGCCTTATCTCGGGATTTGCCTCGGCATGCAGGTGCTTTTTGAACGCAGCGAAGAACAAGGTGAGCACCAAGGTCTTGGCGTGGTCGCAGGCGCGGTGCGGCGGTTCGCGACGGTCGGGGCAAGCGGCGCGCCGCGCAAGGTACCTCATATGGGGTGGAACCAAGTAACGTGGCACGCTGGCAACGAGGCGACGCCGCATCCGTTGCGCATGGGGCTCGCCAACGGGCAGCATTTCTATTTTGTTCACTCGTATTACGCCGATGCGGGCGAGAGCGACGCGGCGCGCGCAACCTTGGCGACCACCGACTACGACGGACGTTTTTGCGCCGCGGTGGTGCGGGGTAATATCGCGGGCGTCCAATTTCATCCTGAAAAAAGCCACGACGCGGGGCTGAAGTTCTTGACCAATTTTTTGCGGTGGCAACCATGAAGCTCTACCCGGCGATCGATCTGCTTGATGGCAAGGTGGTGCGGCTGCGTGAAGGCAAGCGCGACGAAGTCACCATGTATGGCGACGATCCGGTGGCGGTGGCGCAGGCGTACCGCGACGCGGGCGCGGCGATGATTCATGTGGTTGATCTAAACGGCGCGTTTGATCAAAGCGACGTGCAATTGCCGCTCGTCGCCGACCTCATCGCCAAGGCAGGCGTCGCGGCGCAGGTGGGCGGCGGCATTCGCAGCTTGGCGCGAGCCGCGGCGTATGTGGCACAAGGTTGTTCGCGCGTGGTCATCGGCACCGCGGCGCTCGACGAGAATTTTTTGGAAGACGTGTGCGCGGCGCATCCGGGACGCGTGGTCGTGGCGGTGGATGCCAAAGACGGCATGGTGGCGACGCACGGTTGGACGCAGGCCAGCGGCGTCACCGCGCTCGCGCTGGCGCAGCGCGCCGAGGCGGCCGGCGCGGCGGCGGTGCTTTATACCGATGTCGCGCGCGACGGCACCGGCGTGGGGCCCAACGTCGAGGCGACCGCGGCGTTGCAAACGAAGCTGAGCATCGAGGTGATCGCTTCGGGCGGCATCGGCGCGTTGGAACACTTGCAGGCCCTGGCGGCGCACGGGGTGCAGGCCAGCGTCATCGGACGCGCGCTGTTTGAAAAGCAGTTTTCGTTCGCGGAGGCGATGGCGCTTGTTGGCTAAACGCATCATTCCCTGCCTTGACGTCAAGGATGGCCGCGTGGTCAAGGGCGTGCAGTTTGAGGCCTTGCGCGACGCCGGGGACCCAGTCGAACAGGCCGCTTTTTACGACGCGCAAGGCGCCGACGAGGTGTGCTTTCTCGATATCTCTGCCGCACCCGAGGGCCGCTCGACGTTGGTCGACGTAGTGGCGCGCACGGCCGATCGCTTGTTCATTCCGCTCACCGTTGGTGGCGGCGTGCGCAGTGTTGCCGATGCCGAGCGGTTGCTGGCTGCCGGCGCCGATAAGGTCGCGCTAAATACGGCGGCGATCGATCGTCCGGAGCTGATTGCGGAGCTTGCCGATCGCTTTGGCAGCCAGGCGATCGTGGTGGCGATCGATGCCAAGCGCGACGTGCATGGGGGCGACGTGGACGCTGATGCTGGCGCGATCACGTGGCAAGTCTTCAGCCACGGCGGCCGCACGCCGCGCGGGCTCGATGCAATTGCCTGGTGCGCGCGCGTCGCGGCGCTCGGCGCAGGCGAGATCTTGCTTACCAGCATGGATCGAGACGGGACGCGCCAGGGTTATGATCTTGCGCTGTTGCGAGCGGCGGGCGCCGCGAGCGATGTGCCGCTCATCGCGTCGGGCGGGGTGGGCTCGCTCGCAGACTTGGCGGCGGGCTTGCTGCAAGGCGGCGCGCAGGCGGTGCTCGCGGCCTCGATTTTTCATTTTGGCGAGGCGAGCATTGCGGAGGCCAAGTTGTATTTGGCGGCACAGGGCATCGCGGTGCGACAGGGCGGGTAGTGTCGCGTCGCGCCCGTTGCCAGTTTGCAGGCAGGTAAAACCAGAGTAGCCTCTCGCCCATGTCAGGCATGCCAGGCGACGATGCAGCGGCCCAAATAAGCCAAATGCCCGTATTTGGCGAAAATGGCCTTGTACCAGCGATTGCGCAAGACGCGCGCAGCGGCCGCGTCCTCATGCTGGCGTGGATGAACGAGGCGGCGTGGCGGCTGACGCGCGACACCGGCGTCATGCATTTTTGGTCGCGCTCGCGGGGGGCGCTGTGGCGCAAGGGCGAGACCTCGGGCAACGAATTGCGCGTGCTAAGCCTGCGCCTGGATTGCGATCGCGATGCGGTGCTCGCCTTGGTCGAGGCGGCGGGCCCCGCCTGTCATAACGGCAGCGAAACATGTTTTTTTGATGCCGCCAGCGGTGGCGAACTAGCAACCGGAGCCAGCGTGCTCGCCGAGCTCGAGCGCACGATCAGCGCGCGGCGTGCCGCAGATGCGGGCGCTAGCTATACCAAGAGCTTGCTCGATGGCGGCGCGGCGAAGATAGGCGGCAAGGTGGTCGAAGAGGCGGCCGAGCTGGTTGCCGAGCTGCATCGCGGCGATGCGGCGGCGCTGACCCGCGAAAGCGCCGATCTGCTCTTTCATATGCTGGTTGCCTTGGCGTCGCAGCATGTGAGCTTTGGCGACGTGCTGGGCGAGCTGGCGCGGCGCGCGGGCACCAGCGGTCACGTCGAAAAAGCCAGTCGCGCCAAGTTGCCATGAAAGCGCCACCCCCGCTGCAAGTGCTTGAGCTTGGCCTGGTCGCCTATGAACAGGCGCATGCACGGCAGCTCGAGTTGGTGGGCAAACGTCAGCGCGGCGACTGCGAAGACGTCTTGCTGCTATGCGAACACCCGCATGTCATTACCAAGGGTCGTAGCAAGGCGTCAGATGCAAATGTGTTGGCGCCCGGTGACGTGCCCGTTATCGAGGTCGAGCGCGGTGGCGATGTGACGTATCACGGGCCGGGGCAGCTGGTGGCGTATCCCATCGTGTTGCTGCGCGAAGGCGAGCGCGACCTCCACAAATATCTGCGTAACCTAGAGGCGGCGGTGATCGAAACCATGGCCGCCTTTGGCCTCACCGGCGATCGCGAAGCTGGCAAGACCGGCGTGTGGACCAGCGATGTACATGGTGCCCGTCGCAAGCTGTGCTCCTTGGGCATCGCGTGTCGGCGTTGGGTTTGTTTCCATGGCTTGGCGCTCAACGTGGTCACCGATTTGACATATTTTTCCCGTATCAATCCGTGTGGTTTTGACGCTGCCGTGATGACGAGCATGTCGGCCGAGCAGACAGCGCGAGGGCTCGTGGCCCCTCCAGCGACGCTGAGCGCGGTCAAAGAGGGGCTTGCCGCGGCCTTGGCGAAGGCCCTCGTGCGGGATTTGAGAAGATGATGCGAATAATTTATTATATAAAATTATATAGTTATGCGATCACCGGCGAGTTGAACTTGCATGCTGTAATCTAAATGATATCACTTAGACATCATGTCACAACAAGTTAACGAAACGACGTCAGATGGTTATTCGGGCATTGGCGCGATTGGCGTCGGCTTGCTTGCCGGCGCGATCGCGTTTGCGGCCTTCGTCAGCGCGACCACCAGCGCCGCCCCCTTGGCCAGCATTGCGGTGGTCATCGTGGCCGCGCTCACCGCGCTCACCATGTTCGCTGGCATCTACATGCTCGAGCCCAACGCCGCCGCGATCATGCAGCTGTTTGGCCGCTACGTTGGCACCGCGCGCACCGCGGGCCTGCGCTGGCGCAACCCGTTTTATTCGCTCCACAAGATCTCCGTACGCGTGCGCACGCTCGAGACCCCGACCATCAAGGTCAATGACGTCGAAGGCAACCCCATCGAGATTCGCACGCTGGCGGTATGGCGCGTCCGCGACACCGCGCGCGCGGTGTTCGAGGTCGACCACTTTGAGCGCTTCATGGCGTCGCAGGCCGAGGCGGCGCTGCGCGATGTCTCGACCAAGCATCCCTACGACGCGCACGACGACAATCAGGTGTCGTTGCGCGGCCACACCGAAATTGTCGCGGCCGATCTGGCGAAAGACATGACCAAACGCGTCGCGCTGGCGGGCCTTGAGCTGGTCGAGGCGCGCATCACCCACTTGGCCTACGCCCCAGAAATCGCGCAGGCCATGTTGCAGCGGCAACAAGCGGGCGCGATCATCGCGGCGAGGCAGCGCATCGTCGAGGGCGCGGTTGGCATGGTCGAGATGGCGCTCAATATGCTGGCCCATCGCGGCGTCGTGGAGCTCGATAGCGAGCGCAAGGCGGCCATGGTCTCTAACCTCTTGGTCGTGCTGTGCGGCGAACGCTCGACGCAACCCATCATCAACACCGGCACGCTAAATAGCTAAGACCCGGGTCCTTGGCCATGGCGCGCAAACCCGTTCTCATTCGCATCCCCGAGGAGCTCTACGACGCCCTCGCGAAGTGGGCGGATGATAAGCTGCGCAGCACCAATGCGCAAATTGAATATCTCTTGCAAGACGCGGTGAAGAAAGCGGGTCGGAGCAAGAAGCCCAAAGCGGTCGCTGAGCCGCCACCGCGTGCCGACCGCAGCGCAACCAAGCCAACCGACGACGAGGCAGACGCCGACGACCCTGCGCCGTAAAGTGCCCGCAAGCGCGGCCGTCGCGCTAGATCGCAATCTGTCCGCGCGGCACGACGATGGCGCCGGGTCGCAATTCGCCATGCGCAACCACCGCGACATGCGGTAGCTCGGGGGCTAGCAGGGCGCGCACGTGATAGCGAATGTCGCCTGGCACCAAAATGGTTTGCGACGAGAAGGGCACGGCGTCTTGTCCAGCAAGCGCGCGCTTGGTGGCCTCGACGAGCTCGCTTGCAAGCTCGGGAGTCAGCGCGAGATGCGCTTGTGCGCCGCGCTGCGTGATCGCGCCGCGAATCGCATCCTCGGCGAGGGGATCAATATGCCACGCGGCGACGACCTGACCTTCAGCCACACTTTGCGTAATTTGATCGCTCAGCGTGAGTCGAATCCGCGCCAGCCGCAGCATCTCCGACCCGTCGCTCGCTGGCGTGGTGGCAATGGCGCGCAAGATCGCTTCGAGATCCGCAACCCCCACTTGCTCACGGGCCAGCTCGCGCAGCAGCTCGGTGATTTCCGCAAGCGAGGCGCGGGCTGGCACGACCTCGCCTATCAGCGCCGCGCGATGCGGTGTGGCGGCAAAAGCGACGCACCAAGCGCGCGCGACATCGCTGGTGATCAACGTATGCGCGGCCTCGAGCAGCCCGAGCGCAAGGGCGTCCGCTACGCCCTTTGGATCATCGGCGAATGATACGCGCTGCCAGCTGCGGGCGACGCCGCGCCACACCAGACAAATTTCGTCGCTGGCGAGTGAAATCGGCGGCAGCGCCACCGCGGCGTTCGCCGACGGCGCGATCAGGACTATCGGGGGTAGCGCAAAGCCAAGCCGCTGGCTGACGCGTTCGCGCATGAGCCCAAGTGCGGCAAGCTCTGGGCCCAAGGTAGTTGCCGTTAGGTTGGAGGCGACCTGCGCGCCGAGCACTACATAAATCGCTTCGCCACCAGCCGGCTCGTGGTGCGCGTCAACTGGCCACGGCAGGACGCCCTCGGCGTGTCCGCTTGGCACCGTGAGGCCGTCCCATAGCCGCTGGCTAACCGCGATGTGTGCGCGGCGGGGTTGCCAGAGCTTGCGACCGTATGCCGCGAGCAGACAAACGATCGCCAAGATGGCAAAGGGCGCCATCGGCATGCCCGGCAGCACGGCTAGCAACAGCAACACCAGCCCGCTGACTACCAGCGCCGCCGGCGTCGCGCCAAGCTGCGAAAACAGATCGAAACCCAGGGCCCCGTCATCGCGCGTTGCACTGCCATCGCGCGCGCGCCGGGCGACCAGGATGCCCGCGGCCGCGGCGGCCATGAGCGCCGGCACTTGCGCCGCCAAGCCCTCGCCGATCGACAGCACGCTATAGGTCGCGGCAGCCTCGCCTAGGCTCATGCCTTGCTGCCCGAGCGCGACGATCATGCCCCCGAGCAAATTGATCATGACGACGATGACCGTGGCGATCGCGTCGCCCTTGATGAACTTCATCGCGCCGTCCATCGAGCCGAAAAATTGTGATTCTGTCGCCAGGCGTGCCCGCCGCCGGCTCGCCTCGTGGCGATCGATCGCGCCCGCGCGCACGTCGGCATCGATGGCCTGTTGCTTGCCAGGCAGCGCATCGAGCATAAAGCGCGCGGTGACCTCGGCGATGCGTTCGGCGCCGCGCGCGATCACGACGAATTGAATCACGGTGATCAGCGCAAAAACTACCAAGCCCACCACCACGCTGTCGGCAAAGACGACGTTGCCAAACGCGCGCACCACGGCGCCCCCGTCCGCGCCACCCAAGATGAGCCGCGTCGTCGAGACGTTGGCCGCAAGCCGGACCAAGGTGGCGATGATGAGGAGGCTGGGAAACGCCGCCAAGCGCAGCGGATCGGCCAAGAGCACGACGCTGCTCAGCATGACCAGCCCCAGCGCTAAGTTCGCCGCCAACAGCAAGTCGACGACCGCCGTGGGCACCGGCACCAGCATGAGCGCGATCGCGAGCAGCACGATCGTCGCGAGCACGACGTCTTGCCGAAGCGATCCAAACACGCGCCCCGTGCCGCGGAATGCCTGCGGGCGGTTTGCGGGTTCCAAGGGGGCGCGCATGCGTTCGTGGTCGGCCATGTCGCCGCCACTGTCGCGCACGCCAAAACCCGAGGGCAAGCGATGCCCTCGCGAAGCGACGCACCGGCGCGCTTTTCGCCCGCGCCGCGAACGCCCAGGGCCCAGATTTTTAAGCGGCCAGGTGCCGCTCAGAGGCCGCCACCTCGGCAAAGCATGTATAATGCCAACCTCGCTGGAATGCGCCGGACGGCCGGCTGTTCATAAGGAAACCATGGATAAAATTGTCGTCGAAGGCGGCGCGCGCTTGCAGGGAGACATTAAGATCAGCGGCGCAAAAAATGCCGCGCTGCCGCTGCTAACCGCCACCTTGCTGGTCGAGGAGCCGTGCACGCTTCGCAATGTGCCGCAGCTGCAAGACGTGCTCACCATGTGCAAGCTGCTGCGCATCCTCGGCCGCGATATCGAGGGCACGCGCAACTTGGTGCTCTCGCCGACCGCGAGCCGCAAGCGCGCAATCGAAGCCCCTTACGAGCTGGTGAAAACCATGCGCGCCAGCATCTTGGTGCTCGGCCCGCTGGTCGCGCGTTATGGCAAGGCCCGCGTCTCGTTGCCAGGCGGCTGCGCGATCGGCGCGCGGCCCATCGATCAACATCTCAAAGGGCTCGAGGCCATGGGCGCTAAGGTCACGCTCGCCCACGGCTATGTCGACGTCGAGGCCAAGCGCTTGCGCGGCGCCCGCATCGTGCTCGACATGCCGACGGTAACCGGCTGCGAAAACTTGATGATGGCGGCGACCCTGGCCAAGGGGCGAACCATCCTCGAGAACGCCGCACGCGAACCCGAGATCGAAGACCTGGCGCTGATGCTCAACGCCATGGGCGCGCGCGTGACCGGCGCCGGCACGGCGACCATCACCATCGACGGCGTCGACGAGCTGCATGGCGTCGACCACAGCATCGTCGCCGATCGCATTGAAGCCGGCACCTTCGCGATTGCCGCCGCCATCACGCGCGGCGACGTTTACTTGCAGGGCGCGCGCGCCGAGCATCTCGAAGCGGTGATAGCCAAGCTGCGCGCCGCCGGCGTCACCGTCGTGCCGGATGAGGGCGGCCTTCGCGTCAAGGGCACCGGTGACCTCGCGCCATTTGACCTCATCACGCAGCCGCATCCCGGTTTTCCCACCGACATGCAGGCGCAGTTCATGGTCCTGGCGAACATGGCCAAGGGCAAGAGCGTGATCAAGGAAATGATCTTTGAGAATCGCTTCATGCACGTGCCTGAGCTGGTGCGCATGGGCGCGGACATTACGGTCGATGGCCGCGTCGCGGTGATCTCCGGCGGCAAGAAGCTTTCGGGCGCCGCGGTGATGGCAACCGACCTGCGCGCGTCGGCCAGCCTCGTCCTTGCCGGCCTGGTCGCGCAAGGCAAGACCGAGGTGCTGCGCGTCTATCACTTAGATCGCGGCTACGAAGCCATCGAAAAGAAGCTGCGCGCCGTGGGCGCCAAGATCAAACGGATGAAGGCCTGATGGCGGCCGCGGGCAAATCCTCGCCGCGCCGCGCGGGCCCTGGCGACCTATTAACGCTGGCGCTGCCCAAAGGGCGCATCTTGCAAGAAGCCGCGGCGTTGCTGGCAAAGGCCGGCTATGACGTCTCGCCCGCGCTGGGCGAGTCGCGCGAGTTGCAATTTGTTTGCGGCCCACTGCGGGTGCTAGTCGTTCGGTCGTCGGATGTCATTACTTATGTAAGCCGGGGTGCGGCCGACCTCGGCGTCGCCGGCAGCGACGTCCTCGAGGAGGCCGGCGTCGACATGTATGCGCCACTTTGCCTCGGCATCGGCCGCTGCGACATGGTGGTGGCGGCGCGCGCGGACGAGCAGACGCGGCCAACGTCGATGCAGCTCATCCGCGTCGGGACCAAGTATCCCCGCACCGCGGCCAAATACTACGATAGCCGGGGGCTCGCCGCCGACATCATCGAGCTTTCAGGTTCCATCGAACTCGGGCCGTGGACGGGCCTTTGCGACCAGATCGTCGACATCACTCAGAGCGGCGAGACGCTGCGGCAGAATCATCTTACCATTGTCGACAAGGTAGGACCCGTGGCCAGCATGTTGGTGGTCAATCGCGCGGCGATGAAATTGCGCCACGCCGAGATTTCTACGATGGTGGCGCGGCTGCGCGATCACGTGCAGGCGCCCGTGGTATAAATAGCGTTGCGTGTTTGATGACTTGCACCCGCTGATCGCAGGCGACTTGCGTCGGCATCCACGCGTGGTGCAGCAAGGCCTGTTTGGCGACGCCGAGTCGGCGCGCCGGCTGATCGAGGCCTTGCCGCCATTTCCGAAGCTGCGACAACCCTATGCCGGGCTCATCGCCATCCTCGATTGGGACCATCGGCTGCCGTCGCGCGTCGTCACGTTGCGGCTCAATGCCTACTATACCAAGGCCGCGCAAGCGCGCGCCGAGAACGACTACGTCGGTCGCTGCGACGGAATTGCCGCGCGCAATCTGTATCCCGAATTCGACGTCGCTGATTTCGCCGAGATGCCGGTCGATGAGTCGTATGAGATCGATCTGACGCCGACCGGCGGGCTCATCGAATGCCGCTTTACGGCGCCTTGGCGCCGCGATGTCAACGCGCGCGAAGCGGCCGCCGCGTTGGCGATCACCGAGGCGTCCGCGGAATACCAAGAAATCGTCAAGGAGGCAGGACCACGCCCGGCGTATCTTGGCAAGGCCGAAGCCGTGGCGTGGGCGCCACCGTGCGAAACCGGTTGCGAAGGTTGGACCGTCGACGTGTGGTATTTGCTCTCGTTTGACATGGGGATGGGCCTGGGCAAAAGTTTTTTGTGCGACTTGCGGTCGCAACAAGTATCGTTCGTGCGCGATTTCAACGCGCAGATCACCTAGTGCTCTGTCTCATCTTCGTTGAGACAGAGCACTAGCCGTCGCGAGTTTCGGGGTGTGGCTAGGTAGTGCACCTACACCTGCCCTGAGGGAAAAGCCCCCATAACTGGTGTGGCGCCCCCCGGGATGCGCGTGTCGGTGCCTTGGTTACAGCTTATACGGAAAAATACAAAGCGGAGTCATTGCAGGTAGCTAGTAGAACGCCGTCCATGTCGACTGCGGCGTAACCGCGCGGGCACCGCGCAAACCTGCGTGGCACAGGCTATGCACTAGCTACTGGCAAGAGGAAATGAACATGACCCAACGCCAATCAAATACGCTGTTTGCCGCCTGTCTAATGACCGTTGCCTCGGCCGGCATATTTGCCGGTTGCGCCAACGACGACGCGCCAGACCAAGCCCGCGACGTGCAACCCCTTGGCTCGATTGTCGTCTGTGAAACCACGGCGGCCACGCTGTGCGCTGGCGCCGCCGACCCCGCGGCATGTCTCGCAGGCCTCGTCGCCATTTGTCCCGACGTGATCTCGACCGATGCTGCCACCTGCGAAGCGAAGTTCGCCGCGGCATGCGCCTCGTTTGGCCTGCCACAAGATATTTGCGACGCGGCCGCGGTCAACGTTTGCACCACCTTCACCACGCCCGGCGTCTGCTATGACGACACCTACAATGCTTGTATCAGCCTCGGCGGCGCCGACGTGCTGTGCAACGACGTCGCCACCGCGCTGTGCAGCAATCCCGGCGCCGTCACCTGCGACCAATTTGTCGACAAACTTTGCGCCGCGATTCCGCTGAGCCAAGGCGATTGCGATGCCGCTCACCAGGGCCTTTGCAGCTCAGGTGGCCTCAACCCAAATCCTGGCAGCGTGACGCCCGTGCCGCCCGCCGGTGGTTGCGACGCAAGCACCGTGGTCAACGCCTGCACGCCAGTCGACTGTCCAGCCTGGGTGCAGAGCATGTGTGATGCCGCGCAGCCCCCTGTCGCGGACGCCGAATGTGCCCAGCGCATCGCGCAGATTTGCACCTAGTGCCAAGGCACTAGCAGGCTACCAAGCTGGCCTCGCTCGTGATGGGAGGGGTTTTGAGATACGCGCTAGAGCGCGAGCTGCACGCCAACCGAAATGGTTGGCAAGAGCGCGCGGATGCCGCCATCAATATTGATGGCGATATTTTTTTGTGGTCGCACCTGCAAGCCGACAAAGCCATTGAGCGACGGCAGCACCGGCGGGATATTGTAGGGGTCGTCAACGTTCTCGGCGGCTGGATCGTCGGCACACGACTCGTACGTGTTGGACGTGCACAGCTGGTCGGTGCGATTGACGCCGCCGATCATGACGCCGATGCCAAGGCCGCCGCCATAACGAAACGCCATGGTGTCGTTGAAGGGCTTATAGCCAATCCACGTCAGGTCGGCGGTAATCCAGCTCAAGCCGTCGTTGGTGACGTCGTCGACGTCGCGCCCCATGATGGGCTGGCCTTGCTCGAGATACAGGCCGTTGGGAGCAGACAACGTGTCGTAGTTGAGGCTGACGGCAAACTCGGAATTCTCGCGCCGCCATGCGAGCTCGGCGCCAAAGCCGACGTTGTTGCTCGAGCTTGGCACGCGCTCAACAAACCATTCGATCATGCCGCGCGGCAGCGACAAGTAGCGGACCTTGACGCCGATGCTAAGCTGTTTCTTGGGCCCCGCCGGCGGTGGTGGCGGGGGCTCGTCGTCTTGGCGGGCGAGCGTGCCGGCGTCGGCCGCGGTAGCCGTGGGCGAGGCATCGGTGCTGGCAGCAGCATCATCCGCCGGATCGGCCGCGACCACTGAGGGCAGGGCGAGCGCCGCCAAGAACGCAAAACAAGGGGTACGCTTCATTTGCCGAACCTATCACGTGCGGATTGCCAGCCAACCAAGCTGCCAAGAAAATAGCCCAAGCGCCGTGCACAACGGATATAGTCCGCCGTGGCCATGGCAAATACCTCCGCCGCGATCGCGCTGTTTGTGGCATGCGCCGCAAGCGCTGCTTGTGGCGGGAAGGCGGGCCTTGGTGAGCCATGCGACGTCGCCCGCGATTGCGAACTCGGCGCCCAATGTTTTGCCGGCCGCTGCGTGCCCACCTGCCAACGAGGACCAGAATGTGGCGATGGCTACACGTGCGACGAGGGCGCGTGCGTCGGGGCGGTTGGCGAGCTAGGGCAGCCATGCGCTAGCGAGATGGCTTGTGGCCAGGCGCTTTCATGTCACGTCACAGATGCGGGGTCTGGGGCGGCCAGCTGCGTCGTCGAAACCGCGGCGCTGCCTGATGGAGCGGCCTGCACAAGCCATGCGGCGTGTCGCCACGGGACATGCATGTTTGATCGCTGCGTCTCGCTGTGCGCCGCCGAAATAGATTGCCGCCAAGGCGAGCGATGCCAGGAGTCGCCGTATCTCGTCGATCGGTTTGCCATCGCCAGCCCAGGCGAACCGCCGCCCCCCCTCGTGGCGCATTGCCTCGCCGATGAGCCAACGCTCGTGTTTGAGGTGCCCGTGCATAATTCACCGGCGGCGGCGACATGGCTGCCCATGCCGCGCGGCGCGACCTCGTTTACGGTGGCGACCTTTGTCGGGTCTGGCAAGCCTTTAGTTGGGATGGCCGCGCTCACCTCGCCAAGTGGCACGGCCGATTACGAGTGGCCGCAAACCGATGCCGCGTATCTGGCAGGCGCGCGCTATGCGCCTACCGAGGCAATGTCGCTATTTACGTGGCCACGTCCCAGCGGCCAGGCGATCGAGGCCGGCGCGTATCGCGCGGATTTGGGCGTCTTTACGCCCGCGCGACAGCGACTCGCCGTGCCCGCGGTGGCCAAGGTGGTGGTGCGCATGCTGCCGTTGGTGAGCGTCGATTTAGCGCTGCATGTGCTCGATACGACAGATCACCCGTGTGTGTCGCCGTTTAGCGCCGCGACGATCAACAGCGGCGATGAGATCATGGCGCAGTATCTGCCGGCGCTGCGCGCGATCTTACAACCCGCGGGCATCGCGGTTGGCCGCGTGACGTTTTACGATCTGACCGATCGGGGCGATCTAGACGAAATTGCGGCTACGGACTTGGCCGCGCTCCACGAGGCCGCCACCGCCCCCGGCGCGATTAATATCTATCTGGTGCGCAGCGTGACGCCGGCAGGCCTCGCGGTGGCGACGGCGGCCATTCCTACCACGAGTGCCTCAACCTTCACCGCGGCGCCCGTTGCGCTGTCGTTGGCGGCGCGGTGCTACCTTAGCTGGCGCGACCTGGCGCGCGCCACCGCGCGCACCCTGGCGATCCACGCGGGCATGTGGCCGAGCCTTAATCTCGCAGGGCAAGCCGATAATTTCGCGGACACGCCGCAGAGCAGTGACAACCTCATGCACCCCGCCGAGTATGGCGGGACCAGCCTGTCGACGAGCCAGCGCTACTATTTGCGCGAACATATGGTGGTGCCATGAGCGCGACGCACGCGGGAGCTAGACGGCTTGGCTGGCGAGGCGCTACGTCCGCCTTGGTCATCGCCTTATTTTGCGGCGGCCTCGCCGCCGGCATGAACCCGTCGCCTTCCGCACCGTTGGCGCTCGTACCGACGTTAGATTTTGCGTTGAGCGCCGCGAGCGAGTTGCCTAGCAAGCGCCTGGTTGAAGAAATTACCGGTAGCGCCGAGGCGGCGGCAACGTCGCTACAGCAGATCGCGACCGATCCCAACCGCGCGCCTGGGGTTCGCTTGCGCGCGCTTGCCAGCCTGACCGCATATCCGGGCCCAGCGCTGCGCAACGCCATGAGAGGCCTGCTCGATGGCTACGCCGCGCAAGCCGAGCTTTTGCCGATAGACGTGTGGATGGTGCGCGGCGCGCTCGAGGTGTTGGCGACGTGTGGTGATGCGGGAGACGTCGCGCGCATCACCACGTGGCTCGAATGGGAACCATCGCGCGATGTTCGCGCCCGAGCCGCGTGGGCGCTCGGCGCGCTCGGCGAGGTCGGCGGCATTGACGCGCTCAAGAAGCGTTTCTTGCGCGAGTCGGTGGGCCAAGTAAGCTATCAAATTACGACCGCGCTAGATCTGCTTGAACAATAGCGCAGAGTCAAATTGCCCCAACTTTCATGTGACATCGCGACGCGGTGACAACAAGGAACATCTCGTGTGCGAGATGTCGTCTAACAGACCGGCCTTCATTCTAACAGAGAAGCGCGCAACCGCACGTTCTGCCTACATGCGCGCACTCATCGCGGTAACGGCGCCGCGTGGCCAGCCAACGAGTTACGCACCGCGTGTGAACGCGACGTCACAGCTAGCCGCTCGCGCGGAAGCCCTTGATGTGTCGCGATGACAACACCCTACAACTTGGCACCATGTGTGAAGTGGAAGGTGGTCGGAGGGTGACATGACACAGGCGAGATCAAGAACAATAGCGTGCGCCAGCATGGCCATGGCCATCGCGTGGGCAAGCGGCGCAGGTTGCGCGCTTGAATCATCTGCGACGCTGGGCGTTGATACGGAGGTCCCGGACAACTTCGCCGAGTTTGCGGCGCAAACGTATCGCGAGCCATGGGACGGCGGCCTTTACATTGTGAATGGAGATACGCCCATCGTCGATGATAAAGAACTCTATGAATTTTGGCAGATGCTCCGCGCGGGTGATGGCGGTCTCATCGTCGATCAGGCTGGCAACGGCGATAACGCGTGGAACACGGCCGCCAAGCAAAACCTGACCTACTGTGTCAGCAATAGCTTTGGCGCCAACAAACCGCAAATGTTGGCCGCCCTAACCGCCGCGACAACACAGGGATGGGAAGCCTTCGCCGATATCGATTTCGTCTATCTGGCGGCCCATGACGCCAACTGCACGAAAAACAACAATTCGGTGGTTTTCAACATTAGGCCGGTGTCCGGACAGCAATATTTGGCGCGGGCCTTTTTTCCCAATGACCCACGCAAGGCGCGCGAGGTGTTGGTCGATGCCAGCGCATTTGCGACCGGCGGCTGGCCGCTCAAAAATGTCTTGGCGCATGAGCTTGGCCACGCCCTTGGATTTCGTCACGAGCATACGCGGCCACAGGCGGGCGTCTGCTTCGAAGATGACAACTGGCGGGCCTTAACCGAGTACGACGCCGCCTCGGTCATGCACTATCCACAATGCAACGGCACGTCGACCGCCTTGGCCTTTACGACCAAGGATCGCCAAGGCGCGGTAGCGTTGTACGGTGCGGCTGGCGCGGCACCCGGCGGCACGCCAAGCGGCGAACCCACGACGGTGCATTTTGCGGGCAACGTGAGCAAGAATGCGTTTGCGCGCTTCGCCGCATTCAAGGCCGCTGCCGGAACAACATTTTCGGTCGCGATGACAGGCAGCGGCGACCCAGACTTGTATGTTCGCTTCGGCGCGGCGCCGACGGCGAGCCAGTACCATTGCCGACCTTATCTCGAAGGCGCGACCGAGCTCTGCGAGCTCACGGTACCCGCGGGCATTAGCGAGGTCCATGTTGCGGTCTTTGGTTACACCGCCGCCTCCTATAAGCTCGACGTCGCCTATCAAAAGCCATAAGGCCGGCGTGCGGGCGGCCAACGCGCCTATATAACTGCGCACGCGGTGCACCCGTCGACCTCGCGTGCGGTCAAAAACTTGGTCGCCCTGGCAGGTTCGCGTACGACGTTAGTATGAGCGGATTTGGTCGTCGTTTGCTCCGATTCGCGCGTGGCTCGGCCATTGATCTGCCGGACGTGCAAGGCATCGCCGATACGCCCCCGGCCGTGGCCAGTTTTGTGGCCGGTGCTGATGACGACGTCGCGCTCGGCGAGCACGAGCTATGCCCCGACGAATTCGTCGTCGCCATCAACGACGACGGGGGTGATCTCGACGAGCCGTCTACCTCCCTCGTAGGCATCGCGCCGCACCCCGAATTGCCACCGCCCTTGTTACAAATCGGAACGCTCGCGTTGGCGCGCGGCGACGTTGCGATCTTGCACGCCGAGGCCGGCGCCGGCAGCGAGCAATTAATCGCGCAGGTCTTGGGACTTACCTCGAGGGCCATCGAAGGCGTCGCGTTGTGGGGTCATCATGTGGCGAGGCTTCGCCCCGCGGCGATCCGCGCCATGCGCCAACGCATTGGCGTGGTGCCGCAACGCCTGCAGCTACTAGATCGCCGCAGCGTTTTTGACAATGTTGCCCTGCCGCTCGAAATAGACGGCGTCACCGCCGACGAGCTCAGCGCACGCGCCGACGAGCTCTTGCAAGCCTTTGACCTCGCGAAAGTCGCGGGTCGCACGGTCGGCTCGCTGTCGCTGGCAATGCAGCAACGCGTCGCTTTTGCGCGGGCCTGCATCCGTCGCCCCGAATTGGTCTTAGCTGATCATCCCACCATGCATCAAGATGACGCCGGCGTAACCTTCTTTGCGGATCAGCTCGCGGTGATGCGGCACCTGGGCGCGACCGCGCTCGTCGTCACGAGCGATCTCCGCTTGCTCCATCGCGCGCGCGCCGAGCAGTGGGCACCGTACGTGCTTCACGACGGCCTGCCGGTGGCAGCGCACGCGGCCGCGCGTGACGTAGAATTTTTGTTCGAGTCGGTTGCCACCTCGCCCCGCGAGGAGCAGGGGGCATTTGCTATGGGGAGTGCGACGGGCTATGCGGGCTAGCCATCGCGTCAAGCGCACCCTCCAGCACGCGACGCGCGCGGCGGCGCGCATGTGGCGGGACCAGGGCTCGCAAAATGTACGCGCCATCATTGGCGTCGCCTGCGCGATGCTGTTGCTCGTGGTCGCGCTGGTATGTCGCCGGCCACTGGGCCAAGCGCTGACGCAGCTTGAGGCGAGCAGCCAAATGGTGATCTACCTTTCGCCCTACGTCGAAGATGACGTGGGGCAACGCTTGGCAGATAAGCTGGCCCAACGCGGCGGCGTGGTCGGCAGCGAGTTCGTTAGCCGCGACGCCACGCGCGCGCGCTTGCTCGACGCGTTTCGCGGCCACGAGGCTGTGCTCAGCGAGCTCGACAGCGCAAGCCTTCCGGCGTCGATCGAATTGCGGTTTGCACCTGGCATCGCGGATGTAATTCCGGCCAGCCCGCTGCCTGCCGAATTACGCGCGCTGCCCGAGGTTGCCGAGTTGACGTTTGTCGGCCGCGACGATCACGCGTTGACGCCAGCGCTCGCGGCGGCGGCGCAGGCAAGCGCCTCGATAGGTTGGTTGCTCGCCCTGCTGGCGCTTGGAGTGGCGATCATTTCGCTGCGCTTTGGCACCGTCGATTTGCGCCGCGAGGCCTCCGTCATCGAGCTGCTTGGCGGTCCCCAGCGCATGTGGCGTGCGCCGGCCATCTTAATTGGGGGGCTGCAGGGCCTGGTTGGTGCCGGGTTTGCGCTGATTATCGGTTATTGGTTGACGCGCGCGCTCTTCGCGAACCTGCTGCATACCTACCCCGCGCTCGGCGATCTCGTGTCGCTACGTTTTCTAACCGCCGGCGAAATGGTCGGCGTGCTCATGGGCGCTACCGTACTTGGTATGGTGGTCGCGGCGACGGCGGTGCGCAGCCTGGCGCTATCGGGCACGGCGTGGCGTCGCGCCGACGAGACCTCCAACGCCGCCGTGCGCGCACAACGC
This sequence comes from Myxococcales bacterium, assembly GCA_016716835.1. Classification (NCBI taxonomy): domain Bacteria; kingdom Pseudomonadati; phylum Myxococcota; class Myxococcia; order Myxococcales; species Myxococcales bacterium. The sequence goes on along the minus strand of JADJUW010000001.1, from coordinate 3,109,583 downwards.
GCGGGAGCGTGGAGTTAGCATGGGTCTGAGGCGCGGACGATGGCTAGCTCGCGTCGGCGCCGTGCGCCTGTTATTAACGGCAACCGTCGTAACCGCGCTGCTTGCGCAAAACGACGCCATGCCCGCTGCCAACGCGGCGGCTGGCGTCGATGCGCCCTTGGCGCCGCTCGCGCGCCTCGCGCGCCAACAAGAAATCATCGATGACGCCTCCAAAATTATTCGCGATCGCCTCGCCGTGGTGCTCCGCCAACGTGAGACCTTTGCGCAAGCCGCGACCTTGGCCGTCTTGGCGCCTGCGGCCGGGCGTGGCGTCACCGCGAAGCCGTCGGTGGGGGCCGCGCGGCGGCGAGGCTTTGCCGCCTTCGTGCTCGGCCGATATCAACGCGACATTTCGATGCAACGCGCCGAGGCAACGCGCATGGCGATCGCGGATCGGGCCGCGGCGCAGCGCCTGACCGAGCTGCAGGCGGCGTTGGCGACGCCGCTGACCAAATTGCGATGGCCGACTAACGGCGCCGTGTTGGTTGAGTTTGGTACCCGCCACGATGCCGCGCGCCGACTTACCCTGGCGCAACGAGGCATGCGGCTCGCCGTCGGCGACGACGCGCGCACGCCAAAGGCCGTCGCGGGCGCAGACATCAGCGCGCCTGGCGATGGTACGGTAGCCTATGCGGGACCCCTGCAGGGCCTCGGCCTCGTCGTGGTGCTAGATCACGGCGCCATGATGACCGTCGTCGGCGGCCTTACCTCGGCACATGTGCGCACAGGAGAATACATCGCGCGCGGCGCGCCCATTGGTCGCGCTGTGGGGTCGATCTATCTCGAACTTCGTCTCGGCGCGCGCCTGGGGATGCCGGTCAATCCACGGCCGTACTTCGCCGAGTTTCCTAGCAAATGATGTCAGGCAAGTAGCGGCAAGCCGGAATCGTTGGGTATATTGAAATCCAGGCCCACGCCGTTGGGACGTCTTCGCACATGTTCAAACTAGTGATCTCAGATGACGAGGGCAAGACCACGGTCGTGCCGTTGGTCCGCGACGAAATCACCATTGGGCGCAAGGAGGGCAACACGATCCGGCTCACCGAACGCAATGTGTCGCGGCGTCACGCCCGCATCGTGCGCGCAGGCGATCAGGTCGAAGTCGAAGATCTCGGCAGCTACAACGGCGTGCGCGTCAATGGCGTGCGCATCGACGTCAAGCAAGCGCTTTCCATGGCCGATCGCGTGCAGATTGGCGACTACCTCATTGAGCTCAAGGCGGAGGCCTCGGCGCAGCTCGGCCCCGCGGGCGCACCTACCTCACAAATGGCCGCCGTTGGGGGAGGCAACACCGAGCCGACCGCCATCGGGGTCATGTCGCGCACGATCACCGCCCCGGATGTGGCGGTGGTGCCGCCACCGGAGGCGCTCGCGGCCGATTCGTCACAATTTGTCCGCAACGAGCTCGACGCCGATCCAACGGTACCGGTGCGTGCGAGTGCCAGCGGCAGCCTCGCAAGCCAGGCGGGCTTCGCGCGCTTGGTCGTGTTGTCGACGTCGTATGCCGGCGAAGAGTTTGTGCTCAATCATGCGCAGGCGATCATTGGCCGCGACAGCGATAGCGAGATTAGCCTCGATCATAAGTCGCTGAGCCGCAGCCATGCGCGCATCGTGCGCGAGCTTGATACGGGCGCCTACCATATCGAAGACCTCGAGTCCGCCAACGGCGTGCGCGTCAATGGCTCGCCGCAGCTGCGCAGTCCGCTTGGTCGAGGCGACCTCATCGAACTCGGCGATTTGAAGCTGCGCTTTGTCGCTGCCGGCGAGGAATTCTCGTTTAGCCCCGAACATACGTTGGCCGACGCCAGCGAGCCACCACGCGGCGGCAAGACGCTTTGGATCGTGCTCGGCGTCATCGCCGCAGCCGGTATCATTGGCTGGCAGCTAGTTAGTCAGTCATCGTCGACCGCGAGTCTGACGCCCAAGGCGCCCGATGCCGCCACGCAAGCGCTCGACGCGGCTGTCCCAGTGATCGATGCGGCCCTTGTCGATGCGGCAATCGCCGATGCGGCCCTGGTTGATGCCGCCGCGATCGACGCCACCATGGTGGTGATGGCACCGGACGCCGCGCAAGCGCCCATTGCACCGCGCCCCGAGGCAGCCTTTGCGGTGGCCGTAAAAGCTGGGCAACACGAGGCAGCCTTTGAGCTGTGGCGCGCGAGCGCAGATGATCCGGCCTTCGTTGCAGCCGCGGCGCGCGACAAAAAAACGCTTGAGCGCGCGTACACCGCGGCGCAACTAGCCGCGGCCAAGCCACTATCGGCCGCGAAGGATTGCGCCGCCATCGAAGCGTTAGCCACGCAGGCCGCCGCTAATTCCACCAGCACGGCGACGTCGCTGCGCACGCTCGCCGCCAAGTGCGTCACCGCCGCGGCCGCGCCGGTGACGTCCGAGCCCAAGCCCGAAAAGAAGCCCAAGCCAACGCTCGATGCCAGCACCACGCCCGTGGTGACTGCGCCAACCACGGGTGACCCGAGCAACGCCGCCGAAGCGATCGCCATTGCGCGCGATGCCGCGTTCAATGGCTTTCACGCCAAGGCCGCGCGCTATGCCGCCACGGCGTTAAAATTCGAGGGTGGCAATGTCGATGCCTTGCAGATCTTGGTCTTGTCGAATTGCAAGATGGGCAAAGCCGACGAGGCCAAGCGCTTTGCGGGCAAGCTGCCCGCGGCTAGCCGCAGCGCCGTTCGCCAGGTGTGCCTGTCGCATGGCGTCACCCTTGACTAACGCGGCCGGTCTCCCGGCGGCCCAAGGCTGCGGCCAAAAATAGGCGCGAAATTGTACAAATCCGGCCGAGTCCCATAAGCTACCGCTCCATGGGACCATCGTTTTTTGGGCGTGAGAGACTCGGGCGGGCGTGGCGAGGCTTGGCCATGGCGGCAGCCGCGGTGATCGCGCTGGCGGGCTCGCCGGCGCAAGCGGTGGCGCAAAGCGAAGGCAATCTCTACATCAACTTCTTCCGGCCAGCGATCGACTCGCGCGGCTACATCACGGTTAACGCGTCGTCGGTCTTGGGCAAAGGCGAGTTCTCCTTTGGCCTGCAGGCCATCGACTGGGGCCACGCGCTGCTCGCGCTCAAGAATGGCAATGCGACGTATGACGTGACCGATACGTTTTCGGGGACGTTCGGCGGCGCCTACGGTCTCAAGTTCGGTCCGGTCGAGCTCGAGCTTGGGCTCTCGGTGCCGCTACTCTTGGTCAATGGCGATCGAGGTCCGGATGACGAGGGCGATCCAAATACGCCCAACGACGATCAGGCCTTTGAATTCGCCGAACAAGGCCTCGGCAACGTTGGCGTCCACCTCAAGACGCGCTTTATCAAGACTAGCAAGCCGCCGCACGTTGGCGTCGGCCTTATTCTCAGCGCCTATCTCGACACCGCGAGCGACAACATCTTTGGCGGCGACAACCAGCTCATGCCCGAGGCGACGCTCATTCTCGACAAGGAGTTTGGCAGCGAAGGCAGGTTTCGCGCCGCGCTCACCGGCGGCTTTCGCTACCGCGGCAAGGTAGCCAGCTTCACCGATGTTGGCGTCGGCGGCGCCACCGGCACCAACCAGACCGTGGCGGTCGGCAGCGAGGTGCCGTATGGCCTCGGGCTGTCATATGACCTCTCTTTGCGCAAGGTCTCGCTGGTGGCGGAAGTGATCGGCTCGTATGGCATGGATGCCGAGAACTACAAGCCGCTCGAGGCCTTGCTGGCGCTCAAGCTCTATCTCGCGCGCAATTCGTTTTTCTCGTTCGGTGGCGGCCGCGGCCTGCGACCCTCCGACGGCGCGAGCCCAGACTGGCGCTTGTTTGTCGGCATCGTGTTCGAGCCAAACCTCGGCGATCGAGACGGCGATGGCATTAAAGACGACGTCGACCAATGCCCGCTCGAAAAAGAAGACTTTGACGGCTTCGAGGACGCCGATGGCTGCCCCGATCCGGACAACGACAAGGATGGCATTCTCGATATCGACGACGCTTGTCCTAATGATCCGGAAGATTTCGACGGCAATGAGGACACCGATGGCTGCCCTGAGGGCGAGCCCGGTGACCGCGATGGCGACGGCATCATGGATGTTGACGACCAATGCCCCGATGATCCGGAAGACAAAGACGGCTTCGAAGACGCCGATGGCTGTCCCGATCCAGATAACGACAAGGACGGCATCCTGGACCGCGACGACCTATGTCCAAACGATCCCGAAGACTTTGACAAGTTCGAGGACGAGGACGGCTGTCCTGATCCAGACAACGATAAGGACCGCATCCTCGACAATGACGACCGCTGCCCGAATGAGCCCGAAGACTACGACACCATCGAAGACGAAGACGGCTGTCCTGAGCCGGGCGGGCGCGTCGTGGTCACCGACTCCAAGATCGAGATCCTCGACAAGGTCTACTTTGATCTCGACAAGGCGACCATCAAGCCGGTGTCGTACCCCATCCTCGACGCGGTGGCGGGCACGCTGCTCTCCAACCCCGACATCGAGCTCATCGAGATCCAAGGCCACACCGATCAACAGGGCGGCGAAGACTACAACCTCAAGCTCTCAGATGATCGCGCCCACTCGGTCGAGGCATATCTCATCAGCAAGGGCGTTGAGCCCGTGCGCCTGCAGGCGCAAGGCTACGGCGAATCGCAGCTCATCGACGAGCGCAACAATCAGACCGCTTACGAGAAGAATCGCCGCGTCGAGTTTCTCATCTTGAAACGCGCGAACTAGGGCGCTAGGCTGCCGCGACGACATGATTCGCGCCTTGCTCTCCCTTGCAGTGTTGGCGGTGGTGGCTTGGGCGGTTACCTCGGTGCCGCTTGGCAGCCGTACGTTGTGGGGTCACCTTTCGGCAATTTGGTCGACGCCCGAGGCCAAGGAGATGCAGGCTGGCATTAAAGAGGCGGCCGAGCCAGCGATCGAGAAAGTTAGGCGTGGCGCAGAAGCGGGCCTCAAGGCCGCCAAAGAACCCGCCCCTGACGCGGCAACTCTCCCCCACGCCGAGGCAATGCCCGACGCCACGCAGCTGTGGCGGGCCGCGCAAGACGCGGGCGAGCGTGGGCGACACGGCGAGGCGGCGGCGTTGGCCGAACGCGCCTTCGCCGCGGATACCTCGCTGGCGGCAGCGGCCATGTTCGCGGTCGTGTCATACTGCAAGGCCGAGCAAAAAATTGGCGCCCGTCGCATGGCCAAAGAACTTGGCGCCACCGCGCGCAAGACCGCGGCGGTGGCCTGCAGCGCCAAAGGCATCGCCCTTGACGGCCGTTAGCGCTTCCGCCGGCGCGGCGCGAGTCGCGCTCGAATCGACGATCATCGCGCACGGCTTTCCGTATCCCGACAACGCCGCCTTGGGCAAGGAGCTCGAGCAGGTCGTTCGCGACGCGGGCGCGAGTCCACATACGATCGCGATCATCAAGGGCACGCCAACGATCGGCTTGACCGCTGGGCAACTCGAACACCTGGCGCAACATGGCGCGGCGTACCGCAAGGTGGCCGCGTCAGATCTCGCCGTGGTGTGCGTGCGAGGCGAGTCCGCGGCAACCACCGTCAGCGCTACCTGCGCCTTGGCGGAGGCCGCTGGCATCGAGGTGTTTGCGACGGGCGGCATTGGCGGCGTGCACCGCGGCGCTAGCGGCGACGTCTCGCAAGATCTGCACGCGCTGGCAAGGCACAAGTTGGCGGTGGTCTCGGCCGGCGCGAAATCAATTTTAGATCTGCCACGCACGCTGGAGATGTTCGAGACGCTTGGCGTGCTGGTGGTCGGCTACGGCTGTGACGAGTTTCCCGCGTTCTACAGCGCGCGCAGCGGGCTGGCCTTGGACCACACTGTGTATGAGGTCGGCGAGCTCGCGGCCATGTGCCGTTGGCGTTGGCGCCACGGCGGCGGCGGCGTGCTAATCGTGCAACCTGTGCCCGCTCATGCCGAAGTGCCGCGCGCGGAGGCCGACGAGCTGATCGAAACGGCGCTCGCGGCGGCGGCGCAAGCTGGCATCGTGGGCAAGGCCGTCACACCTTTTTTGCTGCGCCAACTAGCGGCGTCACTCGGCGGCCGCTTCGTCGCCGCCAATCGCGCGCTCGCGGTGGCTAACGCGCAGCTTGCGGCGCAACTGGCGCTTGAGCTGGCTCGCGCGCCTCGGGCCTAACGTCTGGGCTCATGCGGTCTTAAGATCTACGATCTCAAATTTGCCGACCGGCTCGCCGAGAAAGCGAGGCGCCAGCTCAGCCAAGCGCGAATCGTCGGTGGCGTAGCAGCGCAGCGCGCCGCGATGCGCGCGTCGGTTGTCGGTGGCGGCGGGGGCGCCATAGATATGCGCCGCGACCACGCGCGCCATCGCCGACGCCGAGTCCACCACGGCAATTTCGCGCCCGGCGAGCCGCGCCGCCACCCGCGCTATGGTCGGTTGCAACAAGGGATAGTGCGTGCACCCGAGCACGATCGTATCGAGGTCCGGCTGCGCAACCATCAGCTCGCGCAGGTAGCGCGTCGCCACCAGCTCGGCGACTTCATCGGCGACCCAGCCCTCTTCGGCCAGCGGGACAAATAGCGGACACGCCAGCTGGCTGACCTGCGCCCCAGGGCGATGGCTGGCAATGGCGCGGACATAGGCGCCGGACGCCACCGTGCCGAGCGTGCCGAGCACGCCGAGCTGGCCGTTGCGCGTCGTCTCGCAGGCCGTTTGCGCACCAGGCGCCACCGCGCCCACGACGGGCACCGGCGACGCGGCGGTCAAGACGTCGATGGCATTGGCGGTAGCGGTGTTGCACGCAACGACCACTTGTTTGACCTTGTGTTCAAGCAAAAAATTTAGACAAGCCAGCGAATACATCTGGATGGTGCGCGGACTCTTGCTGCCATAGGGCAGCCTCGCGGTGTCGCCGAGATAGACGATATCTTCGCCAGGCAGGGCCGTCCGCAAGGCGCGCACCACGGTCAGCCCGCCCACGCCAGAATCGAACACGCCGATGGGTCGTCGTCGCTCTGCGTCAGCCGTCGTCATGTCGCCCACGCCTGTTTATACGCGCCATCCACGTCCGAGCCAACAACCAGGCTAGCCTGTTATTCCCGCGGGCGCACCCTCGGGTTCATCGATGCGCGAGAATAAGCGCAGCAGCGCCTCCTCGTGCTTGGCCGCGTCGCGCCGGCCCAGCGCGATGAGCTCCGCCGCATAGTCGCCGTCAAACATGAGGTAGGAAAGCAAATCGTTTTCGCGCGGCGATTCGCTTTCGGCCAGCCGCGACAGCAGCTTGCGGGCGAGGCGACTTTGCAGGCGCACCTTGCCGCTGGCAACAAAGTCTGACGCCAGTTGGCCGATATCAAACGACGGCCGGATGTGAACGATTTCGATTTTCTTAAAGCGCGCGCCGCGTTGCTTTTGCATCTCATCGTTCATCATTGACGAAAACGAGGGACCAAACGCGCGCTCGCCGGCATCGATAATGGCGTTGATGCGTTGCAGGCGATCGACATCGTATTCGGTGTGGTCGAGCATGAGCGCGTTGAGCGTCTTGCCGAGCAAGAATAGCGGGCTAGGAAAATTCGCCTTGATCACGGGTTGCTCGATTGGATTGACATGGCGTAGCGACACCAGCAAGAGCCGCGTAGCGCCGAGGCGAATCGCCGGCGACATGGGTGTGTTTTGCCGCAGGCCACCGTCGGTGTAAAAATCGTCGCCAATCTTCACGGATGGAAAAAGCAGCGGCAACGCCGCCGAGGCGAGCACGTGGCGCGGCCCAATCCGCGCCGCCTTGTGGCGCACGAAAGGATCGCGGCTCCACGTCTTGGGCACGCCATCACGCGCCGCGACAAATACAATCGTATGCCCCGTCGCCACCTGCGTCGCGGAAACCGTCATGGCACCCAAGTGACCTCGACGAAGGTTGCGATCGATGTTGCGCCACGGAATGTGCTTGACGACCACGCGCTCAAGGCCCGTCGTATCGACCAGGCCACCATAACGATACGCGCCCGGCGGAGGGGGCTTAGGGGGCCGGCCCAGCAGCATGCGGGCGAGCGACCCAAATTCAAGTTCGCGCGGCGCCAACAACTCCTCGATCCGCAGGCTGCGCCACAGCATGGCCAGGCGATCGGCTTGGGTGTCGAGGTCTTCGGCGCAGGCGGCGAGGAACGCGCAGTTAATGGCACCGACGCTGGTGCCGGTCATGACGTCGATCGGCGCATGCTTGCCAAACACTTTTGGAAAGTCGTTGCGCAGGTACTGCAACACCCCCACCTCATAGGCACCGCGTGATCCACCGCCGGACAACACCAAGCCGGTGCGCGAACCGGTTGAAGGCGGGATCTGGAACTCGTCGACCACAGTCATTAAATGATCGCCTGATCGTCTTAAAAATGCCAGCACGACCGTCTCATCACCGAGCTAGACCGCCGCGGAGGTTGCCGAGATGTGCGCGGGTGTAGTCTCCTGCGCGCCATGAAGGTGTTGCATCGAGCGAAACGCCGCGGCGTCGAGCAGGTGCTCGCGGCTAATTTGGGCTTCGCCCGCGAGGTCGGCGACGGTGCGCGCCACCTTCACTAGCCGATCGAGTCCACGCGCGGTCATGCCACCGCGTTGTTTATAGATGCGTGCCAGCAACGCCTCCCCATCGGCCGCGAGCGGACAGTAGTGGCGAAGCTGGCGCGAGCTCAGCTCGGCGTTTGTGGTTAGCGCGGTATTTCTGTAGCGCCAACGCTGACGCTCGCGCGCCGCCACGATGCGCGCGCGCATGGTGGCCGACGACGCCGTCTCCGGGCTGCTGCGCAATTCCTCGATCGTGAGCGCACGAACATAGACGTGTAGATCGAGGCGATCGAGGATGGGCCCAGATAACCTGGCGCGGTAGCGCTGGAGCTGCTGCGCCGAGCACACGCATTCGCGCATCGCCGAGCCGAGCCAGCCACACGGACAAGGGTTGGCGGCGGCAACCAACAGAAAGCTCGCCGCCATGTGGGCCGACCCCGCGGCACGGTGAATGGTCACCCGCCGCTCCTCCAGGGGCTGCCGCAGGCTATCGATTATGTGGCGAGGAAATTCGGTCAACTCATCTAAAAAAAGCACGCCGTTGTGGGCCAGCGAGATCTCGCCGGGTCGCGGTACCTTGCCGCCGCCAATGATCGCCGCGCCACTGGCGGTGTGGTGGGGCGCGCGAAACGGACGCTCGCTTACGAGGGCCCCTGAGGTTAGGCCCGCGGCCGAGTGAATCTTGGTTGTCTCAATAATCTCGCTAGGCGTCATATCTGGCTGCACGGTAGGAATGCGTCTCGCCAGCATGGTCTTTCCAATGCCAGGTGGCCCGAGCAAAAATAAATTATGCCCGCCCGCGACGGCGATTTCGGCCGCCGCCTTGGCCCCGCGCTGGCCGCGCACATCGGCCATGTCCAGCGCCTCGACCGGGGAGCTTGTTCGCGTCAAGGGCGCCAGGGGCGGCACCACGCCATGCAAAAACTCGATGGCCTCGCGCAGCGATGCCACGGCGATCACGGTCAGGCCATCGATGAGCTGGGCCTCTGAGGCATTGCACGTTGGCAAAATAATTCCAGTATAGCCAGCCTGCTTCGCGGCGATGGCGGCAGCCAACGCGCCTCTTACGCCGCGCACGCTGCCATCAAGACCGAGCTCACCAATGGCGACCACGCCGGTCAGCGCACCAAGGTCTGCCTGCGTCTCCATCCCAGCAATGACCAGCGCGATGGGAAGGTCAAAGGCCGCGCCTTCCTTTTTGAAGTCGGCCGGCGCCAAGTTCACGGTGATTTTGCGCGCAGGCATCGAAATGCCCACTTGTTCGAGTGCGGTGCGCACGCGCGTCCCGCCTTCGCGAACGCCCTGCGCCGGCAAGCCAACGACATGGTAGCCAGGCAGGCCCACTGACAAATCGACTTCAACATCGACGATCGTCGCCTCGACGCCGCACAGCGCTGCGGTATGGGTGGTCGCCAGCATTAGCGCTTGCTAAGCAATTGCCGCGCCATGCGCGCCTGTCATGGAATCAGCAACCTAGGACGAGCGATCGGCCACTCGCTTCTGCGCCGCGGCTTAATGGGCCACGCCGTTGGCCACGCAGCCCACGTGCCGCGCACCGATCCCGCGACGCCTTCATCTAGCGATAGACGACGCGTCCGAGCAGTGCTACCGATAAAGGGTGAACCTAGCCGCGCCACATGTTGTTTGCATCGCGCTCGCGTTTTGGTTTGGCGCCTGTACGGGCGACGGCACCCCGCCGCCAACGCCTAAAGCTGATGACGCACCCACGACCACGGCGCCCACAATTGACGCCCCAGCGGCAACGCCGACCGGCACCCCGATGCAACTACGCCTCAACTCGACACCGGTAGGCGCAATCGCCTTTGTCAACGGCAAACAAATCGGGGCGACGCCGATCAGCCACACCATCTATGTCACTGGCGCGCCGGTAGAATTTGCATTTAAGCTCGCCGGCTACCAGCCCGCGACATACACCTTCGTGCCGCAGGTAGCAGGCGAAGTGCACGGCCGCTTGGTGCCCGTCGCTATCGAACCACCGACCGCGACCCCGTCGCCATGATCGACTGCGCTGCGCGCGTGCGCAACCTCGCCTAGCGTTCGTCGGTGAGGTAGGCCAAGATCACCTCGTCGAGACTTTTTTCGGAGATGATGTCCTTGGCGAATTCTCGATCGAGCGGCAAATCAACCACGGTTTTTCCACGGTCTTCAACCGGCGGCGGCGCACCCGCGGCCGCCCCCACCGCGATAGGCGCCGAGGCAACGCGTGGTGAGGTCGCGCTTGCTCCTGGCGAAGTCGGCGGCCGGTTGCCCCCGATCACGTGCGCCGGCGCATTGACGATCACGCCCTGCTTGCTCGTCGTCACCCCGCCCGCCGTCGCGGTTCGCGCATCCGTGACGCGCCGCGGTCGCGGCGCCGCGGCCGCGCCCGCCGCCGCCTGCGCCGAGGCGCGCAAAGCGGCCGTCACATTGCGGGCTTGATCCTCCGATACCGTGCGCGCCGCATGGGCGTGTTTAGCGGTCGCCACGGCCGCCGCCAAATTTTCGCCTGTGCCAGCCCGAGCCACCGCAACCGGCGCCGGGGGACCAACTTGCGTTCGCGGCGCAGCCACCGGCACCGTGACATCCCCAGCGGCCGCCGCGGGCACCGCCACCGCGCCGACGCGATGGGCCACGGCTTCGAGCGAGCCAGAGTCTGCCGCGGAACCTACGGTAGGCACCGACGATGACGAATCGCCCGCGGCGCCACCGCTGCCGCCCTCTTCGGGCGCACCGCGCGGCAAGAGGCCAGGCGTCGCGCCGAGGTAATCGTCGATCTTGTCGTCAAAGACGTTCGCCTTAAGCTCGCGCAGCACCGTCTTATGTTGCGTCTGCATCAGCGCCTTGACGGCATCCTCGGGCGCACCTGGGTCGTAGACGTGCTTGCGCGTATGCACGATGACGCCCCCGTGGAAGAGGTGCGTGAAAATGTGCGGCGCCGCGGTCCCGGAATCTTCGGTCTGCACGTGAAACACAAGGCCGCGATAGCGGACGTTGTGATTGTATCCAAGCACCGGAGAACGCTTAGGAAGTGCCACGACCAGCTTCTAGGATACCCATTTTACCCAGACTGGGCCCCTCCGAGGCCTTGTTTTTCGGGTCCTAGGCTGATACTGGTTAGAGACGTAAACGAACCCAGCCGCTGGACCTCGGCGTGCCTACATTGTACCACGCGTGTCGCCTCTAAATAGACGCGCGGGGTCGCTAGGGGCGCGGAGCTAGGCAGCTAGGTTTCAGGGGTCAGGAGAGCCCATCCTCGTTAGTGTCGTCGCGATTGAGAGATATGTTGTGGTGAATGTAGAGACAGATTTTGTTGAGCTCATGCGTGCGTGGTTGGTGTCGCTGCCGCACGATATGAAAATTGCATTCGACGCGATGGACGACGAAAACCTCGCCCGCGAAGATCGCGAGCTGGCCGCCGCCGCCATGCTGCATATCTTCGGCAAGGCCGATCCGATCAAGGCTCGGCGCGAGCCGGTGGCCTTTTTCGCCGACGACGCGGTCATGTTGCACCTTGCGCTCCGCCGCATCGCCGATCGCGGCAACGAAGATGCGCAGACGTTTACGGAGCGCTTTCCCGAATTATTCGAAAGCCTCCCCGCCGGCTTGGCCACCTGCAAATCGCATCTCGAAAAAACGCTTTACGACGCGGTCGAAGCCCGTGTGGTTGGCCTGCCCGCCGCAATGCGCGCCAAGAAGGTCGCGCAATACCTCGACAACGATGAGGCGCGCGAATCGCTCTACGAAAAGATGCTCGAATTTCGCACCAACTATCCGATCGATGAAACGCTCATCGTCGATAAGCTCAAGCGCTCGGCCACGGTGATCGAGGCGCTGCGCAAGACCTACGCCGACGACGCCCGCGCGATCGCTTAGCCTCGCGTCTCGTGACGCGGCGCACGGCCCCCGCATTTTGCCAGCCTCGCCGCTTCGAGCCCTCGTGCGCTCGTGTCACACTTGGCATCAAACAATGACCAAAATCATCGCGCTGCGAAACTTGCTGCCCTCAATCCTCGCCTCGCTTATCGCGACGAGCAGCCTCACGGCCTGTGGTAGCAACGACGGCGGCGGCTATTCGGTAGATACCTCCAAGCCGCTTAATACGCTCACGGAAGCCGAGCAGTTGACGCTGTGTGAGGAGTTTCGAGATAATAGCGCGAGCGCCACGACCGAGGGCCTGCGTCGCCTGGCCTGCGTGCTAGAGGCGACAGATTTTGACAGCAGCGAGTGCAGCGCTACCGACTTTGAGGCCTGCATGGATGAGCCTTTAGTGCCCGTCGCCTGCGAGCCGTTTGATGCGAACGACGCGGAGGCAACCTGTAGCGCGACGGCCGCGGCGTATCTCGATTGCCTCGATGCCTACGCCTCTCAATTTGCCCAATTCGCGGATCTCACCTGCACGTCGGGCGGTAGCGGCGACGACTTGCTATCACCCGACGATCTCCCCGCGTGCGACGCGTTGCTCGCCGCGTGCCCAGACGTTTCAATCGACTAAGGCGTGCCCTTAGCGTTTTCTTCGGGCGAACTAAATAGCGTCGAGATGGCGATCTTGCCGCTGACGACGAATAGTGAAGCGACCACCGTGTAGACGCCACCTTCTTGCCACGAGGCGGGGAGCGTCGACAGGATAGGCAAAATAAATGAGCCTAACGTCGAGAGCAATACGGTCGAGCCGATGGCACCGCCGATCACAAATGTTGCCGCCTTGCCGACCGTGCGGCTAGCTGAGAAGCTGCGTGAGGTCTTGGACTTGGTCGCGGTGACCTCTTGCGGCTTTACCGTGGTTTTTTTCACGCCGAGTAAGCGCGCGCGTTTGGAGCTAATACCCCGCGGGCCCGGCGCAGCCGACCCCTTGCCGCGCACACCCGTGACTTGGTCAGCTGTCGTTTTGCCAGGCCTATTGACCGCGGCAGCCGAGCCGGCCGTTAGCGAGAAGGCAACAGAAAGTAGGATAATGAGTGATGTGATGTTGTGTGGTTTTTTCATTGTGGAAAGAGACTTAGCAACTGCTATGCCACAGCGGTGCAACGCGGCGCGTCGTCGCGACCCCATAGATTATAACAACATACCAGACTTAACTGGGACCGACCGCGGGCCCGCCCCTAGCCAGGTGGAGGGCGGAAGTGCCAGCGCATGGGGCGTCGAGTCCCCGCTCGCAGCGGGTGGAAGTCACTTGCTGGCTTAGGCCAGCGCATCCTGAAAACAAGCTCGTCGCACAACGTCGGTAATTTGCGTGGGCGAAGCAGCTGCGGCAAAGCTAGCAAACGGCAATGGCTTGCCAATATGTAAGCGGACGTGTTGGGTGCACGTCATCATGTCGCGCACGAGGAGCGCCAGGCGAAGCCTCGGGATTGCCGTGCCGAGATAATGAAACGCGTTGCTGCCACGGCCCTCAATAAACACGGGCACGACTGTGGCGCGCGCGCTCGCGATGAGTTTCCCTGTATGCGCGTTCCACGGTACCTCGACGACCGTGCGGTTGCGCAGCGACGGAAACGACGCGACCTCGCCGGCAGGAAAAATCCCGAGCGTGCCCCCCGCGTGCAACAGCCGCAGACACGCGCGCAGCGGACCAAGGTTGCGCGCATGCCGCTGCTGCGCGGCGTCGCGTTTCATGATGTGCACGCCGAGGAATCCCGCCTTCAATTCGGGCACGAAATCGGCGGCCGCATTGACCATCAGGCGTGCCCCAGGTCTGGTCTGATCCATCAGCGCCATGAGGACCAACGCGTCGATGGCGCCCATTGGGTGATTGGCCGCGAAAATGACGGGCCCCGGCAGCTGGGTCAGCTCTGCGGCTTTGGCGGCATCCCAATCGTAGTGAATGCCTAGGTCGCGTAAGACACGACCGCAAAATTCGCCGGCACTTGCCGCCGGTGGTTGTTGCGTTCTAACTCTATGATAGAGCGCCTCGACCATGTCCAGGCCAACCGCGCGTTTGACAAGGGCTTCAACCCCGCGTGGCAGTCCCAAGGAAAAGGCTGGCGCTGCCTTGGTATTGTCCACCGCTGCGGTATACCCGATCGATGGCCCCGTCGCATCAGCCGAGTCAACCGAGCTGGGTGACCCGTGCGGCGCACAACGTGCTCGGTGCCCTGCGTTACGGCAACGGTCCGGTGGATATTAGATCGTGGCTAATGCGCGCGGTGGGGGCGCTGCAACGCAAGCCAACGGTGATCTTGGACGCCGATCCGCAGCTATGCGGGCGCGTGCTCGCGGCATCTGATACCAAGGGCACCATGCTCGAAACGCTGATCGCGACGCCGGCGTGGCATCCTATCTACTCGATCGAGTCTGTTGATGGCGAGCTTTGGCAGCAGTTGTCAAATGACTTCAAGTTGCTGATGAAAGACTTGCATTGGCATCAGCGGTTGGCGCCAATAGCCCGCCGCGAGCTTAGCGCGCTCGCAAACCACACAGGCACGCGTGTGGACGGTGTCGTCGACGCGGAGGCGATCTCGCGGGTGGTGCTGCGGGTTTTATATGAGCTGCTGTTTGACGCGCCGATTGCGGAGGCCGACGAGACGCTGTTTTACCGAGCCTCGATTCAGTGGCGCAAGGAAATTGCGGTCAAGGGTGTGGCCGACGAGGCAATCAAGCAGCAGTTCTGGTCCCGGCTAGGAGACATCGTCCACACGTCGCGATTTAGCCAGGGGATGTCTACGTACGCGCACGAGCCGTCGCGGTGGTTGTCGCTGTTCGCGCAGCCGTTTCTCATCTCGCCGCAGATCAACATCAGCGATATCTTCGTTAGCGTGTTTCATTTCCTGCGTGCCGATGAAGCCTTGCGAGCGCAGGTCACGTGCTGGGCCACGAGCTATCGTGAAGGCCACATCGAGGAGCCAACCGCGGGCGCAAGCAATGCGCGGGGGCTACTCGAAGGCGTCTTGCTAGAAGCAATTCGCTTGCGCCACCCCTTTCCCGTGCTCGAACGCGAGCTGCAAGCCGATCTAGTGACCGCTACCAAGACGTATCGCGCCGGCACGCATTTCTTCATCTTGCTCGACAAGTTCAAGCAAGATCAAACCTTCGATCCACGGCGCTGGCTGCTGCCCCACGCGGAAAACCCGTATGCCGCCTTGCCGTTTGCGGCGGGGCCCCGCATGTGCGTTGGCAAGCCCATCGCGACCGAGCTCTTAGTCGAGATGCTCGCCTCCTTGCTCACGGAGTTTCCGTTTGACGCCATCGCCCCGACGCAGGGACATATGTTTAGCGGCCGCGACAACGACAACACTGAAACGTTGACCGAGTCGTTATATCAGGTGCGCGTATTTGGCCGCGTGCTGCGCGCCAGCGCACGACGGCCGTAGTTGGTAGTAGCGCTCGCTCAGCGAGCCACCACGGCGGGGCAATACGCGCGCAGGGCATCGAGGAAAGGCCCGGGACTGTGACCGGCGAGCCCATTGCCGGCGAACAAGCGGTGCGTCTGCGTGCCGTACCGAACGTCGAGCGCACGCGCTGAGCTGGTAAATTGAAACGCGCTGGCAAACGTTACGTCGGTAAGCGGCGCCAGCGTGCGGCCGGTGCCATCGAGCAAGAGGCCTTGCCCGAGGTCTAGCACTAGCACCGGAGGCACGTCGGCGACGGTGTTGCGTTTGCGCCGGGCCTTGCCAAGCGCCAGAAAAGTGAGCGCGCACAAACCGCCCACGGCGAGCAAAGGCAGTCCGACTACCAGGTTATGCAGCGCAACCTGCGCGATGCCATTTGCCAGCAAAATCGCCGCAAGCAAGCCCGAGACAAAACGGGCCGTTGTTGCCTGCGAACCGCGATCGCAAAAAAGCAGGCGTGCACCCTCCTTGTAGAGCAGCAGCGAGCCCTGCGCGACGAGCAGTTGGCGTTGGTTCATTGGCTACCACCGCTACGCACTACTCACCTTCGACAATGCGCCAGTCCGAGCCGGTCTGGGTATCGAGCACTTCGATGTTCATCGCGGTGAGCTGGCCGCGGATCACGTCGGCGGCGGCGTAGTCTTTCGCCGCCCGCGCGGCATAGCGATCGGCGACAAGTTTTTCCACGGCCGCCACGTCAAGCTTTAAACGCGTCGCCACGCGGTCGCGGCGGCTGCGCAAGAAGGCGACAGGCTCAGACGCGAGCACGCCTATCGCGGTGCCCACACTCCGCATATTTTTTGCGAACGCTGCGATCGAGCGGCGTCGCACGCCCTTGTCAATGCCCTTGCCATCCTCGACCAAACGGTTGGCGACCTTGGCCGCCTCGCCGAGCGCGGCAATGACCACCGGCGCGTTGAAGTCATCTTCTAGCGCGATGCGCACGGCCGCGACCAGCGCGCCCGCCTCGGGCACGGCGTCGCCTTCACCGCCATCGCCACCTTGAGCCAAGAAGGCGTCGAGCCGCGCCAGCGTGTTGTAAAAATACGCCAAGCGCCGGTCGGCCGCCTCGACGCCTGGAAAGCGCGCGGTTGCGATGCCATTCGCCTCTTCGACCGCGACCTCAAATTCAATCGGCGAGCGATAGTGGTGGCTTAGAAAGTAAAACCGCACGGCCTCGGTGCCGACCGAATTTGCTAGTTCGCCGCAACTAAACACGTTGCCGAGCGATTTAGACATCTTCTCGCCGTCAAAATTGAGAAAGCCGTTGTGCACCCAGTAGTGCGCAAACGTGCCTTCGCCGAGCGCGCCCTGCGATTGCGCAATCTCGTTTTCATGGTGCGGAAATACCAAGTCTTTGCCGCCGCCGTGAATGTCAAAGGTGACGCCCAAGTGCTTGTGGCTCATCGCCGAGCACTCGATATGCCAACCCGGCCGCCCGTTACCCCAAGGCGAAGGCCAGCTCGGCTCGCCCGGCTTGGCTGTCTTCCACAGCGCAAAATCCGCCGGCGATTCTTTT
Organism: Myxococcales bacterium; assembly: GCA_016716835.1. Classification (NCBI taxonomy): domain Bacteria; kingdom Pseudomonadati; phylum Myxococcota; class Myxococcia; order Myxococcales; species Myxococcales bacterium. The sequence continues at coordinate 3,092,200 of JADJUW010000001.1, read as the reverse complement.
TGTTCATTCACGTCGACGCGGGCGCCGGCGCGCAAATCGTCGAGCGATTGCCCCGACAGCTTGCCATACGGCGCGAAGGCATCGACGCGGTAATACACGTCGCCCCCACTCTCATACGCCTTGCCGGCTTCGATCAGCCGCTTGGTAAAATCGACAATCTCTACAATATGCGTCGAAACCTTGGGTTCGACCGTTGGCGTCAGCACGCCAAACGCGCTCATGTCACGGTTGTATTCGTCGGCGTAGCGCGCCGCGAGTTCCATAGGGTTTTGCTTTTCTTCATTGGCGCGCTTGATGATCTTGTCGTCGACATCCGTAATGTTGCGGACGTACGTCACCTCAAAACCCAGCCACGTCAGCGAGCGGCGAATTAGGTCAAAGCAAATCGCCGAATACGCATGTCCAATATGCGCCGCCGCATACGGCGTAGGTCCGCACACATACATGCCCACCTTGCCCGGCACCACCGGCACGAACTCCACCTTCTGCCGCGTAAACGAATCAAACAACCGCAAAGCCATAGCCCATAAGTATAGACGGTTCGCGTCGCAAGTTCGCCGGCCCCACCGCGGCTTGTCGGGCCTTTTGGGCGCCGCCGGCCCCGCGCCACCCCTGTCCGCCGCGCGCCTCCCACGTCGGCCGGCCGGTCGCCTGCGGGGTCCGCGCTCTCGCGCTGCCGTTTTCGCCGGCCACGGCGCGCCTGCCAGCCCTCCGCCCATCCCGCTCGCCGGCTCAAACCGGGCGGCCCGTCGGGCCGCCCGCCCTCCGTCTCCCTGGCGCGGGAGGATGGCCCCCGCCACGCAGTGTGAGCCCGCCGCCCTCGTCATCCTCGGCGTCTTCGCTACCCACGCCGCGCGCGCCACGCCCGCATGTACCTTTTCCGGCCCCACGGCTGTTCGCTCTGCTCACGACGCCTGTCACTCGGTAGGCGATTGACGAAACAACGGTCACGATACAGAACCTCGCGACGGGTCCGAAAAGGAACATGCGGCGCGGCGCGCGTGACGCGTATCTTGCGTACCGCCGTAGGCTTGATTCAACAAATCCTGATGACCATAGAATCAACCCCGCTGAAAAACGCCTCGCAGTCTTTTTGCTTCATTTGAAAGAGCTAGCTGAGGCGAAATGGACCGAACTCGAGTGGGAGGTTCTACGCTTCGATCCATTTTACACGCACAACGAAAATATGATTGCGCAGCAAGGCACGTTTACGCTCGTCAAACGTAAGGCTAGAGATAACAATTGCGACATGCCTCATCTGAAACAGGTGATCGAATCGTCCAACCATCCGCAGCACTGGTTGCGCAAGCTCACGTTGCCTTGGGCCGAAGCAAGTAGGTTGAGAGCGTTGCTGTACAAGCTTGGCATCTATGCGGGGAGCGTCATGCCAGGACCAGATGGCGCGCGCGAAGACGCGGCGGGCGAAGCGCGTGACCAACGCGCACTATTTAAAGCGAGATAACGTCTCCAATTCAAAAACGAAAATCAATCAATTAAGTTCAGGGTCTGTGGGGCGCCGCGATTTCACACACGCCCAAGCGCTCAGCGCTAACATCCTGCCGAGGCCTGCCAGACCATACGGCTGAGGGCGGTGCTCCACTGGGTCGGCGTCATGGAAGCGGCCACGCTGTCGCAGGCAGGCGCAACCACGGCTTGGTCGCTGGGTAGCCAGCGACATTCGATGGCGATCGAGGCGTCGCCGTCGATCAGCAAATAGTGACGGCCTGTCATCGCCGGCGCCGCGGTGGCGGCGTCGGCGGGCGTGCCGATATCTACGCGTAGGGCTTGGTAGCTGCCAATTTTTACGACGCGCGGTTCGCCGGCGTGTGGCGAGCGCGCCTTCATGACCTCCCCATACGCTTGGAGCGCCTTTGGCGTAAGGGGCTGCGCACCGTCAAAGCCGAGGCTTTTGCTATCTGAAAATGCGATGATCGCATTTGGATTGTTGTGCCCACTATGTGGCGTAAACCCAATGCCACCCGCGCGGTCAGCGACAAAACTGGCAAGCCCTACGGCTTGTTCAACGTGGCCGGCAAGCGGCGAAAAATTCGAGGGCACATCAAAACGGTAGCGCGCGGCCTCGTCGCCGAATTCAACCCAGCGGGTCGCCGGCGCGCCACCGGCTGTTTTTTCGGCGGATGCTGGTGCCGGCCCTACCTCGTTGCCACATGCAAAAAGCGAGACGGCCAGTAACGCGACGGATGAAGGTTGTTGCACAAAATCACGATAGCACCGCGACGTGGCTGGTGCCAGGATGACTCTTGACCGGCCGACTAACCGGAACCGCCCGTCGTTGGTGCGGAAAAATTAACGCTTCGCGATGGGCACTGGCGTTCTGCTTTCGCAACGCCGTCAAACCAGCCGCGTGCCTAGTTTACGCAGCGGCGGCAACAGGGGCCACGGCGACGCGGGTTTTGGTCTTGCCGTAACGTTGGAACTCGACGGTGCCTTGGATTAAGGCAAACAGCGTGTGGTCGCGGCCCATGCCGACGTTGGCGCCGGCGTGGAATTTGGTTCCTACTTGGCGCACGAGAATGCTGCCCGCGTTGACCACTTGGCCACCGAAGCGCTTAACGCCGCGCATTTTTGGTTGTGAATCGCGGCCGTTCTTAGTTGAGCCTGCACCTTTTTTACTTGCCATGACGTGGTCTCCTAAACCTCTTAAAAATGAATGGAAATGGGCCTAGCCGTTGATCGCCGCGATTTTCACCGCGGTGTAATCTTGACGATGGCCGTTGCGACGGACGTAGTTCTTGCGACGCGCAAACTTGAACACGGTGAGCTTGTCGCCGCGGCCTTGTTCAACGATTTCGCCGGTCACCGTCGCGCCCGCCACCGTCGGCTTGCCGATGGCGATCTTGGCGCCGTCGCCGCTCGAGATGAGCAACACTTGGTCAAATTTTACAGGCGTGCCCTTGTCGCCTTCGAGCTTCTCGACGACGACCGTCGTGCCCGCGCTCACTCGATATTGTTTTCCACCAGTTTCAATTACCGCGTACATATATGCTCCACCCCAAACGTTGAATGTTAGCGCCCGGCAACATCTTGCCCCGGGCCTTTGGGAGGCGAGAGATTACTCAGCGGCGTCCCAAGATCAAGCTGGATCAGGGGTTCAATGTGAAACCCGAGCTGCGATTTCGCCGCCGGGGGACCGCGGCTAGGTACCGGCTACGCTAATCCGGACCCGGACATCCGCGCAGACCGTGCCCTAATTCACAATAAATGATAATTATTTCGGATATCTGCCCGTATATGGCAGCGCAATCTGATTATCATGTGGTGATGAACGTACGCATGAACCGCGGCCCCTGTCTGCCCTTTGGTTGGCTCGCGTGCCCAGGGCTCGCACTGGCGCTAATGTCTGCTTGTGGCGACAATCGGGCGCCCATCGTCGAACCGCCTCCACCACCCCCGCCGCCCGAGTGCCCCGCTCGCGAATTTGGCCAGCTAGGCGGCCAGTGCGAACAGCACGCCGACTGTGATTCCGCGCCCGATTCTGGCGATGGTTATTGTCTCGACGATCCAAACGGGCCGGTGCCGTTTGACGCCGCGGGCTTTTGCGTGCGTTTTGTCGCGACCTGCGAGGGCACGCCATGCGGCGACGATGTTTGCGCCTTGCTCGAGGCGACGCCGACGTGCCTGCCGGCGTGTTGCGAGGCCGAAACCTGTCCCACAAGCCAGGCCTGCGTCGACTCATATTATGCCTCGCCGCTTGGCGTGATGGCGTGCTTTCCTGGCACGGCGGATGCTAGTGACGGCGACGCTTGCACCTCGATCGCACAATGCACGCAAGACTCCAATTGTCTCAACGACGGCATCGAATATCCCGATGGCCAGTGTTTCCGCGTGGGCTGCACGGTGGGCAACGACACCACGTGCGCTGGCGGCCGCTGCGTCGAGTTCGCCTTTCCTTCGGGGCTCGATACCGCCTGTGTCGATACCTGCGCCAGCGATGCAGATTGTCGCGAAGCCGACGGCTACGAATGCTTTGACGGCGGCGTTGGGGTTGGACTGTATTGCCGACATCCACAAGTGGGCGACGCGTGCACGTCCGATGTCGATTGCGGCGATGCGGGGCTGTTTGATTGCTTGCAGCCCACCGACGGCTTTGTTGGCGGCTATTGCACGGTGCCGCAATGCGACGCCATCGCCGGCACCGGCTGCTCGCTGGGTCATTCGCTTTGCCACGATCCAGACCCAAACAATCCGCCATCGACCGATGAAAACTTCTGCGTCGACCGCTGCCTGCTCGATGTTAACCCGCCGCAAAGCACCTGCCGCGGCGGCTACGAATGCGTCGAAATCCTGCCGACCTTTGGCGCCTGCCTGCCGGCGGTGTGATCGCGGCCAGAGATGAGCTCGCTAGGATCGAAAAAAAGGCGAAGAACAGAGCGCAGTGGGTGGCGGAGATTGCGGTGCACGCCTGCAGCGATGCCGAGGCGCATCCGTCTGGATGTAACGAGGCTCGCGAAGCCGTACACCGGGCACTATTGCCTCCGGTACCCACTCAATGCGTTTCTGTTCGAGCCTTGGGCTTGGCGACGAATTTCCAGAGGGCCTCAAGCACCTCGGTGACGCCGTCGCCGGTGGCGGCTGACATCACGTGCAGCTCGATGCCGAGTTTTTTAAACGCCGCCGTGTGCTGCTCGAGGGTGCCGCGGTGGCCGCTGACATCGATTTTGTTGAGCACGACGATCTGCGGCTTGATCGCGAGCTCGGGCGCGTACTTGGTGAGCTCGTTCATCAGCACGCGATAATCGCCGATTGGATCGCGATCTTCGCCGGTGCTCTCGCTGTCCTCCACGATGTGCAGCAGCGCGCGGCAACGCTCGACGTGGCGGAGGAATTGATGCCCCAGGCCGGCGCCGTCCGCCGCGCCTTCGATGAGGCCGGGAATGTCGGCAATAACAAATGTCCGGTAATCGGACAGCTGCACCACGCCCAAATTTGGCACCAAGGTGGTAAAGGGGTAATCCGCGATTTTAGGTCTAGCGCGCGATACCGCGCTGATAAACGTCGATTTTCCAACGTTCGGAAATCCAAGCAGGCCGACGTCGGCGAGCAGCTTGAGCTCCAGCCGCAGCGTGCGCTCTTCCCCTGGTGTGCCGGGCTCGGAGGTTCGCGGCGCCTGATTCCACGCCGTCTTGAAGTGAATATTGCCAAGCCCGCCCTTGCCGCCTTGCGCGACGACGACGCGGACGCCTTGCTGGTCGAGATCGGCGATAAGTTCATTTGTGGTGTCGTCGTAGACGACGGTGCCAACCGGGACGCGCACCTCAAGATCTTGACCGGCGGCACCGTATTGATCTTTGTTGCGGCCGTGCTCGCCGGGTGTCGCTCGATAATGGCGGCGATAATTAAAATCCATCAGCGAGCCGAGCTGTTCGTCGGCGACAAATACGATGCTGCCGCCGTCGCCGCCATCGCCACCCGAGGGGCCGCCGTGCGGCACGCCATCCTCACGACGCATCGCGGCCGAGCCGTTGCCACCGTCGCCGGCTTTTACGTAGATCCGCGCTTCGTCAATAAAATGCACGCTGCACTCCTACACGGCTGCCCCCGCGGGCTCAAGCCATGACTTGCGCCGTCGGCGTCGCGTCAGTTATCCACAGCAGCTGATTGCGCTAGTTAAAGGCGACACGATACAGGTGAATTATATTCTAGCAAGTAATTACGATATGTTACATTGATTTAGTTCCCGCGCCGTGGTCGCGACATGAGGAACTCGCGATGCATCTTATTCGTGGATTCTTGCTTGAAGACCAGAGTGAAAAGCGGCGATTGGACGCATAGCGTCAATCTACCGGATGCGTGGATGGCAATTGTGAGCTTCTGCACGCTCTGCCAACGACGCCGTCGCCTGCGCCAGCAAACCGTCAACCCCGCGTTGCCAAGGCGGTCGCTTAGTTGCCGCTCCCTCGTCAAAAGTGATACTAATTCAATGTTTACACCCTAAAATCGGGCGGGCTCGTCCGCGGCTAGGGTCGCGCTAGATTTTGAATTGTTAATCTGAGAAGGGTCATCACGCCATGGGACGCCTGTATTGCACAACGCTACTTTCGATTGCCTTCAGCGTCGCCATCGCCCCCGCCTTCGCGCAACCGGGAGCCGCGCCGACGCCGGCACCCGTGCCTCCCGCCTCGACACCGGGTGCGACGCCCGCGTCGCCGGCCGCACCTGCGCCAGACGCGGCGGCCCCCACCGAGCTCGTCACCACCGGCGATTCCGTCCCAACAAGTATTCGCCTACGCGGCCTTGAGCAACGCGTGCAAGCGCTCAAGGAGCGTTCGTGGCGCACCAAGGCGCGCATCACGATGCTCAAAGAACGCGTGCTCGGCGGCGGCATCGGCGCGCAGCTCGCGCTGCTCCACAGCAATAAGATGAGCACCAAGTTTCGCCTCGTCAAGCTCGCCTACGCGCTCGACGGCGCGCAGGTGTTCACGCGCGCCGACGAAAGCGCGACCTCGCTCTATAGCGTCAAGTCGTTTGACATCCTCACCGGGCCCGTCGCGCCGGGCAGCCACACGATCAGCGTGGTCGCCGTGTACCGCGGCTACGGCTTCAAAGTGTTTGGTTACATGGACACCGCCACCTTCACCGCGCGCGGCAGCCATACCTTCACCATCGAAGAGGGCAAGGCGTTGCGTGTCGAGGTCGTCGGCTATGAGCGCGGCAACGCGACCACGCCGGTGCAAGATCGCCCCGCGATCGATTTCAAACTCACCTTCGTCGAAGAAAAAGTCGCTGAACCGACGCCTAGCGTGCCCGCTGCGTCCGTGCCAGCGGAGCCGAAAAAATGAATTTGCCAGCGCGTGGTGAAGGCACCATGAGGCGCGCGATGTTCGCCATCGCCGCGTCGGTCATGGCGATCGCAACGACGGCCGCGCCGGCCAGCGTCCGCGCGGATCTCGCATCGGCGAGCAAGACGATCGACGCCCTCGCGCGCGAGCTGCGCGATCTTAACGGCAGCGTCGCAACGCCCCAGTGGCAACGGCCCAAGGCCGAGACGTACACCCGCCGCCTGATCGACGCGCAAGTCGCCTATGGCACCGGGCGCTTCGAAGAGGCCGCCATCCTCTTGTTCGACTACATGTTGCAGCCTGGCCTGCGGGATCGCGATGTCGCGCTCTACTACCTCGCCGAATCGCTGTATCGCCGGCACGACTACATGAGCGCGCAGCGCTACTTCGGCGATTTGGTGCAGACCTTTCCCACCAGCAAACACTATCAGTCGGCGCTCGAACGGCTGATCGAGCTCGCCGTCGATCTCGACGACAACGCCTCGGTGACGCCGCGGATCGCCGCGCTCGACGCGATACCTGCCGATAAGAAACGCCCGTCGGCGCCGTACGTCCGCGGAAAATACGCGTACGCCACCGGCAACAACGCCGAGGCGCTGACCTTCTTCGCGCAGGTTAAGCCTGGCAGCGCATACGAATTCCAAGCCCGGTTCTTTGAAGGCGCGGTGTTCGTCGCCGGCAAGGAGCTCGACAAGGCGATCGAGGCGTATGCGGGGCTGCTCAAGCTACGGCCGCGCACGGGCGCCGATCGGCGCATCATCGAGCTGGCGCAGCTCGCGCTGGGACGCTTGTATTACGAGAAAGATCTGACCAGCGCGGCGGTGGACGCCTATCTCATGATCGATCGCCGGTCGGATTTGTTTTCCGAAGCCCTCTACGAAATTGCGTGGGTCTATATCAAGGCGCAAGAGTTTGAGAAGGCCTTGCGCGCGCTGGAGCTGCTCGCCTTGACGGATCCAACCTCGTCGCGACTGCCGACCGTACGCATCTTGGAGGCGAATTTGCGCGTGCGCAAAGCGCAAGCCGTGCGCGCCCGCATCATCGTTGGCGTCGAGGCCGAGGCAGGCAATCCAAGCGAAGAGTACGATCGCGCCGAGAAAATATTTATCGCGACCGCCGATCTGTATCGCCCCGCGCATGACGAGCTCGCCACGATTGTCGGCGAGCAGCGCGATACGCGGCTCTATTTGGGCCAAATCACCTCGCGCGCGGCAGACGCCTTTACCGCCTCGGCGACGATGCCAGAGTTGGCAGCAGCATGGGTGCGCGACGATGCCGCGGTTAAGCGTCTTACGGTTGCCAACCAAGACCTCGGCGACATCGGCGACGACTTGCGCACGGCGGAGGACATGATCGCCCGCGTCGACGCGGCACTCTCGGCTGAGCATCGCGTCAGCTTGTTTCCCGCGCTGGCTAAAAAGCGGCAGCGCGCGCTCGCGGTGCGTGAGGAATTGCTCGCCATATACCTCGAGCTGGCGCGCGAGGGCGCCGCTCGTGAAGCCGCGCACGTGCAAGGCGGCGAGGGCAGCTCGATCAAAACCGCCCGCGACGCGCGCCAAGCGCTGGAAACAGAATTGGCGGCATTGCCTGGCTCGGACAAGCCGGCGGCCGACCGCGTCGCCGCGGCGCGCGCCGAATATGACAGCCTCGCGCAAGACGCCGCCACCATGGAATTGCAGCTCGATGGGCTCATCGCCACCTCGAAGGCGCTGCGCAAGTACGCAAGCGAAGCCAAGCCGCCGCTGACCCCGGCGCAAAGGCTTGAAACCGACCAGGCCTTGGCCGCCTATGACATTGAGATCGACCTGCAGCGCCAAGAGTTACAGGTGCTGGCGCGTGAGATCGACGTTGGGCGCGATCAGGCCGGCGTGAGCGACGAAGTGGCCTTGAGGCGGCGCGATCTCATCGCGGCCCTGGCGGGCGCGTACGCCGCCGAATTTGCCGTTGCCTTGCCGGTGTGGGCCCGCGCCTCGCAGCTCGCCAAGGCTGGCGATATCGCCACACGTGGCGGCGCCGCCTGGACCACGGCGGATGAATTGATCGCGCGCATCGACAGCTTGGTCGATGGCCAGCTGGTTGAAGTACGCGCCGAGCTTGAACAGATCCGCGCCGATTTGCTCGCGCATCGCGGCGAGTTTGAGGGCACGCAAGGCCAGTCCGATGTCATCGGCACCGACGTGTTGGCGTTCGCGTTTCGCGAGGTGATCGGCAAATTTTACGAAATCTTGGTGCGCAGCGACGTCGGCGTCGTCGACGTGCACTGGTCGCAACGCGAAGAAGGCCTAGAAGATTTGACCAAGCTGACACTTGAACGGAGCCGCGAGCTCAAACATCTGCGCGATGAGTTTCGCGATCTCATCGAGGAAGACCAAGCCGCCAAGGCCGGCGAGCCCACCACGCCCACCGCGCCCGCCCCGGGCGGCGAAGGGAGCCAGCCATGAGCCGGGTAGCCCAAGCAAGTTCATTAATGGCCGCATCAACGGTGCGGCACCGCCTCATGGCGTCGTTGCTTGTCGTCACCATGCTGCCGCTAGCGGCCAGCGATCGTGCGCTCGCGCAGCCAAGCGCGCTGCCTCCACCACCACCGCCGGTAAGCACGCCGGCGCCCGGATTGGCGGTTGGCGCACCGCTTTCACCCGACGAATTCGTCGCGTTGCGCGATGTCGAGGACGATTTTCTCCGCTTCATGCGCGCGGCGGATTTGCATCAGCTTCGGCTTAAGAGCATCGTGCGCCGCGAATTTGATGACCGCATGTCGACGCTGGAAAAGCGTTATGCGCAGCGCATTGCGGCGGCCGAACGCATCGCCGGCGAGCGCGGCGTCGACATGATCGCGCGCCTCGAGGCCTTTATCGCGCGCTATCCCGAACATAAAAAATTTACCCCCGACGCGATGTTTCGCCTTGCCGATCTATATCTCGACAAGGCCGAGACCGATTTCGAAAACGATACCAATCCCGACGTCGAGCCGATCGTCGACTACTCGCGCGCGGTCGCGCTATGGGAAACCATTCTCGGCAAGTTCCCCGATTATCGCCAATTCCCCAGCGTGCTGTACTTGGTTGGTCACTATGGCAAGAGCAAAGACGAGCGCCGCTCGCTGATCATGTTCCTCGCCCTGACCTGTGCCAATCGCTTCAAATACACCGACGTCGCGCCGCCGGTGCCGACGCGTGAGGAGTTCCTCGCGCGCAAGAAGGTCAAGGAGCTCAATGACCTTTACGCCGGCTGCGAACCGTGGCCAGACGCTGACCCTGAGCTCCTCCGCCATGCATGGGTGCGCGGCGTCGCCGACTACCACTTCAACGTGCCGGGCGAGATCGACGAAACCATCTCGGCGTATCTGCACGTCGTCAAAGAAGGCAACGCCTCGCCCATGTATGCCGAGGCGCTCTATAAGCTGGCGTGGTCGTATTACAAGCGCGATTTTCTCAAGGAAGCGATCGATCGCTTTGACGAGTCGGTCATGCTCTACGACGCAACCGTCGCGGGCAACCAGACCCCGAGCCTCGAGCTGCGCGAAGAGTCGCTGCAGTACATCGCGGTCGCGTTTACCGATCCGTGGGAAGGCGAGACCGACACCGATCCGATCAAGGCGTTTGCCCGCGCCAAAGAATATTATAACGGCCGCGAAGACGAGACCCATGTGCGCGATATCTGGGTCGCGATGGGCAATGCCTTTCTCGAATTGCAGGCGTTTGACCAGGCCATCGAGGCCTTTCGCATCGCCATCGGGCCGCCGTGGGAGCTCGAGCCAACCAACCCACTGGTGCACCAAGAAATCGTCAATGCGTACGACGCCAAGGGCGACAAGAGCGGCGCCGATGATGCCGCGGCCGAACTCGCCGCGCGCTACGCCGAAGGCACGCCGTGGTTTCGCAAGAACGAAAAAGATCGCGTCGCGATGGAAGCGCAACGCCGCATTGCCGAGCGCGCGCTCTACGCGGCGGCGCGCAATACGCACGTTACCGCCGGCACCCTGCGCCGCGAGTGGGTCGAGGGCGGCAAGACCGATGTCGAGCTCCGCGCCGCCTCGATCGACGAGTATCAAAAGGCCATCGAACTCTATCAGGCCTTTATTCGCCAATACCCCGAGTCTGAGTACGTCTACGACTTTACGTTCTATATGGCCGAGGCGCTCTTTTTCAGCGAGCGCTACGACGACGCCGTGGTGCAGTACAGCTGGGTGCGCGACCACCGCGACCTCTCGACCAAATTCTTGATCGACGCCGCCAAGGGCACGCTGGCTTCCTATGAGGCCGAGGCCGCGCGGCAAGTCGCCGCCGGCACCGTAGCTGAATTGGTGGTGCCAACGCCTCAGGAGCTCGCGGCCATGCCAAAGCCCTTGGTGGCCAAGCCTATTCCGCGCATCTATCAACTGTTGCAAGCCGAGTGGGACACATATCAAGACGTTGTGCCCGATCCGGCGACCGCGCCGCAGCAAGGCCTAAACGCCGCGCTTGTTAGCTTGGCGTACCTCCACATCGATGACGCGGTAACGCGGCTGTCCAAGGTGCAGAAAAATTTCTGCGGCTCGCCGGAATCGGTCAAGGCCAAGGACGGCCTGCTCGGCATTTACGAAGCCACCGGGCGCCTCGATAAATTCGAAGAAACCAACGCCGCCTTTATCGCCGCCAAGTGCGGCGACGCCAAGGCGCTTGAAATTGCGCTCGGGCAAAACCGCAGCCTCGAGTTTCGCAAGGCCAACGAGCTCTTTGGCAGCGGGCAATACATGCTTGCCGCCGAAGCCTTCTATCGCTACTACAAGACGACTGCGGCCAGCGATCCCGATGCGCCGACGGCGCTCTACAACGCGGCGGTGGCCTATAAGCTTGCAGATCGGCCAAAGACCGCGATCGCGTTGTTTAAGCAATTTACCGAGAACCGCGACAAGCCGTATCGCGAAAGCGCGTACTACCTTGAGGCGATGCGGCTGACCGCGGCGAGCCACCAAAGCGTGTTTGACTATCGCACCGCGATCGCGCAGTACCTTGAGCTCTACGAGGTCGCAAAGTCGGCCACCAAGCGCGGCATCAAGCCACTGCCCGCAACGGCGGGGCAGCCGGCGCAATCGTTTGAGAAGGTGGCGCTCGACGCGCTTTATAACGCCGCCGCGCTCGCCGAGCTCGATCGCGATTTCCGTCGCGCGCTCGACCTCTACACGCGCTACGAGCGCGAGGAATCGGTGCGGCGGCAAAAAGATCGCGCGCTGTGGGCACTCGCTCGCATCTATCGCGCGCAAGGTGACACCGCCAAGCTCGCCGCGGCTTACGATCGTTGGCGCAAGGCCTATGGCGCCGATGCCGGCAACGAGGAAGACTACGTCGCGAGCTATTATGAGCTGGCCAAGGCGTATCAGCGCAAGGGCCGCAGCAAGGACGCCGACGATGCTGGGCGCCAGGCCATTCGCGCCTGGGACGAGCGCAAGGCAATCAAGAGCGGCGGCGGCGCGCGCATGGCCGGCGAATACGAATTGCTGTTCGCCGAGCGCTACTTTGCAAGTGAGTTCGATCCGTTCCGCATCACCAAGGCGGCCAAGAAGCCCGAAGACTTCAAGAAGGACAAGGCGGCCCTTGAGCGGCGCACGCTCGACACCCAGGCCAAGTACGACGTCATGAAGCGCTTTGGCATCCCCGAATATCTCATGGCCGCCGAAGTGCGCTATGGCGAGACCTTGGCGCGCCTGGCCGAGAAGCTGGCCCAAATGCCGATTCCGACCTTTATCCAAAAACTCGCGGATACCAACCCGGACGCGATCGCAGCCTACGAAGAGGGCGTCGCCAAAGAAATCGCAACCAAGGGTTACTTGACCAAGGCGAAAGAGGTTTGGTCGAGCGTGGTCGAGCTTGGCAAGACGCGGGGCATCTCGAATGAGTGGACCCAGCTTGCGCTGGAAAATCTCGGTCGCGAATTTCCCGACGAGTACACCGTGCAGCATCAAGAACTGTTCGAAGGGACGACAAAACCGTGAGGCACTTCATGATGACGCCCGGGCGTGCGCGCGCATTGGTTTGGCTGTTGGCTGGCGTCCTGTTGGCGGGCACGCCCGCGTGCAAAAAGAAAAAGAAAACAGAAACGCCGGACGCCACGACGCCTGGCAGCATGAGCGACAAGGACCCAGTCGGCGGTGAAGGTCTTGATGGCGGCGGCGACCTACCAGGTAGTGGGGGTGGCGACGCCGGGGGTGACGCGGGCGGCGATGATACGGACGCGCCTGATAGCGGAGCGCCGCGCGACCCCGACAAGCCCGCCGAGATCGTGTTTCCAAATCTCGACACGCCGCCCGAAGAGGCGCGCAAACAAGTCGTGCAACACCTCGCCACCGCGCGCGCCTTGCTCGCCGCGAGCACGCCTGATCCGGACGCCGCGATTCGCGCGGCTCAACAGGCGCTTGCCGCCGATTCCACCAGCATTGACGCTCAGGTCACCATTGCGCACGCCTATTATATCAAGCGCCTCTACGACACCGCCGAGGTCCTGCTCGATATGCTGCATGGCAGCCGCGCCGAGGCCAAGCAAAACGCCGGCGTCTTTTACGTCTACGGCCTCATTTACGACCAAAGGAAAGACTACGACCGCGCGCTAAAAGCCTACACCATGGCGGTAAATCTCAACCCGGCGTTCGCCAGCGCCCACATTAACCTCGGCGTGCATCAGCTGCGCAACAAGCAATATGACATGGCCGTGGCTACCTATGAGAAGGTCTCGGGCGCGCTCGGCCAAACCAGCGCTGAGGTCTACAACTCGCTGGGGAGCGCCTATCGCGGCCGCAGCGCAGGGTGGCCCGCCGGTGCCCCCGACAACACCGCCTATCTGCGCAAGGCCGAAGACGCGTTCAAGCGCGCGCTAACCCTGCGCCGCGACTATGCGACGCCTTACTACAACCTGGGCCTGCTCTACCTCGACGCTGACCCCTTTCCGGGACCGGCCGGCGCGCTGGACACCCTAGTGCGCCTAGGCCAGGCCAAGACGTACTTTGAGGAATACAAATCCAAGCCCGGCGCAGATCTTTCGCTGGTCGAGGCGCGTTTAAAAGATGTGAGCAAGCTCATCAAGCGCGAAGAAAAGAAACGCAAGAAGTAGCAGGGGGCACGATGACGTCAAGCAACACCTCATACAGTAAGGGCTCCCGCGGTAGGGCGGGGGCAGGCGCGCTTACCGGCGCCCCGCTGCTCGCGCTCGCGTTGACGATGGCGTTGGCCGCGATGGCGGGCCCGGGCGCGATGTCCGCGTTTGCCGATGACTGCGCCGACAGCGAAGATGGCAAAAAAGAAGGCAAGAACTTCCACATCGAGTATCGCAACGGCCAAAAAATCACGGTCATTGATACGGTGGTGACGGTTTGCGGCAAGGTGCCGCGGCCGAGTGTTGTCTACGTGCTGCAACCAAAATCGATCAACTACGAGTGGGAGAGCCTCAAGCAAGACTTTCTCCCGCTCATCCTCGAAACCCTTAAGAAGGCCCCTTTCTAATGGCGCGCGCATCCACCTCATCATCGTCGCGCGGCGACGGCGCCAAGCGTGTCCTACGCATCGGCCTCGTGCTCGGCAGCAAGATCATCGAAGAGCGGCTGGTGCATAAGCACGAGAACGTCACGATCGGGCAATCGAGCCACAATATGTTCGCGGTGCCGATCGAGCAGTTGCCACGCACCTTCACCGTGTTGGTGTGGGCAAATGATCACTATGAGCTGCGCTTTCCCGCCAAGATGGAAGGCCGCATCTCGAGCGGCGATCAGGTCTTGACGCTCGAGCAGCTCAAGGCCAAGGCCCGTCGGGTCGACGACTACTTTGTGGTCGATCTCGGCAACGACGCGCGCGGCAAGCTGTGGATCGGCGAATTCTCCATGCTGTTTCAGGTCATTCCTGAGCCGCCGCCGCAGCCCAAGCCCGTGTTGCCTGCCGCCGTGCGCGGCAGCCTGATGGATCGCATGGATCCGCTGCTCATGGCGTGCATGGGCATTACCAACGCCGTCGCGATTGTTATTTGGGTCTATGCCTTTTTTATTGTCGACCGGCCGGCGCCACGCACGCTCGCGCAACAGGCGCGGCAAAAAGCCGGCATCGACGAATACGTGGTGGAAGATTTCACGCAACCCGTAACGCCGACCGAGGTGGCCAAAGCTGAGGACACCAAGCCGGCGCCCGATGCTGGCGGCAAGACCAAAAACGAGAAGCCAAAAACTGACCCCGCACCCGCAGGCGGTGGCCGGACCGCCGCCGATGTCGCGGCAGAAAAGCAAGCCGCGGTTGACGATGCGCAGCGCTATGCCAGCGAGCTGTTTGCCTCCGGCGGCGACGGGCCATCGGATGTTGAGCGCGGCATGGCCGACCGTCGCCCCAGCGAAGATATTGGACGCAGCATCGATGCCGTACGCGAAGGCGGCGGCAAGATCGCGGTTGGCGGCACCGGCAGTGGCGGGACGCGCGATGGCGATGCGCGCACGGGGACCTCATCAGGTCCAGGCACGGGCACTGGCGCGGGCGGCATTGCGAGCGCCGGCGACGCCGCTGGCAAAGATGAAAAGACGCCAGGCAGCCGCGTCACCGTTTCGTCCAAGAAGGCGTTTGACGAATCCACGCTCACGGCAGACTCCGTGATTGCGAAGATCAAGAGCGCGTACATGGCCGGTCTGCAGCGTTGTCACAAAGACTTGCTCAAGACCGATCCGACCGCGGCTGGCACCGTGACCATTGCCTTTACCGTCAACGAAAAAGGCCGCGTCGTATCACCCAAGGCCACCGGCTTTAACAGCGAGCTCGATGCTTGTATTGAAACGCGCATGGCCGGTTGGAGCTTTACGCCCCCGGTCGACAGCGATGGCGATCCGACGGACGCGGGCTTTGAAGTCAAGTTGCCGTTCCAGCCCAACTAAGCGCACAGTTCGCATGAAACGAATCAGCGTAGCGGGGGTTCTGATTGCACTTGCGGCGATGGTGGCCGCGTGTGGCGGCAGGGCCGCGCCTGAGACGCAGACGCTTCCCGAGGGCGAAACCGCGGTTGTGCAACAAGCTCCCGATGCTAGCGACCCGGATGCGCCGGTCGACATCGGCGACGCCACGAATTGCTATCGAGATCCGGACGCCATGGGCAAGTACGCCTGTTTTTCGACCGACCAGCTGGCGCTCGCAGATCGTCGCGCCAAGTTCTTCCGCTGTGCGACGACCACGAAGGTAACGTGGCCTGTAACCCTAATCGCCAGCCGGACGACCGACGCCAATAATGAATGGGGCCCCCTCGTGGTTAGCGGCGACGAAGCCATGGTCGCGTGCTTAAGCGACGTGGTGGCTGCCGCGCCCACCGCGATGGCGACGCCAGGCGCTTCATTGAAAACGGTCATTCGGTTGCGCCGCAACGACTAAGCGCCGTATATTGCGGCGGTGTCAGTGTTTGCGCTTCGCGTGCTAGTGATTGTTGGGCTCGGCGCCGCCGCCCTGCTCGGCTGCGGCGATCCGCCCGCTAGCAAGTATCCGAGCCAAGCAATCTATAATGAAGACACCACGCTCGATGCCGGCGACTTGTTCGAGGTGCGCGTGTTTCGCCATGAAGACATGTCCGGGACGTTTTCGGCCAGCCAAGAGGGCACGATCTCGTTTCCGTACATTGGCCAGGTGACGGTGGTCGGCAAGACGCCGGCGCAGATTGAAGAAGATATTCGCGGGCGGCTCGCTGATGGGTATTTGGTCAACCCGTCGATCGCGGTTTACGTCAAAGAGTATCGCTCCAAGAAGGTGTCGGTGCTCGGGGAAGTGCGCAAGCCAAGCGCGATCTTGTTCACGCCTGGCATGACGGTGGTCGAGGCAGTATCGCAGGCGGGTGGTTTTACCGCCGGCGCGCGCGAGAACGCGGTGCAGGTGACGCGCACCGTCGACGGCAAGAGCGAGACATTTACCGTGCCGGTGCAGGCGGTGGCGGAGAATAAAGCGCCGGTTTTCTACATGCGCCCGGGCGACTCCGTGTTCGTGCCGCGCCGTCGCTTTTAAGATGGCGGCGACGCGCCCACGGCGGCTGACCGATGTGTCCGGATCGCGGACACACAAGTGGGCCTTGGCGGGCCTGGCGCTCGCGATGGTGGTGCTGATTGGCGGCGCCGGCGGCGTGTTGCGGTGGTCGGTCGCGATCGCCATGGCGGCCACGGCGGGAACGTTTGCGCTGGTGGCAGGCATCCGCGCCGAGCAAGGCGCCGAGCTTGGCGGCGTGCTGCCGCGCTATAGCTGGCCGTTGGTGGTGGGCTTGGCCTTCGCGCTGCTGCAAGTGCTGCCACTGCCACATGCCCTGGTGTCTTGGCTATCGCCCGGCAAGGCGGCGTTGGTGGTGGCCAACGCGTCGGCGCTGCGCGTGGCGCCACCGGAGTGGTACGCGCTGAGCTACGACGTGCCGCTGACCTTGCTGGCGATTGGCAAGCTGTTGCTCGCGATCTCGATAGCGCAGCTGTCAATGCGGCTGGCGATGTCGTCGCATGGGCGGCGCAACCTGGCGGCGCTGGTGGTCGGCACGGCGTCGCTCGTGGCCCTAGTGACGTGGGCGAACACCTTGCTTGCGCCAGGTTTTTTGTGGGGCGTGCTGCGGTCGCCGGTCGTCGATGGCCTCACCTCGCCGCTGCTCAACCTGAACCATCTCGCGGGCTTTTTGAGTTTGGCGTGTCCGCTAGCCGTGGCGCAGGCGCTGCGCAGCGAGGGCGCCCAGCGCGCGGTGTACGCGGGGGCGTTGACGTTGCTCGTGGCCACGGTGCTGGCGACGGGATCGCGCGGCGGCCTGCTTGGGCTGTGCGTGGCCCTAATCATCGCCGTGCCGATGATTGTCCAAAGCGAACGCCTTGCCATGCGACACGTTCGGCGCGCGCAGTGGATGGCCATCGCACTGGCGGCGGTGGCGGCGCTGGCGATTTATGGGATTTCGTCGCAGACGCTTGGGCGCGAACTTGCCAAGACCGAGGTCGCTGAATTATCGCAGCGCGGCTCGAAATTTTGGGTGTGGCGTCAAAGCGTCGACCTGCTCGGTGAGGCGCCGCTGGTGGGGGTGGGCACGGGTGCGTTCGAGCCGGCGTTTGCAAAGTACGCGCAGGTGGCAGGCGTGCGCTATTCGCATCCTGAAAATGCGGTAGTGCAGCGTGCGCTCGACGTGGGGTTTTTGGGGGCCTTGGCCATTTTAGGACTGTGGCTGTGGCTGATGGCAGCAGCGTGGCGTCATGCCCAGGAGAGCAGCCTGCGAGCGGCGGCGTGGGCCGGGCTCTTGGGCCTGCTCGTACACGACCTGTTCGACTTTAGCCTCGAGATGCCGTTGGTTCTCGGAGCCGCGCTTGTCTGTGCGGCGATCGCCGTGCCGGTGCGCGCTGTACGGGTTGCGAGCCCACGCGCAGGACTCTGGACAAAAGGGGGCGTGGCCCTCGCCGCAGTGGCGACGCTCGCAATTACCGCCATGGCGCGGCCGACCTCCGCCGAATTGGCGCCGCATAGCCTTGTCGATGCGCAGGCTGTTGCCGAGCTGGAGCGCATAGCCACTCGCCATCCCGCGGATGATCAGGCATGGGCGCGCCTCGGCGAGGCCATGATGCGTCGGCACGATCCGCGCACCTTTGCCGTGCTCGCGCGCGCGGTGACGCTAAATCCCAGTAACGTCGCGGCTCACATGGTGCTGGGCACCGCGATGAGCCGGGCGTCGGCACGGCCTCAAGCACCTGCCGCATTTGCGACCGCGCTCGCGCTGTCGCGCAACGTCAGCCTGGTGCGCGACATCTCGGCCGCGCTGCCCAGCGCGCAAGAGGCCGCGTTGGCGATCCCGATTAATCGCGAAGATGGGGCGTTTTGGCTGCATGAGCTGGCGCGCGCCGGGCACAAAGAAATCGCCCAGGCGTATGCGCGCCGAGTTGGTCAGCTATTTATTGGTGACGGCGCGGTGCAGCTCGCCGCGGCGCAAACGCTCATGACCGCGGAGCCGCACGCGGCGCTGCGGCATGCGCGCGCCGCCGAGGCGCTAGCACCCTCCGTTGATACGGCCGTCGCGCTGGCCTATGCGCACATGCAAACCCAGGCGCCGGAGCAGGCGCTGGCGATCATCGTCGATCCGCGGCTGGACGCCCGCGCTGCCACGCCACGCGGCGCATACCCCTTGCACGTGGCGCGGGTTGAAATTGGCCTTGTGGTGATAGCCACGCGCGCCGACCCGGCCATCGGCGACATGATCGAGCGCTCGCTCGCCGCCCGCGAGCCCTTGCTGCAGTCGACCGCCGAGCGCAACTATTGGTACGAGCAAGGCGCGCGCTGGCATGACCACAACGGCCACACCGAGCAGGCCGCCGCGCTTCGCCGGCAGATCGTCACGTCGCCGCCGTCACCATCGCCTTAGGCCGCGCCCGCTGGCTGCCCACCAACACGAGCAAGATGGGCAGCAGGCCCTGCTTAAAGACGTAGAAGGCCAACACGTCAGAGTCCATCGATAATACCAAGAAGCAAAAAGTCGACAAGAACGGCAGCAGCAGCACGCGACAATCACCTGGCAAGAGGCTGGCGGCGAATTGCCGATAGCGATGAATCAGCAGTCCGAGCAAGAGAAATGAAACCGGTACCGACCACATCCCAAAATTTAGCACCGCCTCGCCGGCGAGACCATGGACCTTGCTCGAGCGAAATTCGGTGCGTTCGTATGTGTTGGGGCCGAACACCACATTGGTGCTTTCGCGCACCTTGGTATCGGGCCTCGACGGCCAGATGCGCGCGGGCACAAACAAGGCCAGTGCCCCGGCATACGTCCGACCGAGCGCCCACTCGTAGCGCATGCGTGGGTGGGCGGTCGCGTACAAAATATAGGCCTGCACGTCGGCTCGGGCGAGGTCGCCGAGCAAGGTGAACTCCGCTGATCGCCCTGTGTTTTCGATCTGCTCCTCGCGCGCGGATTCGCTCGAGATCGCATCGAGGCCGCGACGGCCGCCGGCCTTATAAAAGCCATAGACGTACATGAATGCGACCAGCAGCGGAATCGCAGCCACGAGCCAGCGCCGCGACAACGGCCGAATCATCATGTGGACGATGCCGACCGCCCAGAACAGGCCCCACACCAGATTGGCACGGCTGCCGGCGAGTCCTCCAAAGATTAGACGCAGGCCGAAATAACAGACAAGCATGATGAGCAGCGGGCCCCAGGCGCGTAGCAGCGGCCGCGTTTGTGCGATGGCGGCGTAGATCATGACCAGCAAGATGGGCAGCGACTCGGCGATGGTGAGGACGAAGCCGTAGCCACGAAAGTTGTCGATGCCGCGCTCGAACGTGTCAATGTAACCGCTGATGCCGCCAAACTGGGCAAAAACGAGAATCTGAGCCGTCAGCGCCACGGCGGCGAAGAACGCGCCAAAAAGTATAAAGCGCGTACGATCGATCTTCCAAAAGGGTCGCGGGACGGGCAGCACTTGTTTCCCGTGGGCCCAGCGGTACAGCACCAAGCCCGCACAATTGAGCGTTGCCATGATGCCAAGCCATGGGCGCCAGTCGCGAGGCGGAGCGATGACGGCCAACCAATAGCCGTTCCACATCCATATGTCCCACAGCACATGCAGCAGCGGCGCAAAGAAAAAAGTGCACGCCAAGCACGCTGAGAATGCCCGCTGGATCAAATAAATCGCCGCGGGAGCGCAGCCATTGCAGCAGATCCGTGACGATCAAGGCACCGCTAAAAGCCACTGGAACCAAGAACCAATGTCGATATCGATCATCAAACGTGGC
This sequence comes from Myxococcales bacterium, assembly GCA_016716835.1. Taxonomy (NCBI): domain Bacteria; kingdom Pseudomonadati; phylum Myxococcota; class Myxococcia; order Myxococcales; species Myxococcales bacterium. The sequence continues at coordinate 3,071,685 of JADJUW010000001.1, read as the reverse complement.
AAAAGCCAACGCGACGACCCCTACCAATGCGAGCGCCCACCAGAACTCCACCGACTTGCGCCAGCGCAAGGCGCGTGGTAGAGGCAGTGCATGGTCGGTCATCGCGCCGCCTCGCGCATGCTACGGCGCGCGTAAACAAAGGCGCCGAGGGGCGGCAGGGAGGAAACGGCGGCTGCGAGCACTACGGCCCACCCTGCCGCAATCAGGCCATGAGGCACGAACAACCAACACGCCAGCGTCGTTAATAGGGCGGAGGCGACTTGCAGCAGGGAAACCAAGCGAAACGTGCGAAGCGCCAACGCCGCGGTGCCAAGGATTCCGGAAATGCCAAACAGGCCGGCGGCAAGGCACATCTGGGCGAGCAAGGTTTCCAGCCCGTGGTACTTGCCCCCGAAGGCAAGTGGAATCACCAGGTCGCCCACGCTAAGTGCCAGCGCAACGCCGACGCCCGCGATTGCCAACATCATGGCGATCAGGCGCGCGGTTAGGTTCGCAAACGCGCGATATGAGCGTTCAAGCCAGAGCTGCGCCAACCGCGGGCCATTGGTCTGCCCAAGCGCCACAAGTACGGTTGAAGATATTGCGAGCACGGCGGAGATGGCGGTGAATCGCCCCAGTGCTTCGGTGCCGAGGTAGGCTCGCACGAAACCGCGCGGCAGGTTGATCTGCAGCGATACGATCGCGGCGACGATGCCCATGGGCCACGCCAAGGCGGCGAGGGCGCGCACGCCCTCACGCGACGATGAGGAGAGCGGGCCATCGGCCCGATCGACCGTGGCCCGGGCCCCGGGCTCGGACGCGACGTGAAAGCCATCAAACCACTGATATACGATTGCCCACACCAGGCTGGTGGCTAGCAAGGCCAAGGGCACAATGCGGGTGAAACGCAGGACGATCACAAAGGCGCAAAGGCCGACCACCGCGCGCAGCGCCAGGGAGCGTGCCACGGCGCTATGATTCCCGTCGCGCTGCCACAGGCCGTAGCGCATCTCGCACAGCGACTCGATCGCCTTGACGATGGCGACCGCCGCGATGGCGGTGAACTCCTCGCGCGACGCCGCGACAGCCGCACCGAGGGCAAGGCAAAGCCCTAGCGCAATCGAGGTGGTGATGTGGCGCAGTCGAACATACGAATCGGCGAGATGCGAGTGCGCCGCATCAGTAAACGCCACCTCGCGCAGCGCCATGCCGGTCGCGAGCATGATCGGCGTGGTGAGCGCCAGCCCAAAGCCGTAGAAACCTGTCTCCGCAAGCGTGGTCCACCGCGTAATTGCGACCAGCATGAGCAGTTGCGCGCCCGCATACACCGCATTGGCCGCAAATATCACCGCGAAGTTTTTACGGCGCTTGGCAGGCCGATCATGGGGCATGGCGCGGGCCAGTTTCTTGATAACCGATGTCGAATTCGCTTAGTACGCGGCGCACGTCGGCCGCATCGCGTGCCGATACCGCGGCCTGCAATGCCACCAACAATTGTGCGATCCGGTCGTGCTCGGCGGCGATGGGGCGACAGCGAAAGACCTTGCGCAAATCCGTCGCCGAAAGGTCTTCGCTCGCAGTCGATAGCTCCTCGAACAACTTCTCGCCCGGCCGGGTGCCGATGATCTTGATCGGGCGCTGTGCCTCGCTAAAGCCGGAGAGGCGAATCATCTGCCTCGCCAGATCGATAATCTTGACCGGCTCGCCCATGTCGAGCAAGAAGACCTCGCCTCGGGCGCCGAGCGTACCGGCCTGCAGCACCAAATTCGCGGCCTCGGGAATGGTCATAAAATATCGCGTGGCATCCGCGTGAGTGACGGTGACCGGGCCCCCGCTTGCGATCTGCTCGCGGAAAATTCCGACCACTGAGCCCCGGCTGCCCAGCACGTTGCCAAAGCGCACGCACGAGTACTTGGTGGTCGCGGTCTTGGCGAGGTCCTGCACCACCTGCTCGGCAATGCGCTTGGTCGCGCCCATGACTGAGGTTGGGTTGATCGCCTTGTCGGTCGAGATCATGACAAAGGCGCCGACGCCGGCCTCGTTCGCAAGCTCAGCGAGGTGCTTGGTGGCAAACACGTTGTTGCGGGCGGCCTCCCACGGAAAGCGCTCCATCATCGGCACGTGCTTATAGGCCGCGGCGTGAAACACCACGTCAGGCGCAAATTCCGCGTACATGCGGGCCACCGCCTCGCGGTCCATAATGTCGATGAGCAACGGGCGTATCTCTACGTTCTGGCGCAGCGCGGCCAGCTCGTGTTCGATGGCAAAGAGATTGGTCTCATCGCGCTCGGCGAGTACGAGCAAGGCAGGTTCGAGCAGCGCGAGCTGGCGCACCAACTCACCTCCGATAGATCCGCCGGCACCGGTGACAATAATGCGCTTGTGGCCATAGCGAGCGCGCAGGTCAAGCATTGACAGCGAGGGGGCCACGGGCTCACGCGCCAGCAAGTCTTCGATGCGCACCTCACGCATGCTGAGGCTAGATTGAGGCGACGGGTCGTCGGTAAGCGATTCGTAGAGCCCCTTGACGATGTTTACGGCGACGCCGTGCGGATTGCAGGCATCCATGATGGCCGCGATCTGCGCCGGGGAAATGGCCTGCGTGGTGATGATGACGCGCTTGCAGCTAGTGCGTTCCAACACGGTAGCGATATCGGGCAAGCCGCCGAGTACCTGACAACTGGAGATCTTCATGCCTTGCTTGGCTGGGTCATCATCTAGAAGGCCTACGGGGGCCATCTGGAGCTCGGGATGCCGCCACGCCTCGCGCAGAATGGCGGTGGCTCCTTGTCCCGCGCCGATGAGCAGCGTGGGAATGCCGACATTGCGCACGCGCTCCGCCATGATGCGCGGCACGAAGCGTATGCCTGTCATGGCAAGCGAGACGAGGAGGCCCTCCATCGCTACAACGGAATAGGGCACGACCAGATCCGGTAGCCGAGCGCCGACGCTCCAGCGAATCGCGACGATGATCGCGCTGACCATGGCCGCGGCCTGCAGGCAGCGGAGCGCGTCGTGCAAGCCCATGTAGCGCCATACGACGCTATAGACCCCAAACGCATGATTAGAAAAAACCCGCGCAATTGACACGATCGGCATCAGCCACAGCATCTGCGTCGCGTAGCTGGCGGGAATCTTAAATTCATAACGGATGGAATACGCGACGAGCAGCGCGACGCAGGTGATGACGATGTCAGCCACCACCGGCTGGTACTGGCTCACGCGACGCGCGTGATCGGTTTGACGACGGGAGCGACTCATGGCTGGCCTAAGAGGCTTGTGCGGCGGTCTCACTGTAGTTGCCGTAGGTGGCGTAGTAGCCGCCATACTGCCGGTCATCTACATTGATGTCGTTGAGAATAACCCCGAGAATTGGCGCGTTGATGGCACGCAGGTGACGGGCGGCGGCGCGCAAGTCGTCAACCGTTGTGGTACCCGCGTGCGCCACCAAGATCACGCCTTCGGAGATGCGTGCCAGCACCACGGCGTCGGTAACCGCCAGCACGGGGGGCGAATCGAGCAAAATCAGATCGTAGTGTTGCTCGAGTTCGGCGAGCACGGACTTAAACTTATCGGTGAGCAAGAGCTCGGCCGGGTTGGGCGGTAAGGGTCCGCATGGCAGCACGAAGAGGTTGGGGATGTCGGTCGACTTGATGCATTCGGCATGGGTTGCATCTCCCAGGACGAGATTGGTGATGCCCTTGGCTTTGGAGACGCCAAGCGACTTGTGCAGGCGGGGTTTGCGCATATCCGTGTCGACGACGAGCACTCGTTGTCCGCTCTGCGCCATGGTGGTGCCGAGGTAAATCGCCGTGGTCGTCTTGCCCTCACGCGGGCGTGGGCTCGAGACGGTGATGGTCTTGATGCGACGATCCGTCGAGGCAAACAGGATGTTGGTGCGGATGGCGCGGCAGCACTCGGCCGCCCGCGACGTGGGGTTGCGAAAGACGAACATATCTCGCGCCTGCATGGCCTGCGGCGTATCGCCAGGGCTCTCTGGTACAATGGGGATGACGCCCAGCAAAGGCGCACCGGTGAGCGCCTCGACGTCGCCCGGCGTGCGAATGCTTTGGTCGAGATACTCGAGGCCAAACGCCAACGAAATGCCAAGGATGAGTGACAGCACCGCGGCTACCACAAGATTTACGGTAAGGCGCGGGCTGACCAGGTAGGCGTCACGTGCCTGCTCGAGCGGCTCGATATTAATCAGCTCGTTGCGCCCTTCGGCTTGCGAATTTTGCAGCTGGGAATATTTCTCTTTGTAACTTGTATCGGCGGCGTCGTGCTCGCGCGCGAGTTCGCTGTAGCGCTTGGCTACGGGGCCGAGGCCGCTGGCTTCGAGCTTTAGACGTTCGAGTTCGGCCGACAGCCCTTGTTCGGTGCGTACCGCAACCATGTACCGCTCTTCGACCTCGCGCACCGCGCGATCCGCCTCGTTGGTGATGGCGGTGAGCACATCGGCAACCTTGCCTTTTTGTTGGATATATTTTTCACTCTTGGGGCCAAACTCGCTCGCGACCTCGCGGAACGTTTTGGCCTCGGCGTGGTACTGCGCCTTGAGCGACTCGACGATGTCGTTGTTGGAGAGCAGCGCGAACAAAGGCGACTTCAGCACGTCATCGGCCTGTAACGACTTGATGCGGGTGCGCAGCGATTCGAGTTCTCTCCGCTTGATCTGCGCGTCGGTAAGCGCCGCGGTGTAGCGCGAGATTTGGTCTGAAAGCACGCTTTGCTTGCCTTCGATGGAGCCGGCGCCGAGATCGTTTTTGGCGCGAAAATCGTAAAGCACCGCCGCCGCGGCATCGAGCTGTGCGCGGGCGACATCGACCTCTTTGGCCAAGATGAAGGAGGCCTTTTCGGTACCGATGGTGCGTTTACCGCGCATGGAGGCGAGATAGCTTTCGACGTGTGTGTTGGCTAGGTCGCGCGCAAGGTCGGCATCGACGTGCTGTACGCTGATGGCAATGATGCGGCTCTCGGGCGCTTGTTCGGCCGAGATCATGCGCTTGAGGCGCGTCGCGGCGAGCTCGACGCGTTCGGTCTCGCTTAAGAGGGGCGCCTTGGCGGCTGGCACGAGCTCAGCCGCGAATTGCCCGGCGCCCGCTCGCGTGGCGTTGACCGTGGCCAGCGCCAGTGGAAAGCTGCGGATGACGTCGAGCTGCGTGTTGTAGTATTCTTGGTTGGACCAGTAGCTGCCGGTGCCGAGTTCGATCACTTCTTCGGACTTGCTGCCAAAGACGCGCGGCGATTGCGGGTTGACCACCACCGTTGCCGTGGCCTCGTAAATCTTGGGCTGACGGAGCGTGTAGAGCACCGCGAGGCCAAGGCCAGCGACAAACACGGCCAACAACAGCCACGCGCGCTTGCGCAGGATATCGAAATAACGGGTGAGCCGGGCGCGGTCAAATAGCGCCTCATCGGTGAGCGCACCAAACCCTCCGCCTGGCGGCGTCGACGGGGTGGTCGGAGGGTGTGCTTGGGCGGGATCTGCCACGATAACTCTTTCCTAACACGTCCCGCCGGGCAGCGGCCGCATTGGAGTGAACTCTAGCATGAGAATTGCGTAAATCCTCAATGTTCATAGTATGATATGGGCACGTGCTGGGTTGTCACCTGCGCGCAAACGCGGTCGCCATGCGCCTGGTTATTACGTCGGAATACCACTTCACGCACACTTCGGAAGGGGTGTTTGCCGACGCGCTGTACGGCTATGATTTTTGGTCTCGCTATCTAGAGGTATTTTCAGACGTCGTCGTCATCGCGCGCAGTGGCGAGCGGGGCGGGTCGGCCGCAGATCAAGCTGCGACAGCGACTCAACTTCGAGTCACCGGTCCAGGCGTGCGTGCGTGTCTTTTACCGAGTGTGCGCGGCGCAAGCTTGCTGCAGCCGGGCGTGGTCGCGGCGGTGGTACGCGCGGCGCGTGAGGCATTCGAGCAACCAGCCGCGCTGTTGTTCCGCGCGCCCGGCGTGGTGCCGCTGCTGATGACGCCGCTGGTACCGCGTGCTCGGGCGCTTGGCGTGCAGGTGGTTGGTGATCCGCAGCAGTCGCTGCGGTCGGCCGGAATGGCCGGTGCCGTGGCGGCCCCCATGTTGGCGCGGCACTTGTCATGGCTCGTCGCGCGCGCCGATGCAACGCTCTATGTGACGGCTGAGGCGCTGCAGCGGCGGTATCCGCCAAATGCCGCTAAACCAACTTTTTCGGCGTCAGATTTGGATTTGCCAGCCGAGCTGTGGGGTGCGCCGCCACCGCCACAAGGCGCGGGGCCAGCCATGGCGCTTATTTTTGTCGGCATGCTCGATCGGGAGTACAAGGGCCTCGACGTGCTGCTGCGCGCGCTCGCGATGGCGGCCGCGGCGCACACGTTAACCGTGGTGGGCGACGGGCTCTTGCGCGCACAATACGAGCATCTAGCGCTTACGCTAGGTCTCGGCACGCGCGTACGGTGGCGTGGCGCGCTGCCGTCGGGCGCCGCGGTGCACGGCGCGCTGGCCCAGCATGAATTATTCGTGCTGCCGTCGCGCACTGAGGGCATGCCGCGCGTCTTGCTGGAAGCAATGGCGGTCGGCCTGCCGTGCATCGCAACGCCAGTGGGGGGCGTGCCGGAGGTGCTGGGCGAGGAGGCCTTGGTGCCCGTAGGCGACGCGATGGCTTTAGCCAGCCGGCTGGATGCGTGGGGTGCCGCGCCTTGGTTGCGGCAGCAGCAGGCGACGCGCAATCGCGCCTATGCCCTGCCGTTTGAACAAAGTGCCCGCGATGCGCGGCTTTTGGCGTTTTGGCGGGCGCTCCGCGCGGCGGCAATCAAATAAGGTATCGTCGCGCCATGGACGTAGTGATCATCGGCGTCGGTGGGATGGGACGCGAGGCCCTGCAGTGGGCTCGCGAGCAGACGGCGCAAGCGCCCTTTGCCGACCCACTCAACGTGATTGGATTTGTCGATGACGATTCGGCCAAGCATGGCACATTAGTGCATGGCACCGCTGTGCTTGGCGACGTCGCCTGGCTAGCCCAAGAGGCGTCGCGCCGTGGTGGGCTTGGGGCCGTGCTAGCAATTGGAAATCCCACGGCCAAACGCGCAATTGTCCAAAGGCTCGCCGCCGCGCCGTTGGCGTGGCCGGTCTTGGTGCATCACACGGCCCTTGTGGGCGAAGGCGTATCGCTTGGCCGCGGCACGATCATTTGTCCGCTCAGCACCATCACCGTCGATGTTCGCATGGGCGCGTTTTGTACCGTCAACGTGCACGTCAACGTCGCGCACGATGTGGTCCTTGAGGATTACGTAACGCTAGCCCCAGGCGTAATGGTCTCGGGCGGAGCGTACCTGCATGAGGGCTGTGACCTCGGTACCGGAGCCGTTGTGATTCCAACCGCACATGTGGGTGCGTGGTCCGTTGTGGGCGCTGGTGCGACGGTCGTCAAGCATGTGCCGCCGGGGTGCACGGCGATTGGCACGCCGGCGCGTCCGATCGTGCGCTAAGGTGCCGTTATGAGGCAAATGCGGCCAATACGGTCGATGCTCGAGTGGAGCGCAAGATCGTGGCCCTCGCTCGCTATGATGGCGTTGTTGGTTTTCGGCACCCGCATCGCCAATGCCGATTGGCCAATGGCCCGCCACGACGCCGCGCGTACTGGCGCCGCGAACGGCGTCAGCAACATCACCTCACCGGCGCCGTATTGGAGACAATTTCTTGGTGGCCGGGTTGGATCGCAGCAATTGCTCACGGCCTTTGAGCCGGGCCCGCTTGATGGCAACGGTGACGCGACCGATGACGTGGTCGTTGCCTACGTCGTCGCCGCCGGCCGTCTCGTCAAGTTTGATGCCTCTGGTGACGTCTCCTGGCGTTCGGCCAATCTCGAGTTAACCAATGTTATCGCGATCGCGGATTTTGATGGCAACGGTGATGTTCAAGTCGCGGTTGCATCGAGCGCCCAAGTCTACTTGTTGCGGCCAGGAAACGGTACCGTGCTGTGGGCCGAGCCATTTGGCGAGATGGGAACTATTGGCGCCGTCCGGGCCGCAGATTTTAATGGCGACGGGTCCACCGAGCTGTGGATCCAAGAATGTTATTGCTGCGGGCTCAATAGCGGCAACACCGGCTACATCTACGACTTCGCTTCGGGGCTCACCAATGCTGCGATCATGGCGGAGTTGCCACACGCTTATTGCGGCGGTGGCACCTCACTTGTTGTTGACGATTTCGACGGAAATGGCCTGCTCGAGGGCAATCTTGCCGATTTTGACACCTGGTCTATGTTTGCGCCGAGCGACGCGGCGGCGCCCATGGCGGCAACGGCACCCTTGTCGGCATGGCTGGGCCTCGCGCAATGCGAGCCGGTGCCACCAGATCAGCAGAGCTCGGGCGCGCCGCGCGATTTGCTTTGTGCGCATTCGAGCCAACTGGCCACCGCTGGGCATGGACATCGCGTATTCCGCCTCGCCTATGTAGCCGCGACAAATGATGACCCGGCGCGACTGGACGTGGTGTGGTTCTTTGATGCCGGCGTGATCGACGGCGGCATGACGCTGGCGCCGAACTCGCTGCTCGATCTAGATGGCGACGGCGCGCGCGAGGTGGTCATTAGCGGCACCTTGGCGGGCGGGCAGTTCGTGACGTATGTGCTCGATGCAGATACGGGCGCGGTGCTTGCGGCGATCCCAGATGCCGTGGTGACCGCCTTGGTGCCGATGCGGTTGGAAGGCCAACCGCCCGTTGCCGCCGGAGAAGTACCGTTTGCGCTCATTGCGACGCAAGCGGGCAAGGATGCCGGATTTTGGCGATTTAGCCGCGGCGGTGCCGAGCCGGTGACGTCTTGGCTTAAGCTAGCAAATCGCCGCATCGCAATGAGCCAAGACTGGCTGCTGCGCGCGCGCCAAACCACCGCCGCGCGACCGCTGACCTTTGACATCACGGGTGACGACTTGCCCGAGCTATGGATGACCGACGCCGCCGCGACGACGCTGTTCGTTTATGACGTCGCCGACGTGCCGGTGACCGCGCCGGTGGTGCGTGCGAGTCGCTCGTTTGGCGCGGCGCAACTGGGTGCGATTGGCGCCTTACATGTGCGGTCGCCCGGTTCAGCTCCGACGGCGCCGGCCGCCGCGCCAGCCCGCCTCATTGTCACCACGAGCGATGGCTACGTGCATGGACTCTTGACGGCCAATCTCGCGTCGCGATGGCGTGCACCGGCGGGTAGCTACTACGATCACGGCGGATGGAATCACATGCCCATGGCGCCGGTTGTAGGCCTGCTCGGAGCCGCTTCGCCTGACGCGATCGTCGTTAGCGATAGCCGAGGTGTGTTGGTGGCGAGCAGCGCCAGCGAGGCGCTGATGGTGCGGCCGCCCGCGCTGCTGTGGGAAGTCCCCGATGCGAAGTCGCCGGCCGTCATCGCCAACAGCGGTGGCTCCGGCGTGATGTGCCGTCGCCTCGATCGCTCGGTGACACCGAATGCGGAACAGGTGATGCGCCTTGACGCCACGGGCAACACCATTTGGTCAAGCACCCTTGGCGGGGGCATCAACGTGTTTGGCGATGTTGTGCCCGCTCAGCTCAACACCGATGGAGTCGCCGATGCCTTGGTGCAGTGGGGTCTGCGTAGCGATCTCGTGGTCCGCATGACCGCGCTCGATGGCGCGAGTGGCGCCATCATGTGGCAATACGAGACGCTTGGCCGCGAGAATCGCAATCCGGCGGGATTTGCCGCGGCCGACGTCACCGGTGATGGTCGCGACGACGCGATCATTCATCACTACGGCACGCGCGTCATTGACGGCGGCACCGGCGTCGAAGTGATGGTGGGCGGTCCTTTGATCATGGCGTATTTCATGCCGATGTGGACGACGCTTGGTGGCGGAAGCACGCCCTCTGTGGTGTTGCAAGGCGGCTTGCACCCGCTGCGCACGCTCGACGAAACGCTAGCCACGCGGTGGACCTCAAGCGAGGACGATCTGCCGTTTCCGTATGCGGCGGTTGCGCAGTGCCCCGGCGTCGATGGGCTGTCGGGCAGCGGAGGCGCTGGCGCGATCGATAGCGTTATCGTCGCTGGCTCGGTTCGAGATGGCGGCAAACTGGCGCTCTATCGCGACGATGGCGCGGGGAGCGGCGGTGCGTCCCGCGCGCCGCAAGTGCAATGGTTGGCGGAAGGACAGGTGTTTTCGTCCGCCCAGGCCATGACAGACGCCGGCGTGCGCGCAGGTCAATTGACCTCGGCGCACGTGCATAAAGACCTCACCGGGACCGGCGTGCCCAGCGCCGTGCTCGGCTCGAGCGATGGCTGGCTTTATGCGGTTAATCCGTGTAACGGCGCTTTGCAGTTCGCTTATGAATTTGACACCGCGGTGGGCGCGCTCGCTTTTGGCGACACCGATGGCGATGGGCTCGATGAAATCGTGGTGTCGGTCGCTGACGGATATCTCTACGGCCTAAAGCACGCGCCGATCGGTTCGCCGGCCCTGGTAGAGGATCTCGCGCCACAGCTTGCGCCGTTTGGCGTCGACGTCGACTACTTAGAAACAGCTGGTGACCTCGCGGCGTCGTGGAGCGCGGTGCCTGGCGCCATTCGCTATCAAGTAGCGCTCGCCGATCACAATGGCGAGTTTATCTCGGCGCCCGCGGGCTCGCCGGCACCCAATGTCGACGGCTGGCTCAACGTCGCCGGCACCAACGTTACGCTAACCGACCTGCCGCTGCAAAACGGCGGCAACTATCGTTTCGCGGTACGCGCCATTGCCGCCGACGGCCGCGCCTCGCCCGACGCCGTCAGCGATGGCGTGACGATCAACACCGATGTCGACGTGCCGCCCCCAATTGCGCCGCCTCCGCCCCCGGGTGAGTTGGCGACGGGTGGTTGCTGCCAGGCGGGCAATGACGATCGGAGCGCGGCAGCGATCGCGGGCGCACTTGCCATGCTCGGCCTTTGGCGGCGAGCCTGGCGACGGCGGGCTCGCGCGCAATAATATGGTATGAACGTCGTGCATGTGCGGGATCACGGGCCTTCTTGACGCCGACGGCCTGGCCGCTGCGCCGGCCCGAGAGCTAGCGGGGCGTATGGCGGCAGCGATCGCGACGCGCGGTCCCGACGACGCCGGCACGTGGAGCGATGGCGCGCACGTCGCGTTTGGTTTTCGCCGTCTTGCCATCCTAGATCTATCGCCGCTTGGACAGCAGCCAATGGCCTCGGCGAGCGGCCGCTACACGATCGCGTTTAACGGCGAGATCTACAACCATCGCGAACTTGGTGTGGCGCTTGCTGCGCAGGGCCATCGCTTTCGGGGCAGATCAGATACCGAGGTATTGCTCGCATGTATCGAGCAATACGGCTTCGTCGCCACCTTGCCCAAGTTGCGCGGCATGTTCGCGCTTGCGGTGTGGGATGCTACCGAGCGGGCGCTGTATCTCGCGCGCGATCGGATGGGTGAAAAGCCGCTCTACTACGGTTGGGTGCGTGGTGGTTCACTTTTGCTCTTTGGCTCCGAGCTTAAGGCGCTGCAAGCGCATCCGCAGTTTGCCGCCGATATCGATCGCGGCGCGCTGATGAAATTCATGCGGCATGGCTATGTGCCCGCGCCGCGTTCGATCTACCAGGGCATTCACAAGCTGCCGCAGGGGATGTGGGTGCGTATCTCGCCGACGCAACGGGGCGCCGAGCCGCAGTCGTACTATTCGTTTCGCGACGTCGCCGAGGCCGGACTCGCCGCGCCGCTGGTGGTGTCGCTCGACGACGCGGCTGACCAGTTTGGCGCCGAGCTGGCGCGCGCGGTGGGCGAGCAGATGGTCGCCGACGTGCCGCTGGGTGCGTTCTTGTCGGGCGGCATCGATTCGTCGCTTGTGGTGATGATGATGCAGCAGCAATCTACGAGACCGGTCAAAACCTTTTCGATCGGATTTGACAGCGCGCGCTACGACGAGACGGCGTATGCGCGCGAGGTCGCGACGCGCTTGGGCACTGATCACACGGAGTTTCACGTAACCGGAGCCGACGCGCTCGCGCTGATTCCGCAGCTCCCAACCATTTACGACGAACCATTCGCCGATTCCTCGCAGATTCCAACCACGCTGGTGTCGCGGTTGGCGCGGCAGCACGTCACGGTGGCGCTTACCGGCGATGGCGGCGACGAGATTCTTGCCGGCTATCCGCGCTATGCCACACTGCGCAAGCTGGCGCGTTTCTACGACCTCCCGGGGCGACGTGCGCTCGCGACTGTCGCCGATCGCTTGGTCGCCGCCGTGTCGCGCGATGGCGACGCCGCTACGCTAGATCGGCGCGCCCTTGATTGGCTGCGCCGCCGCACTGATATCGCCAGCGCCGCTGATCTCGACGCCTTCTACGAGCTATTGATGAGCTTGTGGTATCACCCCGAGTGGGTGGTGCCGGATGTCGCGGAGCCGCGGGGCATCATGCCGCTAACCAAAGACGTCCTGGCGCGGGGCAATGTCACCGAACGCGCTATGTATGTCGACACCGTGCAAAATCTCGCCGACGCCCTGCTGGTCAAAGTAGACCGCGCGGCGATGTCAAACAGCCTTGAGACGCGGCTGCCATTGCTCGATCACCGCGTCGTCGAGCTGGCGTGGCGCCTGCCGTATGCGACCAAGGTTGCCGGCGATCGCGGCAAGCTCGTGATGCGGCAACTGCTCGCACGCCAGTTGCCGCCGCGGCTATTCGAGCGCCCCAAGATGGGTTTCATGATCCCGGTCGTTCCATGGCTGCGCGGCCCGTTGCGGGACTGGGCGGAAAGCCTGCTGTTTGAGCGCGCCCTGCGCGAAGATGGATTTTTGCAGCCGGAAATTATTCGCCGTCGTTGGCAGGGGTTTCTGGCTGGGACGCGTGATTGGCATGGCCCGCTGTGGCCGGTCTTGATGTGGCAGGCTTGGCGTCAGCATCAGACTCGGCTATCGGCGCCGTCGACCCCATAAATTCGCTCATCGTCGCCTCGTCGCCGCTCGCAAGGCCTTGGCGCCGCAACACCGCCATCACCGTGCGCCACAAGATCTTCAGATCGAGCGCGAGGCTCGCGTGATCGACGTACCAGATGTCGAAGGCGAATTTCTCGTCCCACGACAGCGCATTGCGGCCGTTGATTTGCGCCCACCCGGTGAGGCCGGGCCGCACCTCGTGGCGTCGCGCCTGGGCTGGTGAGTAGCGTGTTAGATATTTAGACAACAGCGGCCGCGGCCCAACCAGGCTCATCTCGCCGCGCAGGACGTTCCACAATTCGGGCAACTCGTCGAGGCTTGAGGCACGCAGCCACCTGCCAAAGGGGGGTCAAGCGCTCGGCATCAGCTAACGGCGCGCCAGTTTCATCAAACGCCTCGCGCATGGTGCGAAACTTAATCATGTGAAAGATGGCGCCGTGCCGCCCAGCTCGCGGTTGGGTAAACAGCACCGGCCAGCCACCGCTGCACGCGCTCGCGACCCCGATGCCGACTAGCACGGGGGCGCCAAGGCAGAGACCGGCGCTGGCACCGACTATATCGAGGGCGCGCTTAATCGCGAGGTAGCTGCCGCGATGCACCAAGCAATTTAAACACAGTTGCCGCGGCGGCCGGCAATTACCGCCAGGCATTGTTGAGCGCTGGTGGGCATTCCCTTACGCTGGCGACTTGCGTGTTCTGCACTTAATGAAGACGGCGGTTGGCGGCAAGTGGGCGCTAAGGCAAATGCAGCTGCTGGTGACGCGCGGGGTAGACGCCAAGGCTGTTTCATGTGCCCGGTCCGCTTCACATGGAATACGAGGCGACCGCGCGTGCCGAGCTTGCAACCGCGGGGGAACGAGATGGCTGGATCGGGTCGTGCACATGGACGCAGGCCGAGTACATTCGCCGCGGCGTACCCGCCGAGCGCACCTTTATGGTTTACAACGGCATGGACGTCGATTCGTTTATCCCGCGGCCACCAGGCACCTTGCGGCGGGAGCTGGGCGTCGCCGACGACGTGCCTATCATCGGCATGCTCGCCTATGCATATGCGCCAAAGCGCTATTTGGGGCAAACCCGGGGCCTCAAAGGCCACGAAGACGCCATTGATGCCATGGTGCGTGTGCGCCAAACCCATCCAAACGCATTGCTGGTATTTGTCGGCGGGCCATGGGGGCACGCAGAGGCCTACTTTCAGCGCATCGTGCGCTATGGCAAAGAACGCCTAGGCGACCAAGTGGTATTTCTCGGTACGCGCAGCGACGTGCGCGACATGTACGCCGATTTCAACATCGCGCTGTATCCGTCGCATAGCGAGAATCTTGGCGGCACCGGAGAGGGCGCCTTGCTTGGGGTGCCGGCGATCGCCACGCGCGTGGGCGGTCACCCGGATATGGTGCGCGATGGCGAGACCGGATGGTTGGTGCCGCCGCGCCAGCCCGCCGAGTTGGCGGTGGCTATTCTTGATGCGCTGGCGCGCCCAGACGAGGCCGCTCGCCGCGCTGCCGCCGCGAAACGCCGCGCGCATGAAATCTTCGACATACGGCGGACCGTCGATGGCGTCGAGGCCGCCTACGACCGCGCCGCGATGTGGGCCTAAACGGCGGCGACCAAATCCTCAAGATGAGCTAGTGACGAATACGTAACCACCGCGCAATTGACGCCGCGTTGTCGCAAAACTTCGGCAAGGCATTGCGCGGGCGAGGCCGCTGCCAGCGCCTTGCCGGCGGCCAACGGACGAATGGCAATGGTGCCCATGCCGGCATCGGCCGCGCGCTCGATTTGCGGCACCATGTCGCGCTCCAGCGAATTGAGGTACACCGCGAGGCCGTCAAAGCCGCCGTGCGAAATGAGCGCATCGGCAAAGGCTGCGGTGTACGGGAAGGGCGCAACGGCTGCTACCTTGCCAGCACGCTTGAGCTCGGCAAACGCGTCGACGATTTCGTCAATTTGCGCCGAAAACCCCCGCAACCTGCCGGCCTCGTCTTTAAGGTCGCCGCGCCACATCCACTGGACGGCATCCAACGTAGAGGTGCCCAGCTGCTGCAGATACGCGTCGACCTTGGCAACTAGGCGCGCGCGATCAAACGCGGCATCGCCAAAATGAGGTTCGGCGAGCTTTACGATGTGTTGCACGCGATCGCCGGCGCCAAGCTGGCGCAGCAGCCCGCAGAACCGATCGTGGCTCTCGTACTCGGTCGACGAGTGCAAGGTGGTCACGCCCGCATCGAGCGATGCGCGCAGCAAGCTGAGCCAGGCCGCATCATCAAGCGAGCGCTCGTGGAGGCGCATCGAGCCAAAGGCCAGGCGCGACAGCTTCAAGCAAACACGCCCACGTCGACCGCGCATTTCCACAGAAAGCGCTCGGCCACGGCATGGGCGACAAAGGCGTTGCGCCCGTGCAGCAGGCGGTCGTCATGCCACACCACCGCATCGCCAGGCGCCAATTTCACGGCCGTCGTTGCGGCCGCGACCCCAGGCGAATCGCGCAAGAAGTCAAAAAACTCTTGGCGCAAGGCGGCGACCTCTGGGGCGACATCGCCGGCGACGCAATAGTAATTCCAGTTCATCAAGATTGTGCCAGCCTCGCGCCGAATCACCGGCACCGTGCGCGCATCGCCGGACCGCGCATGCGGCATGAGCGTGCGCTCAAGTCGCGCCAACAAACCTGGCGCCTCGGCGGCCAGCACCTCGACCAGCGCGGGTGCCCCGATAAACGTCGTCTCGCCGCCTTGCCCCGCATTGGCAATGCAACACATCAGCGTCGCGTTAGGAAACGACGGAATGTAAGAGCCATCTGTATGCAGCGGCTGCGCATTGGGTGAGTGGCGATACGCATCTGGGATGGTTGGGTCGTATCTGACCTCCATCCAAAGTTCGCCCGTGCGTTGCGCGCTGCGATCGCCTACGCGCGAGTCTTCCGCCAAAAAGTGCGGGGTCCCAAGCCTCGGCAACAGCGCGTCGTAGACGGCGCGGACGTCGGCCAACGCCTCGCCTCGCGGCGCCTTGATCACGACCACCAGCCCCCCTTGCCACGCCGAAAGCACGTCCTTCGCCGTGGCTGCGAGGTCTTGCGGCCTAAGCTCTACGATTTGCACGATAGACATATCAAGCTCCTATTTAGCGCGTCAGCACTTCAAACAAGCCGTCGCGCGTGTTGTCGTGGCTGCTCGAGAGCGCCAGGTCGTCGAGGCCATCGCCGTTGACGTCGCACCAAAGCAGCACGCCGCCGGCGCCGCCGTTGTTGGGATACGACATCGAGATTGAGGCATCGGCGGGCAAGACGTAGTTAGCGCTGGCCGAGGTGGCGTTGCCGGAAGGGATCGAGCCGCCGTACCAAACCACGTAGACCGCGCCGGGCGCCGTGCTCGCCGCGATGACAAGATCTTCCAGGCCATCGTTGTCGATGTCGGCGGCGCTCGCGAGGCTGTTATTTGCGATCGCGACGCCGAATAAGGTGTGCGGCGCGGCGCCGGTGATCCGGGAGAGACGCAGCGTCGCGTTCGACAACAGCGCGATGCCTTGCGCGTTGCCGAGCACGTTTCCATCCACCACATAGACCGCGCCGGTGCCCTCGCGAAATGCCGAAATAACGACATCGCGCGCGCCGTCGCTGTTTTGGTCATCGATCGAAGAGGCCGCGGCGGCAAAGTCCGTGGTGGTGTCGACGCTATCGAGATCAAAGATCACGTCGCGGGCGACGTCAAAGGCGCGCACGGCGACGGTGTTGTCGGCGGGCCGCGCCACCGTGCCGCGCATGAGGAGCACGCGGTTGTTGGTGGTGCTCGCGGACGCGACGTCGTCGGAATAGCCAATCAGCAAATCATCGGTGAGATCGCTAGCGCCCCCGGTCTTGCCGACGTTGTGCACGTAGTTGGCAAAAAGGTCGGTCGCCGCGGGATTTGGATTGTTGATGATCGACACCGCCGCGCCGCCAAGACCGGTGAAGTCGGTGTCGTCAAGGTCAACCACATTGCCGGTGATGGTGCCGCCGTAGATCACTGCCGCGCCGCCGAGAAAGCCATTGGCCGCCACCGCGCCGATAATCAGGTCATCGTTGGCGTCGCCGTCAAAGCGCGCAGTCGTCAGGGTGTAGCCGATGGCGCCGAAGGCAAACCATCCACCCGCGGCATTGATGGTCACCTCGGCGCTCGTATCGAGCTTGGTGCCCGCAAGACCCGACGCACCTGGCTCGAAGATGTAGATGCGACCGTCGATGCCGCCGGCGAGCGGCGAGCCCACCGCCAGATCGTCCATGGTGGCGCTGCTCCAACGCATCGCGGTCAGGCCATTGCCAAATTGCGCGCTCGCCTCGGTGCCTTGCAGCGTCGCGCCAGGCGTTACCGCGGTGCCATTCGCGCTGCCAAAATATACGTAGACGCGCCCCAGGCCGTCGGCCTCAAAGGGCGCCGCAACGGCCAGATCGTCAAACGCATCGCTGTTAAAGCGCCCGCTGACCATGGTGCGGCCGAGCGCGGCATCGCCAATTGGAAAGCCGAGAAAGGCCGGTCCGATCTTGGTAAAGGCCAAGGTCGCCGAGCCGCTGGCGAGGGTTGAGCGATTGCTCGCGGCATCAAACGCGACCACCGCGAGATGTACCAGCGCGCCTGGCCGCAGCGAGGCGAGATTGGCAAGCTGGGTCGAATTTGCCGCGCCGGCGCCAACCACGGTCAACGCCACCGGCAAGGCATCAAAGTTACCTTCGTTAATCGGCGAATTGCTCGCCTTGATGACATAGCCCGCGACGTCGCTGACGTTGCTCGGCGCCGTCCATTGCAGCTGCAGCGATTGCCGCGTCAGCGGCGTCGCCACCACGGCGGTGACGGCTGGTGGCGGCGTCAAATCGACCATGAGCGCCAGCGTCGCCTGGCCAACGCGCGGCCCAATGGTCGCCTCAGCGAAGATGGTATGCGCGCCGTTTGCCAGCGCGACGTTATCGACGCACCAGGTGTTGCCATTTTCGATGGCCGCCAACGCGGCGCCGCCATCGATTTCAATTTCAACCGCGGTACCCGACTCGCTGACGGTGCCGCAAATATCGAGCACCAGATCGCCGCCGCTAAGCGTGCCATCGAGCGCGCCGACGAGGCCGTCGGCGATCGGCGGCGAGAAGGAAACCGCGAGGTCAGCCAAGGTGAGGCTGCACAACGCGCTCTGCGCCGCATTGCCAAACGTATCCGTGGCATGGCCGCGGAAGGTGTTAAGACCTGGCTCAAGCGTTACCGTCACCTCGCCGCCGGCGACGTTGCCATCTAAGGTCTCCGTCGACGTATCGGGCTTGGTGTGTACGAGTTCACGATCCGTGGTGAGCGAGGCGAGCACGCGCACGATGGCCTGCACCCCAGGCAAGCCGGGATTCGCGTCGTCGGCCGCCGTGATCGTGTTGCCGCACGATACCGGCGGCGCGATGAGCTGCAGCGCCACCGCCGGCGCAATGTTATCAAAGGCGAGCTGCACCGAGTCGGTGGTCTCGATGCCGCCGGCCGTGGTGACGCGAAAGGTGCAGGTTTGCTGCGTCTCGCACGAACTGCCAGCGCACACGGTGACCGCAAAGTTGTTGTTGCCGGTCGCGACGCCGCCAGGGTCGTTGCTGCCGCAATCCGAGGTAATAGTGCGCCCGATGCACGCCGCGGCGACCTGCACATTGGCAGTCACCTGCACGCCGGCGGTCCCGGGGTTGGCATCAATGTTAGTTGGAGCCGAGGTCGCGGTGATTTCGCAACCACCAAACACCACGCGCAGATCGCTGACGGCCTCGCAGGTGTTGCCGGCGCGATCGCTCGCGGTCGCGGCGAGCTGCCACGCCTCGGCGCCGGTATCGGTGAAGGTTGCCTCAAGCACGGCCTGGCCAAACGTAATCGGCACCTCCGCGTCCACCGCCGTCGTGCTGCCAGGCGGCGTGATCGAGATCGTGGCGCTCTCGCCCTGGGCGTCGGCGTCTGCCACCGCGAGCACCAGATCGTATTGCAAGCCGTTGCCGATGGCATCGTCCTTGTCGGCGGCGGTGGTGATGGAAGAGCCGGCCAAGGGCGTGGTGAATTCGCAGGTTGGCGCCACGTTATCGACAAACAGCGCTTGATGGCCCGATTCGCCCGGCGTCAACGTTTCATCGCTGGCCGCGTCGGGCGAGGTGCAGCGGGTAAACAGCGTGCGCTCGCCGTCGCGCAAGGTCACGCGCGCCGTCACCGGCTCGTCCTCGATCGCTTCGATGCTGTGCAGCACCTCTTCGCTGCCTTCCCCGTCAACGGCGATGAACTCCACGCCGTAACCGGGCAGGGCACCGAGCGTCGCGTCGACTTGTAGATCGTCCACCTCGGCGTCGAGGTCGTCGCTGGCGCGCAGCACCAGCCGCGGAGCATAGAACGCATTTTCGTGCGGGGTCGGATCAAGCGCGAGCGTACAATTGGCATCAATCGCGATCTGCGCGACAAGGTCGTCGCTGGCGCGGCCGCACGCCCCAGCCTCGGCGGTCACGGCAAACGTCAGCTCGCCGCTGGGCACGGTGACATCGCGAAATGTCGCGGTGCCATCTCCTGGGGCAAGCAGCACCTGGCTGGTAACCTCCTCGCCGTCGGCCCGCGTCACCGTGAGCAAGAGCGGTACCCGCGCCTGCGCATTGGTCGTGACCACGACGTCGAGCTGCGTGCCTTGCAACTCGGGGTTGCCATCGACGTTGATCACCCCGGTCGGCGTCTCGAGCTCGATGGCGATCGCCTCTCGGCAAAGATCGCCGTCGCCGCAGCCAAGCGTCGTAAGCGACGTCAACGTCAAAAGCCAAACGCGCCAAGCGCACCCAGTAATTGTGATTTATTCACGATGTTCCCCCACGAAAGTGCAAGTCTCAAAGTACGCGCAACCCCTTGGGGCGGCGCTTGCTAGCGATTGGTGCGGATGTCGTCGATTCGCCAAGGTGGCCTGACGTGCGCGTGCGTTCGCCATGTTGACCATCGGCATCGACCCGGCTCCATGTTGGCGGCATCGCCGTCTCGGTCGCCGCAATAAGGCCCTGTTCGCGCAACGTGTCGCGCACCGCGACCGCATGGCGGCACGCCTCAAGCGATGGTCCCGCGATGGCGCCTTGCTCGACCAAGGCCATGCCGTGACAGCGCTGACAATAGGCGCGAAGCTCGCATCGATTGCACTCGGCGATCGATGCCCACGTGAGGTGCCTCACCTCGTCGAGCGCCTTTGAGCCAAACCAAATCTCCGCAAAGGCTTGCTGGCGCAAATCGCCCACGGGCATTGGCAAGGCGTTGCACGGCCACACCTGGCCCTGCGGGTTGATCGAAACCGACTGTTGGCCGGCGCGGCAGGGCGAATGCTCGAGTGGGCGCAGCGACTCGCGCGCGGCCGCGTCGTGGCCGGCATACGTTTGCGCGAGATACTGCTGCATGGTTTCGCCATAAAACGTGCGCAGCGTCGACTCGCGCATGCGCAGATTGACTGGCGCTTGCTCGCCCGTCTCCATGGCGGTGATCTTGGCGTCGAACGCGTATTGCGCGCCCATCGCGGTGGCGAGTTTTGCCAGCTCGTCCAGATCGCCGGCATTTGTCTCCATCACCGGTGCCTTGAGCACCACCGGAATCTGCCGCGCGATCAGGCGCTTTGCCGCCGCGACGGTGCGCGCCCACGAACCCTCTTGCCGGGTGACGCCCTCATGCAGATGCGGCGTCGCGGCGTAGAGCGACATGTCGACCTGCAGCGGCCGCATGGTTGCCAAAAAATCGGCGCGCTTGTCGGTCACGTGATGGCCCGTGGTGAGCAGCTTGATCGCAAAGCCGAGCTCGTGCGCCCGGCGCAAGATGTCATCGGCGTCGCGTCGCATGAAAAACTCGCCGCCCATCAGCGTCAAAAACAACACGCCCGCGTCGGCCAATTCGCCGAGGATGCGCGCGACCTCGTCAAACGACAGCTCGTTTTTATCGACGTGCTCTTGATAGCAATGCGTGCACGCGTAGTTACAGCGATCCGTCACCTGGAAGGTCGCCGTCACCGGTGCCTTGGCGCGAAACGCTCGCTCGGCGAGCAGGTCGGCGGCACCCTGCGAAATCTTCACGCTGTAAGGATAGAGCGCATTGCCGGGCTGGACTATGACGATTGTCGCGAATCCGCCGCCGGCGGGCTCAGGATTGGCCGTAATGGGGTCGTAAGCTCAAATTCAAGGGCATACACCGGCACCTCGGCGCACAAACGGGCGGCCACGCCCAGCACGGCCTCGGCGGTGCCAGGTAACCCGGTGTAAACCAAGATGTGCTTCATCACCTCGCGCAAGGCCTCGCCAGCGGGCATGCGGCGCTTGCGATGAGCGGGGGCTTGTATAAGCATGTGCACCGCGGTCAGCGGGAGCGACGCGCCATGCGGGAGCCCGGCGGCACCCAAGAACGGCGCGACGACGAGCGACCACGCCTGTCCTGGCGCGCGCGGAGACTGCAGCAGCAGCAGTTCGTCGGCGAGCTTTTCGAGCCCCTCGCGCGTCGCGAGCAGCTCGGAAATCGTGCTCTTGCCGGCGCCGCTTACGCCCGAAAACACCAAGGCCGCGCCGCCCAGCTTCACCGCCGACGAATGCATTAAGATCGCGCCCGTGCTCGGCAGTGCCGCAGAAATCGCGATCCGCAGACAGGCCTCGAGGCTATTGGCGCTCGGGCCGACGGTGAAGCGGGCGACATAGCGGCCGTCGGCGCCGCGCGAAATCTCGCCCCACGCGTCGTAGCGGCGCAGGCGCAACGCCGTCTGCGCCGCGCCGCCAGCTGCCGCCCGCTCGCGCGCAAAGGCGGGGAATATCTCGTCGGGCGCATGCGCCGCCGGCAGCGCCGCGAGACGCTCAATCTCGATCACCAAATCGGGCACGTTTTTCCACGATGGAAAACGCGCATAGCCATGCCACAACCCCGCGAGCGCGCCCGGGTTGAGTTCGCGCAGCTCGATTTCGAGATTCGACAGGCACAGCCGGCGCATCGCCGCGACGGTACCACCATCGCTCGGGGCGGGGACTGCCGTCACCTGCGAGGCCGGCGTGGCCTCACCCGTGGCCGCCTAACTAAATGAAATCATTCGCGCTGTCTTGGCGTACGCGTTGCATTACCCTCTGGGATGCAGCGCCAATCCCGTCGACCGCGACCTTCTAGTCACCACGCCACCTCAGCCTTGGTCGCGCTCGTCGCTACCGCGGGCCTTGGCATTGCCGCCTCGGCCTGCATCGACCCGGTCGAGCAAGACGACTCGCACCTCTACGAGTGGGAGGACGAAGACGGCGACAAGTCTTTCGGCATGCCGCCGTGGCTTTCACCGCAAAAACTCAGCGTGTGGTTCACCATTCCACCCAATACCTGGCTCTACAAGAGCGGCCTGGTCGACGTTTACACGACGCGGCAAGAGCGGCTCGTCATGAGCGCCTCGCTGGACTCGCTGACCATCGACGCACCCTTGTTTATCGACGTGCTGGGGCCCATCAACGAAGAGCTCGATGAGGTTCGCTACGACTTCGCCACGGGCGTCGTCACCGTGACCTTTCGTTCATCAGAATTTGGCGGCCTCAATTGGCAGTCCACGATCCAAACAAAACTGCAGGAACTCGTGACCAACACGGTCAAGGGCACGCGCATGTCGGCGCGCGGCTATAACCCCGCGACCGATTCCAATATTTCAGAAACCCTGTCGTCGATCGCCGGCGGCTTCCTGGGCGACGCGCAAAGCGGCCGCAGCGGCCCGTTGTTTGACCTCACGCGTGCCGATCAGCTCGGGGTGCAGGCTACCTTTTTGCTCACCGAAGATAAAAATGTCAATGAAACCGGCACCGACGGCGTGCGGCTATTAAAAGATCACTACCTCCAGATCGAATCGAGCAATGCCTTTCAATGGCCAGAAGGCAGCAATCTGCAGGCCGTGATCGACGCCACCACGCCAACTGAAATCATCGCGGCGTTGGGCATTGATGCGCTTAGCCTGCGCTCCTACCAGCTCGATCAATACGACCGCCCCGCGGCTGGCACCGGCATTATGGTCATCTCCAAGGGCAAGCCCGTCGCGCTGCTGCAAGACGTGAAGATCGATGGCGACGCCATTGAGCTCCATAAATGGTTTCTCGCGGGGCCGGCGTTAAACGCCGCCATCACCGAAAAAATATTCTTGGGGCTGTTCTTTGGCAAAGATCCCGCAACCGCCGAGGCGCGCGCCACCTCGAAAGGCGGCATCATCAAGGGCCTCGTCAGCCACAAGTTGGAAAATGGTCTAAGCGTCGCGTTGCGCCGCCTGATCTACAAGCATCGCGACGTGATCACCGGCATCGATCTGCCGCAGGCGCTGCGCATGACGCCGCCGCCGCCAAAGCAGAACTAAGACACGGACTCGGGGCCGCCGCTTACGGCCGCTTGATCAGCCGCGTTACGACATGCGACCACGCTGGCAGCGCGCACGGCACGGCGATGACATAGGGCGGTATGCGCAGCGGCCGCCAACAGGCGCTGGTCACTTCCGCAAAGCCCGCGCCGCGTGCCGCGGCCTCCCAGCTCGCGAGCGTCTCGATCTCGCGCACGTGCACCAAATCGCTGGCCTCGTAGATTGACGACAACCGATGCATCACGATGTGGTTGAGCGACCAGCGCTGCCGCAACGGTAGCTTCGGCGCGCGATACTGATGCACAAAGGCCTGGCCGCCAGGGACGAGGACGCGCCACACCTCGGCAAACGCGGCTTCCCAGCGCAGATAGCGAAACACGCCCTTGGGCGCGACGACGACATCCACGCTGGCATCGCGCACCGGCAGCGCGTGGGCATCGCCAAGGCGCAAGTCCATTGCGGCAAGCCCAGCGTCGCGCCGCGTGTCGTCGTGCGCGCGCGCCTGCGCCACGTCGAGCATGCGCGGTGACGGGTCGACCCCAATGCGCTGTGGTGCGCGCACCTGCGAGAGAAATCGCCCCGTGCCGACGCCGATCTCCAGCACGACGCGCGCGGCATTGGCCGCCCGCAGCATGTCCGCCTCGATGCGCGCAAAGCGCCGCACGCTTATCTCGTCGCCGTGCCACGCATCGTATTGATGTGCGACCGCGTCGTAGCCGAGGTCGACCTCAGGCAAGGGCAACCAAAATACCCCGCGCCACCAGATCATCCATGCAGCGCGCCGCATCGGCCAGCGCGGTGTCGAAGGTGACGTCAAACTCGTCACATAACGCGGTTGCGGCTTGCGGCAGGGTTAGGCCACTCGCCGCCGCAACCCACAAATGCGTCGCCGTGGCGTTGAGCGAGTGCAGCTTGTTGTTGTCCGGCGTAATGACGAACGCCTGGCCATCGACGATGCGTCCGGCCGTCAGTGGATTGCGGCGATAGGTTGCGGTAGAAACGTCCACGGCGCGAGGGTAGCATGGGCGCGCGCCGCCGCACCATGTCGTCGTTAAGCGTCCCACGTGCCGATGAGGTGTTGTCCGTGCTGCGGACGGTGGCCGCGAAGCTGCAGCTCGGTGCGCTGACTAGCCAGCCGCGCGAGCCGGCGTCGTGGACGCTGTCGCCGGCGGCGCTGCGCCTGGTGCGTGAGCACATGCTTGGGCCGCTGGCGGCGCGCGCCGGCTTGGCGCAATGCCGCCGCGATGCGATCGCGAATGCCCTGCTTTGGGACGTCCGGCGCGAGTTGTGGCGCGAGGTAGTCGCCGCGTTTGCAAAGCGCGGCATCGCCGCGGCGCCGATTAAGGGCATGGCCTATGCGCTCGACCTCTACGACGATCCGGGCTTGCGGCCCATGTCGGATATCGATGTCTTGGTGCCCGCAGATGCGTTTAACGCCGCCTGCGAGGTGCTTGGGGCCAGCGGTTTTGCACATACCGGCGGCGTCCATCAGCGCGCGTCGTCTCACCATGCCATGACCTTCAAACGGCGCGGCGGCGCGGCGAGCGTCGGGGTTGCCATCGATCTGCATCGCCATATCGCGCATGCAGATCGGACGGGCTTAAACGCCGAGGCGTGGTGGGCGCGCGCGATCGATCGCGGCGTCGACGGTTGGCAGCTTGCGCCGCTCGACGCGTTGTTGCTGCACATCGCGCACATGGCTCGCCACGAGTTTTATGTGCCCTTGGTCAATGTCGTCGATGGCGCGTTGCTTATGAGACATTGGCAAGCCCAGACGGTGGCGGCCGGTGCCTTAGAGCCGACGTGGGACGACTTGCGAGACGCCGCCGCGAACGCGCGGATGGCACGGATGTTCAGTGTGTGGCGCTACATCACTCAGGCCACGCTGGGGTTGCCCACCCAAATAGACGCGCGGCCGCGTTCGCTGCTAACCCGTTTGTGCACTCCGGATCTAAACCGCATGGCTGTCGCACTTGCGCCCACACGACCTCTGCAGGTAGGGCAAAAAATCGCACTATGCCAAGGTCCCCGCGAGGTGGTGGCACTGGCCCTGAGCGTCGCTCGGTCAGCTGGGCTTGCTTGGCGTGTGAGGCTACATTAGGGGGTGCTGTCGTCGTCGCTCCCGCCCTCTGGAGAGGGACAGACGTGTGACCAAGGTTGCAATCCTTATGACGAATGTTCGCTACAAGTTGACCGAACCCGTGTCAGTATGTAAATTATCGACATTGTAGGATTTTCTTATGAAACCACTGCGTGACCCAATGCGAATTCTGGCGGCGACCATCATCATGGGCTCGCTCGCCGTGGGAGGCGCTGGCCAACTGTTGGTTGCCCAGCCAGCCCCCGCGCCGGCGCCAGTGGTCGAACCTGTCGTTGCAACGCCTGAGGTCGCACCGCCGGTTGCGCCGCCAGTCGTAGCGCCAGTCGTAGCGCCGGTCGTGGCCGAGAAGGCCAAGCCGACGATGGGCCTGTCGGCAAAAGAGATCTCTAAGCAAGCGGCGCAATACAGCAGCGAAATGCAAAAAATGCTGCGCCGCATTCTCCAACTGCAAGCCCAAGCGCGCAAAGACAAAGACGTCATCAAGCTCAATTGCGTCAACGATCGCCTCGTCGTCGCCAAGCAGCTCCTAAATCTGGCCGACATCGCGACCATCGCGCTGACCGAAGCCACCGCCGCCGAAGATATTGCAGAGCAAGAACACCAACTTGGGCAGCTGCAAATTTCGCATGAGAAAGTCGCCGGCCAACGCGACGATGCCGAGACCTGTCTTGGCGAAGAAATCGTCTTTGTCGGGCCCAATGCCGTGAGCGTCACGGGCCTGAACTCCGACAATAATCCAACCGACGACGATGATCTGATCGCCGATAACTCGGGCGACACGGATCACACGCGTCTTGAGGGAACGGTATACGCTAGCCCGTTTGCGCCGCTGTAACCCAAATGAAGCGCCTCGGATCTTTCGTACTCGCCGGGCTAGGCGTGATGGGGTTGGCGTTCGCGCCAGGCCAAGCCGAGGCCCAGGTTGCCTCGCTGGTGCCTGCGACTGACGTGGAAGGCCCCGGCATCTCGGTTGGCGATAGCCTGGTTTTGCACCCGGCGGTCGAGGCCGAGGCTGGCTATATCAGCAACGTCTTCTACCAGGACGCGGGCGCGATAGGCGCGGGCATCATGCGCCTTAGCGCCAAGCTCGACCTGGCGTCTAAAAAAATCGCGACCGAAGAGTCCTTTGATTTTGAGGAGCCGGCCAAAGACGCGGCGCCGCGCGACGTCGAGATGCGCGTCGGCGCGCGCCTTACGTATGAAGAAATGTTGTCGGATCGCGCCACCGTGCGCGATCAGCGCAACCTGAATTTCGACATCGACGGCGAGTTTAAGTTTCGCCCAGGTCGGCCGCTGTCGTTCCAGCTCGACGAGCGCTTGCTGCGCGATATTCGGCCGCGCAACTTTGAGGACAACTCGTCAACCGCGCGCCTCTCCAATCACCTCATCGTTGGCGCGACGTGGGCGCCGGGTGGCGGCGCGATTTGGGGACAACTGCGCTACGAGAACTACCTCGACATCTTCGAGGCATCCGAGACGCAATTTGCCAATCGCATGAATCACACCATCGGCCTGCAAGGGAACTGGCAATGGCTGCCGTTTACGCGCCTGTTTGCCGATGTTACCTATGGTTTCTTTGGGCCGATCGGCTCGACCGATCTCAATGGCACGCCCTACAAATCGAGCTCGCAACCCATCCGCGGCGTCGCGGGCATTGCGACCAAGCTCTCTGAATCGATGACGATCAAGCTGCGCGCGGGTTGGCAGTACGCGGGCTATTCGTCTGGGCTTGGCTACAACGCGCCGGTGGTTGGGCTCGAGTGGGGCTATCGGTACTCGGAGCGCGGCGGGCTAACCCTCGAGTACGAGCTCGATCGCTTCGACTCGGTGAATGCAAATTTCTATCGCGATCATCGCTTCGACGCGCGCGCCGTTCATCTGCTCGGTCGCATCCAGCTAAGCGGCGGCGTCGCGGCACGGCTTCGCCGCTACGGCGGCATCCCGGTGCATATCGGCGCGCCGGTGCGCGACGACTTTGTGTTTAGCTTGGTGGCGCGCGCGGGCTACACCTTTGGCGAACGCTACGCGCTGACGCTGCAGTACCTTGGCACGGTGGTGACCACCGAGTATCGCTCGGTCTACCAAGGCTTTAGCGACGACCCGAGTTTTGGCCGCGACGAGGTCATGCTGGGGCTTCGCGCCGCCTTCTAGTCTAGCCTGAGCAGAACCGGCGCCATGTCCCGCATTTCCATCGCTGTCATTGGCACGGGAACTTGGGGGCTAAAATACGTCGCGACGTTGGCAGGCCACCCAGATTTTTCGTTGCGCGCGGCGTGCGATCTCGACGAGCGTGCGCGCGCCGAGGCCACCGCGCACTTCGCGGCGGCTGGAGGCGCGGGCCAACTTGCAACGACGCGAGACCTGGACGCCGTCTTGGCCGATCCGCGACTTACCGCGGTGGTGATCGCGACGCCCGCGGCGACGCATGTCGCCTTAGCCACCGCCGCGCTCGCCGCCGGCAAGGACGTGCTGATCGAAAAGCCCGTCGCGCAAACGCTCGTCGAGGTGGAGACGCTCGCCGCCGCCGCCAAGGCGCAAGCGCCAGCTCGCATGGTTATGGCGGGGCATCTGATGCGCTATGCGCCGGCCTTCCGGCAGTTAATGGCCGCGGTGCATGTGGGCCTCGTCGGCGACGTGGTGCATTGCGAGATCGAGCGCTCCAACGATGGCGGCGTGCGCGTCGATGAAGATGTCATTTGGAGCCTTGGCACGCACGATTTTTCGTTGCTCGCGGCCATGTTGCGGCGCGCCCCCGAGAGCATCGAGGCGAGCAACGTCGCGCTGGATGAAGCGACCAAGACGTTGGCCCAGGTGGCCTTGCGGTTGGCGTACGCAGATGGCCCGACGGCGAGGTTGTTTCTATCGCGGCTGGGCGGGCGCCGCGTGCGCAGTTGGGGCGTGCGCGGAACTAAGGGGCAGCTCGCCGTGGTTTGCGATGAGCATGGCGCGCTGACGACGTTGTATGCCGCGGGCGAGCCTGTGGAGGGCGCGGCGCCGGCTTGGCAGCCGCTGCCGGCGGCGCAGGCCGCGGGCGATACGCCGCTGCGCCAACAGCTTACGCATTTTGCGAGGGCCATCGCGACGCGTATTTCGCCGCTGACGGATTTAGTTGAAGCGCGCGAGGTTGTTGACGCGGCGTTGCGAGCACAGCAGGCCGCCCGCGCGGCATATGCGCGTAAATGGCCGGGCAGCGAATTTGCCAGCGCCGGCGCCAACACGACGCCATGATGGAGCCGGCCGTGGCAGCGTCTCCGCTGGCGGTGTTTGTGATCACCAGCGCGAGCAGCGCGGAGTTTTTTCGCGGCCAGCTGCGCGAGCTGGTGCGCGCAGGCGTGCGCGTCATCCTGGTCAGCAGCGATGACGACAGTGGGGCGTCGGCCGCCGATCTCGCGGCGGCGGAAGGCGCGCAGTACGTCGTGGTGCCTATGCGCCGCGCGATGTCGCCATGGGCGGATCTGCGCGCAATTAGCCAATTGGCGCAGCTATTTCGCGCTTGGCGGCCGACGTTGGTCGACGGCTCAACGCCCAAGGCCGCTTTGCTCGCCATGCTCGCCAGCAAGCTGGCGCGGGTGCCGGTGGCACATCACACCCTACGTGGGATTCGCCATGTCACGCTGCGGGGGCCCAAGCGCTGGCTCACCTTTGCCGCGCAATGGCTGACCTGTCGCCTCGCCGATCATACGCTCGCGATCAGCCCCTCGCTGGCGCAACAAGCGGTGGCGCTGCGGTTGGCGGCGTCGCGCAAGCTTACCGTCCTGGGTGCCGGTTCGTCTCATGGCGTGGAGCTGCGTTACTTTGATCCGGCGCGCCACGCCGTCGCCGGGCGCGAGCTGCGGCGGCAGCTGCTCGGCACGGCGATCGGCGCTGAGCCCGACGCCGACGCCGTCATCGTCGGCTATTTCGGCCGCCTTGCGCGCGATAAGGGCCTTGCGACGCTAGCGCAGGCCTGGGCGCAGCTCGCGACATCGCCGCGCTTCCACTTGTTGTTGGTTGGCAATCACGACGCGACGGATCCGGTGGATGCCGCCGCCTGGGGGGCGCTTTGTGCGCAGCCGCGCGTGCGTTGGCTGCCACATCAGCGCGACCTCGGTGCCAGCTACGCCGCGGTGGACATGCTGGTGCTGCCCTCACATCGCGAAGGCTTTGGCAACGTGCTGATCGAGGCAGGCGCCATGACTTTGCCGGTGGTGGCCAGCGATATTGTCGGCTGCCGCGACGCGGTGATCGACGGCGAGACGGGCACGCTGGTGCCACCAGGAGATGCGGGCGCGTTGGCCAAGGCGCTCGCGATCTACGCGCACCAACCGCAGCTTCGGGCCCGCCACGGCGCGGCGGCGCGCGCGCGCGCGATGGCGGCGTTTGATGCCCGGCACGTCGCCGCGCGGTGGGTGGCGTACCTCGGCGCGCGGTGCGGGGTATCGGTGCCCCCCGCGCCTACCACCACGATCGCCATCGATCGCGACGCGACTTGGCGCGATAATTGATTATAGTAGACGCGCCATGGCCCGCCTTCATTTGTCCCCGCCGCACCTCGCGGGCACCGAGGCCGCCATGGTGGCGGAGGCCCTCGCGTCGAATTGGATCGCGCCGCTCGGCCCGCACGTCGACGCCTTCGAAAAAGAATTTTCGGCCGCGTGCGGCGGCGGCCAGACGCTTGCGCTCGCCAGCGGCACCGCCGCGCTCCACTTGGCGCTGCTGGCGCTTGGCGTAAGGCGCGACGATTACGTGCTTTGTTCGGATATGACGTTTGCCGCCAGCGCCAACGCGATCGCCTATGTCGGCGCGCGGCCCGTCTTTATCGATTGCGACGCGTCGTGGACGATGTCGCCAGCGCTGCTGGAAGAGGCGATCATGGCGCTGCGCGCGCGGGGCGGGCGCATCGGCGCGGTGCTCGCCGTCGACTTGTATGGCCAGCTTTGCGACTATGCCGCATTACGCGAGATCTGCGCGCGGCATGGGGTGCCGCTGGTGCAAGATGCGGCCGAGGCACTCGGCAGCCAGTGGCGTGAGAGCACAGGTGCGTGGGTGCCCGCCGGCCTTCAGGGCGAGCTAAGTGTTTTTTCGTTCAACGGCAACAAGATTATCACCACGAGCGGCGGTGGCATGTTGATGGCGGCTAGCGCCGAGCAGCTCGCGTTTGCCCGCAAGTTGTCGACGCAGGCGCGCGAACCGGCGCCGCACTACCAGCACGAACACATCGGCTACAACTATCGGCTAAGCAATTTGCTCGCCGCGGTCGGCCGCGCGCAACTCGCCGTGCTTGGCGAAAGGGTCGCGCGCCGCCGCGCTATACGCGCGCGCTACGCCGCTGCCTTAGCCGACGTGCCAGGCCTCAGCTTGCTTTCAGACGCCCCATGGTGCCGCGGCAATGCCTGGCTGACCTGCCTTGTGATCGATCCGACAGTTATTATGGTCGACCGCGAGCACATTCGCTTGGCGCTGGAGGCCGCCGACATCGAATCGCGCCCCCTGTGGAAGCCCATGCATCTGCAGCCGGTGTTTGCCGGTTGCGAGGTTTTTGGGGGGGCTTATGGCGCGCGGCTATTTGACACCGGTTTGTGCTTGCCTAGCGGCAGCAGCATGAGCGACGGCGACGTTGACCGCGTGGTGACCACCCTGTTGGCGGCCCTAAAACCGTAGCCAGGCCCGGTGTAGCGTGGTAGGCTTATGCTGTGAGCGATACACCAAGCAGCAACAAGCCAGGCGCCGTGCCGCCAGCTCGCATCAAGCGACCGTACGAAGCGCCCGCCGTGGTGAGCGAAGAGGTCTTTGAGACCTTGGCGTTATCGTGTGCCAAGAGCAATCCGCTGGTTTGCCCCGGCGGCAACCCAAATCGCAGCTAAGCGTTTGCGCGCTGGCGCTGCTAGACAAACATGACGCTCCAGACTTCGCTCGTGCTGGCGCAGCTGGCACAAGGCCACCGCGTCGCGGTTACCTGCGCCGGTGATTCGATGTCGCCGACCATCGCGCGAGGCGAGGTGGTGACCGTGCGCGGGGTGCGCCACCGGCGCGAGGTGCGGCGCGGCGACGTCATTCTTTTTGCACTCGCCGATGGCACGCTGCAGATGCACCGCGTGGTGGCAAAACTTGGCAACTGGGTGTGGCACCGCGGCGACTACTACGAAAGTCCGAAAATCGGACGAGTGCGATGGGCCGACGTGCACGGCGTAGTTTTCGGCTATAGTGAGCGCCTATGGCCGAGCCCAACGTCGTCGCCAGCGCCTGTCCGCTAGATTGCCCCGATACCTGCGGGCTGAGCGTCACCGTCAACGCCGAGGGCACGCGCGTCACCGAGGTCGATGGCGACAGGCGTACGCCGCTGACCGACGGCTTTATCTGCGGCAAGGTGCGCAAGCTCGCGGACCATCTCTACTGCCGCGAGCGCTTGGCGACCCCGCTCATTCGCGTAGCGGCCAAGCGGCTCGAGCCGCCGGCCGATCACGCGGCCGCGCGCGCGCAGTTTCGCGAGGCGACATGGGATGAGGCCATGAACCTCATCGAGGCCCACATTCGCGCGGCGATCGCTGAGCATGGCGCGCAGGCAATTGTGCCGTATCACTATGGCGGCTCAAACGGTTGGCTCACCGAGGGTGCCTTGGCGACGCGATTTTGGCGGCGCCTGGGCGGGCGCAGTGTCTGCGCACGCTATGCGCCAAGCCGACCGGCGAGGCGCACGAAAGCCTTATGGCGGCGTCCCCGGCATGGCGATCGAGGACATGGAGCACAGCCGCTTCATCGTGCTCTGGGGCATCAACCCGTCGGCCACCGGCATCCACACCGTCCCCGTCATCGAGCGCGCACGCGCCCAGGGCGCAAAGCTCGTCGTCATCGATCCGCGTCGCATTCCACTCGCCGCGCGCGCGGACTTTCATCTCGCGCCACTGCCCGGTACGGACCTGCCGCTTGCGCTTGCGATGGCCAACTACATGTTTGAGCACGGCCTGAGCGATGCCGCCTTTCTCGACGAGCACGTCAGCGGCGTCGCCGAATTTCGCGCCCGCGCCGCCGCATGGCCGCTGGCCCGCGCCGTCGAGGTTACCGGCGTGGCAGCGGAGGATATCGCCGCCGTGGCGAGGGCGTTTGCCACCACGAAACCCGCGATGATCCGCTGTGGCTACGGCGTCGAGCGCAATCGCAACGGCGGCAGCGCGGCGGCGGCGATCTTGGCGCTGCCGGCGCTCGTCGGCGCGTTTGGCGCGCCCGGCGCCGGCTTTCTCATGAGCAACGGCAAGGCCGATTGGGGCGTTAGCGCCGAGGGCGGCATCGCCGAACCGTTGCCAGCGCCATCCACCACGCGCCAGCTCAACATGGTGGCGCTCGGCGAGGCGCTGACGCAATGGCAAGATCCGCCGGTGCGCGTGTTGTTTAACTATAACTGCAATGCGCTCGCAACCGCGCCTGATCAAGAGGCCGTGCGTCGCGGCCTGGCCTCGCGCGACGTCTTTGTCGTCGTACACGATCAAATCATGACCGACACGGCGCACTATGCCGACGTGGTCTTGCCGGCGACCTCGTTTCTCGAGCATCGCGAGGTGCGGCGCGGCTATGGCAACATGCGTCTGTTTGACAGCGAGCCCGCGGTGGCGCCGTTTGGCCAGTCACGCAGCAACAACCAGATGTTCGCCGAATTGCTCGGGCGTTTTGACCTGGTTCGCGGCGGCGACGCCATGACCGATGAAGATCTCGTCGATGCGATCTTCGCGGCCTCGCCGCGCGGCGAGCGCCTCAAGCAGGCGATCGCGCGTGACGGCGTCGCGACGCCTGTGGTCGCGAATCCCGTGCTGTTTGCGGGCGCGTTGCCCAAGACGCCAAGCGGCAAAATTGAGCTCGTGCCGGCGGGGCTCGACGCCGCGGCGCCGGGTGGCCTGTATCATTATCGCAGTGCGCAAGACGTTGACGCTGCGGCGACCAACCATCCGTTCACGCTGATCTCGCCGGCGCTATCGACGCAGATCACATCGACGTTTGGCCAATTGCGCGAGCATCAAGTGCCGGTGCAAATCGCGCCGAGTGATGCCGCCGCGCATGGCATCGCCGATGGCGACGAGGTGCTCTTGCAAAACGAACTCGGCGTCATGCGCGCCATTTGCGAGGTTGCAAGCGAGGTCCGCCCGGGCGTGCTGGTAGCGCCCAAGGGCATGTGGGCCAAGCACTCGCGCAATGGCCGCACCACCAACGCCTTGGTACCGGCAACCCTCACCGATCTAGGTGGCGGGGCTTGCTACAACGACGCCAGGGTGTCTATTCGCAAGGCGTAACGCTATTCGGGGACGCTAATTTTTCTAAATCCATCGAGAATGATGAAGTCGCCGTCAATAATGATTGCGCGGTAGAGTCCCGGCGGGTCGTCATGCCCACCAGGCAGACGCATGACGCTGTCAGCGAGGGTGGCAGCATCGACGTGGTCATTGGCGGTTACGCCTAAGTCTTGCCTGAAATTATCGACGTCAGAAAAGTGATACGTGGTGACCGAATGCACAAGAGTTGCGCCTGAAAATACAAAACCTGCCGCTCCTGCTTTATCAACAGCGGTCAGCCCGATGGAGTTGGGCGCATAGTGGCGGTGAGCATCCCGCAACGCAAATTTGACCGGCCCATAGTCCTGGCCCGGACGCCCTATGTCGCCGCGCTCGAGCATTTCCTCAATCATCATTTCGCCAAAGGCTGCAAACCTGTCGGGCATATAGCCGAGGTAAACCTCCTCACCGGCCAGCGTGAGCGCGTCGGCATTGTCGACGATTAGCGGGACATCCGAGGTTAGCGCGGTCAGGTAGACGTCTGCCCCTTCGGCCATGTATACGTCTGGCGCAGCGGCGAGACGCTCAATGCGCATCGTCGTAAGCTCGCGGAGGCTGGAGAGCATGGCATCGCTAGTAATCGCAACAGGACAATAAGCGCCAACTTCGCCCGGTGCCGCGCTAGGGCAGCGTTCGGAAAAAAGGTCAGCTCGTCCAGCCTCGACGTCGTCTTGCGAAAGGACGCGTAACTGATAGGACATGCGGTCCTCAGAATGGTGCAGGCCCACGCGCAGCTCGCGCCAAAGCTGGGCCTTATCCTCGTCTGGCGCCCCCTGCGACGAATCAGCTATATCGACGCAGGCTCCGGCGGATGCCGTGAGGCCGGCAGCGAGCACGATGCTGGGAAGCGAAGACCTCGGTTGTTTCATGATGAGGTCCAATAGTGCAACGGCCATGCCATGGGCGGCCAACCAAGTCCTCAATGAATCAAATAGGATAGAGGCCATCGCGAGCGCCTAACTAGCGCCTAACTAGCGCCTAACTAGCGCCTAACTAGCGCCTAACTAGCGCCTATGGGGCGCGATCACCCCTTAGGCTCCCGCCCTGGAGGGCTTGCTAGCCCTATCCACCGCCGCCTCGCTGGCCGTACCATGGCGCGATGAAGGCACTCAAAACCGCCGACGTGGGGGCGTATATCGCCGCGTTTCCGCCCGAGGTGCGGCGCATCTTAAAACGCATTCGGGCAGCCATTCGCACCGCGGTGCCTAGCGCCGAGGAGTCGATTAGCTACGGCATGCCCGCCTACAAATTGAACGGCAAGGCGCTGGTATACTTTGCCGGTTACAAAAAACACGTCGGCTTTTATGCCACGCCAACTGGCCATGCCGCGTTTAAAAAGCAGCTCGCCGTTTACAAGCAGGGGCGCGGCTCGGTGCAGTTTCCGCTCGATCAGGCGATTCCCTACGATCTGATCAAGCGCATCGCCAGCTTTAGGGCCAAGAACGTAGCGCGTCCCAACGTGCGCTAGGCCGAATCGTTAGCTGCGATAAGCTTGGCGAGCGCGCCACCGCGATGCAGCGCAGCCAAATCGTCAAATCCGCCAATGGCGCGCCCGCCAATAAATATTTGCGGCACGGTTGTGCGCCCGGTCTGCTGCACGAGCCATGCGCGCACGTCCGGCTTGCCAGTTACATCGTGTTGCGTGAAGGTGACCTCGAGCTTGCGCAACAACGCCAGGGCCGCCCTGCAATAGCCGCAAGTGCTTGTCGTGTAGATCTCAACCTTGGCCGCCATGCGCTAATTGTACCTCGCTGGCCGAATTTGGCGAGTCGGCCACCGCTGGGCCTGCCCGATTGGCGCGCTAGCCAGAATTGCCTAATCTAAGACCCGAAATAGCGGAGGACAGAACGCGGACACGCTAGTGTCCGAATGCTGGAATCGTGCGCTTGTGTTTCGTAAGAGCCAGGCCGCGCCAACTCATGCACGCGCGATGCCGAGGCGCAGCCGTCTGGCTGTAACGAGGCTCGCGAAGCCGTACACCGAAATTTACCCACCCAATGCGTTCTGTCTAGCTTTTGCAGCGCGACTTGTCTTTGGCGGCCGCCTTCAGCGCCTTGTCGAGTTCGCCGGCGCGCTTGGCGAGGCTTGAGCTGGCATACTTTTGCAGCAACAGTCCAAAGTACGTGCGCGCCTCGGTACAGTGCTTCATCTTTTCGGCCGCCTCGCCGGCGCGAAACAACGCATCGTCGGCGAGCTGGCTGGTGGCGAACATGTCGTACACGCGGCGATACTCGCGGATGGCGGAGTCGAAGTCATCTTCGCGAAAATACGCTTCGCCACGGAAATAGATGGAGTCATCTGCGCGCTCGTGGCTTGGAAACGTTAGCGCCAGCTAGCGATAGTGTTCGCGGGCTTCCGCAAATTTTTTGCCCTCAAAGGCGAGCTTGCCTGCGGCCCACAAGTCTTCCGCGGTGAGCGCCGCGCCGGTTGGCGCCTTGCCTTCGAGCACAAACAGCCGCGCCTCCATGGCCGCCAACTTGGCCTCTTGCGCCTTGATGGCATCGACCAGCTCGGCGGTGGCTTGCTCACTCTTGGTTAACTGGCCGCGCATGATCCGCAGCTCATCGCCGGTGGTACGCAGCTCATCGCCAAAGTCTGCGGCGTTGCGTTTGAGCAACTTGGTGGCCTCTTCGAACGCCGAGCGTTGCTCGGTGAGTTGCGTGAGCAAATCGGATTCGACCTTCGCGTTGAGGGTGGTGACGTCACGGCGCAGCGCCGCGCCTTCTTTTTTGGTGGTTACCCAGAAGCAGCCGGTGAGGCTGGAGGCGAGCAGCACGAGGGCGAGGGTTGTCAACAAGCGCGCGCGGGCGGGTGAAAGCGTACTCATGGGCGCCTTCCTACTTCCAGGTGAATTCGACGCGGCGATCTTTGTCGGCGCCGGCGCCGCTGGCTTGCGTTTCACCCTTGGGCACCACCTGCATCCGCGTCGGATCAATGCCGAGGCGCGATAGGTAGTCGGCGACCGCGGCGGCACGGCGTTCGGAGAGCGCGATGTTGTACTCGTCGGTGCCGCTGTCGTCCGTGTGGCCAAAGAGATAGATCTGCTTGCCCACCGACGTTTCGAGGCATTGCGCGTTTACACCTAACTTGTCGCGCTCGGTGGTGGCGATGGCGTCGTCGTCGTAGGCGAAGAAGACCGTCGAAAGCTCGCAACTGCCGGCGACCGCGGCGGCGGGGCTCCACGCCTTTTGACAACGGCGCTCGACGCAATCCTCGTCGTCGGCACATTGATCGTCGCTGGTGCACGCCTTGCTGCGGACGCACAAGCCGCTCTTGCAAGCGCCGCCCGCACCGCAGTCGGCATCCGCATCGCACATCTGACAGGTGCCATCGATGCAGCTGCCGGTCGTGCAATCCGTATCGGTCTTGCACGAAACGGCCGTGCAGGCGCCGGCCTCGCACGTCTTGCCATCGCCGCAGTCGTCATTGCTCTTGCACATCTGGCACACGCCATCGCGGCAGATCTTGCCGTCGGTGCAATCGACGTCGCCCTTGCACGTCGGGCCCTTCGGTTTCTTGCACGCCGCCGCCGTGAACATCAGCAGCGTCGCCAAAAGGACAAGCATCACCCGCGGTTGGCCGCGGACGATGCGCAAAGAGGCTCGGAACATCGCACCCATAGCGCTGCACACTACTGGCGATCTTGGCGCGAGTCAATGCGATTTTCCCCTTAGATAATGGTATGTTAGGTCAAATGGCGCGCAATGCTTTGTTGGTCGTCGACGACGAGCCGAACATCCTGTCGTCGGTGCGCCGCGCGCTCGAGTTGGAAGGGTATAAGGTGATCATCGCCGATAGCGCGGCGGCGGCGCAGGCGAGGCTTGCGCAGGCCGAGGCCGATATGGTGTTGCTCGACATTTCGATGCCGGGCATGAGCGGCATGGAGCTGTTGCCGTTGCTGCGGCGCGACTATCCCGAGCTGCCCGTCGTGATGATGTCAGGTCATGCGACGGTGGAGACGGCGGTGGCGGCAACCAAACTCGGCGCCCACGACTTTATCGAGAAGCCGCTCTCGACCGACAAGCTGCTGCTCACGGTCAAAAACACCCTGGAACTGGCGCGGCTGCATCGCGAGAACGCGCGGCTCCACGCCAAGCTAACCGCTGACCGCTCGATGATCGGCAGCAGTCCCAACATGCGCGCGGTCGCAGAAAAAATCGCCAAGACCGCGCCCACCATGGGGCGCGTGCTTATCACCGGCGAAAATGGCACCGGCAAAGAGCTGGTTGCGCGCGAGATTCACCAGCAATCGCGGCGCGCCGGCGCGGCATTCATTAAGCTCAATTGCGCGGCGATTCCCACCGAGCTCATCGAGAGCGAGCTGTTTGGCCACGAGAAGGGCGCGTTTACCGGGGCGACCTCGGCGAGGCGGGGCAAGTTCGAGCTCGCCGACGGCGGCACGCTTTTTCTCGATGAAATAGGCGACATGAATCCCGGCGCGCAGGCCAAGGTCTTGCGCGTGTTGCAAGAGGGCGAGCTCGAGCGGGTTGGCGGTGGCGAGACGATCAAGGTCGACGTGCGCGTGATCGCCGCAACCAACAAGCAGCTGCCGCAAGAGATCGCCGCCGGCCGCTTTCGCGAAGACTTGTTTTACCGGCTCAATGTGGTGCCGATCGAGCTGCCACCGCTGCGCGAGCGCAAGCAGGATATTGCGAACTTGGTCGAACATTTCGTGGCCGCGGCCTGTCGCGATCATGATCGCCGCGCCAAGCAAATTCTCCCCGGTGCGGTGACCTTGCTCATGCAACACGACTGGCCGGGCAACGTGCGCGAGCTGCGCAACGTCGTCGAGCGTCTGGTGATTTTAACCGACGAGGCGGGCGCGATTGGCGAGGCCGATGTCGTGGCGGCCTTGCCGGGCGTGCGCGCGGCGGTTGGCGATGGTGCCGGCCGTTTCGCGCGCCAGGTGGCCTTTCGCGAGTTGGTCGCGGCTGCCGAGCGCGATATCATTCTCGCCGCGCTCGAGAGCAACGACTACAACGTGTCGAACACCGCGCGCGAGCTGCAACTCGAGCGTAGCCATCTCTATAAGAAGATGCGTTCGCTTGGCGTCGATCCACGCGCCGAGGCCGGCGACGAAAGCGGAGATGCCAATGAGCAGAGTGAACCGACATGAGCGATAGCCCCTCGCTCAAGGTGATTATCGCGGGCGGCGGCACGGGCGGGCATTTATTTCCCGGCGTGGCGATCGCCGAAGAGCTGCGGGCACGTGGCGGCGCCACCGAGGTCACGTTTGTCGGCACCGCGCGAGGCATTGAAGCGCGGGTGTTGCCGCCGCTTGGATGGCCCCTTGAGCTCATCGACGTGTCGGGACTTAAGACGGTTGGGCTGCGCGGCATGTTGCGAGGCCTGCTTAGGCTGCCGCGCGCGCTGTGGCAATCGCTGCGGCTGTTGCGCCGATATCGGCCGCATGTGGTAGTTGGCGTCGGCGGCTATGCATCGGGCCCGGTGGTGCTGGCGGCGTGGCTGATGCGTATTCCAACCGCCATTTGCGAGCAAAATTCGATTCCCGGGTTTACCAACAAGCTGCTCGGCAAAGTGGTCCGCCGCGTGTTTGTCGCGTTCGCGCAGGCTGGCACGTTCTTTTCGCCGCAAAAAACGGCGCAGGTTGGCAACCCGGTGCGCATGGACATGCTGCGCCGATTGGCGGCGAGCGCCGCGGATACGGTGGAGGCGCGACATGACCGCACTCGTCCCGCGGCCATCTTTGTTTGCGGCGGCTCGCTCGGCGCAACCGCCGTCAACGAGGTCGCGTCGCGTGCGCTCATCGAGTTGGCGGCGCAGCAGGCAATCCGCATTGTGCATCAAACCGGCAAGGCGGACGTCGAAAAGATTTCCGCGCGCTATCGCGACGCCGGCGTACATGCCGAGGTGCACGAATTCATCGCCGACATGGCGACGCAATACGCCGCGGCCGACGTGGTGATCGGCCGCGCCGGTG
This sequence comes from Myxococcales bacterium, assembly GCA_016716835.1. Classification (NCBI taxonomy): domain Bacteria; kingdom Pseudomonadati; phylum Myxococcota; class Myxococcia; order Myxococcales; species Myxococcales bacterium. The sequence continues at coordinate 3,032,117 of JADJUW010000001.1, read as the reverse complement.
CAACCACGGTGGCCGAATTGGCTATTGTCGGCAAGCCAACGATATTTATCCCGTTCCCCTTTGCCGCCGACAATCATCAAGAGCACAACGCGCGCGAAATGGCCGACGCGGGCGCGGCGCTGATGTTTCGTCAGGCTGAGCTGACGCCGAGCGCGCTGGCTGCGGCGGTGGCGGGCTTACTCGCCGACGAGGCCGCGCGCGATACCATGGCCGCCAAGATGCGCGCCTTTGCCAAACCAACCGCGGGCGCGGAGATTGCCGCGTGGTGCGCCGCGCAGGCGCGCGCGTAAAGAAATCGCCTACTGCTCAAAGCAGTACAAGCGTCGATCGAAACCCCAGCAGTAGCCGTCGGCGTAGGCAGTCCAGTTGAAGTCGGCTTCGTCGATGTCGCCAAGCCAACCCTTGATGGTTTCGCTATCGATGGTGGTCGTCCAGTCGTCGCAGGTGGTGCTGACCAGATCGCCGTCGGCTGGCGCGACGCGGCCGCCAAGGGCGGTGCCGGTCCAAGCTTCGTAAAAGGGGTCCGGCATGTCGCCGTGCTCGTCGTAACTCAGGGCCACTTGCGGCACGGTCGCAAGGCTGGCCTTGTTGGGAAAGGCTAGCGTGCCGTCGGTGCGGTACCATGGCCCGGCGCCGGTGATGCGGTCGAGCGCGTCGGCGTCCGTCGACGAAAGCCACGCGACCCACTGCCCACCGAGCGCCGCGGCATCGGCCGATAACTGGCAAAGGTTGTCGGCGCTAGCAAGGCCGGAGGCGCCGCCGCCCGCAGCCCTGAGATTTGCGGGGTAGCGTTGGCTGGTCACAAACACCCGCAAGTCGCCGCTATCGGGCCCGCAGGCGGCGGTCGGGATGCAGCTTGCATCGTCGCAATCCATCTCCCCGTTACCATCGTTGTCTAGGCCGTCGACGCAGGCACCCGGCGTGCTGGCCTCGGCGTCGGTGGCTGACCCGTCGCCGTCATTGCCGCATCCCGCGACTAGGAAGAAGGACGTGGCAAGGCAGCATCGGGTAGTGGCGCGCATGCCCGGGTTCATCTCACAGGGCCTAGACGGCGGCAATGATAATTATGGGAGGCGCGGGGTCCGCCCCACGCAGCAGATCTAAGCGCTTAGCCGGTCGCGTCGCGGGCGGTTGCGCGCTAGGTTCGCCGCATCGTGACTAAGTATGTTCGAGGCGCGATCACGCCGACGCAATTGGTCGCGCTTACGGGCATGACCATTGCCGAGGCGAGGCATGTAGTGCGCAGTGACTACCTAGGCCGACCGGTCGAAATTGGCGGCCACCTATCGCGCGCGAGCTTTGCGCAATTGCAGGCGCTAACCGCGGACGCGCCAGCAACTGCGGGTGCAACCGATGCGCCGATCGCGCAAGTCGCGGTGGACGGCTTTCGCAAATACCTGCGCGGTGGCGTCGAATGCGTCGCGATTCCGCTCGAAAAGCCGGGGCACTACTCGGCGTGTGTCAGCTCGCAAGGCGGCTGTGCGATGGCGTGTTCGTATTGCGCCACCGGCACCATGGGCCTGATGCGCAACCTGGGCGCGCATGAAATTCTCGATCAAGTAAAAACCATAGCGGCGGATTTGCCTGCGGGCGCGCGCGTCGCGGGCGTGGTGTTTCAAGGCATGGGCGAGCCGATGGCAAATCTCGATGCGGTGTTGCAGGCCATCGCCGTGCTCAACGATTCGTGCGCGTTTGGCATCGATGCGCGCAAGATGACGGTTTCGACATGCGGACTTCCGCGCGGGATTTTGCGCCTCGCGCAGGCCGCGCCAAAGGTTCGCCTCGGCGTTTCGGTAGGCAGCCTGCGCCCGGACATCGCCGAGACGCTATTGCCGATTCGCAAGCAATTCCCGTGGCGAGAGGTGTTTGAAGCCACCGCGTCGTGGGCGCGGCACACCGGGCATGCGCCGATGTGGGCGGTCACGTTGTTGGCTGGCAAAAACGATACGTTGGCAGACGCCGACGCGCTCGCCGCCGAGGCCTTGCGATTTCGCGAGTTGGTTGGGGTCACGCCACGGCTTTCGGTCATCGCCTTTAACCCATGGCAGGGCACGCGCTACGCCCGCAGCAGCCGCGAGGTCGAGCACGCCTTCATCGGGCGCGTCATGGGTCATGGGCTCGCGGTGCATCGCCGCTACTCAGGAGGAGGCGACATTGCCGGCGCGTGCGGGCAGCTCGCGGGCGCTGCGGTTTCCAACTTGGAAATCGGCTTTTCGAAACCACCAACGCCTGCCGGCTAAATTGGCTAGGGGTTGCGCCTTCCTCGACGTTATACGGGCGGTGGAGGAAATTCGATGAACCAACACACGGCGAAAAAAATATTCACGGCGACGCACGCTGCGCGCTCACCATGGCTGGGCACTGGCGCGCTGTTGCTAGCGATGGCTGGCGGTTGCTTGGCGGAGCGCGGGCCAGGTGAACCAGATCCCGCGCAGCCAATGCCAAGTCCAACAGAGCCAACTAGCCCAGCCGTTCCGCAAGATCCGCCTGGTCCAAATCAACCAACTGGCGTTTCTGGCGTAGCCACCGCGCGCCGCGTGCAATGGCAAGTTGACATGCCCAACGTCGAGCCGGGCATTTGGGAGTATGCCGTTCTGTCGGCGAACGTCGATACCTTACCCGCCCCTGGCATCATGCCAACGTGGGGGCCACGCGCCTCTATCGAGCTGCGCTTTCACCAAGTAAATTTTAACACGTCATCGCAAAAGGTTGCGACGTTGATTGAACGCCAGCCCGCAATGGTCACAAATGTGGCCGCCGATGGCTTCATGCTGCGGACGATCGATGGCTCCGCGGTGTGGCTTGGTCAGGAGATGGCATTCTTAAACGAGGCCAGCCCCGCAACGATGGCCGCCTTCGATGACCAAGCGGCATGGGCGCTCACCGGCCTTGGCTGGTGCAGCGCCATGGATGGCGAGGCGTACCAAAACGACGATGTCGCGTTCTACGCCCTCGCCGAGCTGAGCGGCGATGTCTATGACAAGCTAGCCGTGCCGGCGGTCGAAACGACGTATGGTCTGGTAAAAGACTTCCAAGCCGGCAATGCTCGCATCTTGTGTTCGATTGCACACGAAAGCCTGATCCGCAGCTGCCAGCTCACCGTGACGACGACTACCATGGTGTCGGTTGGCGACCTTGGCGTCGAACTGTATGCACGTGCGAGCGCCGAAACCGCGCCGGCGCTACAACACGCCTTGCTCGCGCAAGGCGAGCATGTGGCAATCTTCAACAACTTCATTTTCGCATGTGTGGACGGCGTCTGTGCGTTTAGCTGGTCACTCGACCGCGCCGAGTTGCAGCCGTAGCAACTCCGCGCTAGCGCTGCGCCACCGACCGCCGCGAAAAATACCACGCCGAAAAGGCAAAGCCGACCAGGCATAGCGCGGCGCCGCCATAGGCAAAGGCGCGCATGAACGCGACCTTTTGCATGTCAGCGTGGCCCAGATGCTTATACAGCACCAGGCCCACCGAGCCGCCATAGGCCACCGCATCGGCGACGTAGATGAGAAACACCGAGGTGCCAAGCGTGCCGGTGGCCGCGAACATGCGGTCGAACAAGACGCAGCCAAAGGGCACATAGGCGAGATACATTCCCAGGCCCAGGCCGAGCATCCAGCCATAACCCGAGAGCACGCCGTAATCCCATAGCGCCGTGCTAATAGCGATGATCGCCGCGCCGCCAAACATCATGCCGTGCGTCGCCAGCAGCGCGCCGCGATTGCTCGGGATGAGATAGATGCCGCCAAGCACCGCCATGACGCCAAAGGCGATCCACATCTCGGGCACCGCAAACACGCTGGCGTCGCCGCCATGGCCGAGCTCGCGCCAGATTTCGGCGGCGTAGTTGTCGCGAAAATCGCGCAGCGCGGTGAGCACGAGGTACAGCACTGTCAGCACCACGATGCCGGCAAAAAAGCGCGCGAGAAATTGTCGGCGCGCGGCCGCGGGCATGGGCAGCCGTGTTGTGCGCAGGCGCTGTTCCTCGGCGCTGGGCGGGGGCAGCTGCGCGAGCAACCACACCGCAAACGCAAACAGCGGCAAAAATAGCGCGCCGGTCGCCGCCGGCATCCACGCCTCGGGCACGTGCTGCGTCTGCATCAGCGTCGCGCCGGCACTTTTCACATAGCCGCTGGCGACGATGTACGAGCAGCTCAGGCCCGCGCCGAGCAGCTCGGAGGTCTTGCGACCTTCGAGAAAACTAAACACCAGGCCCCACACCGCGCCGAGCGGCAAGCCGTTGAGGAAGATGGCCGCGACGCGCCACTTCGGAGGCACCACGCCAAATAGCACCAGCGCCACCTCTGCCCACGCGATGAGTAACAGCAGCGCCACCGCGCGCCTTGCGTGTGACAATTCCGAAACAAACCGAATGCCCGCGAGCTTAGAAAGCGCATAGCCGCACACCTGCGCGATGACCAAGGCGTCCTTGAGCGACAGGCCCGCAAACGTATCGCCGGCGTAGGCGCCCGCCGCAAACGGCTTGCGAAACGCATACATCGCGAAATAGGCCATAAAGGCCGCAATCACCCCGTAGAGGCTAAATGCCAACGGCGAGGCGTTGCGCAATTTGGCGCGAATCCACCCCTCGCGCGGCGCTGGCGTGTGCCCTTGCGACATGCGGTCTTTGCTACCACGGCGCGTGCGCGTACGTGCTAACGTCGGGCACCATATGACCGAACGCGACTACGTCTTAGGCACGCACGACGACGAGGTGGAGCGGCTTTCGCTGCAGCATCAAGTGTGGCGGCCGATCGTGCTCGAGACGTGGCGGCAGGCGGGCGTCGCGCGCGGCCACCGCGTGCTCGACGTCGGTTGTGGCCCGGGTTACGCGACGACCGACCTCGCCGAGTTGGTTGGTCCGCAAGGCAGCGTACTTGGCGTCGAACGCTCGGAGCGCTTCGCCAACATCGCGCGGGCGCGTGCCGCGGGGCTTGGTCATCGCAACATCGATGTGCAATTGCTCGATCTGATGATGGACGAGCTGCCCATCGCCGAGTTCGACGCGGTGTGGTGTCGCTGGGTTGGCATCTTTGTCTCATCGCCGGCGACCTTGGTGGCCAAGATCGCGCGTGCGCTAAAGCCCGGCGGCGTCGCAATCTTTCACGAATATTACGACTATGGCACGTGGCGGGTCGCCCCTTCCAAGCCCGCGCTCGAAGAGTTCACCGAAACCGTGATGCGCAATTGGCGCGGCACTGGTGGCGATCCTAACGTCGCGCGGCAGTTGCCGTGCTTGCTGGCTGAGAACGACATGCAAATCGTCGCCGCGACGCCGCGGCTATTTTGCGTCCGCCCGGGCGAGTTGCGCTGGCAGTGGCCCGCGACCTTTGTCCGCGTCAACCTCGCGCGCATCCTCGAACTTGGCCAGATTGATCAGGCCTTCGCCGACCGCGCCAATGCAGAATTCAACGCCGCCGAGCAGGACTCAAATACCGTCCTCATCACGCCGCTGGTGCTCGAAGTCGTCGCGCGGCACTAACGACGCTTATTCCCAAGCGCTTTGAGGCCCATTAATACGAGGGTGCCGCCTTGACCATCGCTTTCTGACGCCATGATGACGCCTTTGTTAAGCGTCCATTGCTTTGACGTAATCAGCGGATCTGCTGATGGTTCTAAGCGGCTAATGATGGACCTCTCGGGATTGACGGTGTCATTGCCCTTGGTTGCGGGCTTGAAGACGAACTTGCCGCCAGGCGCCAGTTTACGGATACGGACGACGATGGGTGGCCCTTTGGCGCCAGCGACGACTTTCCACCGAGCATCACTTTTTTGTGTCGCGCCTGGCTTTCCAGCCACGGCGACCTGCGCCGAGAGGACGAGACTTAGTATGGTGATGTGTATTTTTTTCATGCAGACATGAGAAGCACGAATTGTGCCAATAGCTATTCGCCTCCCGATTCGTCTAACTATCTGAATACACTACAAGCGACAACTGAATCTTAGGCCACTGTACCCTGGTCTCAACCAAGCGAGTCCCCACCGTGACGTCTCCTGCCCCCATCGAGCCGTCGATTTACCGGATGAGTTTGCCGGGCAAACCTGTTAGGTACAGCGGGGATGCCAATGTTTCGCAAAGTAGACACCAAGATTCACTTCGTTGGCATCGGCGGCATGGGCATGTGTGGCATCGCCGAGGTGCTCGCCAACATGGGCTACAAGGTCTCGGGCTCCGACATGAATCAGACCGAAATCACGCGGCACCTCGCGGACATCGGTTGCGACGTTAAATACGGCCACAAATCCGACAACCTCGACGACGCCGACGTGGTGGTCGTCTCGAACGCGATCAAGGGCTACAATCCCGAGGTCGAGGCGGCGCGGGCGCGGCAGATTCCGGTCATCCCGCGCGCCGAGATGCTCGGCGAGCTGATGCGCATGAAATACGGCATTGCCGTGGCTGGCGCGCATGGCAAGACCACCACCACCACCATGGTGCACAGCGTCCTCATGGCCGCCGGGCTCGACCCAACCGCGGTGATCGGCGGCCGCGTCAACTCGCTTGGCCTTGCCAACGCGCGCTGGGGCAAGTCGGACTATTTGGTGGCCGAAGCCGATGAATCGGATGGCTCGTTTTTGTCGCTGACGCCGACGCTCGCGGTGGTGACCAACATCGACGCCGAGCACTTAGATCACTACGGCACCTACGACAACGTGAAGAAGGCGTTTGTCAATTTTTGCAACCGCGTGCCGTTTTACGGGCTGGCGGCGTTGTGTCTCGACAACGCAGGCGTGCAGGAAATACTGCCGCAGCTCACCAAGCGCGTCGCGACGTACGGCATCACGGGGCAGGCGCACTATCGCGCGCGGCATATCCGGCCCGACGGCCTAGTCACCAAATTTGTCGCGTGGCGCGGCGCCGAAGAGCTTGGCGAAGTGGCGCTGCCCATGCCGGGCAATCACAACGTGCTCAACGCGCTGGCGGTGCTCGTGGTCGCCGACTTTTTGGGCATCGATTTTGCGACCTATGCCAAGGCGATTGGCGCGTTCGAGGGCATCCAGCGCCGCTTTACCGTGCGTGGCCAAGTTGCGGACATTACGGTTGTCGACGACTTTGGGCATCATCCATCAGAAGTCAAGGCAACGCTCGCCGGCGCCCGTGCGGCATTTCCAGGCCGTCGCATCATTGCGGCGTTTCAACCCCATCGCTATTCGCGCACGCGCGATCAGTTCGCCGAGTTCACCAAGGCCTTTGGCGATGCCGACACCGTGATCTTGTGCGACGTGTTCCCAGCAGGCGAGAAACCCATCGAGGGCATCTCGTCTGAGACGCTGATCAAGAACATGCGCGACGCCGGCCACAAAGGCGCGCACTACGTTGGCACGCGCGATGACATCGCGCCATGGGTGGCGCAGCACGTGCAAAATGGCGATCTGGTGCTGACGCTCGGCGCCGGCAATATCCAGATGTGCTGCAACGAGATCATCGAGCTGCTCGAAAAGGCCTTCGGCCCCGCGACCAAGAAAAACCTCGTGCGCCCAAGCGCCGACTTTACGGTCGCGTCATTGGCGGCGCGGATCCCGCGCAACTAAACGCCGCGATGACTAGCTCTGGCCACGCCCCGATCGACGACGGCATCGTGCTGGTCGGCGATGAGCGCCCCGATCGCGACGAGCCTGCCTCCGCGACAGTGCCCGCCAACCCATATTCCAAGCTCAACCCCGCACAACGCGAGTCCATCGCGCAGCGGTTTGGCGCCGCCGCGCGCTTTGACGAGCCGATGCGCCGTCACACCACGCTCAAAATTGGCGGCCCGGCCGATGCCTTCGTGGCGCCGGCCAGCATCGCCGACGTGCAATGGCTGGTGGGGTTTGCGCTCGCCGAAACGCTGCCCTTTACCGTGGTCGGTGGCGGCTCCAATTTGCTCGTGCGCGACGGCGGCATTCGCGGCGTCGTGTTGTCTACGGACGGCCTTAGGGCGCTTGAGGTGCGCGAAGGCGGCGTCATGCACGTGCAGGCCGGCGTCTCCACCGGCAAGGTGCTCAGCGTCGCGCTTGCACATGACCTGGGCGGCGTCGAGTTCTTAGGTGGCGTGCCAGGCACGGTCGGCGGCGGCCTCATTATGAACGCGGGCACCTATGTCGGCGAATTCAAAGATGTCGTCGCTAGCGTCGAATCGGTGAACTTGGCCACAGGCGAGCTGGTTTGCCGCGACAACGCGGCGTGCGGCTTTGTCTATCGCAACTCAAAGCTGGGCCGCGGCGAGCTGGTTGTGGGTGCGCAGCTTGCGCTACGGCCGCGGCCTCGCGCCGAAATGGACGCCGAGATTCGTGCGCTGCGTCAGCGCCGCCACGAGCGCGAACCTAAAAAGGTTTCGAGCGCTGGGTCGATCTTTAAGAACCCTCCGGGCGATTTTGCGGGTCGCCTTATTGAGGCCTGTGGGCTCAAGGGCACGCAAATCGGCGACGCCGTGTGCTCACCGGTGCACGCCAATTGGTTGGTCAACATCGGCGGCGCGCGCGCGGCGGACTTGCTCGCGCTCATCGAGCTGGTTCGCCACGAAGTTGCGCAAACCCACGGCGTCGCCTTAGAACTAGAAGTGAAACTCGTCGGCGAGGATGCCCCATGACCAAGACCAGCGCCACTACGTCATCCGCGCCACATCCCTTTGCCGGCAAGCGCATCGGCGTCGTCATGGGCGGGTTGTCATCCGAGCGCGCGGTGTCGCTCAATAGTGGCGCCGGCGTGCTCGCGGGGCTGCAAGAACGCGGCTACGACGCAGTCGGCATCGACTGGCAACAGGGCATGTCGCTCGCCGACGCGCTCGCGGCGCAGCGGATTGAAGTGGTGTGGAACGCGCTGCACGGCACGTATGGCGAAGACGGCGCGGTGCAGGGGCTCTTGCGTTGCCTTGGCATTCCGAGCACCGGCTCGGGCATTCTGGCGAGCGCGCTGGCGATGGACAAGATCATGTCCAAACGCATTTTTGATTCGAATGGTATTCCGACCCCCAAATGGACCGTCTTAAGCGAAACCGCCGACGACGCAGAAATCGCCGACGCGCTCGCGAGTTTCACCTATCCGTTGGTGGTTAAGCCCGCCTACGAAGGCTCGAGCGTCGGTCTAACGATTGTGCAATCGCCGACCGAGTTACGGCCCGCCATCGCGTTGGCTCGTCGCCACCAAGGGCCGCCACTCATCGAAGCCTTTTTGCCGGGCGCCGAGCTGACCGTTGCCATTCTAGGCGAGCGCGCGCTTGGGTCCTGCGAAATTCGTCCGGCCACCGGGCTCTACGACTATGAGGCCAAGTATCAACGCAGCGACACGCAATACCTCGTGCCGCCCGAGGTGGCGCCGGCCATCGTAGCGGCCGCGTCAGCGATCGCGCTGCGCACGCACCAAGCGCTGGGCTGCACCGGCTATAGCCGCGTCGATCTGCGTCTTGATGCCGCCGGCGCGCCGTTTGTGCTTGAGGTCAACACGTTGCCGGGCATGACCAAGACCAGCCTGATCCCCAAGATCGCCAAGGCCGCGGGGATGGATTATCCCAGCCTGTGCGAGGCAATCTTGGCCACGGCGACGTAGCCAGGAACCGATTAGCCTATGACGCGATTTTTGCCGGTGCGCTTGGCCTGTAATAAATTTTCATCTGCCTCACCGACCAACGCCTGAATATCAATTGCCTGGCTTGTCGCCGTCGCGACGCCCACTGAGATGCTCACCGAAAAGTGCTCGCCTTCGTAGTCAAACGCCTCATCCGCGATGAGCCGTCGCACTTGTTCGCCAAAAATTAGTGCACCCTGGTGATCGGTTTCGGGCAGCACGGCGACGAATTCTTCGCCGCCATAGCGAGCTAGCAATTCTTCGCGGCGCACGCGGCCGAGCAGGCGACGCGAGGTCTCCTTAATGACGTAGTCACCGGTGAGGTGGCCAAAGCGATCGTTGACCTGTTTGAAATTGTCGATGTCGCACATGATCACCGAAAGCGGCCGGCGATAGCGCGAACAGCGCGCCGCCTCGCGTTCGAGAAACTCGACGAAGTAGCGCTTGTTGTACGCGCCGGTCAACGCGTCGATGATGGTCATCCGGTAAATTTCTTCGTGGTAGGCGGCCTCGACGCCGACGCCGGTGAGAAACTTAAAAATCACCGAGCCGATCTTGAGGAAATCGCCATCGCGCAGCAGCGCGCGCGTGATCGGCGTGTCGTTGACATATGAGCCGTTGGTGCTGCCGAGGTCCTCGCCCATCCACTGTTCGTTGACGCGAAACACCCGGGCGTGGCGGCGCGACACCGAATCGCGATCGACCTGAATATCGCAATCGGGCCCGCGCCCGAGCGTAATCTCGTCGCGCCCGAGCACGAAGCGGCGGCCCATGTCGGGGCCCGGCGGGTAGATGAGCACTAGGCAGGCCTCGCCGACCTCGGGCGTCGTCTTGACCGGCTGTACCTTCGTAACCCGGGTTTTCCACTCGTTGGCTGCCACGTATCGCTCGTCTAATATGTTGTCGTCGCCGACATGTCGCTGTCAACGCGGCTGCCAACTCGCGTCGCAGATCCGACGAGCTTTTGGCGGACCGGCGCGCCTTGTGTGTGATAAGCACCTACTAAGCTATGAGATATGTACTAGCGATTGATCAAGGCACCACCGGCAGCACCGTGCTCGTCATCGATGAGGCGTTGCAAGTGCGCGGCCGCGGCTACAGCGAGTTCCGGCAGCTCTATCCGCAGCCCGGCTGGGTCGAACACGATCCGGAAGATATTTGGCAGTCGGTGCTGGTCGCGCTTGGGCGCGCGCTCGGCGCGTCGCAGATTGATCCGGGCGCGATCGCGGCGCTTGGGATCACCAACCAACGCGAGACCAGCGTGCTGTGGGAGCGCGCCTCGGGGCGGCCGGTGCACAACGCCATCGTGTGGCAAGACCGGCGCACCACCGCGATGTGCGCGGAGCTCAAGAACGCCGGCCACGAGGCGATGGTGCGACAGCGCACCGGGCTCACGCTCGATCCGTATTTTTCGGCGACCAAGATCGCGTGGATGCTCGATCACGCCGGGCTGCGCGGGCGCGCCGAGGCCGGCGATTTGGCGTTTGGCACGATTGATAGCTTCTTGGTGTCGCGGCTAAGCAAGGGCGCGCTGCACGTCACGGATGTTACCAACGCCTCGCGCACGCTGTTATTTGATCTTCACGCGCAGGCGTTTAGCGACGAGCTGCTCGCGCTCTTTGGCGTGCCGCGCAAGCTGCTGCCAACGGTGTTGCCATCGTCGCACGTTTTCGGCGCCACGGTGGGCCTGCCGGGGTTGCCCGATGGCATCCCCATCGCGGGCATCGCGGGCGATCAACAGGCCGCGCTGTTTGGTCAGGCGTGCTTTGTCCCTGGCGCCGCAAAATGCACGTATGGCACCGGGGCGTTCATTCTGCTCAATACCGGCCATACGGCGGTGGCGTCCAAGGCTGGCCTGCTAACCACGGTGGCGTGGCAGCTTGCGGGCGAGTCGGTCACCTATGCGCTTGAGGGCTCGGCGTTCATTGCGGGTGCCGCCGTGCAATGGCTGCGCGATGGCCTAGGCTTTTTTTCCAGCGCCGCTGAGGTCGAGGCGCTCGCGGCAGCGGTGCCCGATTCGGGGGGCGTTGTCGTGGTGCCGGCTTTTGCTGGACTCGGCGCGCCGCATTGGCGACCCGAGGCACGCGGCCTCATTTCGGGCCTAACGCGCGGCACGACCAGGGCCCACATCGCACGCGCGACGCTCGAGGGCATGGCGCTGCAAAACGTCGATATCCTGCGCGCGATGAGCACGGACGCCGGCCTGGAGCTGTCGCTCTTGCGCGTTGATGGCGGCGCCGCGGCCAACGATTTGCTGATGCAATTTCAGGCCGACGTGCTCGGGGTGACGATTTCTCGCCCAGCCATGCTCGAGACCACCGCGCTTGGCGCCGCGGTCCTCGCCGGACTCGGCGTCGGCCTGTGGAAGAGCAAGGACGAGGTGGCGCATGCTTGGCGCGAGGCGCGGCGCTTTTCGCCGAGCATGCCGGCGCCCGAGGTGGCGAGCCACTTGCGTCGCTGGCACGACGCCATCGCGAAAGCCTAAGCGGCCAGGCGTGATCGAAAAATCGCGCAACACGCCCGCGGCCGCGCCGATACCAGGGCATGCCCGAAAAAATCACAACCACGGCTGCCCTCGTCCAACGCCAACGGCTAACGTCCACCAGCGCCGCCGCGCGCCAACGCGATTATATTTTTGTGACGCGCTTGCTAGCCAATGATGCCGCGGCTTGGCGAGTCCTGTGGCATGACTACCAGGGTCCGCTTAGACGACACATCCGCGCCACCGTTGGCGCGCTATGGGACGACGCCAACGACGAACTCATTGCCGATATTTTCGTCATGCTGTGTGACGATGATTTTCGGCGGCTGCGCCACTACGACCCTGCACGCGCCGCGTTTGCGACCTACCTGGCGGCGATTGCACGCAACGCGGCTAGAGACAGCCAACGCCGCCGTCGCGCGCGCATATCCTTGCGGGGGTGCGACGACGCCAGCGCACTGCCGCCCACGGACTCTTGCCATGACGTCGTAGCCGGGAGACAGGAGCTGCGGCGTCTGCGCGGCTGCCTGTCCCAGGGCGAGGCGCAGGTAATCGAGAGCTTGCTGGTCGCCGACGGCGACAGCGAGTTGGTGGCCGTGACGCTTGGGCTCGACCTGGCGGCGGTTTATTCGCGAAAACACAAGGCGATCAGGAAAATGCAACGGGCCGCTAGTGCCGTGTCCCAGATGTTATGAGCCAGGCTGCGCCGGGATGACGTCCGAGGCCAAGGCGCGAGGAGTGGAGTTTGGTGGTTCCAAACGACCGACGAGCAACGCAGGCATCGGGCGTCAGACCTAGCAGGGTGGCTCATGTTATTTGGGACACGGCACTAGTGCCGTAGGCGCGTAATATTGGCTAGACTACGCCGACCGTGAGCACCGACGCGCCGCCAGGGCCGAAAGCCGATAACGCTGCCGGCGGTGCGGCCGTCCGCGTCGTCGTGGCAAATGTCAGTGACGGTGGCGTGCTGTACTGGCTGCTGCGGTTTTATGTCTTTGCGGCCTGCGCATTGGTAGCGCTGACAATAGGTGGCAGCGCGATCGGCATTCGCCACCTCACGCGCAATGTGCCGCCGATACCTGATTTTACCAAGTACGCCCGCACCGCCGCGGCCGCGACGCGCATCGTCGCCGCCGACGGCACCTTGATCGGCGAATTCTCGCAAGAATGGCGCGAGATCGTGCCGCTGGCGGAGGTGCCGTTGCCGCTCCAGCAAGCCGTGATCGCGATCGAAGACCATCGCTTTTACGAACATGGGGGCCTCTACGTCAAAGGCATTCTGCGCGCGATTGCCGCCAATCTAACCGCCCGCGATTTCTCTCAAGGCGGCTCGACCATCACGCAGCAGGTTGCCAAACAGTTCCTTGGCAGCGAGAAATCTATTTTGCGCAAGGCCAAGGAAGCGATCTGGGCGCGGCAGCTCGAGGCGCGCTACTCCAAAAAAACCATCTTGTCGGTTTATCTCAATCACATCTATTTTGGCGCGGGTGCGTGGGGCGTCGGCGCGGCGGCCAAGCGCTACTTTCAAAAATCGCTCGCCGAGCTGTCGCTGGGCGAGATGGCCTTGCTCGCCGGGCTGCCGCAGGCGCCAAATAAATATTCGCCGCTACGCGACACCAAGCGCGCCCTCGCACGGCGCGCGCAAGTATTGGCGGCGATGGCGCGTTACGGCTATATCACCAAGGAACAGGCCCTAGCCGCCGAAAACGAGCCGTTGGCGTTACGGCCTTTTCGCGACGTTTTTGGCGACAAGCTCCCCTACTATGGCGAGCACCTGCGGCGACATGTCGTCGACACCTATGGCGAGGAGGCCCTCATGAAAGGTGGCCTGCGCGTCGAGGCCGCGGCCGAGCCGGTGTTTGAGGCCGAGGCCTATGACACCGCGGAGTTTGGCGCACGCCGGCAAGATAAGCGCCAAGGTTGGCGTGGGCCCGAGGCGAAGCTGACGCCGGCGGCTACCAAAGAATTTGTTGGGCGGCAGACGGCGCTGTATGGCGAGGGCGAGCTCGAGCTAGGCCGCCGCTATCTCGCGCTGGTCGAGAGCGTCGCGCCGAGTGTGGCGCAGCTGCGTATTGGCCCGCGCGTCGTCACGCTGCCACTGCGCAACATGGCGTGGGCGGCCAAGTGGAGCGAGCGCGAGGCGGTCAACGATCGCGTCATTAGCAGCGTCGCGTCGGCGCTGCGCGTCGGCGACGTGGTGTGGGTGCAGCGCGAGACGCATCAGCGCGGTAAGTATCGCGAGTGGCATGTGCCTGATGGCTCCAATCCGCAGTGGAAGCCGGCGCAGGACGAGGCGGCGTGGGATGCCGCCAACGCGAACGTGGTGACGCTTGAGCAGCCGCCATATCCGCAGACCGCCATCTTTTCGGCCGATCATCAAACCGGTTACGTCGCGGCGATGGTCGGCGGCAGCGACTTTTCGCGTTCGGTGTTTAATCGCGCCTATCAGGCGTGCCGCCAGCCCGGCTCGACCTACAAGCCCATCTACTACTCGCTCGCCATGGAAGAGGGCTACGGCTTTGACACCATGCTCAACGACGTGCCGGTGGCGCAAGTCGACCCGGTGACTGGCGAGGTGTGGATTCCCCTTAACTTGCATGGCACCATCGATCACGAGGTCACGCTCGAATACGCGTTGGTGTTTTCAAAAAACATTCCCTCGGTCGATATTTTTTCCAAGCTCGGTGCCAAAGAGGTCGAGGCCTGGGCGCGCAAGCTGGGCTTTACCTCCGAGATCATCGCCGACAAGGCGCTCGCGCTTGGGGCCTCGTGCACCTATCTGCATGAGATGGTGCACGCGTTCGCGCTGTTTGCGCGCAACGGACGCGCGCTGAAGTGGGTGTTCGCGCGCCGCGTGCTCGACAACCAGGGCAATGCCATCGAGGATCACACGGTGGTCGCGGATCCGTATTTGCGCGGCAGCGAGCGCCTGGATCGCATGGCGGCAGTCGGCGGCGCGCCTGCGGTTCAGGCCATTCCCGCTCGTGCGGCGTATCTAACCAGCAAGCTGCTGGCGCAAGTGGTCAGCCGTGGCTTTTCGACCGTGGTGCGGCAGACCGGCATTCCCGCGGCGGGCAAGACCGGCACCTCGAGCGATACGATGGATGTCTCATTTATTGCGTATACGTCGCGCTTTATCACGGCAGTGTGGGTGGGCGACGATGAGCGCCGGCGGCCGCTTGGCCTCGACGACGCGGCGTATTTAATTGCGGTGCCGCTGTGGGCGCGGTTTACATATGCGACCAGCGCGGGCTTTCCAAACGCAGAAATCCCGTGGCAGGTCCCGCCCGGCGTTAAAGCAACCGACCGCGGTGAGCACAGCAAGGGCCAGCGCGGCGCGCCGAGCAACTTGGTCTACACGCACGGAGTTAAGCTACGGGATTTACAAGTCGATCCGGCGACCCTGCCGCGGCGGTGACGTTGGCGCGAACAGCGGCGCCTAGCCTCACCTACATCGGCTCCTCACTCCCACATATTGGTCGCCGTGGACGTCTGGTATAATTTGCCTGATGTTTTCGAAAACCTTACTCATGGCCTTCGCGGCGGCGGCGCTCCTCTTGGCCGCAACACCCGCCGCGGCGCAAGTAATCAAGCGCAAGCCCACAGCCACCGCCGCGCCCAAGACCACCGCGACTGCGGGCGCAAAAAAGAGCACCAAACGTTCAAAACCGCGCCGCGCAAGCAAGGGCTCGGCAAGCGGCGAGGGCTCAAGCAAAAGCTCTGGGTTCAGCATTACGGTCGCCGATTTCGACGACGACGACCCGCGTGAGAAAGTCTCCAACGAATAGTCGCGCGCCTACCACCCGTGCGCGCGCATCTGCTTACATGCGGCACGCAAACGTGAGGACGTTGCAAGCGCAGCCGCTACAGGTAGTGTGACCCCGCAGGCCGCTGCTGGATGGGCTAAAAACATTTTCCGCCGAAGGCAAAAAGTTTGCGCCAAATTTGCCCGTGTGGATAGTGGCAGATGATGGCTCGCATCACCGCGCAACGGACGGATCCCCAAGTGGGCGCCGGTGCTGCGGTTCGCGCGAGGCGCCGACCGACCACCGGAAGAGCTAATCGCCGCCGGCGTTCGCTGAGGGAATTGCTTGGGGCGGCGTGGCGTCTCGTCGGCGCCGTCGTGGTCCGGATGCTGCCTGCCACGTTGGCAACGCTGGCGTTGGTGGCGCTCGGCGGCGCCCTCTTTAGCGGCTATCGATTCTTGCGCACGTCGCCGCGGTTTGCCATCGCGCGCTTCGAAGTTCACGGCACCAATCACATGGCCGAGGCGGATGTAGTTGCCGTCGCCGGCGTTAGTCTTGGCGGCAACATTTTTGCGCTCGATGTCGAGGGCGTCGAGCAACGGCTGGAGCGCTTGCCGTGGGTACGGCAGGCGTCGGTCAGCCGCCAGCTCCCGGACACGCTCGAGATTGAAGTGACCGAGCGCGTCGCCGTGGCCGCCGTAAACGCCGACGGCCTCTATCTCGTGGACGCCGACGGTCGCCTCTTTAAGCGCGGCGATACCAAGACCGGCGAGCTCATGGGCCTGCCGGTGATCTCCGGCCTCGATCGCGCGGCGTTTGGCGATGATGAAGATGTTGCGGCGGCGGCGATCGCGCGGGCATGTGCGCTCCTTGCGCGGTGGAACCAGCTCGCTTCGGCGCGCGCCGCGCACGCCGTCATAGGCGAAGTGAGGATCGAGCACGACGATGCCTACACGCTGTATACCCGCGCGGGCGGCATCGCGCTCCACGTCGGCGTGATCGACGCCGAACAGGTCGAAGCCATGCTCGCCAAGTTTACCGCTAGCTATGAAGCCGTCGCACCCGGCGAACGCGCCGCGGTGCGCGCGCTTTACCTCGATAACCAAACGCGTACCAACTACGTCACCGTTGCCTTTGCGAAATAACCATGGCGAAACCACAAAACAACCCCATCATCGTCGGCCTGGATATCGGCACCACCAAGATCGCCTGCGTCGTCGGAGAGGTAAGTGATGACGGCGTCGATATCATCGGGGTTGGCACCGCGCCGTCCAAGGGGCTGCGCCGCGGCGTGGTGGTCAATATTGATGCTACGGTGGCGGCGATTCAGCAGGCCGTCGACGAGGCCGAAAATATGGCGGGCTGCGAAATCACGTCGGTCTATGCCGGCATTTCGGGCGCGCACATTCGCGGCATGAACTCGCACGGCATCGTTGCGGTCAAGGACAAAGAGGTCCGCGACTCTGACGTCGCGCGCGTGCTCGAGGCCGCCAAGGCGGTGGCGATTCCGATGGATCGCGAGGTGCTGCACGTCTTGCCGCACCAATACGTGGTCGATGACCAAGATGGCATTCGCGATCCGCTTGGCATGGCTGGCGTGCGCCTTGAGGCGAAGGTACATATCGTCACGACGGCGGTTTCGAGCGCGCAGAACGTCGTTAAATGCGCCAATCGTTGCGGGCTGCAGGTCGCCGAGATCGTGCTCGAGCCTTACGCCTCGGCGCAAGCCGTGCTCGAAGACGACGAAAAGAACTCGGCGTCGCGCTGATCGATATTGGCGGCGGCACCTGCGACATCGTCGTGTTCTCGGATGGCGCCCTGGTGCACTCGGCGGTGCTGCCTCTCGGCGGCGGCCACATCACCAACGACATCGCGACCGTGCTGCGCACGCCGCTCGATTCTGCGGAAAAGATCAAGCGCCGCTACGGTTGCGCCAGCCGTGCGCTGGTTGACGACGGCGAGACCATGGAGGTGCCATCGGTTGGCGGCCGTGGCCCGCGCGTCCTGCCGCGCAGCCAATTGGTCAACGTCATCGAGCCGCGCGTCGAGGAGATCTTCGAACACTGCAAGCGCGAGCTGATGCGCTCGGGCTACTTCGATATTTTGGCCGCGGGCGTCGTGCTCACCGGCGGCACCACCTCGCTCGAGGGCATGTGCGACGTCGCCGAAGCGGTGCTCGGCTTGCCGACGCGCCGCGCGATGCCGACGCGCATTGGCGGGCTCATCGATCTCGTTAAGTCGCCCTCGTTTTCCGCGGGCGTTGGCCTGGTCTGCCACGGCGCCGGCCTCGAGCGCGCACCCCGCGTGCAATATCGCTCGATGTCGTCCGAGCCGCGCAACGGCGCCTTCAAGCGCGTTTGGTCGCGCCTCTCGGAAATGTTTTAAGTGGCGCTAGGCCACCACGGTCACTTCGCCGTCGGCACTGGAGTGCAACAACCGCGCCGTCGGGAATGGTGGTGCAGCCGGCGCAACCGACGATGGTTGGCATGCCGAGCTCGTGCGCGATGGCGGCGCCATGATCGAGCGGGCCGCCGGTGACCGCGACGATCGCGCGGGCGCCGGCGACGGCTAGCGCGGTGGCGGGCGTGATGTTGGCGCAGATGACAATGCGATCGGCGACATCGACAAGTGCAAGGCCATCGCGGTGCGCTAAATTTACGACGACGCCGATGAGGCCACCAGCGGGCAGCGAAATGCCGCCGACGCTGGTGCCGGCAAAGCGGTTGCGGTCCGCCGCGTTTGCCGTGGGCGCGAGGGCTTGACCATTGGCAAAGGCGAGCGGCATAGCCAGACGCGTAGCCTCGGCTTGCGCGGCGCGATGTTGTTGCGCGAGTTCGGTGAGTTCCACCGCCGTTAGCGCCGGACTAGCCAAGACCGCCCACGGCACCCACATGACGTCGGCGCCGATGCCGCGCGCGTGACCCATCGCGAGCAGCGCGCGCCGCACGATCGCTTGCGCCGCATAGAACCAATAGTCGTCGGCCTCTTCCCAATAGGCGAGCTCGGCGGCAAGTCCCTCGGTTGGTGTCTTATCGCGATGATCGCTTTCGCCGCGATAGTGCGCGACCCACGCGGCAACGCGCGCCGGCTCTTCGCCCCACGTTGGCGCCGCGACATCCCACGCCGAGGCTACGTTCGCCAGCAGCGCCATGCCGTCGGCGAGTGTGCGCTGCCCGTGAGCCATTTGCCGCAAGATCGCCGCAGGCGCGTTGGCGCGCGAGGCGCTTGCAATAGCTTGTTGTCCGTCCGCCGCGACATGCGTCCGCGCCGCGCGTAGCAGCGGCACCACGGCGGTTGTCCACCGTTGATAGAACGCGCCATAGACCGCAAGCGCTTCATGCAGTGACGGCGCCGCCGTCGGCACGGCCAAGCCAGCCTCGATGTCGGCGGCCAAGGGCGTCATCGCGGCGCGGAGTTCATCGGCGGTGCGCGGCGTTGGCGTTGCCGCGGGTTCAGCACGTTGGTTCGCATAGTACAAATATCCACCCACCACGCGCAGTGGCGTTGGCGACCATCCCGTGCGCACCACGTGATGAACCAACTCGGTTTGTGCCAGCGAAAGCGGCGCGGGATTGTGGGTGATGTCGAGCTTCCAAATCACCTCAGGCATCTCGCGCGAAAACGCGAAAATCGTTGGCTCTGGTGTGTTCGCAACTCGAACGTGCCGCGGCGGCAAGGGCCGCGCTTGCACCGCAAACACCTTGTCATCTTTCACTACCAGCTCAATATCGGTGCCGTTGGCAAACCCCATGACGTCGTGGATGGCGCGCGCCGCACGCACGGCGCCTTGCGCGTAATTCGGCGCGTTGGAAAACGTCCACGCCAACGGCGACGCCGCGCCCGGTTCGCGCCACTGCAAGACCGAGGTTGCCCCTGGCATGACATGCGCCACCACGCTGGCGCCGGCTTGAAAGCGCTGTACCACCACGCCCATGGGCGCGCCGGCGACGCCATAGGCCTTGGCGACGTCGCCGTGAGCGCTGCGCCAAATCACGGCGATGGCACCCGCCAACTCGTCTAGTCCAAGGATCTCAATGGATTCAAACACCCCGGCGCCTGTGCGCGAGGCACCATCTTCACCGCGCGACGACGACCGCACGATCCATCGCGACCCTGCCGCACCTACCAGTCCACCGGACCTAAGCGCCGCCTGCGACGTTGCCACCAGCACCGCGTCCGCAGCTCCTGGCTCCGCCAACCACGCCGCATGTGCCTCGATTGATATCGCGACACCTCTTGGCACCTCAAACTCACTTGCATGCTCACGCTGCGCGGCGCGCACGAGCCGGGCGAGGCCCGCTGCTTTATTGCCATGCGCATCGCTAGCCGCAGCAAGCGGCACAACCCAAGCGGCTGCCCGCGATGAAATGCCTGATTGACCCATAGCGCGACGCTAATCAGAAGCGTCAGGTCCTAAGCGTAACCGATCAGAACGGAATATCGTCGTCGGGCGTGCCGCCATTGTAGCCGCCAAAGGCGCCCATGTCTTCATTGGCAGGCGGGGCGTCGGTGGCCGCGCCAGCTGGGCGTGCGCCGCCGCCTTCACCCTTGCCGCCGCCAAGAAACTGGACGTCGTTGGCGATGATCTCGGTGGTGTAGCGCTTGTGGCCTTCTTTATCGTCGTAGGAGCGCGTTTGCAGCCGGCCTTCGACAAACACCTGACGACCCTTGTTGAGATATTTCGAGCAAATCTCGGCGCGCTTGCCCCACACCACCACGCGGTGCCATTCGGTGCGCTCTTGCTTTTGCCCGTTCTTGTCGTTCCACGACTCGCTGGTGGCAAGCCGCAATTCGCAGACGCCTTGGCCGCTTGGGGTGTAGCGCAATTCGGGGTCAGCGCCCAAATGCCCGACGAGGATAACTTTGTTGACGCCTGCCATAGGATTCCTTTTGTGCAGGCTGTGTAGCACCGCGCTATGACATCGTTATTGCATCGGGCGCCGCTGGCCCAGGCGCACAAAAATCGCTAGGTTGCGCCGTGTTCTTAGGTGCCAAGATTGCGGTGGTAATGCCGGCCTACAATGAGGCCGACAAGATCGCCGCGGCGATCGCGGCGGTGCCCGCGTTGGTCGACGTGCTCGTCGTCATCGACGATGCCTCGCGCGATGACACGGCATCGTGTGCTGCGATGGCACCACATCAAGTGGGCGTTTGCGAAGTGATTTCGCACGCGCAAAACGGCGGCGTCGGCGCAAGCCTTTCCACCGGCTATGCCCAGGTGTTGGCGCGCCACCCCGACGTCGACGTGATCGCGGTGATGGCCGGCGATGGCCAAATGCATGGCGATGACCTGCCGTCCTTGCTCGCGCCGGTGGTGGAGGGCGTCGCTGACTACGCCAAGGGCAATCGCTTTGAGGGCGATGCGGTGTGGCGCGAGATGCCGCGCACCCGCCAGGTGGGCAACATTGTGCTGTCGCTCGCGACGCGGGCGGCGGTGGGCTATGACGTCTTTGATTCGCAGTGTGGCTACACCGCGATCTCGCGGCGGATGCTTCAGCGCCTGCCGATCGCGCAGCTCTACCCGCGCTACGGCTATCCGGGCGACTTGCTCGGCCTGCTCGCGGCGCGGCGCGCCCGCGTCGTCGATGTGCCGGTTCGTCCGGTTTACGGACAAAACTGGCGCAGCGGCATTTCGCCAAAGGCGGCTTTGCACCCGTTGCCATTTTTACTCGCGCGCGCGGCGGTGCGGGCGCGGGCGCCGTGGCGGCGCGGCGTACGCTAGGGCTACCACGCATGCGCATCGGGGTGATCACGTCGTCGTTTCCGCGGTGGCATGGCGACGTGGCGGGCATGTTCGTGCAAGCACACGTGCGATGGCTAGAGGCGCAGGGGCACGTCGTCGACGTCATCGCGCTGCCGCGCAAAAGCGCCGCAATTGGCATTCCCGACGCGTTTGAGGCCCATCTGGCTTTGCCAGCCGTAGCGCGCGCCGCGTTAATGACTCGTGACGTCGCCGGCCTGGCGCGGGGCACGGCGACGATGATGCGGCAGGCATGGCGCGCCGCACCGCGGTGGGATGCGATATGCGCGCATTGGCTAGTGCCTGCCGCGACCGTTGGGGCGCTGGCGGCGTGGCGGGCGCGCGGAGCGCGGGGTGTACCGTTCTTGGCCATCGCTCATGGTGGCGACGTGGCTTTGCTTGCGCGCAGCGGATTGCTTCCAGCTGCCTTGGCGCGACTGGTTGCGCTTGAGGCGCGAATTGCATGGGTAAGCACGCCGCTGCGCGATCAGGCGCTGGCTGCGTGTGGGCCCGACCTTCGCGCCATCGTCAGCGCGCGATCAATCGTCAGCGCGATGGGCGTCGATGGCGATCGCTTTGCCGCCATCGCCGCGCGGCGGGCCGGCAACGCGGTAGTCGCGGCGCGCGAGCCCCTCGGCGATCGGCCATTTCGCCTGCTCGTCGTCGCGCGCTTGGTCGCGGTAAAGGGAGTCGATCAATTGTTTGCGACGCTCCGCGACGTCGCGCGGCCATGCGAGCTGACCATCGTCGGCGATGGGCCGTTGCGCTCGGCCTTGCAAGGGCAGGCCGATTCCCTTCACGCTTCCGCGCCGCAACACCGCGTGCTGTTTCGCGGCGCGCTTGACGGCGGCGCCCTAGACGACGAATACGCCGTGACCGACGCCGTGGTCTTGCCATCGCGCGTCGCGACCGCGACCTCCCGCGGCGAGGGTATGCCCGTCGTCGCCCTTGAAGCCCTCACCGCCGGCATCCCACTTATCCACAGCGGCAGCGGCGGCCTCGCCGGCTTAAGCGCAGACCCGAAACTCGCCGCCCAAGCCTATCAGGTCGTCCTCCACGATCCTGCGTCGATGTCGCAAGCCATCGAAACTATTGCACACGGCATCGCTGGGCCGCCAGTAACCTCAACCAGGGTCCGATGTTCAGGTGCGGTTGTTCAGGTAGCGACGTTGCGCGCGGACCTGGGCTGGGACGCTGTCGGACCTGCGCTGTGGTCACACTGGCATGCTTAAGTTCGAGCCTGCGACTTGATCGAAACGGCGCGCCGCGTCATTGTTAGCGAACGCCGTCGCGTGCGTCCGCCTTACCCACCATGAACGCCTCGCCGTCTTCCGCTTTGCTCGACGTCAGCGCGCTGCTGCTGTATCGCGACGACGAAGACAGCATCTTGCCGGCGGTTCAGGCGCTGCACGCGGCGTTTGCGCCCGCGGCGATTTCGCTCGAGATCATTCCGATCGATCTCGGCAGCGGCGACAACTGCAATGCGCTGATGACCTTATTGCCGCCGATGCCTGCCACGTGCGAGCTGCGGCCGCCGGTGCACGTTGCCGCCCATTCGCTATTTGCGCCTGCGCTGCAGGCCGCGCACGGCCGCGTGCTGTGCGTGCTCGATACCGCCGCCGCGATCGCCTCGCAAGCCCAGCTCGTAGACGCCTACACCCGCGTCGCCGCGCGCTCGTGCGATGCGATGCGCCTTACCGCCAACTGTCTCATGCTGCGGCGCGACCGCAACGAACGCGCGATGCGCTCGCTATTTGGCGTCGCCACCGCGATTCATCCCCGCCTCGTGCTGGCGATGAAGGCGCGCGGCCGCCACGTCGCCGCTGCCTTGTAACGCACCGCACCTCACTGAGCATGGCCGCCAACCGCAGCGTAGCGGTGTCAGCCCCAGGCTTTCCGCGCCGGCGCCTCGCCGTCCGGCCGCACCATACGTGGTACAGTTCCGCCAATGTATTGGCTCCTGGTCATCCTGGCCCTGGGCGTGCTCATTTTTGTGCACGAGCTCGGTCACTACTTGGTCGCGCGGTGGTGCGGCATGAAAGTGGACAAGTTCAGCATCGGCTTTGGCCCGGCTATCCTTAAATGGAAGGATAAAAACGGCGCGCAGTTTCAGCTGTCGCCCATTCTGTTTGGCGGCTACGTCGCCATCTCCGGCATGAATGTCGGCGACGACATTGATCCGCAAGACAAGTCCGCCTATCCCAACAAGCCGACCTGGCAGCGCATCGCCGCCATCTTCGCCGGCCCGGGCTTTAACTACCTCGGCGCGATGGTCCTGGCGTTTGTTTTATTTTTTTCCATCGGGCAACCTACCGGGCGGCTCCTCGTCGGTGCCACCGAGGCAGGCTTTGACGCTCACGGCAAGGTGTGGGTCGACGAGCCTATTATCGCGGTCAATGGCACGCGCATCGATAAGCCAGAAACGTTGATCGATCAAATCCAGGCCTCAAAGGGCCAGCCCGTCACGCTGACGGTCGAGCGCTTCGGCGCGCCCGTCGATGTTCGCGTCACCCCGCGGGAGACCAAAGACGGCGACCGCACCATCTACCGCATCGGCATGCACATGATGCGCGAGCGCGCGCCCGGCGCGGTGGGGCCGACGTTGCTCGCCGCCGTGCGCGAGCCGTATCGCCTCACCAAGGAGCAGCTCGCCGGGTTTGGCCGGCTGCTATCGGGCAAGGAAAAGCTCGACGTGCGCGGTCCCGTCGGCATTGGCTCGATGATGAAGGAAGCGGCCGAGTCGGGGTGGATCCCGTTCGTCAGCCTCCTCATGGTGCTCAACGTCTATCTCGCGGTGTTTAATCTCCTGCCGCCGCTGCCCGCGCTCGACGGTGGCCGCCTGGCGTTTCTCGGTTATGAACTCATCACGCGGCGCCGCGCCAACCAAAAGATAGAGGCCATGGTGCACATGGTCGGCATCATGTTTTTCCTGGTCGTATTTATCATCGTGATGTTTAAAGACTGCGCGCGCCTGCCTGGCAGGTAGCGCTAGGAACACACCGCGATGACCATCGCCGATAACATTCTCGATGCGCTGCCGGCTGAGCCCGGCGTGTATTTGTTTCGCGACGCCGATGGCGTAGTGATCTACGTCGGCAAGGCCAAGAGCCTGCGCGTGCGCGTGCGGCAGTATTTCCGCGGCCAGGACGAACGCTACGTGGTCGCCGCGGGCTATCTGCCACGCGCCGCCGTAAACGTCGAGACCATCGTCGTCGCCGACGAAAAAGCCGCGCTCTTGCTCGAGAACTCGCTGATTAAGCAGCACCGCCCGCGCTTTAACGTCAAATTGCGCGACGATAAGCAATATCTCGTGCTGCGCGTCGCGCCGACGGCCAAGCCAAGCGCCAGCACCTCGCTCGCGGCTGTGTTCCCGCGCGTCGAAGTCGGCCGCCACATTCGCAACGACGGCGCGCGCTACTTTGGGCCTTATCATTCCGCGAGCTCGGCACGGCACACACTCAAGCTGCTCAATCGCCACTTTCAGCTGCGCACGTGCAGCGACAACGTCTTGCAGACGCGCGGCCGCACCTGCCTGCAATATCAAATCAAGCGCTGTCCCGGACCGTGCGCGTCGTCCCTCGCGGTCGACGCCGCCGCCTACGCCGAGCAAGTCGACGACGTTGTGATGTTTCTGCAAGGCCGCGATCAAGACCTCGTCACCCGCCTGCGCGCGCGCATGGCGCAAAACGCCGAAAACGAGCAATTCGAGCAGGCCGCCGCGCTGCGCGATTCCATCGCCGCCGTCGAGCGTACGCTGGCCAAGCAGCACGTGGTGCAAGATGACTTCGTCGATCAAGACGTGTGGGGCATCGCGCGGCAAGCAGACCATGCCGAGGTGGTGGTGATGTTTATCCGCCATGGCAAGCTGCTCGGCCAACGCGCCTTTGCGCAAAAAAACCAAGAGCTGCCCGACGCCGAGGTGATTCGCGGCTGCATCGGCCAGTATTATCAACTCGACGAAGGCATGTTGGTGCCGAGCGAGGTCATCACGCCTGAGCCACTCGAAGACGCCGAGGCGCTGGGCGAATGGCTGACCGCGAGCGCCGGGCACAAGGTGCGCGTGCTGGCGCCGCAACGAGGCCAAAAAGTTCGCTTGATCGAAATGGCCACACAGAACGCCGCGGCGCAGCTCACCTCGCGTCAGCAGCGCATGCCGGAGGGCGCGGACGCCTTGCCCAAGTTGCAGGAGCGCTTGCGGCTGGCAAATGTGCCTGAACGCATCGAGTGCTACGACATCGCGCACACCCAAGGCACCGGCACCGTGGCGTCCATGGTGACCTTTATCGACGGCCTACCCGAGAAAAGCCTCTACCGCAAATTCACCATCAAGAGCGTCACCAACAACGATTTTGAGGCGATGCGCGAGGTGATCTCGCGCCGGCTCGCGCGCGCGCAAGAGGCCGAAGGCAAAGACGAAGACAAGGCCGATGGCGACCGCAACGGCAAAGCCGATGCCTGGCGCCTGCCCGATCTAATCGTCGTCGACGGCGGCAAGGGCCAACTCGGCATGGCGGTTGCCGCGATGCAGGAGCTCGGCATCGCGGTCGGCGCCGGCGGCATCGACATCGTCTCGCTCGCCAAGGAGCGCGACTTGCAAAGTGGCAACGCACCCGACCGCGTGTATCTCCACGCCGCCAAAGACGCCATCGAGCTGCGCCGCAACACCGCCGAGCTCTATCTCTTGGCACGCCTGCGCGACGAGGCGCATCGCTTTGCCAACGCGTTTCACCGCCAAACCCGCAGCAAGGCCATGCTAGGCAGCGAGCTCGACGGCATCCCAGGCGTTGGGCCGGCGCGTCGCAAGGCGCTGCTGGTGCGCTTCGGCTCCGTGCGCGGCGTCGCCGCGGCCAGCGAAGCCGACATCGCCGCCACCGCAGGTATTGGCCCCGCCTTGGCACATACCATCGCCACCGCCTTAGCCTCGCCGGAAAAAAACTAACGCCACGTTTGCTAACGTCGCCGTGCGAGTGCGGGGCGCATGGTCTTGCGCGCCAACCGTCGCCGCGAAGGGGTGCCCGCGGGTGGGCTGTCGGTGCCTTCGCCATACATGCTGTCGATGCCGCGCGCCGCGCACGCCCACATCGCGACCAAGATGGCGACGTCCGCCACCGCCCGCCTAGTCTGCGACAGCGGAATTACCAGGCCATAGGTCTCGCTGACGAAACGGAAATTTCGCAGCACGCGGGTGAGCTGCTCGCGCTCGATATCGCCATGCCAATACAGCACGCGCGACACGATAAGCTCTTGATGGCGGCGTAAAAACTCCCCCATCGATAGCGGCGACATCATGCGCACCGATGGCGGGCGACAGATCTCGAGCAAATCTTGCAGATACTCGTTCCAAAACTGCGCCAGCGCGCGGTTGGCGGGCCGCCGCAAGAACTTGACGCGTTCAACCGAGAAGTCCGCCTTCACCGCGGTGCGAAACCGCGGCGCCACCGCGAGCAAGTCGTACAAGATCGGCGGCTCGTCCTTGTCGTAGTCGACGTCGAGATAACGCCAGCGCGCGCGCAGCTGCGGCCACGTCAAGATATTGAGCACCGGGTCTTGGTTGGAATCGATGATGACGAAGCGCCCTTCGTCGGCGCGCACCACGGTGATCCAATGCGCCCAGCCATCGACGCACAACAGCACCGGCGTCTGCTCGCGGAGAAACTTGGTCAAGACCTTGCGTGCCGCGACCTCGTCGCGTCGGCGTTCGAGCACCAAGTCGCAGTCAAACTCACGGGCGGCGCGCGCGAGGCGAATCTCGTCAGTGCCCGACCACCAATGCGTGCGCGCGGTCGCAGAAATCTCGGCGGCATCGACGAGCTTGCCGAGCGCGATGAGCGCGTGCTTTAAGGCAAACGGCCCGCAGGTCCAATCGTTGGGCTGGGGATAAAACCCTGGCTTATGCTCCGTCCCCTTGGCCATGCCGGCCTGCAGCCTAACACCCCGCTTAGAGGGGAAGGGGGGCTAGTGTTGTGATTGTAAAGTTTTGAGCCATCAGACTTGGTCTGCTTCCGTGGGGCATCGTTAAAAAATGCTCACTTATTCTAATAAACTCGCATTTTTATGCCTCGCCCCACGAAACCATTCCTGCGTCTGAACGCTGGCGCTTGGCTCAGAACTATCCGATCACAACACTGGTTCGCCAACTTTTATGGCGGGGCGCTTCTTAGCGTTGTGCCCGCGCGAGGACGCTCCGCCGGCCGAGGACGGCCCACGCGAGGGCGCCAAACCCGACCACCGCAAATGGCGCGGCGGGTGCGCGGCGGCCCGCGGCTGGGCTGGCGCTGCAACCCCCGCCGTCGCCGGTATGCCAACACACGCCCTGTGCGCCTTGGCCGGTGTCGACGCATTCAAAGCTGCTTGGGCAGGCATCGGCCGCGGTGGGGCCCGCACCAACCGTGCAGTAGTCGACGCATGCCATGCCGCCGGGGCCCGAGGTGCACAACCCCGACGCGCAGTCGGTGCCAAAGGCGCAGGTGCTGCCCAGGCCGCCCGTCGAGAATGGGCTGGGCTGGCATTGCCCGGCGCCATTGCAATAGCCATCGCCGCATTCGGCGTCGGAGGCACATAGCGGGCAATCGACATCGCCCGGCAGCCCAAATGTGCCGCAGTCGGCGTTGCAGGCCCCGTTGGCGCCACACGACCAAATGCCAATCTCTTCGTCAATAAATGCTAGCTCGGCATCGACGGCGGTGTCGACGCCAAAATAACGACAGCCCTCGCCATCGCCAAACGACGTGATGCCCGCGACGCGCGTCTCGCCGCCGACGTCGATAAACGTGGGGCCGCCGCTGTCGCCTTGGCACTTGCCGGTGCCGACCGTCTGGTCCCAACAGATGTAGCGCGTTTGGTCGAGCGGCATCGAAAAGTTGTAGACATCCTCAATGATCTGTTCGACGTCGTCGCACGCCGAGATCGGCTTGCCCACGGTGTAGAGCACGCCGGCATTGCTGCCGCCGGCGACGTTAATGCCAAAGCCCGTCAGCGTGGTGGCGGTGCCCGGCGCACGCGCGGCGACGTCGCGATTGATGGCGATCGGCGTGCGATCTGTCAGCTGTTCGTCGAGAAACACTAGGGCGACGTCGTGCACCGTGCCTCCCCCGCCATTGCCATTGTAATTGGGATGCACGACGCGCTTCGCGACGCCGACGGAGCGGCCGCCCCCACCGGGCGACTGCAAGTTTTCGCGATCGATGATGACCGACAGCGAGCCTGGAGATTCATTCTGCACGCAATGCGCCGCAGTGAGCACGACGTCGGGCTCGATCAGCGTGCCGGTACACAACGAGCTTTGATTGCCGAGCATGAGCGCGACGACCGCCGGGTACTGGCCATTAGAGGCGGTGGCGCCGCCGATAATGGCGGCGTCTTGGCGCTCTGTCGACAGCGGCGTTGGCGCGTTTTGGCAGGCGGCGGCCAGCAGGGCCGCGCAGGTCGCCAGTGGCAAGGAGAGCTGCATTTTGGCACTCATGAAACGCAACGTAAGGCAGCGCTACGCGCCCGGCAATGGCAAAACGGTAGCCACCCCCTATCTTGCGCTTGCGGGTGGCTTCGACCACGGTCGCGTCGCCACCAAAGCCGCCGCGCTAACAGCCCGGTTTGGCAAAATAACGCGCGCAATTACATGCGCTTAAGCCGCGGCACCGCGGGGGCGTCGCGCAGCCGGTCGTTGTCGATAAGCCAATATCCAATCGTCACGCCGATGACAAACACGAACACCGCGAGCGCCGCGATGCGCAGCGGCGAGTGGCGGACGGCGGCGGCAAAACCGCGCAGGCGAGCCACCGTGGCTTGCGCTTGGGTTGAGGCTGCCCGCGTGCCCCGCTCGTCTTGGACGACGGTAAATTCTGACGAATCGACAGGTTTTGAGGCGATCCGCGTCGAGTCGTCGCTAGCGGGCTCCGCGACGCTTGGCTCTTTCTTTCGTTTGGGCTTAGCCGTGTGTTGCGCCAGCTCGGCAAATGGCAACAAGCGCGCCGCCACCTCGGCAGCGGTCGCGGGCCGATCTGCTGGATCTTTGGCGAGCAACGCGAGTCCGAGTTCTTCGAGGTCGCGAGGATCTTCGGATCGCGCTTGCGCAGACGCGGCGGATGTTGCGTGACGTGTAGCGCCAAGAGTTCGCCACCGCCCTCGGCGACAAACGGCGGGGTGCTGGTGAGCACCTCATACAAGATGCAACCCAGCGCATACAGATCGGCGCGGCCATCGATGGAGCGCAGGCTGCGGCACTGTTCGGGCGCCATATACGCTGGCGTACCGAGCATGACCCCGGTCGCCGTGCGCTCGCTCGACGTGTTGTCCCACATCAGCTTGGCGATGCCAAAATCGAGCAGCTTGACGCGAAAGCCGTGGGGCGCGGCGTCATCGGGTACGATGTGAATATTGTCGGGCTTCAGATCGCGGTGAATGATGCCCTCGCTGTGCGCGGCCTCAAGCGCCTTGGCCATGCACCAGCAAACGTAGGCACCTGCGGCGACCGACAGCGTTTGTTGCTTGTCGAGCAATTCGCCGAGCGTCTGGCCCGCGAGGTACTCCATCGCGATGTAGGCCGTGCCGTCGTCCATGCGGCCGGCGTCGTAGACGGCAACGATGTTGTCGTGGTCGAGCTGCGACGCGGTCTTGGCCTCATTGAAAAAGCGCCACAAAAGTTCCTTGTCGCGCGTGTGTTGGCGCAACAAGATCTTCAGCACCACGGTGAGGCCGGTTTTGCTGTTTTCGGCGCTGTAAACCGCACCCATGCCGCCTTGCCCAAGCTTGGCGATGACGCGGTATGGGCCTACCAGCGAGCCTTCCACCGCACGATCATAACATAATGAGGTAGGGTGGGGCGTCGTGGCCACTCCCCGAAGTCTTGGCGTAAGGCGCGTACGCAGGTGGGGACGCGAGGCGGTGCTCGTGGCGTGCGTCGGGCTCGGCGCGCTCGGCGCGTTGCCACCAGCGCAGGCGCAAACCACCCGCGACGATCATGGGGCCGCGCGCGATGCCGCCAAGACCAAGGCGTCAAAAGCGAAGGCGAAAAAAAGCGCTGCGGTAAAAGCAAAAGGCAAGGCAAAGGCAAAAGCAAAATCGTCGGCTCGGCGCAAGGCTAAGGCAAGGCAAGCGGCCTCGGCTCGGCGTCGTGCGGCGGCGCGTCGCAAGGCGGATCGCCGCCCGGGCGCCAACATGCCCAAGGGTTTTGTGTGGCCGCCCTCAAAGGCGATGCGTGACGCTGGCGAGCGCTGCTTAGCGGCGCTCACCGAGGCCGGCGTCGCGTTTGCCGACGCAGACAAAAAACTCGTCGAGCCCAAGGCTCGCTTGGTGACGCCCGTGGTCGTCGCCGACATGAAATTTGGCGGCGTGGTCTGGGTGCCAACGTTTCGCAAGCCGCCATTTGTCATGGACTGTCACCTCGCGCTGGCCCTGCACGGCGTCGGCCCGGCGTTGGGCCGACTAGGCGTGGATACCGTACATTTCTCGCGCATCTATGAATTTACCCGCGTGCGCACCGGTGGCCGTCAACGCCGCGCGGTATCTCGCCACGCGCTTGGGCTGGCGGTCGATATTCGCAAGTTGCAGGGCGTAATCGCCGAGCCTGCAACGCCCGCAAACGGTGGTGCCGACATCGCGGCCGCGGCTGCCGCCGCGCCACCTGGTGGCACCATCGCGGTCGTCCACACCGACTATGCAACCAGCGCATGGCTAAAAGCGATCGAGACCGCCTTCAACGAAAGCGGCCTTTTTCGCACCGTGCTCAGCCCAGCCAACGATCCGAAATCGCACTACGATCATTTTCACGTCGAGGCCGCGGCGGCGTTCGCGCCGTAAGCCTCACGGCGCGGCAGCCGCGACGGACGCGATCCGCGTGCTAGGAGCGTGTCTTAAGCGCGCGCAGCTTGAAGTAGCTGCGCAGGCCAAAGAAGGCCACCAAGGACACGCTGGCCACGGTGCCCACCACCGGCGCAAACACGCGCAGGACGTCGGCGGCGAGATGCGCCGTCGCCATCAACTTTTGGCCCGTGGTCGACGCGGGATTGGCAAACACCTTTCGCACCCGCCACAACGTATTGGCGGCAAACAGCACGTTGACCACCGGCACCGCGGCGAGCATGGTCTCGGCGATGCGCGTCGCTAGCGCGCCGGCACTGGGCAAGATCTTAGCGACGAGCGGCACCCCGAGCATCGCCAACTCGGCGAGCGTGCGCTCGGACGCCTTGATTTCGGCCGTGTACGAAACCGCCTCGTGTGCTTCCCGATCGACGAAATCGTCGGTCAGCCCCACGCCAAACAAGCGCAGGCCGAGCGGCAGGGGGCTGCTCACGTCGCTATTGAGCGCCGGCCCCTGCAATTCGATGCGGCGCGACTTGCCTTTTTTTAGCGGCCATCGCGCGAGCACGGTCTCAAAGTTCGATCGGCCATCGAGGTTCACGACATGGATCCATTCGACGCCCTTCTTCTCGGGGTCGCGCACCATGCGAAATTCCGACAGCGTCAGGCCGTACTCGAGGCCAAACGCGAACCCGCCGAATTCAAAAAACGGCCGCTCTTCGGTGATCACGGTGTTGCCGGCCGAGGTCTGCGCCTGGCGCAACTGCCCGTGCAGCGGCTTGCGCCAGAATTTGCCATGGCTGATCGCCGGCGAGGCGTCTGGTTGGGCCTCGGCCGCCGTCTCAGGTTCCGCTTTGAACGTCTTGCCAACCTCCAGCAGGCCATCAGCCGTCGGAATCTTGGCGCCCGCAGCTGGGGCCAGTTGTCGCCGCTGCCGGCTCGCCGCCTTGGCACTGCGCTGAGGCTTGTCGACCCGCGCAACCTTTGCGCCGAGAGGTTCCCGCCGCGCCGTGCGCTCGCCAGCACCCGCCACCCCAATGGGCATCAGTAGTTGCGCGATCAACGCAACCACCACCACTATCGAACTCGGTCTCGCGGGCATCGGGCGAGGTAATCTAAAGCAAGGGCCGGGCCAATCCGCGGCCCCGGGAATAATCCACCGCGGCGCGCCTTTGTGCCGCGATGAATCCAACCAATATTGTAAAATGGGCGGTGCTCGCTGGCGTGCTCATTGCCGCGATCTCGGCGCTATCTGCGGTGGGGCGACTTGGCGCCGAGCGCTCAAGCTTGCGCAACGAGGTCGCCACCGAGGTCGAGGTTGCGGCGGGTGGCTCCCACACCGTGACGACGCCTATGCTGGTTGTCGAGTTCACTGAATCGTGGCTTGACGAGGCACAAGTCGCGCAGCAACAGCGCTGGCAGTACGTGCTGATCGCGAGCGAGGTAAACGCTCGCATGACCTCGGCCGTGTCGACGCGGTATCGCGGCATTTTCCCGGCGCGCGTTGCCAACACCCGGCACGACCTGCGCGCGACCTTTGTGGCGCCAGCCGCATGGTTTTCGCCGTGGCGCGACGGCGCCCAACGCGGGCTAACGGCGGCGTACGTCGCCTTTGGCGCGAGCTCGCCGCGTGGCCTGCGCGACATCACGGGCGGCGTGCGGGCCGTAACCGATGCCGACGCGAGCGCCATGCCGCTAGCGTTTGCCGCGCGCGTTGCCAACGAGGCGACGTTGCTAAGCGGCGTAGGCGACGCCCAGCTCATCGCGTCGCTCGCACCGGCCGCGCTCGCCGCGCTGCGCGCCGGACCGCTGCGGCTCGACCTCGGGCTGACGTCTAGCGGTGGCGGGCGCGTCAACTTGGTGCCGCTGGCGCAGGCCATATCGATCGAGCACACCAGCGATTGGAGCCATCTCAAATACGCTGGGCGACTGCCCGCGGATCACGCGCTTGCACGCCGCGGCTCCACCGCGCGTTGGCAGCTCGACGGCCTTAGCGAAGGCCTTGCGGCCACCTACGATGGCAACAGCATTGCGGCGCTTGTCGCGGCGGTGAGCCAGGGCGGGGTGCAGCTTGCCTTCATCGATCCCGTCGACGTGTATGCCTCGCTCGAGCGCGCGGTCAAGCACGGCTGGCTCATCGTTCTCGTCACCCTGGCGCTCGTGCTGCTATTTGAAAGCACGCGCGGCTTGCGGCTGCATCCGGTGCAATACGGCCTCGTCGCCTTTGGCTTGGTCTTGTTCTTCTTGTTGTTGCTCTCGCTCGGGGAGCACGTCGGCTTTGCCGCCGCCTATCTCGTCGCCGCCACCGCAACCTGTGCGCTGTGCGTCGCCTACCTCATGGCGCTGTTTCGCCGCGTCGCGCTCGGCCTTAGCTTCGCGGGGTACTTTGCTGGCGTCTATCTCTCGCTCTACGTGATCTTGCGCTCCGAGGATTTCGCGCTCCTCCTCGGCGCGTGCTTGCTGCTGGTTGGCCTCGCCATCGCGATGTGGCTAACGCGGCGGTTGCACCTAATCGCCGAGATGCTGCCGCCCTCGGCTGCTAACGGCATGTCTACCGACGCGCGACGTGGCGACCCAAGTGCGTAACGAGCTCGTCGGCGATGCCGGTGGTGGCGCCCAAGGCGAGGTCGGCGATGAATTCTGGCATTAGCTTGGGATGGTAATCGGCTCGCCGCACCGGCAGGGTTACGGTCTTGCTATGTACGGAGACGATACGGCCACGCACATCTGAGAGCGAGACTTGCAGCTCCACTTCCAGATCGATCTGGCCTTCGCGAAAATGTTGCTCAAAGCGCGTCACGCCGACGTCGAGCGACCACAGCGGCAGGCGGAGGCGTTTGGCTTCCTTGGGGTTTGACGTGATCAGCGGTTGGGTTTGCAGCGCGGTGGCCATTTCGCGGCGGGCGATCGCGGCGCGGGCGTCAGCGCCAAAAGCTGACGCCGACGCGTCCGTTTTCGATCCCACCGTCGTTGAGGTCGTCGAGGCGGCTTTCGCGTCCGCCGGCGCCATCACCACCGCGACATAAAATTTTGGACGTGTCCCGGCGACAGCTAACGCGCCCCCCCACATCAAGCAACCGGCAGCAAACGCCACGACGGCGCATCGAGCGAGGGTGGTTGCGGCAGGTCGGGCCATTGCCTCAAGCGTCGCGCAGCTCCGATGTAGGGGGCAAGTCTTTGATGCGCAACTTTCGCGCGCGACGATGGTCGTGTATAATCATTTTCGGGAGTTGCGTGGAACCAAGCCGTCTATTTCAAGTGATCTCGGTGGTCATCGCGCTCGCCTTGGCAGGGCTGCTGTTCTCGATGCGCTTTTGTGTTGACCACACAATTCCGCCAAAGCCCCCGCGCCCGGTGGTGGAAATGCAGGACGTGCGCGACATGATCGATCGCAACAACGCGCTGCCGCAGACGTGGCTGACCTTTCTCGACAAAGACGCCGATGCCGCCGGGCTCAAGGCGCCGCTGGCCGCGGGCTTGCGGCCCGCCTTTCCGTATCAAATCGACGAAACCAAGCCCAACCTGACCGTAGGCGGCTCGTTTCAGGCGGCCGGCCTAACCATTTCGCGCGCGAGTCGTCCGGTCAACAATGAGCCGACCGCGGTGCTCGAGATCGCCAACGACGGCCAGGCAGCCAAGGCCTTCCGCATCTTGGCATCGAGCAATTATTCGAGCAACGAATGCAGCCGAAGCTCATCGCTCTTTGAGAGCCGCACCACGGTGCCGGCGGGAGGCAAGGTCGCGCGCAATGAGTGCACGGCGCGGCGCGATCTCGCGCTGGACATCATTAGCGTCGAATCCATGGAGGTGCCTGAGTTGTCGGCGCTTTATATAAGTAGAGTTCCGGCCGGGGTGTTTGGCCTCGATCATCGCGTCGCCCGCGACCATCGAGCGCTGTTTGGTGGCACCATGTGCATGGTGGCGCTCAGCAGCGCGGTCCGCGGCGCCTTTGAAAACGGCAAGATTACCTGGCGCGATCTAGTCGATTTCTACGCGCGCCATCGCTGCGACTCGTACCAGTTTCCGTTCGACTACCGCGCGTTCACCGGCGATGGCGAAATGGAGCTACCGGCCGTGGCGCCGCAGTAGCGCGCCCGGGGGCACCCTCGCAAACGGCCGGCATGCCGGCGTCGGGCGACCGCACGGCTCACCCACACCGCGCCCGATGTCGCACCACATATCCATTGTTTTCGATATCTTACGCTTGCGCTGCG
The DNA here is from genome assembly GCA_016716835.1 of Myxococcales bacterium. Taxonomy (NCBI): domain Bacteria; kingdom Pseudomonadati; phylum Myxococcota; class Myxococcia; order Myxococcales; species Myxococcales bacterium. The sequence goes on along the minus strand of JADJUW010000001.1, from coordinate 2,996,599 downwards.
CCGCCCTGACCACGTACGCTTATAAGTGCGAGCCAAAGCCGCGGCAGCGAGGAGCACGCCCCGTGACCAAATCAAAACTAATCGAAAAAATCTCCGAAGCCCTCAATCTCCCTGCCGGTCGCGCAGAAGTTATCGTCAACTGCATCTTCGACTCGATGGTCGAAAAGCTGGTTAGCCGCGAGGGCATTGAAATTCGCGGCTTTGGCAGTTTTACCGTCCGCGACTACAAAGCCTACGAGGGGCGCAACCCGCGGACCGGCGATCCGGTGCACGTCGGCGAAAAGCGCTTGCCGTTCTTTAAGGTCGGCAAGGAAATGCGCGAGCGCGTTAACGCCGCGGCCGCGGACAATCCGATTCGCGACGATGACGACGACGAAGATGATGACACGGGCCCCGATGAGCCCGCTCATCCCGATGATGAATAGCCGCGCGAGGTAGCTCGCTCGAGGCTACATCGACCGCGTAGGTGGTTAAAGAACCACAAAAATTGCGACGCCGTTAAATTGACCGCTCGCCACCCAAGATGGTCCCATTAATAATGGGGGTATTTCGTGAAAGCATTACTGCATAAAGCGGTGGCGGTGGCGGTGCTGGCAGCCAGCAGCGCCGGCGTTGCCGATCGTAGAGTGATCGAGAGCGGTCGGGTGTTGCAAGACGGGATGGCGATCGAGCTCGGCGCGATCAGCCACAGCGGCCTAAGCGAATACTCGACCACCGTCGGCGGCTTTGGGCCGAGCGCGCAGGGCGTGGTGTTGCGCGATCGCAATGGCCTTACGACGCGGGTGTTCTTTGGCGTGCTGGTGACGGTCGCGGGGGCGATGGCGGCCTCGGGACCAAAGTCGGTGGAGAGTAACACCTACGTCTCGGGAAACTACCTCGTCACCGAAACCACGACGACGTATTACTCCGAGGCCGAAAAGCAGGAGATGGCCGAGAATACCTCGAAGACGGTCGATGGCCTCTTCAAGGCCAAGTACACCGACTTCGAGTTGCAAATATTTTCGAAGGATCGCCTTGGCTTTGGCGACAGCAACGGACACAAGGCGACGTTCTTGATCGGCGGGGGCAAGAAGATCGGGTTTGAGATGGGTCTTGGTTGGGGCGACGTCAACTCGGATTTCATTCGCGACGGCCAACGCCAACTCATCGATCACAAGTATCTCGGCATGCCAGTTCGGCTGTCGGGCGCCGCAGGGCCGCTACGCCTCGCGCTGACGTGGGAGTGGAACTGGCTCGCGCACGGGCTCGATGACGCCGAGAAACAACCAGTCGACAACGCCGATGGCTCGCGCTCGTGGACCGTCGCGTACCATCCGCTACATTTCGACGTCCAGGCGGCGTTCTTAGGCCAAATCTACGTCACCGGCGGCGTCACCATGCCGCACGTCAAAGAAGCCGAGTTTGGCTACCACGTCGGCGCGGGATTGAGGTTTTAACATGGGGTCACTCACTACCCGTTTTTCCCGATTCGAATCGAGGGCTTGCGCCCCATACTGCGTGATTACTACGTTTGCGGCGATGGCCGTCGTGACGACGCTAGTCTTGGTATCCCTCGTCTGGGCACGCCGTGCGCATGCCGACAACAACGGCGATTGGTACGGCCGCGCCAATGCCGTCGGCATCTACCACGGCAGTCGCCTTACCCTAGGCGCTTTTCTCGGCAGCAAGCCGCTGCTCGAAAATGAGATCGATAACGGCAAGACCGAATCGGCGATGGGCCTAAACGTGACGTTCGAGGGCGGTTGGCTCGGCGCACCGTCGGCGTATGGCAATTTCCACGGCATCGAATACGGCATGGGTCTGCGGCTGAATCCCAACGATTTGTGGGGCTCGATTGGCTTTCCGGTGACGTTTCTCAACATCGGCCGCGGCGCGCCAGGCTCGTTTCGCCTCGGGGGCTCGTTTGGCACCGGCATCGGGCTGGTGCAGTCCTACGTCTATTTTCGCGGCCGTGCCGCGGCCGTGATTGTGCCCAACCTCATCGATGTCGAGGCGAGCGTGCAATGGACACCGGTCGGAGCCAGCGCCACGTGGGGCAGCGCCCCCGGCGATTTTGAAGATCTCAACGCGCGCGCCTCGCTGTGGTACCGCAAGGGCCGTAGCAAGAGGGCATATGAGGTGTACCTTGAGTACTTCGAGCGCGATCGCCGCGGTTTTGGCGCGCTGCCCGAGGGTGCGCAGCCTAGGCAAAATGAGCGCGATGGCGAGGTAAGCGGCGTTGGCGTTGGCGTCGGCATTTCGCTGAATTGACCCGCTGTGATATAGCTCGCACATGAAAGATCATGTGCCTTCACGCCCTTGGTGCTCAGTTAACTCGCGGGTATTTGCGCTGGCAGGCGTCATCTTCGCTGTGCAACTCGCAATCAGCGGCTGCGTGAAAAAGTCGACGCACGAGGCCACGCTGGCCAAGCTCGATGCAGCCGAGTCCGAGCTGGCGGTGGCGCGTGCCGCGGCGGAAGAAAAGGCCGCGGCGCTCGGCGAAAAAGAAGTGACGCTTAAGACGGTGGCCGGCGAGCTCGAGAAAGTTAAAGTCGAGGGCGGCGAAAAGGAGGCCGAACTCGGGCGCGTGCGCGGCGAGAAGGAGGCAACCGAGGCGGAACTCGCCGAGCTCAAGCGCCAGCGCGACGCGGCCGAAAAAGGCTTGGTGGCCTATCGCTCGCTGCAAGCCAAGCTGGCGCAGCTCGTCGACACCGGCCGCCTCGACGTGTCGTTTCGCAACGGCCAAATGATCATCAACTTGCCCTCGCGCGTGCTGTTTCCCAGTGGCTCGGCAGATCTCAGCGAAGAGGGCCTGGCCGCGCTTGCGGAAATCGCAAGCGTGCTGCATGAATTTCGCGACCGCCGCTTCATGATCGCTGGGCACACCGACAACGTGCCGCTGAGGCACAACAAGAAATACAAAAACAACTGGTACCTCTCCACCGCGCGCGCCATCGCCGTCGTCGAGTTTCTCGTCGACGCCGGCTTTGCGCCGACCAATCTCGCGGCCTCCGGCTACGGTGAATTCGCCCCCGTCGCCCCCAATGACATCGACAGCAACCGCGAGCAAAACCGCCGCATCGAAATCATCATCGTGCCCAACCTCGAAGCGCTATAGGGTCACTCCAGGCCCCTAAAAGATAATTAAATACAAATAGTTGAATGCCGTACTGCGTAGTTTGTCGCAGCGAGGGGGCGCCGACATAGGCCTTTTCATTGCGGGGCCGTGGGAGTAGGGTCGCCGCGTTTAGCCATGACCAAGTCTATTCAAACGCTCGATCGGGTGGTGATTCGTTTCGCGGGCGACTCGGGTGACGGGATGCAGCTCACCGGCACCGAGTTTGCCAAGGCCGCCGCTGAGGCCGGCAACGACATCGCGACGTTCCCGGATTTTCCCGCCGAAATCCGCGCGCCTGCCGGCAGCCTGCCAGGGGTGTCGGGCTTTCAGCTCCACTTTTCGTCGAGCGATATTTTCACCCCTGGCGACGCACCCGACGTCTTAGTCGTGATGAATCCCGCGGCGCTCAAGGTGAACCTCAAAGACCTGCCGGTCGGCGGCATGCTGATCATCAACGGCGGGACATTTATTGAGGCCAATCTCAAGAAGGCCGGTTACGCCGTCAACCCACTGGGAGACGGTAGCCTCGAGCCTTATAAAGTTCATACAGTGGATATCTCGGCGCTCACTACCGCCGCGCTCGATGCCACGGAGTTGTCAAATAAGGAAAAAGGCCGTTCAAAAAACTTTTTTGCGCTTGGCCTCGTGTTTTGGATGTACGGCCGCGACCTCGCGCCGGAGATTGCGCGCATCGAGGCGCAATTCGCCAAGAAGCCGCAATTTGCTGCCGCCAACATCGCGGTGCTCAAGGCCGGCTATCATTACGGCGAAACCGCCGAGCTGTTCCAGCACACGTATCACGTGCCACCGGCCAAATTTACGCCGGGCTTTTATCGCAATATTGCTGGTAACGAGGCGCTCGCGACCGGGCTCATCGCCGGCGCCGAACTAGCCGGCAAAACGCTCTATTTTAGCGGCTATCCGATCACGCCGGCCTCTGCCATCTTGCACGCGCTTGCCAAGAACAAGCACTTTGGCTGCATCACCTTTCAAGCCGAAGACGAAATCGCGGCCATCGGCGCGGCCATCGGCGCGGCATACGGAGGCGCGGTTGCGGTGACGGCGTCGTCGGGGCCGGGCATCGCGCTCAAGATGGAAGCGATGGGCCTGGCGGTGATGACCGAGCTGCCGCTGGTGATTATTAATGTGCAGCGGGGTGGGCCATCGACCGGCTTGCCGACCAAGACCGAGCAATCAGATCTTTGGCAGGCTCTTTGTGGCCGCAACGGCGAAAGCCCGGTGCCCGTATTTGCCGCCAAAACTCCAGGCGATTGCTTCTATGCCGCCATTGAGGCGATCCGCATCGCGATCAAATACATGACCCCGGTGATGTTGTTGTCGGACGGCTATATCGCCAACGGCACCGAGCCGTGGCCGGTGCCGGATGTGAAAGACCTGGCGCCGTTTCCGGTGGTGCATCGCACCGACCCAGCCGGCTACAACGTCTATGCGCGCAACGAAGACCTGGCGCGCGCGTGGGTGATTCCGGGCACGCCGGGCCTTGAGCACCGCATCGGCGGCATCGAAAAAGACGCGCTTACTGGCAACATCAGCTACGACCCCGCCAATCACGAAAAGCAAACGCATACGCGCGCGGCTAAGGTGGCGAAAATTGCGCAAGACATCGCGCCGATGGATGTCTACGGCGAGCGCAGTGGCGACGTGCTGGTAATTGGCTGGGGCGGCACGCACGGCTCGCTGCGCGCTGGCGTCGAATCCTTGCGCGCTCAAGGCAAGCGGGTGACACACGCACACGTGCGGTGGCTCAACCCGATCGAGCCCGAGCTCGCTGGGCTGGTGACCAAGTTTAAGCACGTGCTCGTCGCCGAGCTCAACATGGGCCAGTTGCGCAGCCTGATTCGCAGCGAATACTTAGTCGATGCACAAGGCCTCAACAAGATTCAAGGCCAGCCGTTTAAGGTGGCCGAAGTCGTCGACGCGGTGAACAAGCTGCTCGAAGGCAAGTCAGTCCACTAATCCCGCGAGGAAACCCCATGTCCACGCCACTCATCAAGCTGACCAAAAAAGACTTCGAGAGCAACCAAGACGTGCGCTGGTGCCCCGGCTGCGGCGATTACGCCATCTTGGCGACGGTGCAGCGCACGCTGGCGCAGCTTGGCGTCGCTCGCGAGACCACGACGTTCATCTCGGGCATCGGCTGCTCGAGCCGTTTTCCGTATTACATGAACACCTACGGCTTTCACACCATTCACGGCCGTGCGCCGGCGATCGCGACCGGCCTCAAGATGGCGCGTCCCGAGCTCGACGTGTGGGTCGTAACCGGCGACGGCGATGGTCTCTCGATCGGCGGCAATCACCTGATGCACGCGCTTCGCCGCAACGTCGGCCTGAAGATCATGTTGTTTAACAATCAGATCTACGGCCTGACCAAGGGGCAGTATTCGCCGACCTCGGCGGTGGGCACCAAGGCCGCGAGCACGCCGATGGGCTCGCTGGACTACCCAATTAATCCGCTCGCGCTGGCGCTCGCCGCCGGCGCCACGTTTGTCGCGCGCGTCGCCGACACCGATGCCAAGCTCATGGCGACGGTATTACAAGAGGCCTATCACCACCAAGGCAGCGTGTTTATCGAGATCTTGCAGAATTGCCCGGTGTTTAACGACGGCATCTGGGAGGCCATCACCGACGATGCGCCGGGACGCCAGATCGTGCTACGCGACGGCGAGCCGCTGCTATTTGCCGGTGGCACCAAAGGCGTCGCGATTGGACAAGACTTCCAGGCTGCTGTGGTCGACGCTAAGAATCCCGCTGTATCAATGCATCGCGCGCACGGCACACTCGGCTACGCGCAAATGCTCGCGAGCCTTACCGCTGCCGAGTTTCCCGTACCAGTTGGCGTGCTCTACAAAGTGGAGAAGCCGTCGTACGAAGCGATGGCTAACAGCCAGGTTGCCGACGCGATTGCCGCCAAAGGTCGCGGCAAGCTCGAAGCGTTGCTCGCCGAGGGCATGACCTGGCGCGTGAGCTAAACTGAACGCATTGGGTGGGGCCGGAGACAATAATCGACCGGTGTACGGCTTCGCGAGCCTCGTTACATCCAGACGGATGCGCCTGCCGCATCGCGCGTCCAGGGGATGGCGCGGCCTGGCTCTGACGAAACACAAGCGTACGATTCCAGCATTCGGACACTAGCGTGTCCGCGTTCAGTTCTCCGCCGTTTGGACCTTGAACCGAGCGTTGCTGGTTAGATCGACGCACCTATTGTTGCGGAGGTAGTGGCGGAGGCAGGGCCGGCGCGGCCTCGCCAAACAGTGCAGCGCCAAAGGCGTCGTCTTGGCAGAAGTCGTAGATGACTTTGTCGAGCGCTTCGGAAACAGCCTCGTTAAACACGTCCGGATCGTGGTCTCGCCCCCACTGTGAGCCGGTGCCGAGGTAGATGTGCGTCCAAACTAGTTGTTGACCGTAGAACAGCGAGAGGCGCAACGAGACGCGGGCCTCGAAGCGCTCGCTTTCGGTGACGTTTAGCTCAAGTATTTCGCTGGCGAGGACCAGTTCCTCATCGCCGGCCAACAGCTGCGCGCCAGCGCGGGTGAGGCGATCGAACAAGACGCCCTGCACAAAAGGAGCGACCGGCAGCGATCCGCGTACCACGGTCCCCGACTTCGCGATGACGCCGATTTGAAAACCGTCGGGACGCGACTCGACCGTCGGGGCTAGGCGCAAGCGGCGCTGGGCGAATCCCGCCGCCACCATGGGGGACACGGGCGGTGGAGTGTTTTCGCCGGCCCACATGAGGCGCATGCCTTGCGGATTATGCGCGCGTCCGCAGCCGATATTTGCGGAGGCGAAGAGGGCGACGGCAATCGCGCAGGGCGCGGCAATGACACGGAATTTGGCTAGTAACATGGCGGCACTATCGGGGCAGAGCATGGCCGATGGCAAGGCGAAAACATTGTTTGAACATAATCATCCGCCGCGGGCACTAGCCTATGTGTTACTGAGATTGTCGCTGTTTGAGACCGCCGGGGCGCAACTAGTGACCGACCAAGCCATTGACCAGGCCGCCGAATGCGTGATCGACGCCACAACGAGCGATCTGGTGGAGCGGGTGCGTGCGGGGGATCGCGGCGCGTTGGGCAAGCTTTACGAGGCGCATCACGCCGTGGTCCGCGGCTTTGCTCAGCGCCTCGTCGGCGACGCCGAAGTCGCAGAAGATATGGTTCACGAGACCTTCTTGTCACTTCCCAAGACGTTGAGGCATTTTCGCGGCGACGCTTCGCTGCGCAGCTTTCTAATTGGTGTGGCGCTCAACCATGCGCGTCACTATGTGCGCGCGGCGGCGCGCCGGCGTAAGGCGATGGCCAAGCTGGCGCAGCACGTGAGTGACGGCGTGGAGGGCGAGGTGGTCGCGCCTTCACCCGCGCAAGCGTTACAGCAAGGGCGGCTGGCGGCACATTTGTGGCGCGCGCTGGATGACCTATCGCTCGATCATCGAGCCGTTTTTGTCTTGTCCGAAATCGAGCAGCACAGCTGCGCTGAGGTTGCGGCGCTGGTCGGCGCCAGTGAGGGCACGGTGCGCAGCCGCCTGTTTTACGCCAAGCAGAAGTTGCGCGAACGGTTGCGCGACCTACAAGGAGAGTTGCCGTGAAGCGCGAGCCCGACGATCTTTTGGCACAAGCGATCGATGCCGTGCGAGCCGAGGTTAATCCTGACGATCAGGTGCTCGCGCGGCAAACGCGAATAAAGCTGCTCGAGGAGGTACCTCTACGGTGGTGGAACGCTACGCCGCGATTGGCTTGGGTCGTGGCGGGCGCCTGTTTTGTTATGGCGCCGCTCGGCTGGGCCGCGGCCACGGGCCGTTTGATCCCGGTATGGGATGCGCTTCTCGGGGTGGGTGGAGATGATCGCAACAAGGTGGAGCCGGCGCCGCAGGACGGCGTTCGCCACCACGATACAAGCCGCGAGGTTGCGCCGCTGGCACCGATTGCGCCTGTGGCGCAGCCGACAGTGACGAACGTGCCGGCGAAAACCTCTGCGCTTCTTACGGCGGCGGCCATGGAGGCTCAGGCGCCGCGCGCAAAGCCAGACAAGGCACAACAAATGTTCGCAGCCGCGCATGAGCTACATTTTCGCGGTGGCGAGCCAGCGCGCGCCTTGCAGGCATGGGACACCTACTTAGCATTTGCGCCAACTGGCGCGTTTGCGGTCGAGGCCCGCTACAATCGCGCGCTCGCGCTTATCCGTCTCGAACGCCGCGACGAAGCGGCCGCGGCCTTGGCGCCGTTTGCTTCCAGGCAGGTCTCGCCATCAGGGTATCGCCAACGCGAGGCCGCTGCGCTAATCGAGGCCTTGACCCGCGCTGCACCCGAGCCAGAACGTAAAAAATCGCAACCGCTTGAACAAATCGATCCGTAGCGGGCACTAGTGGTAATGGGCAACTCTCGGAGTCTAGCGATACGCGGGGCGGCGCTGCTGGCAAGCTTGGGCATAGCGGGCCATGCGATGGCTCAGCCGGCAGCGGATCAGGTGCACGCGCGCATCGTTGGGGCAGATGTAGCGGGCATGCCATCGACGACGCAGCTTGCGACGGCACTCGATGTCGAGTTGAAAACGACGATTGCGTTGGTCGCGGCCACCGCGATTTGTCCCGCGCTCTGCATCGAAATTGCGTTTGATGCAGCCGGGAAATCCGTGTTCGTACGAGTCGTCGGCACACGCGGCGAAACTCGAGAACGGCGGCTGCTCTTGCCCGATGACGCCGCGCAATGGTTGCAGGCTACCGTGTTGCTCGCCGGCAATTTGGTGCGCGATGAGGCCGCGGCGCTGATCGCCGGCTTGGCCTCACCGGCGCCCACGCCACCGGCTGTCGCCGAACCGGGCCCGCCGGCGCAGTCGTCTGCTCCAGGTGCACTAAGCCCCGTCGATGCTGCCGCCATGCCACCAGCACCAACGCTTGAGCTTGGCCTAGCCGCCTCGGTGCCGACGGCGCCGCATTCGTCAGATCACTCGCCGTTTTCGATTGGCCTAGTGCCGCCCCTTTCGATGGATTACGGGCGGACGGGCAAACGCTCGCACGATGTCTCGCTCGATCTCCTGGTCGGCGTCTCCGGTGGTTCACGGGCGTTAAGCATAAGCGGCCTGCTTGACTACGAGCGAGGCGATGTCGACGGCCTGCAACTCGCCGGGTTGGCAGCAAGAGCCGACAAACATCACGCTGCGGTTCAAGTGGCTGGGCTTGGTACGCTCGCTCGAACGGCCACGGTTCAAGTTGCGGGCCTGTTCAGCATCGCCGACCAGTCCGCTGGCTGGCAGATTTCAGGCGTTGGCAACATGGCCCGGTACGCAGGCTTGCAGCTTGCGGGCGGAGGAAACTATGCGTGGTCGGCTGATATTCAGATCGCTGGGGTTAGCAACGCTTCGTGGATCGGCTCACCAAAGCTGCAGCTGGCGGGATGGGTCAACGGCACGGCAATTGTACGAGGCGTGCAAATCGCATCGTTCAACGTCGCTGATAAGGTTGAAGGGCTACAGCTCGGTGCCGTAAATATCGCTGTAAAGTCGAACAGTGGCGTTCAAATCGGCGTCATCAATATTGCCGGCCGCGATGACGATGGCGTTTCGATTGGCGCAATCAATTTTGTTCCCGGCGGGCGCACTGAAATCGAAGCCGCCTTCGATAGCGATCAAACAGGCGCTATTATTATTCGCCACGGCTCGCGCAAATGGCACAACATCTATGGCGTCGCCGGCAATAGGGGCACAGACGAGACGACGTCGACACAAGACGATCAGATCTGGATGTACGGCGTTGGCATGGGTCGCGGCGCGCGCCTCGGCGCAGGGCAACTAGACGTTGAGCTCATGACGTGGCATGTCGGGCACGGCACGAGTTTCTCGGGCCAGCTTAGCTTGCTGCCGCAACTGCGCGTGACGTATGCACATCGCTTTGCGAGCGTCGCGCTGATCGGAGGTGTCGTCGGCAACGTCTACATTTCGGACGACGGCACGGATAGTTCATTTTCTATAGGCCGCGGCACTTACCTGTCGCGTGGCGATGGAGACATCGTTCGCGTCAGGGCGTGGCCGAGTGCGTTCTTGGGATTGCGCTTTTAGCGAAAGAGGGGGTTGGCATGTGGCAGCAGCGAGAAATCACCACGACGTTTCGAGTTTCGACGGTTGCGTTATCAATGGCCATAGCGTTTGCGGCGCCGATGGCCATTGATGGAAGCGGCAGACATGCCCATGCCGAGGTCAGCGTCGGCGCACGCCTCGGCGGCTATGGCTTTCGCGACGCGGCGAGTGCGCGCGACGGCCAAACGCAGTGGCGCGCGTGTCGCATGAACGGCATCGGCGTATTTGGCGAGTATGCGTTTAGTGACACGCTGTATGCCGAGGTCGGTCTCGACGCGTATTTTGTTGATAGCTGGCTTGCGACAGACGACGCCGACGCCAATGAATGGGCGATTGACCGGACCTCGATGCTGATCTCCGGGGCGGTGGGCGCCCGCGCGTGGTCGGGCAAACGTATCTCGCCCAACGTGCATGTCGGTCTTGGCGGCGAGTTTACCAAGGTAACCCTTGGCGACATCGTGACTAGCAGCGAGCGCTACACCAAGCCGGTCGCGTTTATTGGCTTCGGGGGTGATTTGAACCTAGGCAAGGTCCTGCTTGGCATGTCGCTGCGTATCCATTCGATGACCCTATTTGCCCCAGATCGGCGCAATGGCGGCGTCTCCGACGAGGCCGACTTTGCCGCTCAGATGCAGTTCTGGGCCAAGTATCGCCTGTAATTGAAATTGCCTGCGGAACAGGTTTGAGGCAAACCTTGCCGACCGCGTTGAACCCTTACTCAACTTCAACGTGCGCCGCGAGCAATTCCATGGCGCTCGCGATCCAAGGTCGCCAGCTTGAAACCGACACCGCGTGCGTCGAGTCACATTCTTTTTTAACGTAGGAGATGACACCGGTCTGAACAATGATGTCGTTCTCTAGCCTCAGCATGGCGCCACCTGAATCGCCGTGGCAAGCGTCAGTCATGCCCTCGGATGACGGCACGACATGTATTAGGTGTTCGTCTACCGACTCGACGATGACGCCCTTCTTGCGCTTGATGCCGCTATCGAGGCTGCCAAACGCGGTGTCGCCATAGCCGATGATTTCGACGAGATCGGCGGGTGCAGGGTTGGCATCGGCGAGGGGCATGAGCTCGACGTCGTCAATGGGTTCATCGAGCTTGACTACCATGATGTCGAATTGAAAGTTTTCAGACGATTTAATATCTGGAACATAGTTCGCATTCGCAACCAAGCTCGTGGCGCCTCGCGTGATGCGCGTGCCATCTTCTTTTTCAATAACGAAGATGCCTGCGGCAGCTTCGCAGTGGGCCGCGCTCAGTACGTAGGTCGGAGCGATGAGCACGCCAGAGCATTGGGAAACCAGCGAGCCGAAGCGACCTACAGAGGGATGTGCCAACGTAGCGGTGCCGCCATTTTTGCTGTCACCATGACCGGCAGCCCCGCGTTCGCCGCCAACCTGGTCGAGACAACCAGCCGAGCCCGCGGCCAGCAGTGCCATTGCGACGCAGCCGTGAACGGTAGAAGATCGTTTGACAGATGGTCGCATCGTTCTGTTACAGCTTTGCAAGCGGAAGGCCATTCGGTCCGGTTTTTAACTAACTGAAAACACTATAGAAAAATCGCTTCAGGCGCCATGCGCTGGCTAGTGCGGTAGCCTGTTTCCGCCGGTGTTTGTAAATCGCAAAGGGGCCAGCTGTACCCTTAATCGGGATGCCACCTCCCTGGATGCTTTGCTTGGACCTCTCCGTGCTGCGTTACGCCGCTACGCCTGCGCCACTGGGGCGCGCGACTGGGTGATGAGCAACTCTCGTAGGCGCAGCGCCAGCTCGGGGTGATCTTCGAGGTGCGCCAATACCTTTTCGCGGCCTTGGGCGAGCTTGGCCCCGTCGTACGAATACCACGTGCCGGATTTTTCGACGATGCCGAGCTTTTCCGCGGTGTCGATAAGCTCAGCGTTGCGGTTGACGCCGGTGCCAAACAAAATTTCAAACTCGGCTTCGCGAAACGGTGGCGCCATCTTGTTCTTGACGACCTTTACCTTGACCTCCGAGCCAATCACCTCGTCGCCCCGCTTGATCGGTTTCTTGCGCCGGATGTCTAAGCGAACCGAGCAATAAAACTTGAGCGCATTGCCGCCTGGCGTGGTTTCCGGATTGCCGTAGACGATGCCGATTTTCTGCCGCAGCTGATTAATAAAAATTACCACGGTCTTGGTCTTGGCGATTACCGCGGTCAGCTTGCGCAAGGCATGGCTCATCAGCCGCGCTTGCAAGGCCATATGCGTATCGCCCATGTCGCCCTCGATTTCGGCCTTAGGCGTTAACGCCGCTACCGAGTCGATGACGATCAAGTCGATTGCGCCGGTGCGCACCAGCGTGTCGGCGATCTCGAGCGCCTGCTCGCCGCAGTCCGGCTGCGACACCAATAAATCATCGAGCTGCACGCCGAGCCGCCGCGCATAGCCGGTATCGAGCGCATGCTCGGCGTCGATAAACGCGCACACGCCGCCGCGCGCTTGCGCCTCGGCAATGGTATGTAACGTCAGCGTGGTCTTGCCCGAAGACTCAGGCCCATAAATTTCAATGATGCGCCCGCGAGGTAGGCCGCCGACGCCGAGCGCGACATCTAAGGCGACCGACCCCGTTGGAATTACGTCGACCTGCACCACCTCGGTGCTATCGAGACGCATCAGCGCGCCGGCGCCAAATTGCTTTTGTACGACCTTGATGGCCTCGCTGATGACTTTGCTTTTCTTATCTGCTGCGGACATGGTGCCTCCTGGGAGCCAAATGCCATTGCACGCGCAGTGCCAGCGCGGCCGCGTAGGCATCACCGCAACTTGCGCGCGAGCGTGGTGCCCAAGTTGTCCAAGTCGGCCATTTGAATTGGCCAACGTGTCCGCTAGCCGCGCGTCCTATTTGCCTTGTGGCACGCCGTGCACAAGCAAATGAGCTGTTAGATCTGCACACGAAGGCTGCGCTGCACCAGGCGGTCGCTCATCTAGACAGATCACTTGCGTTCCATTTGATCCAGTCGCATAGATGCCCTGAACGGTCATGGTTGCGTCTGCGCGATTGACAATAGGCGATGCGGTCGCAGTGCTGTGAGGTGCCGCGAGCACAATCGGCACCGGCGATTTTGCTTCGTAGTCCTCGTCAAGAGCGAGCAGCATCTTGGCAACATTGGCCTCTCGCTCGCTCGAAGACAAAACGACATCGTCACCAGCGGGCGGAATATACTTTAGCCACACGGCACTACAGTCGAGCGCTACTTGCTCACCGAACGCTACCGTCGTCTTACACGCCTTCCAAAAGGCCGCGTCCACTACCACTTCCGCCGGCCGCACCATGGGCGCAACATCCGGCTTTAGGCTCTTGCTGATCTGGACCTTCGCGGCCTCCCATGCCTCCGGCAAATCCGTCGGCGCGTAGACGCGTACCACCAGGTTTTGGTCGCCAATAAACGTAAGCCACGCGTCGACCGTGGCCTCAGCACCAATCGTATAGCGCGCGCGCAGATACGGCCAGCCGGCAATGGTTTCGTCGGTCACCGCGCCAACAAGCTTCATGTTTGCTGGCACCCCTTGCTCAAACTGTTTACGTGAGACCTTCAGCAGCAGCGGCACGTCGTCGGCCGTATAGCTCTCGCCCACCGGCTCGGCCACCACCTCAACCGCCAGCGGAAACCGACCCAAATTGCCAAACGCCGTGATCGTCGCCTCGCCTTTAACTTCGACCACCTTTGCCGTCAAAAGCTCTACAGGGATCTCTACCGTAAGCCGCGCCTCTTTGATGTGGACCGAAGTTAGCCCAGGCTCTTCGCGCAGCGCCCACGGCTTGCCGTTCTGCATCGCGAGGCCAAGCGACGCACATGACAGTACCGCTAGCCCAATGGCGAGCTTGCCAAAAAAATCGTGTGCCGCTCCACCGGGTGCCTCACCCCCTACATCGCTGCCAACATTAGCGACGGTTGTTCCCCACAGCGGCGCAATCCCACGCGTCAACACGCCCGCTGCCATCAGTGCAAAGCCAAGCGCGCCGCCGCCAAAGTGGGCGTGCACGTCGATGCCGGGTTTGAACGAATACATTATGTTTAGCGCGAGCGGAATCATCGCCTGCTGCCGCGCCGTCGAAAGCACCTCTGCCGGCAAGAGCCCACGTGGCCACAAGGTGAGCGCAACGCCGGCGGCCATGAGCCCCCATATGGCTCCTGACGCACCCACCGACATGCCGGCGCTGCTCAGCCACGCGCTGGCGAGCGAACCGGCGAGCGCGGACGCAACATACAACACCACGTAGCGAGGCGCCCCCAGCAGCTTTTCGAGCAAAGGCCCAAACGTCAGCAAGGCAGCCATGTTGAACACTAGGTGCATGAGATTCGCGTGCAAAAACGCCGATGCCATCAGTCGCCACCACTGCCCATGCTCGCGCACGTATTCGCCGCTGTTGGCGCCCATCCGCCACAGCGCCGCCGAATCGAGGCCATCGCCCCAATATTTTCCAAGCGCAAACAGCACGACGCAAATCGCGGCAATCGCGCCCGTCACCCACGGCTTGCGCTTAAAGACCTCATGGTCCAGGTGTGGGGCCTGAGGGACGTCGTGGGCTTCATTACTTGGCGCGATCTCCGCCGCGCCGGTGGCATCACTACTGTCACCTACCGCCGCCAGGCGTTGCTTGGCCGCGTGCCTCGCTAGCACTTCGCGCTCGATCGCTGCGATCATCAGTGCCGGTGCATTCAGTTCAAGGTCAGGCCGCCGCGACCACAAATGCGCGATCGCGGCAATCGCCTCGGGACGCGCCGCGGTCACGCGCACGCCACCGATGCCAGGCGCCACCAGCCGAATCACCCACGAACCCGCGAGCGCACCACCCGCGGCGCTGCCGTCAAACGCGCGCACCTCGAGCTTGCGCAGCTTGTCGTACGACGAGGCAAACATGTGCTTGCCGTTGCCGACGGCGTAGTGATCGTCAAGTAGGTGCAACTCCGATTTGCGCACGCCAAACGGGCGACGCCGCGCCCAGAGAAAGAAAATAATTGTCAGCGCCAGGCTAACTAACATGAATGCATTGCCCACACCGTCAGACATTTTTTTATGGCTTGCGTCGACAACGGCGACGCGAACAATGGCCATGCCGAGAAATAGAAACATCCATAGGAAGAACAGCCCAAACGCGCGCCCCACCCGCGCCAATACGCGGTCGATGAACGAGGCGCGCAGCTTGATAGTTGGGGCGACGGGCTGCGAGCCGAATTCCGACATGCCGCGGTGCTAACACGGTTGCGCCGAGCAACGCCACCCATTGCACACCGTCATGCCCCCACGCTACATTGCCGCATGACCCATCCCCCCGGTCGGCTCGATCTGCGCGAGCTGGTCTTGCTCTACATCACCTGTATTTTTATCACCTGCCTGTTGCTCGGCAACCTCATCGCGAGCAAGGTCGCGGCGACCACGCTTGGCGGCTACACGTTCATCATCTCGATGGGGCAGCTGTCATTTCCGCTGACGTTTGTGATCACGGATTTACTCAACGAGTATTACGGCAAGCTGGTGGCGCGGCGCGTGACCCTCATTGGCTTTGTCATGACCGCGCTGGCCTTTGGCATCATCAGCCTGGCGACGTGGATCGACTGGGCACCCATGGCGCATGCGCCGGATTGGAAGGGCGTCACGCCCGCGGCCTATGACCAAGTGTTTGCCAGCACGCCGCGCTTTCAGATCGCTTCCATGGCGGCGTACCTCATCGCGCAATTTCTCGATATCGGCGTGTTTCACGCCCTGCGCCGGTGGACGCAAGAAAAGCACCTGTGGCTCCGCGCGACCGGAAGCACCGTGGTGTCGCAGCTCGTCGATACCTGCGTCGTGATCGGCATCGCGTTTGGCGCGACCTTGCCGGCGTCGCAGCTCACCTCGATGATCGTGGCGAGTTATATCGTCAAGGTCATCGTCGCCGTCGCCATGACGCCGCTTTTATACGCGCTACACTCGGTGATCGAGCGGCGGTACCACCTTGCGCCGTATCGCCATAAAGAACAGGATCCGGTGTTGTGAGCAAGCCGAAGGACGATATGAGCATTAGAAAATTTCGTGTTGCGCGCGGTCAGGCGATGGCGCTGGTTTTGGGCGGGATGGTTGGCGCTGCGAGTTGCGGGCCGTCATCGACAACGTCACCGCCACATCCCCCAGCGGTAAGCGCACAGCCAACTGCCGCGCCGGCGCCACCGCCGTCCGCGACCAATCAAATGCCCGGCCAAGCGCCCGTGCTCACGCCGCTTGCCGCTGACGTCGACAATATCTGCAATGTGCTTGAGCGCTCGGGCGCCATCAACGCGCCACCGGGCGAGCGCGGCGTGCACACGGCCGTATGGCTCGGAAAAAATGTTCACTCGGCCGAGGGCAAGAAGTTCTTAGAAGACATTCAGCCACTCACCGGCGTCGCCAAAGCCGACGCGCTCGACGGCATGGCGCTCGCCATGGGACTGGTCGATTGCCCGCTGTCGGCACAGTGGCGCAAGTGACGACGCAGGTGGAGCCGTGGGCGCGCTATTGCGGCGCCGCCAGCGTGTAGGCAACCTGGGCCTTCATTTCGGCGCTCGGCGCGCGCGCGGCGTTGCGCGGCGGCTCGGCCTTGAGGTCGAGCGCCGGCTTGAGTGCGGCGGCAAGCGGCGAGCGAACCGAGGACAACGATCGGGATTTCATGCGCATGGCGATAGCTAATGCAGATTCCGGGCCGTCGCTTTGCCTACGTAAAATCAGCCACTTGTCCGCAATGTACGGGCCAAATGGGAACGCGACTCACCACTGGGTGGTCATGCGGTCCCGGCCTACGTCGGGCCAATGAACGGCCGCCGAATCAACCTGCAGCCCCTCAGATTTCTATGCCAGTCGGTGAGCCTTCCGCGGAAATTCGGGATCGCGACGCGGCTGGGCTGAACAAGGCGCGACCCCATTGTTGGACTGCAATCGGTGGAAATTATGTCGGATTTGTTAATCTCAGCCGCATTTGTTGGTCTGCATCCGCAATTTGGTATGGCGCTTGCTCTGCGGCCAGGTATGTCGCGCACCAGATCTCTTGTCCTGCTCACCGCACTCATGCTCGTTCTCGGCGCCTGTGATCCGGCCGACGACACCTCCCCGCCGGGCCAACGCCACCCGGCCCCGCACCGACCGCCCCAACCCGAACCTATGTCGGCTATCGCTACGTGAACACCTTAGCGACGGGTCAGGTATGCGAAGACCTCTTAGAAAACGGCATCAATTGCACCCAATGGTTGCTGCTCGATGAGGCAGGCCGCGCGGAGATCATGGTGACGGATATCATTAATACCGGCACCTGGTTGGATCAAGCGGACACCATGGAAACGACGTGGCCAAACCCCGGGGACGTCGTCCCATCGATCGTCTTCACCAAAGTCGAGGAGACTCCCGATCTGGTCGATATGTTCGGTACGATCTGGCGGCAGAAGACGCCGTAGTCGCCGCGCGAAGACGCTACCAACGCGCGAGCACCCACAACACGCCGAGCGAGGCGGCGAGCGGCCCGACGGTGAGCGCGACGCCAACCTTAATGAACGTCGCAACGCGCACTTCGACTTGGTGTTTGCGCAAGATCTCAAACCATAGCAACGAGGCGAGCGAACCCATTGGCAATAGCCGCGGCCCCAAGTCGCCGCCGATGAGCGCGGCATAGGTGTAAACATGGTGCGCGTCGTCGAGGCCCGTGAGCGCGAGCGCATTTACCACCGACATTGGGTGGTTGTTGAGCAGCGCCGAGCCGAGCGCCGAAACCGTGCCCACCGTGGCGATGGGCGCGTCGCTGGCGGCGTAGAGCTGGCGGATCAGATCGACCGCGCCAACGCGTTCCAGCGCAATGGCGAGTATAAAGACGCCGACCAAAAATGGAAAAATCGACCACGCAACGCCATCGCCGAGCGATTTGAGTGAGCCTCCTGCGCGCAAGCTGACCGCGGCGCACACCAGGCCACCTGCCGCTGCCACCGGCCACAGCGGCGCGCCCGCATACGACATAATAGGGTAGGCGACGAGCACGGCGACGACCGCGGCGAGCACGAGCTTGGCACCCACTGAGAGCGCCGCCGGGGCGTTTGGCCACGCGCCGAGCGCCGGCGAGGTGTCAGCGAGCGCATCGCGAAACACCCAGCGCAAACAATAGTAGCTCGCGACCCAGCTCGCCAGTGCCACCGGAATCATGGTGAGCGCATAGCGATTAAAGCTCAGCCCCATATGCTCGGCAAAGATTAGATTCATCGGATTTGAAACGACCAGCGGCGCAACGCCCGCGGCGGCGAAGATCGCAAACGCAAACGGCACCAAGAACTTTGGATTGCGTTTTGGATACACGGTGCGCAGCAGCGCGATCACGGTGGGCGTCAGCAGCAGGATGGCGGCGTCGTTGGAAAATACGGCGGCGACCAGCGCGGCGATGACGAAGGTGACAAAGTACGCGTGACGTACCGGTCCGCGCGTGCGCGGCTCGATCCACGCGGCGAGGCGTTCGAGCAGGCCCATGCGTTCGGCGGTGGCCGTCATGATCATTACCGACCCCAGCGTGATGAACGCGGGCCACTGCGCGCGCAGCGCGGTCATGACGTCGGCAGCGTGAGTGGCGCCGGCGAGCGCGGCGATGCTAACGGCGGCTAGCGCGCCGAGCGCTGGACCCAGCCCGTGCGGCCGCCACGAGACGGCTGCCACCAGCACGGCGAGCGCAAATAGAACGACGAACATGAGCCGGCGGACCTTGGCACAGGCAGATCGGGTGGACAAGCGACCGTCACAAGGTTAGGCGTCACGAACTAGGTGAAATAACATCTTCATTTCAAGCACATGCGGGCCAAAGTGCTTGCTTGCAGATTTGGCCGGTCAGGCTGGGCTTGCCCAGCGGTCGCTCTAGAGGGTTGAACTGAAATCCACCACTTTCGCGTGTATCGTTTTGTAATCACGGGGTTATTTAACGTAGTACGTGACCCCATGCCGGGCGGATTGACACGTGGTTTGGCGGCGGCGTATAAGCGCGCCAGCATTTCGGAGATCTCATGACTTTACAAGCAGTTACGTCTCTGTCCGCGGCGCTGGCGGCACGCGTCGGCGATGCGCATCCACTGATGGATATCGACTGGACGATTTTCATCCAGTTCGGCATTTTTGTCGCTGTGTTTTTCGTCGCCAAGACCTTTCTGTTTACGCCGTATCTCGCGTTGCGTGCACGGCGGGAAGAGGGCATCGACGGTGCGCGCACGCAAGCGCACAACATGAGCGCCGAGGCCGACGCCAAGCTCGCCGATTACGAAAAGAAGTTGGCTGCGGCTAAGGCCAAGGCCGGCGAGGAGCAGCGCACCATTCGCGCCGCCGCCGCCGCGCACGAACGCGACGTGACGGACACCGCGCGAGCGACCTCGCAAAAAGCGTGGAACGAGGCGCAGGCGCAAGTGAGCAAAAACGTCACTGCCGCGCGCGGAGAGCTAATGACCAGCGCCGATGCGCTTGCCAAGCAAATGGCATCGCGTCTGTTAGGAAGGCAAATCTAATGCGATCGATTTTTGTCGCTGCGTTGCGCACCCCTGCGCATCGTCTTGGGCTTGCGGTTGGCATCGTTTCGCTGCTGATCGCAGGCGTTGCCATCGCGGATGAAACTGCGCCGGCGCCCGCAGCCGCGCAAGTGCGCGTCGGGGGCATCGATGTCACCGAGCCGCCCGTGGTGATCAATCCAAATCGCAAAGTCGGTACTGAACCAAACACGCCGGCACACGCCGTCGCCGCAGATCCTCATGGCGAGGCGGCACACCATGGCCACCATGACCCATCGCAGAATTTCAACTGGGTTACCGGCGGCCTCTTTGGCTACAAAAAACTCGACGCCGCGGGCGGCCCGCTCGGCGACGGCAAGATGGGTGAGGGCGACCACGCAGAGCCGCTCACCGGTGGCGAAAAAGAAACGCCGATGTCGGCGCCGTTTATTTTTGCGCTGGTCAACTTTGCGATCTTGCTGTGGATCCTCGGCGCCAAGGCGTGGCCGGTGGTGCAAAAGCTCGCCGCCGATCGCAGCGATGGCATCAAGAGCGCGCTCGATGAGGCGCGCGTGCTGCGTGAGGCCGCGCAGGCCAAGCTCGCCGAATACGACGCCAAGCTCGCGGCCTCGGCCGCCGACATGGACAAGCTCGTCGCCGACATGAAGGCCGATGCCGAAAACGAAAAACGCCGCATCCTCGCCGCCGCCGATGAACAGGCCGCCGCGATGAAGAAAGATGTCGAGCAGCGCATTGCCGCCGAGATCACGCGGGCGCGCACCGAGCTGCAGCGCGAGGTGGCGGTCGCCGCCGCCGCCGCCGCCGAAACCATGTTGCGCAGCGCCGCGTCGGCCGGTGATCAAACCGCGCTCGTGGCGCAATTTCAAAAAGACCTTGACGCCAAGCTTGGCGCCAGCAGCGGGAGGCCATCATGAGTTCCGGAAGCGTCGCGCGTCGTTATGCCAAGGCCATCGTCGATATCGGCGATGCGCAGCAGATTCTCACCGTGCTTGGCAGCGACCTCGAAAAGATCGCGCAGCTGTTTGCCAGCTCGACCGAGCTGGCGGTCAGCATGTCGAACCCCGCGTTTCCGCGCAGCGATCGCCGCAAAATCTTGACCGCGCTGCTCGAGCGCGTGCAGACCCACGCCATCACGCGCAACGTGATGAACCTTTTGCTCGACAAAGACCGCATCGGCGAGCTGGCCGCCATCGCCCGCGAGCTGCGCGCGCTGATCCAGGCGCGCTCGGGCAAGCTAACCGCGGAGATTATTTCGTTCGCGCCGCTCGCCGCCGATCAGCTTGCCGCGATCACGGCGAGCCTGGAGAAACTCACCGGCAAGCGTCTCGACGTCACCAAGCGCGAAGATGCCAGCCTGCTCGGCGGCGTCGTCGCCAAGGTCGGCGACGTCGTCTACGACGGCAGCCTCAAAACGCAATTGCGCACGCTGCGCGACCAGCTCGCGTAGGTCGGCGCGCCCGTTCACGTCACCTTGCCGTCCAGCTACCAAGGCCCCGCGCGATGAAGACCACGTTGCAGCGCGAGCTCATCGACGCCTTGACGGCGCAGCTGCACGCCTCTAAGGCCGCCTATCAGGCCTCGGTCGACGGCGCTTTTCACGACGAGGCCAAGCCCGAGAACGACAAAGATACGCGAGGCATTGAGCTCTCGTACTTGGCGCGGGGGCAGGCCAAGCGCGTGGAAGAGCTAGAAACCGCGATTGCGAAGGTTTCGCGCATGACGTTGCGCGATTTTGCTGACGATGACCCAATTAGCGCGTCGGCCGTGGTGAGCGTGGCCTTTGCGGGCCGCGTCGCCGCACAGCGCTACTTTATTGCGCCCGCCGGGGGCGGTCTTGAGCTCACCGGCGGCATCGTCGTCGTTACCCCGGGCTCGCCGCTGGGGCGGCGCCTTTGTGGCAAAGCTCGCGGCGACGAAACCGTCGATGAGACCCGCGACGAAGAAGCTAGCGAACGCGAAGCCGCCCAGGTTGGCGAAATTATCGCCGTGGTCTAGCCCGGCACGACGTTAGCGGCAAACTTGACCAGGACCATCGGCGATGGTCTTGCACGTCGGCGCGCTCGTTGGGCATTGGGCATTTGATTTGCAACGCACCTCGCAGCTATACAGCGTGCCGCCCGCCTTGCCTGCAATGCCGTAGTATTCAACGCATTCGGTGCCTTTGGCACACTCCTTGGCGCCGCACGGCGTGGTCGCGGTCGGCGTTTCGTCCGGCATCGGCGGTACGTTTTCCGGTAGCGCCTGCGCCTTGGGAATGCTGGTCGGCGTGTTTGGCTCGGGCTCGGTCACCGGGTGCGCGCCGCTGCGCGACGGCGATGAGGTAGGCGTGCAAGCGCCGACTTGGACAATGAAGGCTAGGGTCAGTGCAAGCCGTAGGATGAGTTTCATAGCAACACCTTTGCGTGGATAGGCCGCAGCGTCAAGCGGCGTGACCAGGGCCCCGGTGCGTCATTTCGCGTGTCGGCACGCGTTGGATGCGCGGAGGCGGCGTGGAATACTGCACGCAGGCCTGCATTCATGAAAATTCTACTAGTTGAAGATGAGCCGCGCTTGCTCGAGCTGCTTGCCGAGGCCTTGCGCGACGCGGGGCATGAGGTGAGGGCATGCGCCAGCGCTGAAACCGCGCTGCTCACGGTGCAGCAAGAAGGGCCATTTGCCTCCATGCTCATCGATTGGGTGCTTCCTGGGATAGACGGGCTAACCTTTTTGTCGATGCGGCGGCAGGGCGGCGACCATACGCCGGCGCTCATCATGACCGCGCGCGGTACGGTAGCCGAACGCGTCCAAGGCCTAACCCTTGGCGCCGATGACTATCTCGTCAAGCCCGTCGCCATCGAAGAATTGCTCGCGCGGATTGATGCGATCACGCGGCGCCACGCCCAACAAAGCGTAGGCGTCGCGACCATCACGACGCTGGGCGATCTGACAATTAAAGGCGAATCGCGCGCCTTGCGCGGGCCACGTGGCGAGCAGCTGCTCTCGTCGCGAGAGTTTGAACTGTTTACCGAGCTGGCGACCAAGCGGCATGAGGTAATTTCGCGGCAAGCGCTGCGCGATGCGGTGTGGGGCAAGTGGATTTCAGGATCGGCCAACGTGGTCGACGTTTATGTTGGATACGTGCGGGCCAAGATCGCATTGACGGGGAGCCGTCGCGTCGTGATTGAAACCGTACGTGGTAGCGGCTACTCCTTGCGCGTGCTCGACGAGGCGCTGTGAACGTCCGCCGACGCTTGTTGCTGTTTGGGGTCATGGTGCCCGCGGCGATGTTTTTGGTTGCCGCATTGGGAGCCGCGCGCGTGTTCGAGCGTCAGCTGCTCGCCGACGTCGACCGCGAGTTGCTCGCCAGCGCGGCCGTCGAGAGCGTGGGCGCCTTCGATGGCGAGCAAGGCAAGCCTCACCTACATCTCGGGCGCTCGTTTCTGCGCGGGCAATTGTCAGACAGCGACCCGCGGGGTGCGCTCTACGATGCCGAGTTGCGGCTGGTCACGAGCGATCCGCCGGGCGAGCCCCCCTTGGCGGTCGGCCGTTTTGCCGCGCGCGACGTCGCGGGGCTTCCGCAGTTTTGGAATAGCGTCGCGAGCACACCGAGCGGTGGCTCCGTGCAACGCCGTGAGCTCGCGATTGCCACCACCGATCTCGCGACCCAAACGCCCTATTTGCTTAGGCTCTCGCGCTCGCTGGCGCCGCGTGACCGCGCCATGGCTGCCTACTGGCGCTCCGTCGGGCTGTTCTTTGCCAGCGCGGTCGCCATCTCGTTGGCGGTGTGGTTGCTGCTAGCGAAATGGTTTAGCCAGCGCCTGCGCCGCATCACCGCGCGCCTACCAGCCCCAGAAACCGCGGCCGCGCAGCTGCCGGAATGGACCCCGCCTGGTGGTGCGCACGACGAGTTTGTCGAGCTCGAGGTGGCGCTTGGCAATGCATTTACGCGAGTGCGCGAGGCGGCACGCGCGCAAGATCAGTTCGTGGCTCATGCCGCGCACGAGCTCAAAACACCCATGGCCTTAATCCGTGGCGAAATCGACGCCGCCCTGCGCCAACCCAATTCGCCCTCAGCAGCCACAGGGGAGCGCACGGCGATGACGCGGATTCGCGACGAGATCGATCGACTGACCGCCTTGTCGCGAGGGCTGCTTGATCTGGCGGCGAGCGAACGCGTCGACATCGCGCGCCAGCCAGTGGATATGAGGCGGATGATTTTCGACGCGCTCGACCATTTTGAGGTTGCGATTGCACGCAAGGGCCTCGCGGTGGCGTTCAATGCGCCCGAGGTGATCGTCGTGAGTGACGAACGGCTCTTGCGCAGCGCGTTTGACAACCTCCTAGACAATGCGGTGGCGCACAGCCCAAACGGCGGCCACATTGAGATCGATGTCAGCCAGCGCGGCGCGAGCTGTGAGGTGCTGGTGCGCGATCATGGGTCGGGCATCGGCCCCGACGCGGCGGCGCGCGTGTTCGAGCCATTTTTTCAGGCAAGTCCTGATCGACGCGGCTCGGGTCTCGGCCTGGCGATCGCCAAGGTAGCGATGAAGCGCCTGGGCGGCGAGGTAAGCCTGCTCGACCCCGGGCTTGGCCACGGGGCGACGTTTGCCTTGCGCGTGCCGCTTAGCCGCGCGACCTTGCCGCCGCAGGCGTAACCCTGCCAAGCCTACGGCGTGGCGGGTTCCTCGGCATCTTCATCGTTGTCGAGGCCATCGCCATCGCTGTCGTCGTCATTCCAATCGGGCGAGCCGTCGTCGTCTTCGTCTTGCTCATCGTCATCGATGTCGTCGCCATTGTCGTCATCGTCGGCGTCGTCCGAGTCGCCGTCGTTGTCGTCATCAGCATCGCCATCATCGCTTACGCCATCGCCGTCTGAGTCCTGGTCGACGTCGTCGTCTTCGCCATCGCCGTCGTCATCATCGTCGGCATCGTCTTCGGTGCCATCGTTGTCGTCGTCTTCGTCGGTCTCGTCACACGAGCCGTCGTCATCCGAGTCAAGGTCTTCCTCGGCGTCGTCGGTGCCATTGCCATCGTCGTCGCTATCGTCGGCATCGTCGACGCCATCGTTGTCGTCGTCGGCATCGTCGAAGTCGCGGGTGCCGTCGTCGTCGCTATCCATCTCGCTATACGCGCTGTCGTCACTTGAGGCCTGGTCGCCATCAACCATGACCTCGCCTACGTCGGCCTCGCCGTCGACGAAGTTGCTGCTTGGCAAGCTCGCCACCGCGGCGCCGGCGGCGGACGTTTTGTGCGTTAACGTGGCGATTGGGCCGTTGGCATCGGTGAAGACCACCACGGCGCGCGAAGATGGCAGCTCAAGCGAAAAGCGGCCACCGGCCACCGTGCCCTTGGTGACGCTGCCGTCTGGCGCGCTGGCGCGAATGCCGGTGGCCCCTTGTGGCAATTGGCCGGTCAGCAGGCGTCCTTGACGCTCGGTGGGTGAGGTTCCGTTACAAGCAGCAAAGAAGAGGGCGGCGCTTAGAATGAGTACGTTTTTTAGCATTTGGCTCCTTGGATTTTTTTATCCTGCGAACACCCTAGCCCAAGCGCTTTCTTATGTTTCACTCATAAACGCGCGCGGTGCGCCAGATCACGACCACATGTGTGCATATCGCGTCAGCGCGTGCCGCCTCTAGCCCAATAGCGCGGTACGCCACGCATCGCGCCAGCTTGGATAATGAGGCGTCCAATGCGCGTCGGCCTTGAGCTTGCTGGCATCAATGCGGCGGTCGGCGAGTAGCATGGCGCTCACCTCGGATGGCACGTCGGCGGCGGCGAGCTCGGGCGGCGCGGGGCAAGGCGTTGCCGCGCAGACCGCGTCCACGACTTCCTTGGCCGATGCCGGATCGTCATCGGCGACGTTGTAGATGCCATTGCCGCCGTGTTGCCCGAGTGCCACGATCGCGCGTGCTAGATCGGTAACGTGAATGCGGCTGACCGCGGTGGTGCCGCCGTCGATCAGGCGGTACTCACCGGCCTTGACCTTGTCCCACGGGGCTCGCCCCGGGCCGTAGATGCCAGCGACCCGCGCAATCGCCAAACGCGGCGGCGGCGCGGTGGTGGCCGCGGCAATATCGCGCACCGTCGCCAAGAGGGCTTGCTCGACCGCGAGGCGCGCTTCGCCCGTGGCTGAGAGGGGCCGCGTTGGCCACGTTTCATCCACCAAGGCCCCGCTGCCCGCCGCATAGACACCGGTTGAAGACACATAGATCAGCTGCTGGGCCCCGGCCGCGACAAAGCGCTGGGCGATCTGGGTTTCCGCCAGCGTCACCGGCTTGCTTGGTGGCACGAAGATCACCGCCACGTCGCATGCGAGCTGCGTATCGAACAAGCGCGACATGTCGCTGGCGATGGCCTGCACGCCGATGTCGCGCCATTGCGAGACGTTGGGGCCGCGACCACACCCTGCGATCTCGACCCCCTTGGTGCGCAATTGGAGCGCCACCTCGCGCGCCGTATAGCCAAGTCCAGCGAGAAACCACCGCATGCGGCGCAGCCTAGCATGCTATGATCGCGTCGCCTTATGCAGCTGCGCGTGCTTTCGTACAATGTCCACAAATGCATTGGCGGCGTCGATCGACGCTATCAGCCCCAGCGGATCGCCGAAACCATTTCGCACTATGCGCCCGACATCGTCATGCTGCAAGAAGTCGACCACGGCGCCAAGCGATCTAACGGCGATCAGCAAACTCATTTGCTAGCCGACCTGTGCGGCCTCCCGCACCACACCTGGTTTCCAAATGTGCAAGTCAGCGGCGGCGGCGAGTATGGCAATGCGGTGCTTTCGCGGTGGCCCATCGTACAGACCGCCAACGTCGACCTCACCGTGCCGCTTAAAAAACGTCGCAGCGTGCTGCACGCGGAAATCCGCCTCCGCAGCGCGCAGGGGCCTGGGCCCGCGGACGATGTAGATCGCACGCTGCATGTCTTCAACATGCATCTCGGGCTCGCGCGGTACGAACGCCATTTGCAGCTCGCGCGCTTTCTCGCGTGCCAACCGTTTGCGGGCCTACATCAGCGCACCCCGCTCATCGTCGGCGGCGACTTTAACGACGTCTATGGCGGCCTCGGCAAGCTGCTAGCACCCGCGGGCTTTGTCGGCCCCGCGCGGCCACCGCGAACCTTTCCGGCGTGGGCGCCGCTGCGCGCCCTCGACAGCCTCTACGTGCGCGGCGATGCCGAGCTGCATCGCGTCTTTCGCGGCGAAATCGAGGTTGCCAAGCGTGCCAGCGATCATCTGCCGATTGTCGCCGAGCTAACGCTTGCGGCCGCCAAGGGCCTCTAGCTTTCGAGGCAGGAGGGGGTGTGCGTCGTTGTACGCTTAAGGAGATGCGTACCCTCCATAAATCTTACTGTCGGTGAAGACAAAGTTTTTTGCTGTACGACCGCCGCACAAATTCGGAGTAAATTGGAGATGTGAAGCCTTCTCATCTGCCGAAACGTCCGTCCAGCCAGGACGGGTTCACTCTTACGGAACTCGTCGTGACGGTTGCCGTCGTTGGCGTCGTAGCGGCGGTCGCCGCGATTAATACTGGCAGGCGAGATGCGCATGCGCGTACCGCCGTCTTAGATGCTGCGGCACCGGCGCTGTCCAAGGCAAGTCGGGTCGTCAACTATTCTGATGCGAGTCCGGCCGATGCCATTGCGCTGTCACTGCCGCCCGAGGTGCGCGGCCGCGTCGTGATCAACCCCGTGTTGTGCTCGGCACTTTCGGCAACCGAACGCGACTCAGCCGACGAACTGTGCGACGTCTCGTTTTCTGGCAACAGCAGCTACTACCTCTTTTATGCCGGGGCGAATCTCAAGGTTCTGGAGATCAAGGTCGAGGTGCTGCGGGCAGGCAATCCGCCCTTCTTCGAAAAGCTTGCCACCTCCTACGTGCCGCTGCTTTGGCCTACGTCAAATGGCCATAGCACGCTGGCGGTGTGCAGAGCCGCCGGCGCCAACGTTACAACGAAGTGTACGGCCGACTGCACGAGCATTCCAAAGGCCTCGCCCATCAACCTCATGAACAACTCAAGCATTGTAACTAAAGTTCAACAGGTAAGCGGCTATGTGGCGGGCGTAACCCCGCTGCCCGAATGTGACACCGTGGGCTCAGGCTGGGCCGGCCAATCGTACTGCTACTACAACGGCACCTGCGACCCGGTGACGTACTGGTTTCTGACGGCGCCGCACTCAAAAACGTGGGTGCGCACCGGCAACATCTCGCTGTCGCGCATTTCGCTCAGCTATACCGGCTCGATTGCACGTTACAACTCCTGGTAGCGTTTGCACCGCGCGGGGCATGCGGCTACCATCCGCACCCGTGAGGAGCAAAAATTCATGATAGCTTTACTGACCCAACTTGGGTCCAAGGGCGTCTTGTTCGGCGCCGCGATCTACCTGTTCGTGCGCTACGGCGTGTTCGGGTTTTTTATTGTCGATCAAAGCCAGCGCGCGGTGAAGACGCGCCTGGGCAAGGCGATTAGGCGTCCGGGATCGGGCGTCAGCCGCGGCACGCCGGGCAGCGCGGCGATGAGGCCCGATGAGCAGGCGCGCTACACCTATCCCATCGTCGACGTCTACCAGCCAGGGTTCTACTTTAAGTGGCCCTGGGAGAAAGTACACAAGGTATCGGTCGCCACGGTAACTATTAATATGGCCGTCGATCCGGAAGATCCGCGCGCCAATCGCGGCGGCCAAGTCTTGGAGGCGGTGACCAAGGATCAGCTCAATATTGGCCTCGTCGGCCAGCTGCGTTTCCGCATCGCCGAGAGCAATTTGTACGCTTATCTGTTCGGCGTCAAACGGCCGGTCGTCCACACCATGGGCTATTTCGTCTCGATCTTGCGCCAACACATCGCCAACTTTCAGGCGCCCATTCACGACGGCAGCGACGCGCAAGACAACGCCGGCGCCTCGGGCGTTTCGATCAACGATCTGCGCAAGCATCTGCGCTCGATCAATGAGACCATGGACCAAGATTGCGCGACGTCGGCGGCGCGCTACGGCATCGAGCTCGACGCCTCGTTAATTACTAGCATCGATCCCCCCGCCGAAGTTGAAAGCGCCTTGGCCGCGATTAACACGGCACACAACCACGTGTCGTCTGAGGTCAGCCTAGCGCAGGCATCGGCCGATCAAAAACTGGTGCAGTCCAAGCGCGCGGTCGAGATCGAAACGCTCAACGCGCACGCCGAGGTCGAGCCGCTGGTGCAGCTTGCCAATCAACTCACCGAGCTCAAGCGCGCGGGTGGCGCGCCGTCGATTGAGGCCTATACGCGCAACGTGCGGCTTTCGCTCTATGCGCGGGCCAAGGAAGCCATTGTGGAGGTGCAACCATGAATTTTGCCGAATCCGTCGTCGTCGGCCTCATCGCCACGCCATTTATCATCAGCGCCGTGTTGTGGTTCTTACGCATCATTGGCTTTTACGACATCGTGCCCGAGCGCACGGCGCATGCCTACGTGCTGTTTGGCAACGTGCTCGGCGTCGTCCGCGAGCCTGGGCTTACCTTGCTGTGGTTTGCGATTGGGCCGCAGGCGCTGCTCGTGCGCTTATTTGGCACGCGCCACGTGGTCGACATGCGCCTCGATCAAGAATATCTACGCAGCCAGCCGGTCAACTCCGAAGAAGGCGCGCCAATGGGCATTGGCATCTGGTACGAGATGTTCGTCAACGATCCGCTGGCATTCTTGTTTAAAAATGCTGATCCCAAGGGCTCGCTGCGCGCCAACGTCAGCAACGCCACGGTGCGCTGCCTATCGAACATGCCACTGGTAAACATGCTGGTGACACGGCACGAGATGAGCATGGCGGTGCGCGACGAGGTCAGCGCCAAGAGCAATGAGTGGGGCTATGCCACCGGCTCGGTGTATATCCGCAAGGTGCATTTTCGCGATGGCGAGATGATCCGGCAGATCGAGGAAAAGGTGGTCAACCGCCTGCGCCAAGTCACCTCAGCGATTCGCCAGGACGG
Source organism: Myxococcales bacterium (assembly GCA_016716835.1). Lineage (NCBI taxonomy): Bacteria > Pseudomonadati > Myxococcota > Myxococcia > Myxococcales > Myxococcales bacterium. Next base: position 2,966,976 of record JADJUW010000001.1, on the reverse strand, counting down.
CACCAACCAGGTAAATATTATTCGCAGCACCGCCGAGCGCCAGGCCGCCATCGAGTTTGCGCGCGCGGCGGCGCAGAGGCCGTACATTGTCGGCAGCGCCTTGGCCGCGATTTCGCAAGATCAGCAAATTTCCACCGCTATGTTCGAGCTGCTCGAGCTGCAAAACTTGCTCAACGGTGGCGCCAAGATCACGCTGGTGCCGGGCGGCAAGCCCATGCTGCCACAGCTGCTGGCCTCGGTGCCGCGGTAGCCTTTGACTTAGCCATGGGGTGGCCATATCGCGTCGCGTGGCTAAGTCTCGGCCTTTTCGTGGCCGCGGCGCTGGCCGCCATGCTGACCTACGGTGGCGGCCACTGGCACGACGCGAGCGCGACGCGATTCTCGCTGGCGTATAACTATTTTTGCGATCAATTCGACGCCATCTCGATCGCGGGGCGCAACAATGCCATGTCGCGCGGCTTGGCCCACTTTGCCATTTTTGCGCTTGCCGTGTGCCAAGCCGCCGTTTGGTGGCTAGTGCCTCGAGGGCTAGCCGATGTGGCGACGACGCGCCGTCGTTTGTTGCGCACCTGCCAGGTTGCGGGCGTGGCGTCGGCGGTGGCCTTGCCGTTCATCTTGGTGCCGTGGTGGTCGCTGCATAAGCTTGCGATCTTCGTGGCCGGGCCAGCCGGCGTGGCGGCGCTCATCGGCGTGAATTGGACGTTGTGGGTCATGGCGTCGCCCGCGCAGGCGGCTCTGGCGCGGCGGGCAGCGAACTTCGTGCGGGTTAGCGGGCTCGCCTTGGCGATCATCGCCACGGTAGGCCTAACGGACTATCTTGGCATCGTGTTGCTTGAGGCGCCGCGCACCATGCTGTTGCCAATCATCCAGCGACTTGGGCTGGTCGCCATGACGGCCTGGCTCGGCGGCATGCTCCTCCTAATGAACTCACTTGCGGCTCTGCCGACGACGAATCATCCCACCAACGGCGCGCGCTGACCGTCCGTCAGCTACCCGGCGGCTCATACACGCGCCGCTGCTGCGCCGCCGCGAGAAATCCCTCGCCCCACGCGGCGACGTCGTGCTCGCGCACGATGGAGGCCAGGCGCTCCGCGCGCAACCGGCGGTCGACCGGATCCAAGTGTAGCGCGGCGAATAGGGTGTCGGCGAGGTGCTTGCCATCGTAAGGATTGGTGAGCATGGCGCCGTGTAACTCGACCGCGGCACCGGCAAACTCCGATACCACCAGCACGCCGTGGCTGCCAATCGCCGCCTGCGCCGCGACGAATTCCTTGGCGACCAGGTTAAGCCCATCGCGCAGGGGCGTGACCCAGGCGACGTCGCACGCGGCATAGTAGGCGACCAGCTCCTCAAACGGCAGCGAGCGATAGAAGTAGCGAATTGGCGTCCAGCCAACGGTCGAGAACTCGCCGTTGATTTGGCCTACCAGCTCGTCTACCTGTCGCCGCGTGCCCTGATACACCTCCATGCCGGGCGCGGCGGGCGTGCAGATCGATACCAGCACCACCTTACCGTGCAGCTCGGGGTGCGCTACCAGCATGTCGCGAAATGCTCGAAGCTTTTCAATAGGGCCTTTGACGTAGTCGAGCCGCTCCACCGAAAGCACGCATTGCTTGCCGCGAAACTCCTCGCGCAGCGCCTCGACGCGCGCCTGGACGATTTGTTGTGCCAGCAAGCGTTCGATCTGGTCGACGTCGATGCCGACGGGATGCGCGCCGAGGCGCACGTCGCGTCCGGCAAAGCGCAGGGTGTGGGTCATCTCGGGGACGCCCATCGAGCAGCCGTAGGTCTTAAAGCGCGGCGCGCACGGCTGGCGGCCGATGATCTCGGCACCGGTCATGGCGCGCGCGACGTCGACAAAGTTTTCGATGTAGCGCGGGATGTGAAAACCAAGGTAGTCGCACTGCATGAGGCTAACCACGATGTCGCGCGCCCACGGCAAGATGTTGAAGATATCGGCCGCCGGGAACGCAGTGTGATGGAAAAACGCAAGCGTTAGATCCGGTCGCTGTGGGCGCAGCAGCGCGGGCACCATCCACAGATTGTAGTCGTGCAACCACACCGTGGCGCCAAACTTGGCGGTCGCGGCGGTGCGGTTGGCAAAGAGGCGATTGACCTCGACGAAGTGTGCCCAGTGGTCGTGGTCGATCGTCACCTTGCTGGGAAACGAGAACAGCACCGGCCACAGCGCCTCCTTGGCAAATTTCTTATAGTACAAATCGATGTCGGCCTTGGTCAGCGCAATGCGCTCCAGGCGCAACGGCTTGTCGACGGCGCCCGGCGTGAGATTGCCGTCGGCGTCGATCGCGAGCTCGGTGACGGGGGCGGCGGCCGAGCGGCTGGAGGCCTCGGTCCACGCCACCCATGCGCCGCGTTGGCCCTTGCGAAATAGCCCGAGCAAGGTCGGAATAATGCCGTTGGGGCTGCTATGGCGCGAAAAATGGGTGACGCCGCCGCGCGTGTGCTCTTGAAACGGCAGGCGATGATACAGCATGACTAGCTCGGCCTTGGCATCGGCATCGGTGGCGACGCGCGCGGGCACCTCGGCGAGCTCGGCTTCGCTGACCAAATCAAAATAGCGCAGCGCCTCGAGGATGCCACCGGCGCCCTCGTGCCGCGCATGATACAGCCGTTGTTGGTCCGGCGGCAGCGCCGCGATCAGCGAAGGCTCCGCATTCCCGACCACCACGCCGCGGTACGTGGTCTGCAGCAGCGCCAGGTCGTTGAGCGTATCGCCCGCGGTCAGCACGCGATTGGCGGGCAGGCCCAAATGCGCGACCACCGCATCAAGCGTGGTGCCCTTGTTGATGCCGCGCGGCAAAATATCGAGATAGCGGCCGGCCGAGAACACCAGGTCGCAGTCAAGCTCGTGCGCCCGTGTATACAAGGCCTCGTTGATGTCGGCGGCGTTGGCATAATACGAACACCGCCGCTCTTGCGGCACGTGTTGGCGGTGCAGCCCGGCAAAGGCGTCGAACGCGCGGCGCACCGCATGGGTGCCAGGCCACTGCTGTTCGATTTCGTTTTGGAGGGGCTGCAACGGCTGCAGATCTTTGCCGTACACCACGGTGGCGCCGACGTCGCAGATGATCAAATCCGGCTGCGGTAACTCGGGCATCGCGAGCAGGGGCATGACGCCCTCAAGGCCGCGCCCCGTAATGTAAATAATGACGACCTCGTGGCGATGACGTCGCAGCAAGGCATAGAGACGTTCGCGTTCCGCCGGCGAGCCGCCGAGAAACGTGCCGTCGAGGTCGGTCGCAAGCACGAAGCGCGCGGGGAGCTCGGGCTGATAGCGGCCTCCGCCCTCACTGGGCGCTCGCTGCAAGGAGACGTTAGATGCTGGAGATGCCGAAAACACCTGCTAGGGTTGCACAGGATAGCAGATGGCACAACCCGCCGGGCACGGCAAGGCTCCTAGCGCCTAGGCCGCCTAAGCATGAGCGTGCGGCTGTGCGGTGCTTTTTTTGCGGGGCCACCACGCCAGCAATAACAGCAGCGCGCCCGCAAGTGCAGCGCCGGCCGCGGCGCGCCACGCGATGAACCACACGCTCTTGGTTTGCAGCGCGTGCTCGCCAGCCTGCGCCGACACTGGATATAGCCGTAGCGTTGGATCTTCTTTGGGTACTACGATGTTCTCTTTGTCGGCAAAGGCGACGCGAATTTTTTGATCCGAAATCGTGCCATAGATATCGGCTACCGGATCCCCTGGCAGCCACAGCAAGCGATTGGCGGCAACCGCCTCGGCGGGGGCGGGCGTTAGCAAGTACACGTCGGTGCCAAACGCGCGATCGATGGTGAATGCGGTCACGAGCGCGAGCGCCGCGCCTACGAGCGCCAATACGCCGAGACGCCGCAGCCAACGCCGCCAGCCGGCGCGTGGCGGTTGACCGGCGTGCGCGTCGGCGTGCGCATGCTCCTGCGAGGCGTCGCTCATTTCGTGCTCGCCTTGGCAAACAGGCTGACCTTGACCGTCCAGGTGTTGTTCACCTTGGACGCGGTCATGCCGGGAATTTTGATGCCAAAATCTGAGAGCTGCACGGTGAACGCGCTGCGAATGCGCACCCACTTGCTGTCACCCAGGCCGAGTTTTTTGGCGTCGTCGGCGGCGATCTCGCGCACATCGGCCGTCACCGTCACCGGCTTGCTCTTGCCGCGCATGGTGAAGGTGCCGCTGACTTTATAGCTCGTGCCGCTTTTTACGATCGACGTGCCGGCGAACGAGATGGTCGGGAATTTCGCGGCATCGAGCCACGCATCCGAGCGGATGTTCTCATCGCGCAAGTCAATACCGGTGCGCAGTGAGGCGACCGGCACCTCGAGCTTAAACGCCGCGGCCTTGTCATCCAGCGTCACCGAACCGGTGGCTTGATGCGAGGTGCCGATGATGTCCTCGACCTCCATCTGCGACTCGAATTGCACCGAGATCAGCTTGGCCTCGACGCCTGCCAACGAATAGGTGTCGGCGGCGGCGGGCATAGCCGTGGTCGCCATCAAGATGAAGCTGGCAGCCAGCGTGGTGAGGGTGGAGGAGGCTAAAAATTGCTTGGACATGCCGCCTAGTCGCGGCAGCCGGCGAGACGTTACGACCAAAGTGACGGGCCAGCGGGGCTATTTTTTAAGGTCGCGCAGGCGACGCATCAACTCGGCCTTGACGTCATCGGGCATCGGCTCGGGCGGCAGCGCGCCGAGCGTCTTGACCGTGGTACGCAGCTGGCGCAAGTACGCACGGCAATGCCGACACATGCCGAGATGTAGTTGCACGCTAAACCGCTCGCGCCACGACATGCGGCCTTCGGTGTAGTCGGTGATAATTTCCGTGAGTTGTTGGCAGGTTAGCATCGCGGTTTACCTCCCCTCCACGTGTGGCTCCAAGACGGTCCGCAACGTCGCGCGGGCGCGGTGGAGTAGGACGCGTTGATTGGTCTCGGAAAGCTCGAGGATGTTACAAACTTCTTCGCTGGGCACGCCTTCAACGTCTCGCAACACCACCACGGCGCGTTGGCCGGGCGGCAGCGCATCGAGCGCGCCCTGTAAGTGTTGCATCGCGCGCTGGTTGACCAGCAAGCGCTCGGGGGTGTGGTCGTCCCAGCGTTGGGGTGGTTGTTGCCAATGGCCGCCCGCGGTGAAGCGGCCTTCGTCCACCGCGGCGAATTGATCGTCGCCCTCCGCGCCAAACGCCGAAAATGGCACCGAGCGATGTTCGCGCACGCCGCGCGTCTTGGCCTGATTGCACAGGATGCGGAAGATCCAACTTTTCAGCGAGCTGCGGCCTTCAAACCGCGGCAAGCCCTCGAGCACCGCGAGCCACGTGTCTTGGACAACCTCTTCGGCAACGCCGCGGCTGGAGACAAACGTCTGCGCTAGGCGCAGCAGCGAGCCATGGTGGCGATCGATGAGTGCCGAGAACGCCGCCTCGTCGTTGGCGAGCAGGCGTGCGATCAGCGTCGTTTCATCGGTCGTCATCGCTCACTGCGCGCAGCCTAGCCCATTTGAGAGGGCTTGGCGCCAGCGGTCATAGCGTTTTCAGGTACTCCAGCAACGCCGCGCGATCGGCCGCGCTGAGCTCATCGCCAAACGTATGGCCGCCGTTGCCGTAGCCGGGTAGCGTGGTGTTGTAGGTATTCGTCGACGTACCGTCGCTTTTTGCCTCGTAGCTCCAGCCGAGCCTCGCCTCGTCGTAATTGGAGTTGCTTAGATCGCGTTCAAAGTAGGCTGGGCGCGCGCTGCTTTGCAGCAGATCGGCCAGCGTCGGCACTGAGCCGTTATGCAAATACGGCGCCGTCGCCCAGATGCCATCGAGTGGCGGCGCGACGTAGCCCTCGTTGGGCAAGAGTTGCGCCGCGCCCTCGCCCTGCGCAAACCAGCTCTCATTATACCAAGAGTGGTACTGGGGATACTCTGCATAGAGGCTTGCGAGCAACGCGTCGGTGCCGATGGTCTCAAGCGGGACAAGCAAGTTGGGATACCCTTCGGTAGCATCGTCGTCGCCATACGTGCCGTGGCAGCGCGTGCAGGTGCGTTCAAACACCGCGGCGCCGCGCGTCGCCAACGCGTCATCGATTTCAAACGGGTATGGTGGGGCCTGCAGCGTGCGCATCCACGCCATCAAATCGGGGAACTGCGCATCGGCGGCCGCGGCATCGTCGAGGCCCGCCATGCTGAGGAGGCCCGATGCCGACGACAAGCGGCCAAAGTCGCCGCGCCCTAGGCCATTGTAATAGAGCGCATGCTTCTTCTTCATCACCCACCACGGCGGCACATCGGTTGGTACCACCGCGGTTCGCAGTTCGTAGAGCGGTTCGTCTAGCCAAGCCAGCGTCACCGGGTCGCGATGCGCCGACAGCACGGCGAAGATCTTGTCGGCCGGATTGACGCCCGGCGTCTGCGTGACAATGTAAGGCGCCATCGCCTTGTACGCGCGACTTACGGGCAGGTAGCCGCGCCATTGCGGCGAGTCTTCGCCATAGCGATCGCGCACCAGTCCATCGGCGGCGAAAAACGCGGTGCCCTGGTTTTGCGTAAAATCGCTGCTGTTGTCGCCTAGGCCAATGATTAGCTCGCCGCGCAGGCGCTCGGCGTGACACGTCAGACACGATGGCGCCACGAACTTGGCACCTTCCTTCTCGATTACGTTAAATGCATACGGGATGCCCTCGCTGTCGCCGGTGCGGTCCAAATCTTGCGGAGAGTTGCCGCCGAAGAATTCGGTGAAGACATCGAGGGGAATGCCGCTGCTGACATAGTCGCCGTAGACTAAATAGTCATAGCCCGTCACCGCGTCGCCATCGCGCTGCGGCGAGGCCGTAAGTGGCACCGGCGGCGGCAGGTCGCTGCCACATGCGGACGCCAAGGTCCAAATCAACGCAATGCGCACAACGCCTGATCTCGTCCAATACGACATGGGCGCGAGTATGCATGGAACGGCGTCGACATCAATTGCGATTATGCCGGGCGCGGGGCTGTCGCGGGCGGAATCGCCCGCTTGAGCGCGTGCGCGCATGCTCAAGCCGCCGCGCGGTCCTATGCACGCGAGGCGGCCGCGCGGGCGATGGCCCAGCCGCGCCGCGCGCTAGGTGACCGCCGCGGCACACAAGCTGCATAGAGTCATCTCCGTCGTGAGCACTTGCTCGCATTAAATCAGGAGTGAAACATATGCAGTGGAAAAAAACGTGTCGCCTGCTCATCGCGTCGTCGATGGTCATCGCAAATCTAGTAGGAGTTGCCGCCGCCGATCCCGATGGGGACAAAGGCCGCGACAAGCGTGGAGACCGTGATCGAACTCACACGCCGGGGCAAATCGGTCTTACCGGAAGCGCCCATATTACCTTAGGCACACCCAACTCGGCGCCACCCGCCGCTCGGCAAGAGCGCGCGCGAGCGCGGCGGGGCTCGGTCTGGGTGCCGGGCAGCTGGCAATGGCGCAACTCGCAATGGCGATGGCAGGCCGGCCGCTTCGAGCGCGCGCGTCGCCAGCAGCGCTGGCAGCAAGGCCAGTGGAAACAAGATGGCGCCAATTGGTCGTGGGTCGATCATCGCTGGGAGCCCGCGCCGCTAACGCCAGATCATGCGCCTCCCGCGCCTCGCGTTGAACGCACCCCGCGTGCGCGTTGGGGCAGCGTTTGGGTCGCTGGCGATTGGCGTTGGCAAAATGGCGCCTGGCAATGGCAGGCCGGCCACTTCGAGCGCCAGCGCGCCCGCCAACGCTTTGTGCCGCGGACATGGAAACAGGAAAATTCGACGTGGATCCAAACCGGCGGCTGGACCATCGCGCCGATGCAGCCCGACTTCGCGCCGCCCGCACCTCGCGTCGAAACCGCCGTGGCCGGTCGCGGCCGTATTTGGGTGAACGGCCGCTGGACGTGGAAAAATGGCGATTGGCATTGGCAGGCCGGCTTTCGCCAGCGCGCGCAACGCGACAAGACCTATGTCGCCGGTCGCTGGGAGCAACGCGGCTCCACGTGGATGTGGATCGACGCCAGCTGGCAGTAGCCGGTTTCGTCGCAGGGCCGGGAACTCACGCGTCGCGGTCGTTAAGGCGCCGCAACGTGGCGAGCAGCACGGGCAATTGCGCGTTGTCTTTGTCGCGCGGCTCAATTTGCTTAAGGCGGATAATCTCGCTTAGCTGCAGAATTGCGCATGTCGCGCCACCTACCGCAATCTGCACGGTGTGCGGCATCAGTTCGTCATAGGCCACGCCGCCCTGCAACGCGCCTTGGATGACGCAGGCGAGGCCGCCGACGACGATGAACTCGACGTTGCCCTCAACGAGGCGCTGGAGCGCGGTTAGCAACGGCTTCATGGAACGATTTTCGCAACTCGGCGACGGCATCGATGGCGTCCTGATTGCGCATGACCCGCTCGGTTGGCGAGAGCCGCAAGCACTCGTCAATCAGGGTCAGGTCTTCACCCCTGCTTGGCGTCAAATCGATTGCAATCACACCGCCAGGTTAGCACATACGAGTGATCGCCAATGAGCACAAAGAATGAGGCGAGTTCACTGTGGCGTGGCTTCATTATCCTAGGCGTTAAATGTCGCGCCAGCGGCGGGCGGACGCGTTGACACGGTTTTGGCCGCAGCGTATAAGCGCCTCGACCCGGGGACAATATCAATAAAAAGTGAGCAGAATCGGCCACTTGACTAATTGACGCAGACCCCGCAGGACAACCCCTAGGCCCTGCCTACAACGCAGAATTACGGATCAAAAGGCAACACCATGGATATTAGAGCCGCAGAGATCAGCGACATCATCCGCAAGCAAATCGAAAACTACGACAAGAAAGTCGAAGTCACCGAAACCGGCACCGTGCTCACCGCCGGCGACGGCATCGCCCGCGTTTACGGCCTGTCTAACGCCATGGCCGGTGAGCTGCTCGAACTCGAAGGCGCCGGCGGCGTCAAGGTCTCGGGCATGGTGCTCAATCTCGAGGAAGACAACGTCGGCGTCGCGCTCCTCGGCAAATACGAAGCCATCCGCGAAGGCGATATTGTTCGCCGCACCGGCCGCATCGTCGAAGTCCCGGTTGGCGAAGAACTCGTCGGCCGCGTGGTGAACGCCATTGGCGAGCCCATCGACGGCGGCAAGCCGCTGACCGGCGCCAACAAGCGCCAGGTCGAAATCAAGGCGCCCGGCATCATCGCGCGTAAGAGCGTGCACGAGCCGATGCAAACCGGCATCAAGGCGATCGACTCGATGATTCCGATTGGCCGCGGCCAACGCGAGTTCATCATTGGCGACCGCGGCACCGGCAAGACCGCGGTTGCGATCGACACCATCATCAACCAAAAAGGCCAAGACGTATTTTGCTTCTACGTCGCGATTGGCCAGAAGCAATCCACCGTGGCGACGGTCGTCGACCGCCTGCAAAAGTCGGGCGCGATGGCCTACAGCACGGTCATCGTCGCCGGCGCCTCGGAACCTGCGCCGCTGCAATTTATCGCGCCGTACACCGGCGTCACCATGGCCGAGTACTTCCGCGACACCAAGCGCCACGCGCTGATTGTCTATGATGACTTGTCCAAGCAAGCCGTCGCGTATCGCCAATTGTCGCTGCTCCTTCGCCGCCCACCAGGCCGCGAAGCCTATCCCGGCGACGTGTTCTTCTTGCACAGCCGCCTCCTCGAGCGCGCCGCCAAGCTTTCCGACAAGGAAGGCGCCGGCTCGCTCACCGCGCTGCCGATCATTGAAACCCAGGCCGGCGACGTCTCGGCGTACATTCCGACCAACGTCATTTCCATTACCGACGGCCAGATTTATCTCGAAGCCGACTTGTTCTACTCCGGCATTCGTCCGGCGGTAAACGTCGGCCTCTCGGTCTCCCGCGTCGGTGGCGCCGCGCAAACCAAGGCGATGAAAAAGGTCGCCGGTCGCCTCCGTCTCGAACTGGCGTCGTATCGCGAAAAGGCCGCGTTTGCCCAATTCGGCTCAGATCTCGACCGCGCCACCCAAATGCAGCTCGCGCGCGGCGAGCGCATGACCGAAATGCTCAAGCAGGCGCAGTACTCGCCGGTGCCGATGGAAGAGCAAGTCATCGTGCTCTACGCCGGCACCAACGGCTACGTCGACGACTTGCCGGTGGCCTCGCTTGGCCGCTACGAAGCCGAACTCATGACCTTCATGCGCTCGCGCCACGGCGCCGTCATCGAAGGCGTGCGCACCAGCGGCAAGCTCGAAGGTGACAACGAGAAGGCCCTCAAAGACGCGCTCGTCGCCTTTGGCAAGCAGTTCCAGGCCTAAGGAGCGTCCATGCCCTCATTAAAGTCAATCCGCACGCGTATCGGCTCGGTGAAAAACACCCGCAAGATCACGCGCGCGATGAAGCTGGTCGCGGCGGCGCGCCTGCGTCGTGCGCAGGAAGCGATCACGGCGGCGCGGCCGTACACCATGACGCTGACGCAAGTCGTGTCGGAGTTAGTCGCGGTCGCCGGCGAGGCAGCGCACCCGCTGTTTGTTAAGCCCACCGTCGCCGAAGGCAAAAAAGAGCGCGTCCACATCTTGGTGTTGTCGTCTGACCGCGGCCTCGCCGGCGCGTTTAACACCAACGTCATCAAGCGCGTCGAGCTGCTCATGCGCACCGAACTCGCAAACTGCGACGTCACGCTGCTGGCGATCGGCAAGAAGGCCAACGGCTATTTTGCCCGTCGCAACGCCAACATCGGCAGCTTCGACGCTGCGCCGCAATCGGCCAACGCGCTGCAAGCCTCGCGCGAACTCGCCACGCGCATCTCGGCCGATTTCTTGGCCGGCAACGTCGACCGCGTGATTTTCGTCTACAACGAATTTCACAGCGCCATCTCGCAAGTCGTGCAACACAAACAGCTGTTGCCGATCGTGCCGGAAGTGGTTGCCGCCGCCAAAGGCGATGCGCCAGCCGCACCAGCCCATGGTAGCGACGGTGCCTCGGGCGCCGGCGTCGACTACCTCTACGAACCCGGCAAGACCGAGCTCCTCGCGCGCTTGGCGCCGCTCTACGTACAGATCGTGCTCTATCGCGCCATTTTAGAATCCATCGCGTCGGAATTTGGCTCGCGCATGTCCAGCATGGAAAGCGCGACCAAGAACGCCGGCGAAATGATCAGCAAGCTCACCCTGCAATATAACCGCGCCCGTCAGGCCTCGATTACCAAGGAGCTCTTGGAAATCATTGGCGGCGCAGAAGCACTCAAAGGATAAACCATGGCTACCTCAGCAAACTCAATTGGTCGCGTTGTTCAAGTCATTGGCCCCGTCGTCGACGTGGCGTTCGATTCGGCGCAATTGCCCGAAATCAACACCGCGCTCCTCATCACCAACCCGTCGATCGACAAGCGCGCCGACAACCTCACGGTCGAAGTCGCGCAGCATCTCGGCGAGAAGATGGTGCGCTGCATCGCCATGGACAACACTGACGGCCTCGTCCGTGGCCAGGCCGTGAAAAATTCCGGATCACCCATCTCGGTGCCGGTTGGCAAAGAAGTCCTCGGCCGCATCTTGAACGTCATCGGCGAACCCGTTGACGAGCGTGGCCCCACCGGCGCGACCAAGACCTCGCCAATTCACCGCTCGGCGCCAAAGTTTGTCGACCAATCGGTTAGCGTCGAAATGTTCGAGACCGGAATTAAGGTCATCGACTTGCTCGCGCCATACCGCAAGGGCGGCAAGATCGGCCTCTTCGGCGGCGCCGGCGTCGGCAAGACGGTGCTCATCCAAGAGCTGATCAACAACGTCGCCAAGAAGTCGGGTTCGTATTCGGTGTTCGCCGGCGTCGGCGAGCGCACCCGCGAAGGCAACGACTTGATGCACGAATTGGCGGAAGCCAAGATGTCGAACGGCAACTCGGTGCTCTCCAATACCGCGCTGGTGTTCGGCCAAATGAACGAACCGCCTGGCGCCCGCGCCCGCGTCGCGCTCACCGCGCTGACCATCGCCGAATACTTCCGCGACGTCGAAAAACAAGACTTGCTCCTGTTTGTCGACAACATCTTCCGCTTCACGCAAGCCGGTTCGGAAACCTCGGCGCTCCTCGGCCGGATTCCTTCCGCCGTCGGTTATCAGCCCACGCTGTCGACCGAAATGGGCGGCCTGCAAGAGCGCATCACCTCGACCAAGGACGGTTCGATTACCTCGGTGCAGGCGATTTACGTCCCCGCCGACGACTTGACCGACCCCGCGCCCGCCACCGCGTTTGCCCACCTCGATGCCACCACGGTGCTCAACCGGGCGATTTCGGAAAAAGGCATTTACCCTGCCGTCGATCCGCTCGACTCCACCTCTACCATTCTCACCCCGGCCGTCGTCGGCGACCGCCACTACAAGGTCGCCCGCGAAGTGCAACGGATTCTGCAGCGCTACAAGGATCTACAAGACATCATCGCCATTCTCGGCATGGACGAGCTCTCCGAAGACGACAAGCAAACCGTGTCGCGCGCGCGTAAGATCGAAAAGTTCATGGGCCAGCCGTTCCACGTCGCCGAAACCTTCACCGGTCTGGCCGGCGTGTTCGTCTCCAAGGACGACACCGTGCGCTCGTTCGAGGAAATCCTCTCCGGCAAGTGCGACGACCTCCCCGAGCAAGCGTTTGAAATGGTCGGCACCATCGACGACGTGCGCGCCAAGGCCGTCGAGCTGGCGAAAAAGGCGAACTAAGTGTCTAGCGCCATCACCATCAACATCGTCACGCCACGCGGCGTGCTCGCGCAAACCGACGCGGGCTATGTCACCGCGCCTGGCGAGCTCGGCGAGTTTCAGGTGTTGCCTGGCCACTTGCCGATGCTGGTCGCGATCAAGCCCGGCGTGCTCACCTTGGGCTCGACCGGCGGCATCGTGGTCGCCGCGCGCTACGCGGTTGGCTCGGGCTATCTGCGCATCAACGAAACCGGCACCATCGAGGTGCTCGTCGAAGAGGCCGTGCACGGCAGCAACGTCGACGTCGCCACCGCGCGCGCCGAGCTCGCCGCCGCCGACGCCGAAATCGCCAAGCTGCAAGGCGCCCCGCTCGATGGCGACTGGCACGTGCTGCAAATCCGCCGCGCCTGGGCGCAGGCGCAGCTCGACGCGGTTTCGAACTAGCTCGCGTGCTCGCGGAGGCGGTCGCGTCGGTACAGGCTATAAGCCGGCTGGGGCAAATTCCCATCGGTATCGGCGACGTGATAGCCTGCCGCTATGAGATCAACGCGTTATCTATTCGTCTCGCTAGGCTTGTTCGCTGCGGCGGCCTGCTCGTCGCCTGATAAGTCCGGTGGAGGCAGCCTGACGCCACCTAAGGCGGCGTCGCTAGAGGTTGACCTCACGGTGTCGTCGGTGAATCTGGGCAGCGATTGTCCAGATCCGGTGGCTGCCAAGCCTGCCGCGCCGCCGATGGCGGACTCACCGGCTGCGCGCGCGGCCAATCAAGCGCCCAGTTCGGCGGTGCCGTCGTCGCCGCCGGCGCTTGCCGCGGAAGCCGAGAGCTCTGAGGTTTCGGCCAAGCGACGCGCGGGTTTTGCCGCAAGCGATTGTGCGGGCGAAGGTTGCGGTCGTGGCTTTGGGCCGTGCCAGCAATCGTCGATGCAGCTCGCGCTTGCGGCCAAGGGCACCGGCTCGGCAACCAAAATCGAAATCGTCAAGGTGGAATTGCTCGATGCGAGCGGCGCGGTGATTGGCGAGCTCGCGGCGCGCCGGCCGCAGCTATGGCAAGACGCCAGCGGCAACTACGGGCCATGGGATGGCAACGTAGCGACCGCGGGCGATCTCAAGGCCATGTTTTCGCTGAGCGCGCCCGACTGGTCCAAAGTGCCGGGTGGTCGTTATGGCAGCGCCGCTGGCTTGTCGGTGCGGGTGACGGTCGCAATTGGCGATCAGCGCGTCACCAAGAGCGCGACCGCGGTGTCGGTGATGGTCGACCCGCAAGTGGTGACCTAGAGATCGGTTCGCGCGACGACCGCGCTCGTGCTAAAATGGACGCATGATGCGACGGCTTGCCATGTATGGGGTTGTGATGCTGCCGCTATGGATCGCGTGCTCGTCGTTGGATAAGCCCGGCAGCAGTGGAAAGAGAACGTCAAGCTCAGCAACGCCTGGTGAGGCTATGGACGGCAAGGCAGGCGAAGTCGGCGCAACGCCCCCAGGCCGCCTAGCGACCGAATTTACAATTTCGTCGGTTGCGCTGGGCGAGGACTGCGGGCCGGCAAAAAGCAAGCGTGCTGTTAAGTCCGAGGCGTCCCTCGGCAAGAGCAATTGTGCGGGAGCCAACTGCGACAGAATTGGTCCGTGTCAACCGTCGTCGATGCAGCTCGCGCTGACGACACGCGGTCTTGGCCCGGCGATCAAGATTGAGATCGTCAAGGTCGAACTACTAGACGCCGACGGTGCGCTGCTTAGCGAGCTGGTGGCGCAAGACGCGACGAAATGGGTCGACGCCTCTAGCAGCTATCAAGCCTGGGATGGATTCGTGCCCGAGCCGGGCGAGCTAAAGGTTTCGTATGCTCTTAGCGCGCCAGATTGGGCCAAGGTGCCGGGCGGTCGCTATGGCGCGGGCGCTCGCGGAGGGCTCTCGGTGCGCGTGACAATTGCGGTTGGCGAGCAGCGCGTAACAAAAACGTCGACCGCGGTGTCGATCATTGTTGATCCGCTCGTGAAAACGTAAATGGCGCGGTTACAACCCGCATAAAAATGCGATGAGCGCGGCGCGTTCGGTGGGGCGCAAGTCAAAGCCAAATTCGTGGCCGGCGATGGCGCCAGCACCATGCGCGCCGCCGGTGTACGCGGCAAGCAAGCGACGAGGCGAGAGCAATTCGGCAAGCGAGCGCACCGAGCCATCGTGCAAGTACGGCGCGCCGTCGCAGACGCGGAGGAGCGCTGGCACGCGATAGTAGCCGGTGCCGCGTGCAGTGCCATGGGCGAGCGCGGGGTTGGTGCCGACGCGCGTGGCGGCGATGAGTGAACCGCCGTATGCCTCGTTGCGATGGCAGTGGCGGCACTCGCTTTCAAAGACGGCGGCGCCGCGGGAACGCATAGCGGGGGAGGTCGTTGTGACAGCAACCGGCGGCGGCTCGAGCTCATAGACAAACCTCGCCAAGGCCCACGCCAGCTCGCGCGGCGGGCGAATGCGTTGACGGTTCGCATGCAGCAATTGCGTTTCCTGGCGGATTGCGAGCGCTACAGGGCCAATATTAGCGATAGTGCCCGCCTGGGTAAGCGTTGTTTGGAAGCGTAGGCCCCACAGATCCGGAATGGCCACCGGATCTTCGTCGTTGTCTTCGGTGACATCGGCGCGGCCGGGGCCCCAGGTTGCGAGGCGTTTCGCCAGACCGGGTTCAATCGGTTCGCCTGTAGCGGCACCGTAGGCCAAACGAATCGCGCCGTAGTCGAGCTCGCGGCGGGCGCGGCCGACCACGACGGCACCTTGCGCACCGCGCGCGGTGTGGCAGAGCGCGCAGGTGATGCCCACGCGGGTTGTGCCGTCGACGTCGGTAAAGAGCACGACGCCGAGTGGGTTGCCGTCGCCATCGGCCTGCAGGCCAAGCTGGCGCGCGAGCTCGGGCCGCGTCAGGGCGAATTCAGGCCGCGCGCCGTCCCACAACGGCGTTGTCGCCGCGGACATGCTCGGCATGGTGCCGCGCGCTAGCTCGTCAGACATCGCGCGCGTAAGCGGCACGCTTCGTGGATTCCACACCGGGAGTGCGTCCCAGCCGCGATCGCCGAGCCCATAAAATGCGAGGCGGTGGCGCGAGTAGCTGTTACTAGGATTGGTCAGCGACGCCTCAAGCGATGCGCGCCGGTAGCTGGCGCTATCGAGATAGCAAGCAGCCTGTTCCGCCCACCAAGGCGACGACCAGGGCGCGTGCGTGCTTGCGCCAAGGCCGCACGTTAACAGAAGCGCAATTACGGCGCGCATGCCCCGCTGCGACACGAATTGTCATCAGCGCATTCGAGCGAGACCGCGCAGGCGCCGCCCTGTGCCACCGTGCCGTGGCCGAGCGCGTCGCATCTCGGATCACTGAAATTTAGCGTTATGCGTGTCGCCCACAATTCTTGGCAGGTAGCGGTGGCCGACCAGGCCGCGGCCAGCTCCGCGCAATACTCGGCATCGTCGTTGCTCCAGATGACGCGACCATTTTCGGCTGCGGTGTCGTATTGCCCCATCGCGACGCTACCGCCAATCGAGTTGAGCATGATGGTCTGGCACTCGCTTTGGGTGTCAAACGTAAAGCCCGCCGGCCGATTGGCACAGTCGACGGCGTAGGTACAAAACGAAGCGATTACGCGGCGAAACGCCTCGCTGGGCACGGCCGGTTCAGGCGTGCTTTGGCAGGCGGTAAGCAGTGACGGGTATGCCGCACCTAAGACGCCCGCGATCGCCGCGCGGGCTACCATCCCAGCGCGGTGGCGTGGGACGTCGGAGATGGCTCGATGCGCGCTCATAGTTGCGCGCACTGTAGATCAGGTTGCGCGCGTAACCAAGGCTTACAGTGGTTGGCTGCACACAAGCTCGATACAGAGTGAGCCTTCGGCGGCGCAATCGTCGTCGATGGTACAGGCGTCACCATCGGCGACCAGGCCAGTGCCCAACGCCAGGCAGCGAGGGTCCTCTGACCCCAGCGCCAGGAATGCTTGTTCGAAAAACACGCTGCATGAAAGGTCGTTTAATGCGGCATTTATCTGGACGACGCAATACGCCGCATCGTCTTCATTCCACGAAATACGGCCGGCTGCGATCGAGGCCTCGATCGCGGCTTGCTCGTCGCTTTCAAGCGCAGCCTTAAACCCCACGACGCACTCGGCAACGTTGGCGTACTCAAGCGGTTCTGGCGAATTGGCTTCGCAGTCGAACGAACGCTCGCAAAATGTCTGCGCCACTTTACCCAAGGCTTGTTCTTGAGACAGCCCGTCCTCGTCACCACCACACGCAGCTAGTGAGGAGACCACACCAATTACCAACACGTTGCTTAATTTCATGGCGGCAAACTAGGTCACCCAGGAAAGCCGGCGCAACTTAATAATTTGGCAGGCCGTGGCAGCACGACCTTAAGTAAACGTATCCGCGCGAAAAGCGGCACGGTTTCTATCGCGCGTGCGACAGTGGATCGCTTGTTACAAACATCACTCTGGCGTGCAAACGTCGTCGATGCAATCCGACCCGACGCTGGCGCAATCGTCGTCGATGGTGCAGGCGTCACCATCGGCAACGAGCCCTGCCCCAAGCGTGTCGCAGCGCGGGTCATCGACACCGAGCGCGGCTTCGTTCTCATTCCAATAGTCCTCGCACGAGAGATTGCCCAGTGCCTCGGCGACCAGGCGCGCACAATACTCGGCGTCATCTGCCTCCCAGGAGATGCGGCCGGCTTCGATCGAGGCCTCGATCGCGGCTTGGTTGGCGCCAGTGCCGGCAAGCCATTCGTCGGCGCATTCGGCCACGGTCGCATAATCTAACGGTTCCGGCGCCGAGCCGCTGCATTCGAAAGCACGCTCACATAAGGCTACGGCGATGGTCCTCATCGTCTGGGTAGGCGTCATGCCCTCTTGTTCGTCACGGCCACAAGACACCAGCGATGCAACCAACCCGGCGAGCAAACTTGCCTTAGAAACTTTCATGCGGCCAACCTAGGCCTTGCGCAACCGCTCGCCCATGGCGGGCCCCTTAAGAATGGGCTTTTGCGGCTAAGCTAGCGCCGTCCTTGCCTTGGGCTGCGACTTATGTCACCAAGCCAAAACGTCGATCGCGCCCGGCGGCCTCGTGCAGCGCGGCCAAAAACGCCGGCTTGCGGAAATCAGGCCACGGCGTGTCGACAAAGAGCAGCTCGGCGTACGCCAGCTCCCACAACAAGAAGTTCGAAATGCGAACCTCGCCCGAGGTGCGGATCATTAAATCAACCGGAGGCAAGATAGATGTCGGCAGATAGCGTGAGAGGGCGTCGACCGTGACGTCGCGCGCCGCCAATGTGCCGGCGGCGACGTCGGTGGCGAGCGCCGCAACCGCGCGCGCGATCGATTCGCGGCCGCCATACGACAACGCTAGCGTGAGTACCATGCCGGTGTTGGCTGCCGATTCGGCGCATAAGGCCAGCAGTGGCTCGCGCACGGCGCTCGGCAATAGCTCAACATCTCCGATGGCATGGAGGCGAATTTGGTTGTCCAAGATTTCCTGACGCTCCGAGCGCAGGTAGTTGGCGAGCAGCTCCATCAGCGCGGCGATTTCGGCGGGCGGTCTGCCCCAGTTTTGGCTGGAAAACGCATACAGCGTTAGCGCCGCAAGGCCATGCTCGCGCGCCGCTCGCGTGATGTCGCGAACGCTCTCGGCGCCGACGCGGTGCCCCTCCACCCGTGACATGCCGCGCGCTTCGGCCCACCGGCCATTGCCATCCATAATGATGGCGACGTGGCGGATGGCAGAACTGCTCATGAATTCAGGTGGTTACCATAAGCGCGCCGGGGGTTGTCCAGTGGTGTCGACGCAAAACGCCTGCGCCGGGCGGCGCAGACCGTAACCTCCGTCCGGCACAAGACACGTTGCCTGGCAGTGGCGGCGACGACATTTCAATCGTAGGGTACCGGCGAGGTATTCATGGGCATTTTTGAGCGATTAGGCACCTTAATTAAGAGCAATCTCAATGATCTGATCTCGTCGGCCGAAGAGCCCGAGAAGATGCTAAATCAGGTGTTGCTCGACATGCAGCAACAGCTCGCCAGCGCCAAGCAGGCGGTCGCGATCGCAATCGCGGATGAAAAGAAACTCAACCGGCAACAATTTGCCGAGCAAGAAAAGGCGCAGGACTGGGAAAAGAAAGCCATGGTCGCGGTGCGCGCTGGCGATGACAACCTAGCCAAGCAGGCCCTGGCGCGGCGGCAAGAGCACGAGGCCATTGCCGACCAGTATCAAACGCAATGGGCGCAGCAAAAGGCCGCGGTCGACAAGCTCAAGCTCGCGCTGGGCATGCTCGCCGACAAGATCGAAGAGGCCAAGCGCAAGAAAAATATTCTTATCGCGCGTAGTCGCCGTGCCGAGGCACAGCGCAGCATCGCCAACACCATGGAAGGCATTGGCGATACCTCGGCCTTTGACACCTTTAATCGCATGGCCGACAAGGTCGACGAAATTGAAGCCCAGGCCGAGGCGTCTGCCGAACTGGCGGGCGAACTAAACGGCGGCTCGCTCGATGCCAAGATCAAGCAGCTTGAAGCGCAGGGCTATGGCGGAGGTGGCGCCGATGCGGCGCTACTTGAGCTCAAGGCCAAGATGGGCGTGGCGCTGCCTGCCGGGACCGCGCCCGCCGCGTTACCCGCCGGCGACGAGCACTCGCTGAGCGCGGATGACATGAAGGAATTGGCCGCGCTCGAATTGCCGGCCAAGGCGTAGCTGCGCGCCGCTGGCGTTACTCGGCGTCGCCGCGCGAAATGCGATAGCCCTTGACGCTAGTCGGCTCGAATTCAAACCACGAGGCCTTCACGGCTTTGGTGAAATTAGGCTCGAAAAACGCGAAGCGATTTACGTTGCCGGAGGAATCGATGATGATCGACTCGCGGACGCGAAAGTTGTCTTTGGCCACGAGCAGGTAAAGCTCCTTGTATTGCGCGGACGGCTTCTTGGGCGTCAACCGCAAGACCAAGTCTTGCGCCGTACCGTACTTCTTGTTGTTTTCCAAGGTGGCATCAAACTCGCTGCGCAGGTCACCCTTGCCGTAGAGAAACGTAATCGCCACCGGCAACAAATCGCTTGCCAAGTCTTTCTCATTGACCAGCTTGTTGTCGTGATCGATCACCCACAACGTCTTGCCGTTGGAGAGAAAACTGCGGCGGACGGTAGGCGTCTTGCCTTTCGTCGATTTGCCGTAGTAGTCCCAACGCATCTTGCCGGGCTTGGAAATCCAAACCATGCCGTTGCTATCCTTGGTGTCGCCAAAGGCCGCATTGGTCACGGTCTGCTTGAACTTCGCGGTGACCCGGTCGACGCGGGCGTAAAAGGCTTGCACCTCGCCGATGATTGCGTCGGCGGTGGCCGGCACCGGCTTGACAGTGGCGGCTGCGCCCGCGGACGTTGTTGCAGGTACCGACGAAGCCGGCTTCGCCGTGCCTCCGGGTTGCGTCAGGTTTAGGAGCTGGGTGAAAAAACCAATGGTCAGCAGATTGCTCATGATGGACTCCACGGAATCTATCCGTCTGGTAGGTAGACGCCTAGCCAGACGCGTCATTCATCGCGGCGCAGTCTCTGCCACGGTCAAAAGGGAAAAAATTTGCCGCCTGTGGTCAGATGTAGGACAATTGTGCGGTTGTAGGTGTCACTATGGGGAATCCTCGAAAAACAAAAGATTTTCAAGAGCTTATAGATTCCCAGCCGCGCCGGCGCAATACGCGGGCTGAGGCGGAGCGCAGCGAATCTGGGCGAGAGATTCGCGGCATCGTCGGGCTAGGGGTCTCACTTTTTTTAATGGTAGCGCTGTGGTCGCTGCAGCTCGGCGCCGCCTGGATGGGCCCGTTTGGCACCACCGCTGCCCGCCTCGTTTATGGCTTGGCCGGCGTAGGAGCGCACGCCCTGGTGGTGCTCGCAGTGGTCGCTTCGGTGCGCGCGCTGGTGGAAAAACGACCGCTGATGCCGTGGGAAGTGGGGGTCGGGGTTGGCCTCGGGGTGCTTTGCCTTGGCGTCCTGTTGCAGCTTTTTGTCGGCGACTATCGCGTAGGCGGATTTGGCCCCGGCGGGCTCGTAGGGGAAAATATTGCCGAAGTGCTGCGCGCGGTGATCTCGACCGCCGGCACGGCGCTGCTCGCCGCAACCGGTTTGTTTATTGCGGTGGTCATTGCGACGCCGCTGCGCATGAAGCAGGTGATCTCGGCGATGGGCGACGCCATGGTGTGGCTGGGGCAGGGCACCGCCTCCGTGGCGCTAACCGCATGGTACTGGCTGACCGATGTCGCGCACGCCATGTTTCCAGGGCGCGACGAGGTCTTCGAAGACGAGGCGGCGCCAACAGATGACGAGATCATCGAGCTCTCTGGTGGTAAGCCGCGCGAGCCAGCAATCATTGTCCGAGAATCGGACGCCGACGACGCGCCGACAAAGGCTCGTCGAAGGCGTATGGCGGGCGGCACGGTGACGAGCACCGGCGATGGCGACGCCAACGCGCTTGAGCTAGGTGGCGACGATGAGACCCCGCTGTCGGCGAACGACAATGAGGCCGGCACGCTGGTAAAGGTGCCCAAGAAAAAGGCCGCACGTACCGATCTGGGCCTCGGTGAAGGCGCCATGCCCCACCCCGCGACGGGCCTTGCCGCCGCGGTTCCCCTCGCCGCGCCTGGGTCCGCCTTGGCGTTGGTTGCCAAGGGCGCACCTGCGACTCCGGCCGCGCCACCCCTCATTGTCGAGTCGCGCTTTAGTCACGCCGATCAAGAGGCGATGGCGGCCAAGGAAAAACAGGCCGAAAAAGAACGCAAGGGCTTTATCAAGCTCGGCGACGGCGCCTATCAGCTGCCGTCGATCTCGCTGTTGCACTATGACGGCGGCGGCCACAACCTGCACGACAAGCAGGCCATGCTCGAGCTCTCGGCGCGCCTGACGCAGACGCTGGAGAACTACGGCGTCAAGGGCGACGTCACGGCAATCCGACCAGGCCCGGTTGTCACCATGTATGAGTTTTCGCCAGCGCCCGGCGTGCGCGTCAACAAGATCGTCAACCTGTCCGATGACCTCGCGCTCGCGCTCGCCGCGTTGCGCGTACGGATCGTTGCGCCGATTCCTGGCAAGTCGGTGGTTGGCATCGAGGTGCCTAATAAGGCGCGCGAAAAGGTGTTTCTCAAGGAAATCCTCGCCGACGAGATGTTTCACAAGTCCAAGGCCAAGCTGCCGATGGCGCTCGGTAAAGACATCGAAGGTGGCCCCGCGGTGGTCGACTTGGCTCGCATGCCGCACTTGCTGGTTGCCGGTACCACCGGCTCGGGCAAGTCGGTGGCCGTCAACACCATGATCACCAGCCTGCTCTACAACTGCTCCCCGGACGACGTGCGGATGATCATGGTCGATCCGAAAATGCTCGAGCTGTCGATCTATGAGGGCATTCCGCATCTCTTGCTGCCCGTCGTCACCGATCCGCGCAAGGCGAATCTGGCGCTGCGATGGGCGGTGGAAGAAATGGAACGCCGCTACGACGCGCTCTCTCAAATGGGCGTGCGCGACATCGCGACGTACAATGAAAAACAGGCGCGCCTGCTAGCCAAGCACGAGGCCGACGCCTTGCGCCTGGCCGCCGATGCCGCCGCGCGCGCGCTTCATAAGACGGGGCGCCACGGCGCCGACGACGAGGTTGACGATTTGGAGGCTGGCGATGCGAGCGAGGTCGACGCGTCGTCCAAGTCGACGCCGGTGCCGCAGCGTCTGCCGTACATCGTCATTGTCATCGACGAATTCGCTGATCTGATGATGTGTGCGCCTAAAGAGGTCGAGATGTCGGTGGCGCGCATCGCGCAAAAAGCGCGCGCCGCGGGCATCCATCTCATTTTGGCGACGCAACGACCTTCGGTCGACGTGATCACCGGCCTCATCAAGGCCAACTTCCCGTCGCGCATTGCCTTCCACGTCACGTCGAAAATTGATTCGCGGACTATTCTCGATCAAAATGGCGCCGAGGCGTTGCTGGGCGCCGGCGACATGCTGTTCTCCGATCGCGGCGCGGCACCGCAGCGCCTGCACGGCTGCTATGTCGACGAAGAAGAGATCCATCAGGTGGTCAATTTCCTCAAGACGCAGGCGCGGCCGGTTTACAACCTCGACATCCTCAAGCCGCGTGACGAAGAGGGCGACGGCGGCATAGGCGGCGACGCTGGCGGCGCAGGGGGCGGCAAGGGCGAAGACGAAATGTATGACCGCGCGGTGGCGGTGGTTACGCAATCTCGCAACGCCTCCATTTCGTGGGTGCAGCGGCAACTGCGTATTGGCTACAACCGCGCGGCGCGCATCGTCGAAGAGATGGAAAAGCAAGGCGTGGTCAGCCCGCCTGATCACACCAATAAGCGCGAAGTCTTAGTAGCGGCGGCCTAAGGCAGACGCCGGCGCAGCCAAAGCGCCCCAAACGGCCTATTCCTCGCCGGTCGTATCGTCTTGCGGTAGCGGCGCGCGCAGCACGCGCTCGACGTCCGCGGCGGGCGCCATGGCGGCGGCGGTCTGCCACCTCGCGGGCAGCACCGCCGCGTCGATCAATTCAACATCGTCGTGACTATGACCAAAGTGAACTTCGTACCAATGGCCATAAACGAGAAGCCCCATATGGCCACCCTGTCCGATGACGGCGAAGGGCAGCTCGCGCGCTCGGGCAAGCGACATGCTGTCGCCGTGGGTGATCGCAAGGGCGGGGTCGACTTTGACGTCGTTCCAACTTTCTTCGCCGGCGTAGCTATTGCTAGGGTCGATCAGAAAGCCTTTCCACCCAAGGCCAACGCGTAGGCCATTGAGCACGTCGTCGTCCCACACCGTTGGTGTTTCATTTGGGCCAGCGCCCTCTTTCTTACGCCATACCTGGTGCATCGCGTTCTGAAATGCTTTGTACAACTCGGGCTGGCCAACGGCGTCCGACGTATCTGCTAGCACCTTGAACGGAAAGGTCGTGCAATCGATGGCGCGGCCACCGCGTTGCTTCATGGTCCAGGTTTTGTACTTGCGCTCGGACGTTACGGCGCCTTCGTAACGTCCCTTGCCGGTTGCCAAGATATCGCGCGAGTGTTCGAGATCCATGCGTTCGACATGAGCCGCCGCCACGACGCCGAAATTCGCGGGGGTCTTGGTTGCCCCGCCTCCGTGCGGGCCTGTCGACTCCTGGGCAATCACGGCGTCGAGCGCCGCGATGCGCTTGGTCATGATGGCAATGGCATGGAGCTTGGTTGGCGCCCGCAGGCGATCAGGATCTGAAATATGCTGGTAGGCTTCGACCGCGCGGGAGCCCATCCTCACTCGAATGATGGTGAGAATTTGCTGCACTTCATCTGGATAGGTGGTGACGAGCTCGGCCACGCTGGCATCCAGGGCGGCGTCTTCCTCACGCGGCAACGCCAGCGCGGCGCGTGCTCCCGCCCCTAGGACACGCCAGGTGGTCGCGTCACCCGTGACCGGCGCGAATGAAGCGGGATCGACGTCCGGCTGATCGCCTTCATAGATGTCGATTTCATCCTCTGCTTCTTGGAACGTTTCCTCCAGTGCCGGGTAATCATCGCTCGCAGGACCATCGTAGATCCATGTTTCAGATCTCGTATCATCGTAGACCGTGCGCACGGAGTGGCTTGGTTCCATCTCGCCAGGCAAGGTGAACGAGATGGTCACCACGTTGGGCTGCTCGTCAATTGACAAGTACTGAGCGAGGTTAGGATCGTCCAGCAAGTCGGCTTGACGAACAACGGGGGCTTCCGCCACATACGCGGCTGCCGCGGCGAGGGTGGCGCGGGGTACGTCACCCATCTGCTCAAGTTGACCAATGATCTCCCACTGGGCGTCGTCAGATAGCCGAAACAGCATCACGCAAAAATCAAGCGCCGGCATGCGCTGCATCAGCTCCAGCCGCTGCAGCTCGGCGGCGGCCGATAGGGCAGGGTTGTCGGTTTGGGCCGTGGCGTCGTCGCTAGCGGCCTGGGTTGTCCCCTGGGCCTGGCTCGCGGCGGATGAATGTTGTTGGGTAGTTGCCACGGTGCCTCAGCGAAACAGACGTCCCATCGTATCAGGGTTTTCGCGAGTTCTGCAGCTACTTTGCGACGAGGCATGGCAACCAGCGGATAAGCCGCGGCAAGCCTTAGCGCCCGACGAAAATGCCTTATTCTTCGCCTGGCGTGCGTGGCGCGCGCAGCACGCGCTCGACGTCGGCGGGAGGCGCCATGGCGACGGCATCGGTCGCGCGATTGACGAGGTCGCTTGACTCGATAAGTTCCGGGTCGCTGTGGCTGTGACTCCAATGCACTTCGTACCACTTGCCATAGACCAGCATCCCCATGTGACCGCCTTGGCCGATGACCGCAAACGGTAGCTCGCGGACGCGTTTGAGCGACATGCTATCGCGCTTGAAATCGGAAAGTGCAAGGGCGGGGTCGACCGGGACATTATTCCACTCTCTGCTGTCGGCGGGCGAGGAGTCGTGACGCGAGATAAAAAAGCCTTTCCATCCCAAGGCGACGCGTAGGCCATTGAGGACGTCGTCGTCCCAAACCGTTGGCGTTGCGTTTGGGCCGGCGCCCTCTTTCTCACGCCATACCTGATACATCGCCTTTTTGAAGGCATTGAATAAGCCGGGCTTGCCAACCGCTTCCGCCGTGTCTGCGAGCACCTTTAACGGAAACGTCGTGCAATCGATGGCGCGACCTTTGCGTTGCTGCATCGTCCAGGTTTTATAGATGCGCTCGTCGCGCATCGCACCTTCGTAACGTCCCTTGCCGGTTGCCAAGATATCTCTTGAGTGCTCGAGATCCATGCGTTCGACGTGGGCCGCTGCAACGATGCCGAACGCCGCTGGGGTCTTCTTAGCGCCACCGCCGTGCGGGCCTGCCGACTCCTGGGCAATCACGGCGTCGAGCGCGGCGATGCGCTTGGTCATGATGGAAATGGCATGGAGGTCGGTTGGGACCCGCAGGCGTTCCGGATCGGAAATGTGCTTGTAGGCTTCGACCGCGCGGGTGCCCATCCGAACTCGAACAATCGTGAGAATTTGCTCCACCTCATCTGGGTAGGTGGTGACGAGCTCGGCCACGCTGGCATCAAGGGCGTCGTCCTCTGCACGTGGGAGCTTCAGCGCGGCGCGTGCACCCGGCCCCAGGACGCGCCAGGTGGTGGCATCGCCCGTGACCGGCCCAAACGACGCCGGATCGATGTCGGGCTGCTCGTCTTCATATACATCTTCGGCCGCGGCCTCCTCGGCTTGTTGGGCTGGACTTCCGCGGTACACGCGGATTTCATATCCTTCGCTGAGTGGGGTGGCTCTGAACGAGCGTGAGGGCTCAGTAGCATTAGGCACGGTGAAGACAATCGTAGCCACGGTAGGTTGTTCATCCACGGCCAAACACTGGGCGAAACGCTCGTCGATCAGCTCGATGTTTTGCAGCACCTCCTCGTTTTCCGCCAAAGACGCGGCGGCTATGGCGAGCAGGGCGCGCTTGATATCTCCCATTTGCTCGAATTGGGAGACGAGGTCCCAGCGTTGATCGGCAGGCAAGCGAGCAACAAAGACGCAAAAATCAAGCGCCGGCATGCGCTGCATCAGCTCAAGCCGCTGCAGCTCCGTGGCTGCCGACATAGCTGGGTCGGCGGTTTGCGCGGCGGCGGCCCCGCTGGTGTCGACGCTGGAGCCCTGGGCTTGGGCCGCGACGGGTGAATGTTGTTGCGTGGTCGCCAAAATGCCTCCGCGTGCGTGCGGCTTAAGCTTATCAGATTTTGCCTCTCGCTCCTTAGCTATGGTTCGAGATGCCGGGCCGGGCGGGCTCTGAGGCGGGCCGGCGGGAAAAACAAGCATATCGCGGCGGTGGTTTGAAGATTTTTGGCCCAAAACGGCAAAAAATTTGCCCTCGATCCCAATCACTTTCATAACCAAATGAAGGGGCGGGCATCTAATCGCCGCAATTTCAACCGGCCGTTAGGGCCTTAACGAGGGAATCAACCATGGGACTTATTGAATTCGACGACGTAAGCAACGCCAAAATCCTGGTCATCGGCGTCGGTGGCGGCGGTGGCAATGCGGTGAATACCATGATCAACGGCAACCTCGACGGGGTTGAGTTTGTCGCGGCCAACACCGACATGCAGGCGCTGGAGGCCAACATGGCGCCTCATAAATTGCAGCTCGGCAGCGCGCTCACCCGCGGCCTTGGCGCCGGCGCCAACCCCGACGTTGGCCGCCGCGCCGCCGAAGAGAGCATGCAGCAGATTGCCGACCTCATCTCGGGCGCCGACATGGTGTTTATCACCGCCGGCATGGGCGGCGGCACCGGCACCGGCGCCGCGCCCGTCATCGCGCAGGTCGCGCGCGACTGCGGCGCGCTCACCGTTGGCGTCGTTACCAAGCCCTTTGGCTTTGAAGGCAAGAAGCGGCTTACGCACGCCGCGGCCGGCATCACCGCGCTCGAGCAAGCGGTCGACACGCTGATCGTCATTCCAAATAATCGCTTGCTCGCGCTGGTTGGGCAAAACACCTCGATGGTCGACGCCTTTCGCAAGGCCGATTCCGTGCTCGTCAACGCGGTGCAGGGCATCAGCGACCTCATGACCGTGCCGGGCCTTATTAACGTCGACTTTGCCGACGTCCGCACGATCATGAGCAACATGGGCCGCGCGCTCATGGGCGCCGGCATCGGCAGCGGCAAGCGCCGCGCCATCGAGGCCGCCGAAATGGCGATTAGCTCGCCACTGCTCGAAGACGTCAATATTGAAGGCGCCACCGGCATTCTCATCAACATCACGGGTGGCCCCGATCTCACGCTACATGAAGTCAACGAGGCCTCGTCGTTGGTGCAGCAGGCCGCGCACGAAGACGCCAACATCATCTTTGGCTCGGTCATCGATCCGCGCCTCACCGACGAAGTTCGCATCACGGTCATCGCCACCGGCTTTGATCGCGGTGCGGCACAGGTAGCCGTTCCGTCGCGCACCCCGACCGCCATGTCGATGCCGCCGTCACCCGATATCATCCGTGAAACGCGCAGCTATAACAGCAGCCGCAGCGCGGTCGCGCACGGCACGATCACGATGCCATTTGACTCCTCGGTCTCGGTAACTCGCGAGTATCCGCCACCCGTGCCACCGCGCAAGCCGGTCGCAGAGGTCGTGGCGGCGCCCGTCGACCCTCAAATCGAAGTCGATTGGTCCGATGAATCCGGCGAGGCGCACTATCACGAGGCGCTGGTCGAGCCGGTGCCGCAGGCAACCTCGGTGCGCGTTGCGACCGGCTCCGGCCCCGCGGTTTCATCGGCAATGACAGGCAATATTTCCGCCAGCATGCTGCCCGATCGCAGCAAACGCACGCCGTCGCGCCCCAGCCTCAAGGCCGTGCTCGCCGCTGAGCTCGAGGGCGATGGCGAGCTAGATGTGCCGACGTTTCTACGTCGCAATCATCAACCATAAGACGTCACCCGGGCACGCCCAGAGCCCGCGCCGAGCTTACTGCAGCCCTACCGTGGTGTGCACCGCGGCCTCGATGCCCATCGAAATCTCGCTTTCGATGCCGCCCGCGGTGATGTGAACCGTGCAGTCGTTTGCCATCAGGCACATGCCCATCGCCAGCTGCGACCAACGGACGGTGTAGTTGGTGCCGCTGCCGTCGATGGTTGCTTGATAGACCTCGCCGTCGGCGGCGATATAGGAGGCGACGCTGCCACTTGGGGGCGTATGCGCGGTCACCGCGAGGGTTCCGATAAAGCCACCGGCGCCCCCACCAATTGCAAAGGTGCCGGGCTGCCAGCTGCCTGCCGCAGCGACGGGCACCATCGCCAGATGGAGCGCGCTGGCACCGATATCAAAGCCGAGCTCATCGTAGGCGACCAATTCGAAGTCGCCGTCGTGGAGGGCCAAGGCCTCCAGCGTCGACAAAGGGTCGAGCGCCAACGTGAGCTGGTAAAAATCATAGCCGCCCTCGCTGACGCGCTCATCGTCGTACCACATGATGTCGAGGTCGCCGCCGGCCGTGGTGAGATCAAAGTCCCAGACCTCGCGCAACGTGCGAATCACCAGATCAAGGCTATCGTCCGATTGCCGCAAGACGGCGGAAAACTCCGGGTCCCAAGTCCCCGGAGGCACTCCGGGCTCCGGATCGGTGGGGTCGGTTGACCCCGGAAGCGAGCCGCCGTTTTCGCCTGACGCGCAGCTTTGGGCGCCAAGGGTGAGCAGCGAAACAAAAATTGTAGCGGTAAGGCGCGTCATGCAGCTGATATGTGCAGCTCTCGTGCCAGCCTCGTCTTGGCAACGGTCTTTAAGTGGCGGTGGATTTGTCCAGCCAAATTGCCGCGCGTAGCTTTCGCAACGCGTCGCGACATGTCAGATTGAGGTGTGCTTGCTGATGGCTTGGCGCGCTTTCTGCTCATCGTGCATTTGATCTCGGCGTTCGCGGTCATTGGCCTTACGACTCATTGCGCGATTTGGTTGCGCCGTTACGTGCGGGGTGCACATGGCCTGCGGCGCGCGACGGCAAAATTTGCGGCGTGGGCAGCCATCGCATTTGTCGGCGCATTTGTCGTCGGCAACATCGTGTACCCGACGTACAAGGTGCGCGTGCGGCTCGAATACCTCGACGACAGCATGCACGTGACGCGAGCACGCGAGCTCGCCTTGGCGCGGCGACAGGTCGTGGCGGCGCGGCTCGCACCGGCGTCACCGGACGCACAGCTACCGCCGGGTGGCGTCGTGATCCCGGCAAGCTACGGCGCGCAGGCCTCGGCGATTTCGCGGCTGTTTGACACCAAGGAGCACTGGGTTGCGCTGGGATTATTTCTATCGCTTGCCTGCGCGTGGATCTTGCGGCGCTGGCGGATCGACGAGCCTGGCGGCGAGGTCATCGCGCCGTTCGTGCTGTGGTTTGCGTATGGCGCTGCGGCGACGGCTTGGTACGGCGGCGTGGTAGGCGCGCTTACCAGCATTTGGCGCGCCGTCTAACCCGCCCACGTTTGCCTACACCCAGCGCCGCGCGCAACCGCGCGTGTAGCAATTGTCATGCGAACGCAAATCTTAGTCGTAGTACGATGAGCGCGTGCGCATGATTGGCCAGGCGAAGCAATATAGGTTCTCGATGGTGGTGCGAGGGGCTGCGATTGGCAGGCTAGGCGTCATTGCCATGCTGCTTGCGGGTAGCCCGCATGGTTGCTATCGCGACCCCGACGCAAATAGCCCTTCGCCGGACGCCGGCACTGATGGCAGTAACGATGGTCCTGATGGATCTTGCGAGGATTCGTGCAGCGATGACAATACGTTGCTTACCTGCCCCAATACGCCGGTCGACTGCGACCTTGGCTGCAGCGAGACGGGCGGCGCCCATTGCAAGGAGATGTTGTTTAGCAATCAACTAAACACCGTGATCGTCGCTGGCGTTGGCGATGTAAATCTTACCTGTACGGGGGTGCTAAGCTTTGAAGCCACAGGTCGCATCATGCACGGGGGCCTTGAGCTGCGACCCGCGGGCGACGGACTGGACGTCGTAAGTGGTATTGGTTTTGATAAAAGCTTGGCCGTGCCTGTCTTCTCGATGAATAGCGTCGTGCTAAAGAACTGCACGATCCAGACGGCTGACCTGCGCGCGTTTGGGATCGCGGTGAGACACGATTTCTCCTTCGCAAATGGCGTGGTGCGAGGCGAAGGCAACGGCACGAGCCAGGACAACCCGGCGGGGGGATGTGGGCCTGGCGGGACCCTGGCAGGAGGCGCGGGCGGTGGTGCGGGTGGTGGGACCAACGGCGGAAAGGGCAGCGGAAGTGGCGGCACCGGCGGCGCTGGCGGCCTTACCTGCCCAAGCATGCACGTGCCGCTAATGCCCGGATCGGGGGGTGGCGTCGGCTTGGCCCCGCTTGTCAACGCCGCCTACGGACAGGGTGGCCGCGGAGGGTTGGCGCTGCAAATCTCAGCGTTTGGCAACATGACGATTGAAGACACGCTCTTTCGCTTCGGCGGCGCGGGCGGTGGCAAGGGCAAAGATGGCAACCCGGCGGGTGGTGGCGGCAGCGGCGGCACCGTCTTCTTAGAGGCAAGAAATCTGGTGGTCACGAATAGCGAGTTGTACGCCAACGGTGGCAATGGGGGCTTTCTCGAAAGCGATGGCGCCAGTGGCATAAATTCCGTTGGTCCGTCAGCAAACGTTGGTGGCGAGGGTCGCGGCGGCACGGTGGGCAATGCGCCTGGCGACGGTACGTTTCAAACCGCCTATACCGGTGGCGGCGGCGCCGTTGGGCAATTGCGCTTCCATGGCTTTTCAGTCGACACCACGGGCACGGTCAACAGTCCCGGCATAGTGGCCAGCGAGCCGCCTGTCGAGTAAGCGGCTACCGCTGCACGCAGCCGTAGGCCGGCTTTAGGCTTTAAGCGATTTTGGATCCAGCGCGTCGCGCAGACCATCGCCCAAAAAGTTAAGCGCGAAAATCGTGCTCGACATCGCGACGCCGGGGCCAATGAGCAGCCACGGATACGCGAGCACATAGGCGCTGCCCTCGGTGACGAGCGTGCCCCACGACGATGCGGGCGCCTGAACGCCGAGGCCGATGTAAGAGAGAAAGGCCTCGGTCAGCATAATGTGCGGCATCGACAGCGTGGCGTAGATGATCACCACCCCGAGCACGTTGGGCACGATGTGCAAAAACAAGATGCGCTCATTATTAGCGCCGAGCGAGCGCGCCGCCTCGACGAATTCGCGGTGGCGCAGGCTCAGCACCTGCGCCCGCACGATGCGCGCCATATTGAGCCATGAGATGGCGCCGATGACCGCAAACAACACGAACGTGCCCTTGGCGCCAAAGGTGGCCTGCAGCACGATGACGAAGGCTAGCGTTGGAAAGCCGTAGAGCACGTCGACGATGCGCATCATCACCATATCGACCTTGCCGCCGACGTAGCCCGCGGTGGCGCCCCAGGTGACGCCGATGATGATCGCGATGAAGGTGGCGACAAAGCCAATGGAAAGCGCGATGCGGCCGCCATCGAGCACGCGCACCAGCATGTCGCGGCCGAGCGTGTCAGTGCCGAGCCAGTGCTGCCACGACGGCGGCGCGGCCATGTTGGCGGTGTCCTGGATTTTTGGATCGAGGCCGGCGAGGTGGTACGCCAGCCACGGGCCGACAAAGCAGGCGAGCATCATGAAAATCATGAAGATGCTGCAAATCACGGCCATGCGGTTTTTGCGCAGGCGCTTAAAGCTGTCGGACCACAGCGAATTGCCGGCGATGACGGGCGACGGCGCGGTCGCCCGGGTTGTCGCGGCGGCGCTCATCGCGCGCTCCTGACGCGTGGATCGAGCACGCCATAGAGAATATCGACGATGAGGTTGGCGACGACCACGAGGGAGACGTAAAAGACCAAGAGCCCGCTGAGGACTTCGTAGTCGCGGTCGCCGACGCTAGCGACGAAGTAAAAGCCAAGGCCCGGAATCTGAAAGATCTTTTCGATCACGAAGGAGCCAGTGATAAGCGCTGACAGGGCCGGGGCGATATAGGTCACCACCGGCGTGACGCCAATGCGCAGCGCGTGGCGCACCAACATGGCCGGCGCGCCGACGCCCTTGGCCTTGGCGGTGCGGATGAAGTCTTGGCCTAAGGTTTCGATCATGCCCTCGCGCGCCAAACGCGCCACGGTGCCGGCGTAGATCATGCCGAGCGTCACAGCGGGCAAGATGTAAGAGGTGAAGTCGGTGGCACGTGCCGCCGGCAGCCAGCGCAGCTACAGCGCAAAAACGAGAATAAAGATTGGCGCTAAAACAAACGACGGAATGGAGATGCCAATGAGCGCCGTGGACATCAGCCCGTGGTCGAGCCAGGTGTTGCGCTTCCACGCCGCGATCACGCCGAGCGTGGTGCCAAAAAGCACGGCGAACAGCATGGCGAGGGAGCCAAGGGTGGCGCTGTAGCCAACATGCTCCGTGATCAGCTCGCCCACGGTTTGCGTGCGCTTGTTTGACTGCAGCGTGCCCGTCACGAGCTTGCCGAGGAACATTTTGTATTGCACCGCGAGCGGTTGATCGAGGCCAAAGCGAGCCTCCTGGTTGCGCCTCGCCTCGACGCTTTGCGTGGCCTCGGTATCAAATGGGCCGCCGGGCGCCGCGCGCAAGATAAAAAACGACATGGTCGCGACGACGAAGAGCACCCCGACGCCGCCGAGCAGCCGCATGGCGATGAGGCGCATCATGGCGTCACCGCCGACTGCCAATTAGGATCGAGATAGGCTTTTTGGATTGGCGACTGGTCATTGAACGTAATGGCTAGATCTTTGACGTACGGCATTTGCAGCGTCTTCTGCGTGTAAACGAGGAGCGGAATGATCGCGCCCGCATCGAGCAGCATGGCCTCGGCCTGGCGCGCGAGGAGCAGCCGCTTGGCGCGGTCGGGCTCGCGGCGGGCCTGCCCCATCACGTCTTCGTAGGCGGGGTCGCAGTATTTGAGGCGATTGTCGGGGCTCTTGCACATAAAGTTTGAAAGCATCTGGGGCTCCGGGTCGGCAAAATTCATGATGTTGCCAAAGCGCCCTAGCTCATAGTTGCCTTGCCGCGTATCGGCGATGTAGACCTTCCATTCCTGCGATTCGAGCGTGGTCGCCATGCCGAGATGTTCGCGCCATTGCTCTTGCAGGAATTCGGCAATGAGCTTGTGTTGCTCGACGCCAGAATTGTATTTGTAGACGATCGTTTTGGGGAAGGCGGCGCCCATTTCTTTGCGCGCGAGCTCCAGCTCGAGCTTGGCCTGCGCAGGATTGAAATCGAGCCCCGGCGGCGGCACGTAACAATACTTGCCCGGTTCGATGATGCTGGCGATCCCTGGCGTGTCGGCGGTGACGCCGCAGAGCGCGCGATCGGCCTCGGACATCTGCGAAATCGGTACACCCGGCGTTAGCTGCGCCGAGGGCGTCTCGCCGGCCTTGGTGATGCGCGGCAACTGCGCGCGATCGATGGCCAGCGCGAGCGCGCGGCGCAAATGGCGATTGTTTAGCTTTTCGTTGTTTACCAAGATGAAGTAAATGCCGAGGTAACGCGCGACAAAGTAGTCCTTGTAGGCGCGGCCCCCGCGGCGTTCGCCATTGACGATGGGAATGTACGACGCCGGCACATTGTTGGTCGTGGTCGCGTCGCAGCCACCGCTGATATAGAAGTTGACGCTCGCCACCTGATCGTCGATGGAATACGCGGTGAGCTTGTCGAGCTTGGTGCTCGCATTATCCCAATAGCTCGGCCAGCGCACGAGCTGGACGTAGTCGCGTTCGCGCCAGGAGGCGATGCGCATCGGGCCTGAGCTGACGACATCTTTGGTGTAACGCGGATTGAACCAACGCGTCGGGGCTCGGGAAACGGCGTGGCGCGGCGTCAGGCGAAACGCGCGGTGAACGATCTGGTCGAATAGAAAGGGCGTTGGATCGGGGGTTTCAAGCACCAGCGTGAACGGATCGGGTACGGACATGCCGAGCGTCTCGGGAAGCATGAGCAAGTCGGCACCGCGCACGCGATGAATGGTGTCGCGGGCCACCGCAGCCGGATCGTAGTCACCGGGCAATTGGTTCGGCGCCACCGCCTTGACGCGATACACGACGTCGGCGTTGGGCGCGCCATCGAGGTCGCTCAGCGGCACCCAGCCGTAGATGGCATCGCTGCCGCGCGCCGCGTGCACATAGGCCCAAGGCGTGCCGCCATCGCCAGGCGACGGCAAGGTGGCCCGGCGGCCAGAAATCTCAATGATCGTAATCTTGCTGCCAGGTGCAAGCGTGGCGTACGCCGCGCTCACCGGTGCGCCGAGGTCGCGCAAGGCCAAGCGCGAGCTCCCAGTTCGCGTATTTGGATCAGGGCGATCTTTCGCGGTCGCCCAAGCCGTCGCGGCGGGATCCGCGCCCGCGTCCGCGCCGATGCCTTCGATGGTGACCAGCGCGCCGGCCGCGAGCCCGTCGACGTCGTTCATTACCACCCGCACCGCATTGGCCGCGAAGGCATCTCCGTTTTTGAAATAGGTCGCGGCCTTGGAATTGGGCGAGGCGGTGAGCGGATGCAACACGCGGACAATTGAATACGCGGCGTCGTAGGCGGTAATTGGTGTGCCATCGGTCCAGGTCGCGCCCTGGCGCAAATGAAATGTGAAGCGTCGTTGATCGGCGCTGGCTTCCCACGACGCGGCAAGTCCGGGTGAGACCGGGTTGCCGTGTAGATCATAGTTGATGAGCCCGTCGAACATCGCGAAAACAAGCTTGATCGCGGTGGTGGTCGACGCCATCGCCGGATCGAGCGACTCGGGCTCGCCGCTGTTGCAC
The DNA here is from genome assembly GCA_016716835.1 of Myxococcales bacterium. Lineage (NCBI taxonomy): Bacteria > Pseudomonadati > Myxococcota > Myxococcia > Myxococcales > Myxococcales bacterium. The sequence goes on along the minus strand of JADJUW010000001.1, from coordinate 2,932,095 downwards.
CAACGCAGATGGCCGGGATCGATATCCGACGGCTTAGGAATTTTTCCGAGGTAGTCGCCCTCGGGAAGTCCGCAGCCGGCCGCGCCACCTAGCAGGCCACCGGCGAGCACCGCCGCCACCAAGCTTTGATTCATCCGCATGCGCGCGGTAGTAGCATAAGTAGGGCTACGCTATTGGACGCCTAGGGCACTTCGATGCCGCAGCTCGTAGCGGCACGGGCACAGGCGCGATGGAACGGACTGATGTCGAGCACCGTCGCCGTTGGCGCCGATGCGGCCGATCCGGAGGGTGCGGTTGGCAAGGGCAAGACATGCTCCGTCGCCCCCGGCATGAACGTAATGACAAAGCGCTGCGCGGTCGTCCCGTCCGAGATTTCGACGATCGCCTCCATCCCGGCACGCGCCACCGCCGCCGCGCGCGTGATCTTAAGTGCGTGTGGCGCAGGCAGACTCGCCTGCGGCCCCGTCGCTTCGGCCGCAACTGGCGCAAAGCTTAGGCACGCGGCATCACCGCACGACGCCAGCTCGCGCCAGCCCCATCGCCGGATGCGGGCCATGGCCTGCGCGGTCGCGATGCCACGCGGCACCAAATACACGCGCTTGCTATCCCAGTTAGCCCACACGATGTAGTCGCGAAACGCGCCCAGGCCGAGCTTGCCATCGGCGACGTTGTGCTCCCAGCGCTTATCGGCATACGGCACGAAGCTGACGCCATAGGCATCGATGCCTGCGAACGACACCTTCGCCGCGATGCCGCCGGTGGTGACGGTGCGCTTGGTGCCAACCTCATCGACCAGCGTTGCTTGCTGCGGCATGTTGGCGAGCTGCGCGGCGGCCCACCGATCTTGCTTGAGCTCGGAAAAAAATTGGCCAAAATCGATATGCAACCCAATCTTGGCGCCGCCGATGGTGGGCTCGATGACGCGGCGCCCAACGGGGCGCACCTCGGTATTGAGCTTATTGCTCACGAGCTCGTACGTAAAGCTCACCGCGTCCTTGGGCGCGACAAAGCCCTCTTGCGTCGATAGCATGGCGACGCCCAGATCGCGGTCAAACCCAAAGGCGAGCGAGTCGGCGATGATGTCGCGGCCCAAGATGCCGTGCACACGCCGCGTCGACGTGTCAAACGTGCCGGCCTTGACCAGCAAGAAGAATTTCTTCTGCACCGTGAGCGTGCCAACCTTCATCACGCGGACGTCGGCCATGTACGTCTGTCGGCCGGTGTCGGTCTCGTCGATGTAGCGAGGCCCCGGTCCCATGGCCAGGCCGCCGGCTTCGGCAATGTCACGCTCCATGGCCGATTGTGGTGCGTCTGGATCGAGGCGAAATAGGTACGGGCCCTGATCGTGAATCAGGACCGGCACCAGGAGCACCTCATTTTCCAAGGGCCCAACTAGGGGCATGGTCCATTGGTCGCCGCTCGAAAAGCCAGGGGGGGCGCCGCGGGCGCAACCCGCGAGCGCTGTGGCCAGACTGGTAAGCACGGCCAAGACGGTGAGGCGGCCGACCAGGTCACGTCGGCGCGACGAAAAATTCTGCATGATTGCCATGCGCTATGGGTACCCGCCGCGCGTGCCGGGCTCAACCAGCAAGGGGTGACATTTGCTGACCGGCCTGCGACTTGGGGCCGCTGTGGAGGCGCCGTATGCGGGCGACCGCAAAGGAAGGTCGCGGTTAACGGCCCGGCGGAGTTAGGCCCGGCGCGCCCCAGGTCGGCGCGCCGACCGGCGTTGCCGTGGCGCCCGCCGTGCTCGCCGGCTCGCGATCGTGGGTGCCCAGGCCTACCGCGAGCTGAAATAAAGCTTGCGGGCCCCAATGCACTGGATCGCCTAGCATCTCGGCGGAGAGGTCGATGCCGACGCGGACGTTTTTCGCCAAGTCGTAGCCTGCGCCCACGCTGAGCACCATCGCGCCGCGTTTAGATATCTCTTCGCCATCGTGCTCGTAGTAGCCGACATAATTCGAGTAGCGCTCAACATAGAATTGCGACGTCATGGTGGCGCTGCCACGCCCTGTTAGCTTGCCGCTGCGATAGGTGGGACCGATGCCAAAGGACCACAGCCCGCGCGTGTTGTAAAATTGTTCCTGACCGTGCGCGACGTACAATTCGTTGTCCCAGCGCTCAAACTCGACGATGGGCACTTCCCAGATCGCAAGCCCCATGCCGACATGCCAACGCCACCCGTCTTTTTCTTTCGAGCGAAACGAAATCATCGGGCCGCAGGCCGTTGCCGACTGCTCGACGTGCGGTTGATGTGGAAATAGTTTCTTCGAGCCACTGCTTGGCGCCACCATGCATTCATGGCGCGTGGCGACGTAGCGGCCAAGCCATTCGATTGAGCCTGCCATTACCTGGGTGGCCGCTTGTAGTCCGGCTGATTCATCGCCGAGCGTGGGTGTGCCCATGATGCTGCGCATGCTGCCCGTCACCTCGACGATGGCATCAGACGGCGAGAACAGCATCGGCTGCGGCGCGGGCACCAGCGCGGTCCGATTGACCTGAATCTGCGACGGCGTGCAGGCGCCCAGGCCGAGCGCGGTGACCGCTGCCACCAGGGCCGCGAGACGGCACGATGCGGCAAACCCGCTCGGCCATGCCGCCTTGATTAGATGAAAGTTGGTCGTTGTGGACGTCATACGTATACCGGCCTGAGCAAATGAGGTGCCATCGCAGCGGGACCGTCGCGCTGTACAACTACCTGAAATCTTTGCAACATAATCCGCCCGTCTGCCCCCTTAAGCCACCGGTGTTCACAAGCACGCGATGGCCGCTGACAGCATTGTCCGGAACCGGGGTCACTCCACCACCTCAGGAGACCAGCTATTTCAATAAGTTGGCCACCGTACTGCGTAATTACTAAATGTGCGGACGAAAGCAGCCACAGCCATCAGCCGCGGACTCGCAGGTTGCCACCGCTACAAAACGTTCTGGGGTAGCGTGTTAAAACCACGCGATGCACAAAGACATCAAGGCGTACAACACCGCCCTGGCTAAGCCTGATCGCGAGATTTGCAACCTGCTCGCGAGTGAGCTTTCGCGCAACTTGCCCGCGGCCGAAAGCAAGGTCTGGCATGGCCACCCCGTGTGGTTCCTGGATGGCAACCCCATCGTTGGCTACGACAAGCTCAAGGACTGCGTGCGCCTCATGTTTTGGAGCGGTCAGTCATTTGATGAGCCAAAGCTAATCGCCACCGGCACCTTTAAGGCCGCGGAGGCGCGCTACACCGCCGTCGATCAAATTAAGCTGACCGTGCTCGCGCGCTGGGTGAAAAAATCCCAGACGATCCAATGGGATTACAAAAACATCGTCAAGCGTAAAGGCAAGCTCGAGCGGTTGAAGTGAGCCCGCGCGACAAATTACCCGCCAAATTAGATCGCCCGGGCGTATCGCGCGTTGCACCATAGCAAGGAGCAAACCGATGAAGATGCCGACGAAATCGCCTATGCCAATGCCCGCCACAACCGCCGTAAAACCTCACGCAACCTACCGCCTGCCACCGCGGTTGGCTGCCTGCGCCCTGGCGCTTGCGTCGATGTTTGCCACCGCCATGCCAAGCGTCGCGCGCGCCGACCGCCCGCTGCGCATCCCACCGTCGCCGCAACCCTCGCACATTGAGGTCGCGCGCCGCGTTGCCGGCATGGTCAACGACGGCGCGCTCGCTGGCTTTGTCAGCAAGCATGGCCTGGGCATGATCAACGTGCTGTGGGAAGACACCGGACGTTGGGAAGGCAGCTCGGTTGGCCCCAACATCAGCGACGTAACGATTGAAGTGGAAGCCGAAGCGCCGCATGGCCCGGCGCGCATTGGCGTGCCCGGCGCGTCCAAGCAAGGTACGCGCACCGAGCGTTTTCTAATGCCGGTGATGCGGGCGCCGAATTTCACCGACAAGACCGCCGACATCAAGATGGACGACATCATGATCCCCGTGGGCAATCAGCGCAGCGGCGCGCCGCAGACCGCCGTGACCTTGCGCGAATTCTTGCGCGACCCCGGCGCGTACATGAGCATGCCGGCGGTTGGCAAGATCAAGGGCGGCAGCCTGTTTGCCGCCGAGCGCGACAGCCATGTCTTGGTCAGCGCGCAGCACACGTTTTTGCCAGTGCCCAAAAGCGGCAAGGCGACGTTTTATCCGGTGATCTTCAACTACCAGTCGACCAAGGGCGCGCCCGCGGTGCTGACGTTGCTCGTCACGCGCCAAGGCACCAGCATGACCATCATCGACAACAGTCGCGATCAAGCCGGCAACTCATGGGGCCAGCGGCTCTACTTTAATAAGGAAGGCGAAAAGGCGCCGTTTATCGCCGAGCGCCTCGCGGATGTGAAGGGCAAGGGCGTCACCGCCAATGGCGAGGCCGCGAGCTCGCTGGGCGAAGACAGCAACTTGTTGCTCCTCATTCAGGTGCCGCTCAAGGTGCCAGAGCGCCGGCGCCAAGTTGCATACGACGAAGGTTTTGCCGGCGTGGGCAATGCGGCCGATATGGTAGCGCCCTCGGCGCCCTCGGCTATGGCCAAGAGTGAGTCGCGCATGGGTGCAGAGCGTCCCGATGTCGATACGGCGGTGCTCGGGCACGGTCCGACCGAGGGTCCGTTTGTTGAATTAGATGGCCTCACCATCGAACGCGACACGCGCTTTCCAGTTCGCGTCACCGTGCAATTCTATCAAGCGACGTCAAACGGCGTGCTCGACCAAGGCATCGTCGATGGCATGGCGGCGCAGATTTCGAAGGTCTACGCGAACGCCGATTATGTGGGTTCGCTGGTGGTGCCCGATGGCCGTAGTAAGCGTCCTTCGTCATGGCAAGGCGCGGGCGACAAGCCCGAGGTCATCAACTTCCAGGACTTTCCGGGCCTTATCCAATTTTTCCGCCGCGGCATCTACACCACCAAGCCCGGCCAAGAGATTCAGATCGCTAAGTAACGCCTACCAGGCGATGATCGCGACGATCTCGCTGCGATGACTGGGCAGTTGCACGTAGCGCACCCAGCGCGCCTCGGCCATGCGCTCGACGCGGTCCATTAGGCGCGGCATGGCCTCGAAGATGCCGTCGTCGTTGATCTTCATCGTGATAAAGGCGCCGCGCCGCTGGCCCTTGCCGAGCGCGACGTAGCGCTCGACATACTTGAGCGCGACCATGGGCGCTAAATTCACGTCGCTCGCCAGCCAATGCATGGGTCGCGGCAGCGCACGCTTGTCTACCTCAGCCGCGGGCATCGCATGGTGCACAAACACATTGCCGCTGGCGCCGTGGTACGTCATCACGAGCGGATCCATCACGCCCGGATCCACGCCGTGCACCGTGAGGCCGCGTTCAAGCAACGCAAAACTCGCACCGCCCGGCGACGAACCAATCTCCACCGCGTTTTCGCCAGCGCGAGGTTCAAGGCCGCTCCAAGCGATTGCTTCTTCGATCTTTGCCCACGCGCGCGACGGCGCCGCCGCGGGTATTGCGATATGCGCGGTGCCGCCTGGCATTCGGCCATGCGACGTGCCGGCAAGCGATCCGCGCGGGCGATCGTGTTTGTGCCAGCCCACAAAGATGCCGTCGTCATCGGCTTCGCTCGGCGCGACGATGACATCGAGCACGACGTCGCCAGGTTGGGCTTCGTCGCCGTCGAGAAGGCGATTACTCGCCGCTGCCGCACGCAACGCTTTCTCTAGTGCCGCTGGTCGCGTGCCGATCACCGCGGCGTCGCGCTCGTCTGCTGGGAGATCTGGATCGCGCTCAAATACATGCAGACGTAGTGGCGCATCGCTGAGCGTGGCCGCCAACGCCAACACGCCCGCGACGTCGCCCGTGTCAACGCGCCCAAGCGACGTGCCCCACGCTCGCGCATACGGGCTGCTAATGCCCTTTGCGTGCCGCGGGTCGTCGACCTTAAACGTGGTCAGCCCGGGCCGCGAAAACGCAAATCGCAGCGCCGGCCTTCGCACCGCCATATCGCGCTTGAGCCACCCGGCCACCGTAGGCTGGTGAACAAACCATACATACCCAGGCCTCACGCGGTGCAAGCTACCGAGCTTGCGCCGAAATTGCCATTGCCAAGAACGTGCCATGTGGCGAGGAACACCGAAGAATCGCTTCCAAATCGAGAAGGCATCCCCGCGCCGATTATGCTATGTCAGCTCCATGCAAACATTAAGACGTACCGCAGGGCCTTTGGCCGTGGCGTCGCTTGGGCTGCTGGCGGCAATCAATTGCGCCAAACCGCATGCCAAGCCAGCCGCTGAAGTCGCAACCACCACATCACCGGAGGCCACCATGGATCCCGCCATCGCATCGCCAACTGCCGCACCCGAAGCCATTCTTGCCACGTGCCGCCAAGGCATCGCCGAGGCGCAGACGGCGCTCGCCGAGGTGCTCGCCACCAAGGCCGCACCGTCGGTGGCAACGACGCTTGAAAAATACAACGACCTCGGCATCGCGCTGGGTAAGTCGATGGCGATGGCGGGGCTGTTTAGCGAGGTGCACCCGAGCGAGGCCGTGCGCGAGGCCGCGCGCACCTGCGAGCAAGAGGGCTCCAAATTCGCCAGCGAGCTCTCGCTCAATCGCGATCTCTATGATGTGCTGGTGGCCATCGACGTCAGCAAGGAAAACGCGGACACGAAACGCTTTGTCGAGTTTACGCTGCGCGATTTTCGCCGCGCCGGCGTTGACAAAGACGCCGCCACCCGCGATCGCCTCAAGGCGATTGACGAGGAAATGACCAAGCTGTCGCAAGATTTTTCCAAGCGCCTCGCCGAGGACACGCGCTCGATCGAAATTGATCCGAAAGAGCTCGCTGGCCTGCCTGCCGACTACGTCGCGGCGCATGCGCCGGGGCCAAGCGGCAAGGTGACGATTACCACCGACTATCCCGACTACCTGCCGTTCATGAGCTATGCCGAGAGCGATAGCGCCAAGAAAGCGATTTATATCAAGGCGCGCACCCGCGGCGGCATGGAGAACGAAGCCACCCTCGCCCAGATTCTGGGGCTGCGCGCCGAGAAAGCCAAGATCTTGGGCTTTGCCAACTGGGCGGACTATATCACCGCCGACAAGATGATTGGCTCGGGCAAAAATGCGCGCGACTTTATCGAGCGCGTGTGGAAGCTCGCCGACAAGCGCGCCGACCGCGATTACAAGGAGCTGCTGGCGCAACTGCAACAAACCGACAAAAAGGCGAAAGCCGTCGGCGATTGGCAAAAGACGCTATTGGAAGAGCAGGTCAAGACCGCCAAATACAAGGTGTCGAGCCAAGATGTCCGCCAATACTTCGCCTACGACACCGTGCTCGCGGGGCTGCTCGACATCACCTCGACCATCTACGACATCGAGTATCTGCCCGTGCCGGGCGCCGTGACGTGGCACGCCGACGTCAAAGTGTTTGACGTCGTCCGCAAGAGCACGCGCCAGGACGTCGGTCGCATCTACCTGGACATGCACCCGCGCGAGGGCAAGTACAAGCACGCCGCGCAGTTCACCGTGCGCGACGGCGTCGCCGGCCGCGTCCGCCCCGAGGGCGTGCTCGTCTGCAACTTTCCACAACCTAAAGGCGACGACGTTGGCCTCATGGAGCACGACGACGTCGTCACCATGTTCCACGAATTTGGTCACCTCATGCATCACGTGCTCGGCGGAGGCCAGCGTTGGGTGCGCCAAAGCGGCGTCGCCACCGAGTGGGATTTTGTCGAGGCGCCATCGCAAATGTTCGAAGAATGGGCGTGGAGCTACCAAACGCTGGCGCGCTTTGCCAAGCACTACAAGACCGGCGAAGTGATTCCCGAGGCGCTGGTTGGCCAAATGCGCAAGGCCAACAAGTTTGGCCTTGGCACGCAAGTGGCGCAGCAGATGTTCTATGCCTCGCTGGCGCTGACGTTTCACAGCGAGGACCCAAGCAAGCTTAAGCAGCTCGACACGGTCAAGCGTCTGCAAGATAAGTACACGCCGTTTCGCTACGTCGAGGGCACGCACTTTCACACCACGTTTGGCCACCTGGTTGGCTATTCGGCGATGTACTACACGTATATGTGGTCGCTGGTGATCGCCAAAGACCTGCTCACGCCGTTTGCGAAAAATGGTCTGCTCGATCCGACCGCCACCGCGGCGTATCGCGACAAGATCTTGGCGCCAGGTGGCACCAAGGACGCGGCCGATTTGGTCAAGGACTTCTTGGGGCGGCCGTACAGCTTCGCCGCGTTCGAGAAATATCTAAGCGAGTAACGCGCCGCCATGTCACCGGCCGTCAACGCCACGTGCTTGCGCGCTATCGACGCGCGCGCTTCAGCTTGCGCGCTGGTGCTAGTGGGTGTGCTCGCGGCGTGTCGGAGCCCCGAGCCGCCGGCCTATGTGCCCCCGCCACCTGATGCAGCGCTGGGCTGCGCCGACGCCGCCGCGGCCTTTGCCTATGGCTTTGGCGCCGCGACGACCGCCGCCAAGGAACGCGGCGTACGCGACAAGGCCTATAAATCGCTCATCGCGGCGATTGAAAAGGCTGCCATGGGTGCTTGCATCGCAGACACCTGGAACGACGACGCCATCACGTGCGTCGCACGCGCGACGAACGATGAGGCGCTGCTCGCATGTCGCGACGTCTTGGGGGCGGCTTGGGCGCAACTGGAAGCGTCGGTGGATGCGGCCTTGTTGGCTCACGCGCAGGACTAGAGCGCATCTCAAAACCACTCCCGTCGCGAGCCAGGGCAGCTTGGCAGCTGGCGGCGTTGCTCAATCGGCCCATACAACGAGTATGGGCCTCTTTCGCGCCTTGCCACCTGGCCAACCTGTCTCTCGCTCGCTCGGTCCGGGGTTATGAGATACGCTCTAGTTAGTTTTCCCCTCCAGGCCCCTCGGGACACGCCTCGAATGGGCACGGCAGATTCGGATCGGTTAGGTTAAACGTCGTGCTGTACTTGTTGCCCGCCAGTTGGCTGTTGCCAGCGCGGTCGGTAAAGCTCGTCGACAAGGTGTAGCTGCGGCACGCGGGCGTGGCGTTGCTGCGATTTACGGTCAGCTTGCCGCTGGTGTTGCCGGCCGAGATGCCGCATGGAACGTTGAGGGTTTGGGCAGTTTCACATTGGGTCCAGGCGAGCGTGCAGGTGCTCGCGCCGGCCGGTTCGCTCACCACATAGTCGAGCTCGTACTTGCCTGCCATGCTGTTCTTGATCTCAGCGGTCTTGGTGAAGATCGGTCGCACCGTATCGACGGTCCATTCATAGCTCGCGTTTTGGTTGCCGATTTCGTTGGCGCCCGTCACGGTAACCTCATAGTCGCCGTCTTGCAGCCCGCTGAATTCACAAGTCGCGGTCTGCGCGGTGATGGCGTTGGCGGTGATAGGTGCCTCGCCATTGAGCTTGCAGGTAAATTCCATTTCTTCATCTGATGAAAATGAAAACCCGGCGGTCGCGGCATTGGTAAAGGCGGCCGGCATGCTGTCGATGATTATGCCCGCCAAGCTTGAGTTGATGTTCCATTGAAAAAGGGTGGGGATGGCTTGCGTGTTTCCCTCGGCGTCGCGCGCCGCCACCGAAAAAACGTGGCTGCCATCGGCCAGCACGGGCGTAACAAACGGCGATGAGCAAGCCTCTGGCGCGCTTGCATCGAGCTTGCATAAAAACGAGGCGGCGCCTTCAGCTTCAAATTCGAACGTCGCGGTCTTAAGGCGCATGAGCGCGGCGGGGGTGCTTTTGAGCACGGCGGTGGGGGGCTCGACCGCCGGCCTGGTCGGTTCAATCACGTCGACCTCGGCGCATCCAGTGGAGGTCACCCCAGCTAAGCTCATTAGCGCAGCGGCGTGGGCAGCGAATATCGCGTTGGCGGATTGGCGGGTGGCTTTGGACTTGCTCATGATGACACCTAGATATGCAGGGATTGTGCCGCACCTCAATTAAAGTAAATTCAAGTAGTTGGGGGTCGTTCCGCCGGCATTCCTACACGTAAGTAGGTGGGGGCCCCCTCCCCAACGCAGGGGTGCGGTCAGCCCGGGCGGACCCCTACGACGCGACTACATTTCTTCTTGGTTATGCGGCGCCTGGGCCGGGCACGACGTGCCATTTTCGTTTTCAAACGTGAAGGTGGTGCTGTAGCGGTTGTTTACGGCCAGCTGATTGCCGGCGCGGTCAAAGAAGTTGGTCGTCAAGGTGTAGGTGCGGCACGCGATAAAACTGCCACCGCGATTGATGGCAAGGACGCCGCTGGTGTTTCCAGCAACCAAGCCGCAATTGACACCTTGAACTTGCTGGCTGCCGCCGACCATCCACGAGACCGAGCACGCGCTGCTCGCAGCGTACTCGCTGACGACGTAATTGAGGGTGTATTTGGCGGCTTGTTTGAGCTCACTGCCTTTGGTGAAGATCGGGATCACGCGGTCGATCACCCACTCGTACGTCGCTGACTGGCTGCCAATCTGGTTGGCGCCGGTGACGACGACTTCGTGTTCGCCATCGGGCAGGTTAGGGAAGGAGCAGGTCGCAACTTGGCCAGAAACGGCATTTGCCGCCAATGGTTGCCCGCCATTGAGCTTACACGTAAACGTCATTTCCTCGTCAGACGAGAAATGAAAGACCGCGCTCGGTGCGTTGGTAAAGGCCGCGGGCGTCGCGCTGAAGATGACGCCTGCCACCGTGGAGTCGATCACCCATTGATAGGTCGAGGGGACGGCCTGCTCATTGCCCTCGGCATCGCGCGCCGCCACTGAAAAGACGTGGCTGCCATCGGCTAGATCTGCGGTCGTGTAGGGCGAGGCGCAATCGAAGGCGGTGCCCGCGTCGATCTTGCACGAAAATGAAGCGGCGCCCTCGGCTTCGAAGGCAAACGTCGCCGACTTAAAACGCATAATAGCGGCCGGCGTGCTTTTTAAGACGGCGGTCGGGGGCGCCACGGCGGACGCTTCGCCCTCTATGACATCGACCTCGGCGCAGCCAGCGGCAACGGCCGCGATCAAGCTGGAGGCGACAACGGCCTGGCGGGTAAACATCAAGAGGCCAGCGGGGGAGGTGCGTAGTTGCTTCATCATGACCAGGAGCAATGCATCTAGCGTGCCGAGGCCGCCGTCAGAGAAATCAAGGACATGGCATGCTGTGCTGTGGCGTGCCCGCGCTGAGATCGGGGCTGAAGTGGGCGCACGTGGGGGGGCAGCCCTCAGGTCTCGCGCTCCCGCGACCATCGCGAGAACGCGGCGTGGGCGATCGCCAACATATTGTCGTCTATCGTTTCGACATACACGGAAAAGCCGGGCGCCTCGGCAGCTAGCGCCGCCCGGACGGCCGCGGCATCGACGGGCGACGCTTGCGGGATGGCTGACAAGGCGCGTACCAAGGCGCGCTGATAGCCCCGCAGCTCGGCGACGTCAGACGGTCCCGGCAATGGGGCGCGCGAGGTCGCGTAGCCATCAAGTTGCGAGCTCGGCAAGGTTGAGCGCGGGTTTGCGCCGCCGTCGACGACGGTTTCGATCACATGTTTCATGCGAAAAAAATCTGCGCTTAGGTCGCCGGGGCAGGCGCTAAGGGTGCCAGCTAAACGTTCCAGCATCACTACTTCGACACGTGGGCAAAAGGGCAGGCTCGCAGCTAAGAGCTCCCACACTTCGTCGGGAACCAAGTGGTCGTGGGTATCTCGCCGCCGCACGAGGCCGTTTGGCAGGGCATGCATGCGCCCTCCGGAGACATGGATTTCGCGCACGCGGTGCAGTGGAAGTGCATGCAAAAGCGAGAGCGGCGGCAGCGCGAAATTGACCGCCTGACAGTACAAATTGTGCACATCGAGCACAAAGGGCGCATCGTCGCTGACGAGCAGTTCCTCGATGAGGTCGCCTTGCAGCGCGACATCTGCGCCCGAGATGGCCATGGCCAAATTTTCCAAGCCGACCGGGCGTCCCACGGCGTCGGCAAGGCGATGCAGCTGGTCGCGCGCCGCGGTGATGGACGCGCGGCACGGCGGCGCGGGCAGTGGGGCGCCGCGCTGCATGCCGACGATGGTCATAAAGCCAACGTGTTCGGTGATGTGGACGGCTAGCGGCAATTGCCGCCAGGCACTCGTCTTGGCCAAGGCCTCGCGCTGCCTGGGTTCAAACTCGGCAGAAAATGGCGAGTACATCACGCCGTGCGCATATAGCGCGCGACGGCCGGCGAAGTAATCGACGAGCTCGAGCGCCCATGGCGCATGTGGCGTCTCGGTATCCCAGCTCCACTCGACGGCATCGACGTGATCGCCTATCAGCAAATCACTCGCAGCGGCTAACCAATCGGCGCTCGACATCAACACGAGGCCCGCCTTGATGCGGGGCGTTGGCGCCAAATTGGCCGAGTCCACCATGTCGTGCCTAACCTAACCTAGTCAAACACGGGTATGGTTCAGCCGAGGCCACAGCCAGGGCAATCTTCCTGCGTCGGATTCACCGGCTCGGTCGGTTCATCTGGCTGTGTTGGCTCGTCTCCGGGAATGCACTGGAGAACTTGAATTTGAAGGCAAACGTCCGCATCTATTGGGCACGGGAATGACACTTCCTCGCAAGTTTGTCCTTCGTCGCAATCTGCGTCGGATTCGCATTCGGCGACTTCTGGTTCTTCTTCGAGGTGACCTCGATGCGTTTCGGAAGACTCCGTAACGCAGGCAGCAGCGAGGGATAGGATGGCAGCAATGGCTAGATTTTTTTTCAACATGCGACTCCCTAGAGCAAGGTCGATGCCAAGTTCGAGTGCGTGCGGCTGCACCAAAGAACCATCAAATATCAGTGACTTATAACGCCAGCAGGAATCGAACGCCTCAGGAATTTGAGTCTGCCGGTGCGAGGTCCGATGGAAATCTACGTCCAAGCTGCGCTTGTTCTGTCGTTCTGTGGGGTGCCGCAGCGTTACTAGAGACGCCCAGCTACGCGATCACCCGCAGCGACGTCTGCTCGTGGCGATCGAGCTCGGCTATGAGCTCAGGGCCAAAGAGTTCGGCGAGCAAGTCGCGGCCGTTGCGGTACAGCGTCGGCGCGTCGGGCAGCACGGCGCACGAATAGTCGACGTAGTCGTCAGAGATGACGATGCCTTCGCTGTCGTAAGAAAGCGGAAACAGGCGGCAGATGTTGGGCTTGACGCCACGGAAATCCCAATTGTTTTCGATTGAGGCGCGGTGAATGGCGCAGCCGCGCGCGTCGTGTTGCAGAAAGACGCAGCCATCGCCCAGCTTCGCGGTGCGCACGTGGCGGCCCGACGGAAAGTCGGCGTCGACGACTTCGCTGGTGGTAAACCACGCCGCGTCGCGCGCCGCGGGGCGCAGGATTTGCTTGAGCTCATCGGCGCGCGCCATGATGCGATCGCGCTCGCCGACATCGACGTCGGCGCCGTACTGACAGCACGCATCGGGCATGTGACGGCCTTCCTCGCGGATATGGCAGGCATGCGTCATGCAATCGGCGACGATGCGGCGCACGAATATATTCTTGTCGACGAAGCGGAAGCGTGAATGGGCAAGGGCGACGCGCACAGGCCGGCACGATCAACGAATGTGCCCACGTCGGCAACCGATCGCGTGCGTAATTCTCACGGCGTGCCCCAGAATTGGACGGGGCCACGGTTGCGGCACCTAGCGCGACCCACTACTGTTGGCTCGGCATATGAACGGCGGCTGGGAGTGGATTGTCGACGGCGAGCACGCCCTAGCCTCACGCCTCGGCGACTTGCCCGCGATGCAGCGGCTGGCGGACGCGGTCGTTGAGGCGCTTGGGCTGCAGGTCATCGGTGTGCCGCAATGGCATCAATTCCCGGGGCCCGGCGGCGTAACCGGTTTGTACTTGTTATCTGAATCCCATTTCACCGTGCATACGTTTCCGGAGAGCGGCGTGATTACGGTCAATCTCTATAGCTGTCGCGAGCGCACCTTGGCCGAGCGTGCCGTGGTCGCGCGCGCGCTGCGCATGTTGGTGGAAGAAGCCGCGGCGGCCAAGACCGTGCGGTTAACCGAACTGCGGCGAGGCGTGTTGCCGTGACCGCGGCCTGTCCGACGTGTGGCGCGCCGGTCGAATTTCGCTACGACGATAGCTTTGTCCGCGTCTGCGGCTCGTGTCGGTCGTCCGTTTTGCGGACAGATCGCGGCGTCGAAACCCTCGGCCAGTTTGCCGATTTGACGCCGCTTGCCTCCCCGTTTTGGCTTTTTGCCGGCGGCGCGATCGAGGGCGTGGCGTTTCAGATCGAAGGGCGCGTGCAAATTCGCCATGCCGCGGGCGGCGTGTGGCAGGAGTGGTTTGCAAAGTTCGCGGATGGTCGGTGGGGTTGGATCGCCGAGGCCCAGGGGCGTTTTTTCGTCACCTTCGAGGCCCACGGTGCCGCCGCGCTGCCGGCGTTCGACCTGCTGCGGCCCGGCGCCTCCGTCGACGTGCTCGTGCCCGTGCGCGGCTCGGCCAAGGCGACGCCCGCCACCTTTTATGTCGCTGAATTCGGCGCCGCTACCTATATCGCCGGACAAGGTGAGCTGCCCTTTCGCGTCGCGGCAGGCGAGAGCTATCGCTTCGCTGACCTTAGCGATGGCACCGGGCGGTTTGCATCGATCGATTACGGCGCCGCCGGCCACGCCAAGCCGACGCTATTTGTCGGGCGCGAGCTGGGGCTGGCAGAGTTTAACCTCCCGGGCAGCGCGCCCGCGGCCGCGCCCGGTTCGCCGACCTTGCGCGCGCGCAAATTGGCGTGCCCACAGTGCCATGGTTCGATCGAGCTGCAAAACCCAGACGCCTCGCTGCGGGTCGGTTGCCCGTATTGTGGCGCGCTGCTCGATTGCGAGGGCGATCTAAAGATTCTCGCCAAGTTCGGCGGCAAGCGCATCAAGCCGTTGCTGCCACTTGGCACCCACGCTCGCTTTGAGGGCGAAAAATTTGCGATCATCGGCTACATGCGGCGCGCGGCCGTGGTCGATCGCACCGAGTACCCATTTGACGAATACCTGCTGCATCATCCGGCCAAGGGCTATCGCTGGCTGGTGTGTGCGGATGGCCATTGGAGCTACGTGTCGCCGCTCGATCCGGGCAGCGTTCGAGGTGATCTCAATCCCTCGGCCTTGGGCGCGACGTTCAAACACTTTTCGACCGCCTTGGTGGCGGTGAAATTTGTCGTCGGCGAGTTCTACTGGAGAGTCGCCGTCGATGACCAGGTACTGGCGTCGGACTACATCGCGCCGCCGTATATGTTGTCAAAAGAAGCCGTCGCCAACGAAGTCACCTGGTCGCTCGGGCGTTATCTCACCGCCGACGAACTGCGCACCGCGCTCGCGCAACCAAAGCTAGTGCTGCCGCGGGCCGATGGCGTCGCGCCGAATCAGCCATTTCGGCATCAGCGCGCTAAGCGCGCCACCGGCGTGGCGGTGCTGATCTTCTTGGTGACCGCGCTGCTGCTTGGCATGGTGGTCTCACGCAGCACGCAGCACGAGGAGTGGCTGACCACGCAGCCCGACCCTGAAGGCCGCGCCGTCGCGTTTAGCAAGCCGTTTACGATCAAGGCCAATCGCAACATTCGGGTTCGCCTCGAAGCCCCGGTAAGCAACTCGTGGTTGGCCATTGGCGGCGATCTGTTAAACGATGCCTCGGGTGAGCTCGATGCGTTTGACGCCGAGGTCGCATACTACAGCGGCGTCGATGGCGGCGAGTCGTGGTCCGAAGGCAGCCGCGCCGCCAATATCTTCATTGGCAGTCGACCGGCGGGCAGCTACGTCTTGCGCGTCGAGACCGAGGGTCCGCCGGGACAACCCGGCCTGCCGGTGCGGGCCATCGTAACGCAGGGCGTATTTCGGACGATCCATTTCTTCCTCGCCTTTTTAGTCGTCGGCGTGCCGTGGCTTATTCTGTGGGTTATGTCGTTGCGCTTTGAGCATCTGCGCAAGGTGGGTTCCGACGCCGGCAGCCCGTGGACCGAATTTTTTGACGACTCGGACGATGAGTAGGTGAGGACAACCCGATGGCACCGTTAGATTTCTCGACACCACCAAGCATCTTGGCCAAGCTGCTGCTCGCCGCGGGCGTAACCGTTTCGGCTGTATATGGCGGCGCGACGTTGCTTGGCAAAGATTTCAAAAACACCCAGCGGCAGGTGGTGCCCGCCAGCGTGCGCAATGCGCCCGGCGGCTATCGTTCATTTCATTTTTGGCATAGTGGCTATTCAGGAGGAAAATAATGTTCTGGGATCAAATTTGGCACGCCGTCGTTCGCACCGCGATCTTTTCGTCGCTTGGCATCATTATGTTTGGCATCTCTTTTGCGCTGCTGGCCAAGGTGCTGCCGTTTTCGTTACACAAAGAACTCGAGGAAGATCAAAACACCGCGATGGGTATCGTCGTCGGCGCGATGATCTTGGGGATAGCGCTCATTATTGGCTTTTGCATCACCGGCGACTAACAGAAACGCATTGAGTGGGTACCGGAGGCAATAGTGCCCGGTGTACGGCTTCGCGAGCCTCGTTACAGCCAGACGGCTGCGCCTGCCGCATCGCTGCAGGCGTGCACCGCAATCTCCGCCACCCACTGCGTTCTGTTTCCTGCTTTTCGGGATTCTGCTTAGGCCGGCGCAACCAGCGAGACAATGCCGCGGGCGACGGCGGCGGTCACAATTTCGAGTAGCGGCTCGTTTGCCAGGCCAGTCTCGGCAGCCGCTTGCGCCAGCGTCAAACGACGCGCCGCGAGCGCGAGCACAAATAGGTCGGCGTCGTCGAGCGGGCGCACGGCGCTGCCTCGCGATTGAGGATGGCGGTACACCGCAACCGTCACCGGTGCACCAGGCTCGCCGGCGATCGTTGGGGCATGACCGGCAGCGCGCTGTGCCAAGGCGAGGTGAGCCCCGTGGCGGATTTCGACAACAGCCAAGGTGGGGTTTGCCGCAAGCGTGGCATCGCGCGCCTGCGCTGGCGACAATTCTTGCGACCTCAGATCGGGCGCCTGGCTGGCGTAGACCTCCCAGTCGAGCCATTCAAGCTCGGCTAGCTCGAGGTGCCCTCCATGCAACCCGAGGCGCTCAGCGTGCGCGCGCAAGAACGCGGGAAACGCGCGGCCGGCCTCATTGAGTTCGTAGTGGGTTGCCGGCACGTCGCGCACATAAGCTGACGCGACGTCTTCCCAGCTCGCGCCGAGCACCGCCGCCAGGCACGAGAAATCCTTATCGAGTACCGTGCGCACGTGGGCGGCGACAAATTGCGCGTAGATGGCGACGCGCTCGGGTGGCACCTGCCACGTCGTCGCGAGCGCGGCAGGCGGTTGCTGACCGCGCAGCACCGCGTGCATTTGCGCTTGCAAGTCGCGCAACCGCGAGTCGTCGCTCATGGGGGTGCCCCCGCGTTAGAAACCAGCGCGCGCAGGCGGCCCACCTCGTCAAGCAACGTCGCCAACGGTGGCACGTTGTTGTCCCATTCAAATAGCGCCCACGCCGGGCCGATCGCGCGCACCGCATGCAAGAACAGGTCGTCGACCGCGCGTGGTTGCGGCCCGCCATGCGTGTCGACAATAAAAGGCCCCGAATCATCGTGGCCGGCGAGGTGATATTGCACCACGCGCCCGGCGGGCATCGCATCGATATACGCGCGCGCGTCGTAGCCGTGGTTGGTCGCATTGACATAGACGTTGTTGACGTCGAGCAAGAGGCCGCAATCGGCGCGCGCCGCCACCTCGCGGACAAATTCCGCTTCGGTCATTTCGGCGTCGGGCATGGCCACGTAGTACGACGGGTTTTCGAGGGCAAACGGTCGCCGCAGGCGATCTTGCACTTGGCGCACCCGCGCCACGACATGCGCCAGCGCGGCCTCGGTGAAGGGCAGGGGCAGCAGATCGTGATACCGCACGCCAAACGCCGACGAATAACAGAGGTGATCCGAGCACCACCGCGCCTCCGTGGCGTCGGCCATCGCCGCCAGGTCGTCGAGATAGGCGGCCGACAGCGGATCGGGCCCGCCAATCGAAAGCGCGGTACCGTGAATCACGACGGGTCGCCTTGCCGCAATCTCGCGCGCGATGTGCGCCGCGTGACCGCCAAAGTGCATGAAATTCTCCGCGAGCAATTCGACAAAGTCGACCGCCGCCGCGATGGCGTCGAGCTGGTCGTGGTGTCGTCGGCGAAGCCCGATGCCGAATTTCATGGCCGCCTACCTACCGCTTAGCCGCAGCTTTTGGCGCCGCACTTCATTTCGGCACCTTTCGCGTCAGGCGCTGGCGTGGTGGCGGGGGCTTCGGCCGCCGTCTTCTTGCACGCCTCCAGCGTGTCGCCGGCGCAGGTGCATTCCGCACCCTTAGGCTCGGCGCCGCAGCTGGCGCCCGCGCCTTTGCCTTCGCCGCACTTGCCAGCGCCGCATTTCATTTCGGCGCCCGCGGCTGACGCGCTGGCGTCGGCGGGCTTGTTTTTCGCGCACGAGGCGGCCCCGGAGGCAAGGCCTACGAGCGACAGGGTGAGGGTCAAGGCTTCTAATGTGGTTCGTTTCATGGTTTTTCCTTAGAGGTTGGTCACTCTACGCCGTAGTCCCCTCCTTGGTTGCAGCATTACAAAAAATAATTGCCGAGCGTCCGTTAGAAGCCATGGTTGACAGGTAATCGGCCGATCTGGTACCCCGGCAGCCGCAGGAGGCGCCCACGACACATTAATGTAACCAAACCCGCTAGGTTTCTGGGAAGCTCGGTGCGCCGCGGCTAGGCCATTGGTTGGCCAAGGCAACTCCGACACAGCCCCCGCTACTGTAACTGGGACAACTGCCAACAGCCGTGCGCGGCTGTCACATCCACTGGGGCTCGCATTGCGCGGCGCTGGGAAGGACGGCGGAAGGATGATCAGGAGTCAGGATACCGGCCTAGCGTTGCGCTCGGGGTGAGGCATGGCCTGCGTTTGCGCGCGCCACGCGTTTACCCCAGCACCGTTACGTGGGGTAACCAATGCGACGCCTTCGTCTAGTTGTTTGGGATTTGCCTGTGTGGGCAGCGCGTGCCGGCGTCGGCGCGATCGCGGCGCTCGTCGTGCTCGCGTCGATGGGCGGGCCAGTGCAAGCCTCGCCCAACGATGAAGCGGCGCCCGACAGCACGATCATCATTTTGGGCGATTACAGCCGCGTCGCCGATAAATTTGGCGTCCGCGGCGAGCACCGCGACCGCGCGCGCGTGCTGGCCGAGACGCCATTCTTGACGGTGGTGCATGCCGATGAGCACGTCGGCGACGCCGTCGCCGATGCGCTCGCGACGGTGGTGAGCGCGCAGGTGCGACGGCTTGGCGGCATGGGCGCGTTTGCGACGCTGTCGCTGCGCGGCCTGGCACCCGGCAATACCTCCGTCATCATCGACCATGTGCCGGCGTCGCGTATTGCGTCGGTGACGGTCGATGTCGCGCAATGGGAGCTGGGACAATTTGAGCGCATCGAGGTCTATCGCGGTGGCGCGCCGGCTCACCTCGGTGGCGGCGGCGGTAGCGGGCTCGGCGGTGCGCTGCATCTCATTTCGCCGGTGGGGCGCAGCGAAGATGGCGATCGCGTGGCGGTGATGACCAGCGTTGGCGCGTGGGGCACGCGGCGGCTGCGCGCCTGGGTCGGTGACGACGCGGCGTGGGGTCGTTATCGCGTTAGCGGTGGCATCGCACGCGCGCGCGGTGACTTCT
Source organism: Myxococcales bacterium (assembly GCA_016716835.1). Classification (NCBI taxonomy): domain Bacteria; kingdom Pseudomonadati; phylum Myxococcota; class Myxococcia; order Myxococcales; species Myxococcales bacterium. The sequence continues at coordinate 2,912,534 of JADJUW010000001.1, read as the reverse complement.
CGTATTTCGACGATCGAGGCACCATGCTCAATCGCGACGACGACGTGTGGCGCGCGCGCGAAAACAACGGCGTCGCGATGGGCGATCTCTCGCTGCGCGTGGCCTCGCGCGTGGCCGAACCTGCCACGCCGCGCGCGACGTGGCGGGTTGGCTTGCGCGGCGCGACGCGAGCGCAAGGCCTCGCGGGCAACATGTCATCACCCGCGGCCCAGACCCAGCTTGCGACCTCACAGCTCGTCTTCGACGCCACCGCCAGCAAGGAGTTCTCGCCGCGATGGCGTGGTCAGGGCACCGCGTTTGCCAGCGGCGAGCACCAGCGCTATCGCGACCCGGCGGGCGAGGTCGGCGTTGGCGTGCAAGATCGCACCTATCGCACCGGCGCCAGCGGGACGCAGGTGACGGCAACCGCGAGTGGCGCGCGCTATCGCGTCGACGCGTCGCTCGCGCTGCGCGGCGAGCGCTTTACCGATCGCGATAACCTTGACCAGGCCCGCCGCCTCGATGGCTCGCGCCTCGGCGGCAGCGCAACCTTGCAGCTGGCGGCGCAGCTGACGAGCTGGCTCATCATCGAGCCGTCGCTCGGCGTCGAGCGACTGCACACCTCATCGTTGCTCGATCTGGATACCCGCGAGCCCGCCGCCGCCCGCCGCGATACCTTTGCCACGCCGCGCCTCGCGATGCGCGCGCTGGCCACCTCCGAGTTACAGGCCAAGGCCAGCGTGGGCGGCTACGCCCGCACGCCGACGCTGATCGAACTCTTCGGCGATCGCGGCCTGGTCTGGGGCAATCCGGGGCTGAGTCCGGAAACCGGACAAAGTGCCGACGCCGGCATCGTGTGGGCGCCGGCCGCGCCGGCGCGTGGCCTCGATCGCGTCCTCGTCGAGGCCGCCGCCTTTGTCGCCACCGCACACGACACCATCGTGTGGGCGTCGACCAACGGTTACGTCATGCGACCGATCAATCTCGGCGAGGCGCGCCTAAGCGGCCTCGAGCTGAGCTGGCACGCCCGCCTTGCGCGCCGCGTCGTGCTCGCCGGCAACTACACGCATCTCGCCACGCGGCAACGCGACACCGAGCCGAGCTACGAGGGCAAGCCGTTGCCGCAGCGCCCGCGCCATCAGGCTTATGCGCGCGTCGACATCGCCCTGCATCGCGGCGCGCATCCCGTGGTCGCGATGCTCGACGTCGCGCACGCCTCTGGCAGCTATCTCGATGCCGCCGCGGCGCGCGAGGTGCCCGCCCGCACCTTGCTCGGGGCCGCGCTCACCGCGCGCGTGCTCGCGACGCCGGCGCATACGCTCGACGTCGCGCTGCACGGCTACAATCTCACCAACCTGCGCGTCGAGCACCTCGCGCTGGCCTCGCCACCCAGCCCCGAGTTTGCGACGGTGCCGCGCGCCGTCATGGATACCGCGGGCTTTCCGCTGCCAGGTCGCAGCTGGATGTTCAGCGCAAGCTGGCATTACTGAATCTCGAAATGATGAACCCGCCCACACGCCAACGAAAGACCATGTCATGAAATTACACGCAACTCTCCTCCCTAACGCGCGCGCTGTTGCCACGTTCGTGATCAGCGGCACCATGCTCGCCTGCGGCGACAACCGCGAATTCGTGGTCGAGCCGCCGCCGCCGCCGGTCGCAACGCACTATGCCTTTGCGCTGGCCACTGATTACGCCAGCCCCGGCATCCTGTCGCGCGTCGAGTTGATCGGGCACACCGTGTTGCCCGACGTGGTTAGCGGTGTCGCGTCAAGCGATCCTGTGCTAGTGGCGCTTGCCGATCAATTCGTTGTCGTCAATCGCTTTGGCGGCGATAACGTGACCATAATGAATCGCGATCCGCTGCAGCTGCTCGCGCAGGTCTCCACCGGCGCGGGTAGCAACCCGCAAGACGTCGCGCGCCTAGGCGACGCTTACTATGTGCCGGTGTTTGGCGGCACGGGCGTGGCGCTAATCGATGCGGCCGCGGACTACGCCGTGAGCGCCATCGACCTCTCCGCGCTGGATGCCTTTGATGACCTGCCTGAATGCTATGCGGCGCTGCAGACCAGCGACACCGAGGTCATTGTGGTGTGCCAACTGCTCGAGAATTTTGCCGCGGTCAAGCCCGGCGTTGTGGTCAGGCTCAGCGCCGGCGCGGCGCCCGTCACCGAGGCGCTCGCCGCTATCAATCCTAACACCAGCCTGGTCAAGACGCCGGCAGCCTCCTATTTTGACGGCAAGCTGTTAGTTGGCGCCTCTCCCAACTTTCTCGTGCCGACGGAGGGTTGCGGGCGCGCAATTGATCCCAGCACGCTCGCTAACGAATGCGTCATCGACAACGAAGACCTCGGCGGCGCGGCGATCCGCATGATGATTTCTGCCGACGAGCAAACGCTTTGGATGGCCGTGAATCGCACCACCAGCTTCGAGAGTCCTAGCAGCGTCTTGTTGCCAATCGATTTGGCCACTGGTGCCATCGGCGCGGCCATCTCCGACGAGGCCCAAATCATTACGGACGTCGCGACGTGTTCGGATGGCCACGTGCTGGCGACCGACAGCGCCGCCGGCAACAAGGGCGTGCGCGTCTATTTCGGCGGCGCCGAAACCACCACGACGTCGCTCGATCTGGGCCTGCCGCCGGCCTACACCAACGCGTTGGCCTGCCTCTAACGCTCAATCGATGCTGACGCGCGTCGACTTGTCGGGATTGTCGGCGTCCACCGACAGCGTGCGATAGACCTCGCCGACCAGATCGACGATCTCAACGGTGTGCACGCCAATCGGCACGCCCAGTCGTTCGGTCGGACAAAGCTGGCCGGTCTGGCGGCCATCGACGAGGATGTAGTAGCGCTTCTTTTCGTTGCAGCGGACCTTGATGCCGCCCACGCCACCAAAGCGCGGCGCCTTGGTTAGCTCGATCGTATGCTTGCTGGTGCCTGCAAGCTTACCGGAATACAGCGCATAGCCCTCAGCAAACAGCGACACCGTAAATGTGTCGCTAGCCGCCGGCAAGGTCACGGGCGTCTTGCCCTTGTTCGTGCCGTCGACGTAGACCACCGCAGCGGGCACGCTCTCGATCACAAATTGCCCGGCCGATGCCGGCTGGCTGTCGACCTTGGCGCTGGCGCTGACATGCGCCGGCATGGCGCCACCCGTGACCGGCAACGGCGTCGCGGCGACGGCGGCGTCTGGGATCGCGACAGGTCGCGCATCGACGGCGAGTGGTGCGGCATCAACCACCGCAAGCGCGACGGCGTCGGGCGCCGCGGCATCACGCGGCGTGGCGTCAAGAAGCACGGCGTCTGCGAGCGCGGCGTCCGCCACCGCGGTCGCTGCGGCATCGACGTTGGCAAGTGCCACCGTGGCGTCGCCCCCGACCGCATCGACCACCGCCGCGTCGACGATTGCAGCATCGGCGCGAGGTGCCGCTGCGCTTGCTGACTCCGACGACTTGAGGTGTTGTTGCCACGCCAAAACTCCAAGCCCCGCCAACGCGACGCAGGCGGTGGCGACGGTGGCGATTACCAACGTTCGCCGCGGCGACTTGCCTGGTGGAAGCGCCGCGGACGTTGGTGGGGGGCGGCTGATCGAGGCCGATGGGCGCGGCAACATGCGAGGCGCCGACACGTGCGACGGTTGCGATGCCTGCCTCATGGGAGGCGCGGGCAGTGGCGAATTAAGCGAAATCTCGTTAGCAACGGCTTGGTGTTGAAATGGCGCCTCTAGGGGCGCGCCAATCGTCGCACCCGATGCGCTCGGGGCCCGGTAGTTCGTACTCGGCGAGGCCGATGCCGCGGATAGGACGACGGGGATGTCGGCCAATGACACCTGGTCGCCGAATTCTAGATTCAGCAGATCCACGGGCTGATCGAGGCCAATGGGCGTCACCATCACATCGGTTCGATCGCCGGCCGCAAGGTAGTTCGTCGGCGTCTCGGTTCGTGGGCGCTGCACCACCGGAATGGGCGGGAGGTCTTGCCGTGAGCGCGCCGCGGCGCTGCGGCCGCTTTCGACGGGGCGCAACGACGATGACGATGACGACGGCGGCGGTGGCGGTGGTGGCACGCTTTCGCGCGCGGTGCGCGGCGCGCCCTGATGCGTGATGTCGAACAAATTTGCTTCGGCTGCCTCCGCGCGCGTCGTGATCAGGAGGTCGCTCTCGTCAATCGGCGTCGTGTGATCGTTTGGTGGCGGCAGGCGTCTTTCCGCGGGCGCGGTCTTAATGCTCGCGAGCGAATCGAGCGTTGGCATTGGCTTTAGCGCCACGACGCCTTTGGTCTGTACCGTTGGCGCTTGCGGCGCCGGCGGTACATCGCCCGGGCGCAGCGTGCGCGCCATGGCATGCCCAGGCATCGTCGGCTTGGGCGACGACGTGGCTTGTGCCAGCGACTTGAGCGTCAGCAGTCCCGATTGTTCGTCGGGCTTGGTGCCGGCCTCGACGACTTGCGCTTGGCGCACGATCTCGCCGACCTCGGTCGGCGTCGCCGCCACGCCTGCCGAGCGCATTGCGGCCTCGAGGGCCTCGGCAAACAAGATCGCGCTCGAAAAGCGGTGAGACGGGTCGATCGCGGTGGCGCGGTTGAGCACGCTCGCCACGGGTGCGGGTAGCACCGCACGCGCGAGATTCCCGCTGATGATGTTGGCCTCGGCGGCCTCGGGGGAGGTCCCGGCTGCGGGTTGCCCGCTGACCAATTCGATGCACAGGGCGGCAAGCGCCCAAACATCGGTGGCCAAGGTGCAGCTCAGCCGACGCCACTGCTCGGGCGCGACATAGGCCGCGCGCTCACCCAGCGTACATTCGCGTGGCGAGAGCTCGCTGAGCAACGCGGAAAAAATGCCAACGTCGGTGGTCACTACATCACCGGCGGGCGTGAGAATGACGTTGCGTGGCGCGACGCCGAGGTGCATGAGGCCACTAGCATGAACGCCGGCGATGCTGCGTGCGGCGTGGCTGATGATCGTGAGCGCAATGGGCATCGGCACCGTCGTGCCTTGGGCGCGATTGGCCGCGATGAGCCGCGCGACGTCCATGCCGTAGATCCAATCGGTGGCGACGTAGTGCTCGCCCTCGGCACTGCCTATTTCGCGAAACCGCGCGACATACTGATGATCGACGCTGGCGTAGACGCGGGCGCCGCGGGCGAGCGCCGCCAGCAAATCTGGGTTGGCCGCGACATGATCATGTATGCGCTTGACCGCGAACACCACCGCCGAGCCCGCGACGCCAAAAATGGTCGCGCGGTAGACCTCGCCCACGGGGCCGGCACCGAGGCGCTCGTGCAGTTGATATCGACCGAGCCGGCGGGTGCTCATTTACTGAATTTTACCCAGTTTTGCGGTACCATTAAAAGATGGCCGCACCTCGAAAGCCACAACCTGGGTGTTCCTGGGTGGAAAGTCTACCGGAACGGGTGCGGGGTGTAGGCAAAGAGCTGACGCAGGACATCGTCGGCGGCGCAGATACCTTGGCCTATTTAGTCAATCTCGCGCGCGGCAACCGCATCCGTCGCCGAGCCGCGGTGGCCGACACCAGCGAGAAGCGCCCGCTCCTCATCATCCATGGCTTCATGGGCACGCGCGGCTCGATGTATCTGCTCGAACGGCGCCTCGCGGCCGATGGATTTGTCGTCTTCTCGTTCAACATCGGCGCGATCAACACGCGCGACATTCGCCGTTCGGCCTTTATCATTCACCGCAAGATAGAGCGTATTTTGGCGCAATCTGCGGTCAAGGAGGTCGACATCCTCGGCCACTCGATGGGGGGCCTGATCGGCCTCTATTACATCAAAAAGCTAGGTGGCGCGGCGCGCGTGCGGCGTTTGGTCATGATAGGCACGCCGCTCCACGGCACCTGGATCGCGCTTGGCGGCGTCGCGACCTTGGGCCTGTTCTCCACCTCGTCTTGGCAGCTCTTGCCCGGCAGTCGGTTTCTTGCCGAACTACATGAAGGCCCCATCCCACCAGGTGTGGAAGTGTATTCGGTCGGCGCGTTGCGCGATTGGGTGGTGCCATTTAGCAGCACCAAGGGGCAGGGCGTCAAAAGCGTCGCCGTGCCACTAGGTCACTCAAGCCTGGTCATCTCAGAGTCGGTGTATGAGCGCTTGCGCGACTTGCTCACCGCGCCCAATGAGATAGTTATAGAAGACCACCCGCTCGGCGACGCGACATAGCGCGACGTGGCCGCGTCGTCTTAAATGAGCCAATTGCTTGCGCCCATGCGGCGCGCCGCCGTATCCTAATTGTGCAACCGCGCAGCTCGGTTGCAGAGGAACGACGCTTGGATCGCCCGCGCTTTGCATTACGGTTCATTTCGGGGAAGTACCAAGGCGGGGAATTTCCGCTTAGGCCTAACCGCGAGATCGTGATAGGTCGTTCCAGCGACCTCGACATGGTCCTGGTCGAAGACATGGTGTCGCGCCGCCATTCGCGCGTGATTACGACCGCCGATCAAATTTTCATCGAAGACGCCGGTTCGACCAATGGCACCTTCGTCAATGGCGAAAAAATACCGGGCCGCGTGCAATTGCATGAAGGCGACCGCGTGCTCGTGGGGACGTCGATTATCAAGGTCATCGCGCTCGACGCGAACTCGCCGGGCAACGACGCGCCGGCGCCGCAAAAAATTGAACCTGCTGTTAGCCGTCCAACGCATGTCGCAGGTGCGGGCCGCCCCATGTCGGGCGTGATCGAAGAGATTCCGCTACCCGACCTCATTCAATTGTTGTCGACCAGTCGCAAGTCGGGAGCCCTCACGGTAGCCAGCCCAAGCGCGGTTGGCCGTTTGTACTTTCGCAAGGGCCTAATTTATTTTGCGACCATCGACGACGATATGTCGGTGGCGCCGCAAAAAGCCGTGTATCGCATGTTGTCGTGGACCGAGGGCACGTTTGAGCTCGAGCCCAACGCCGAGATCCAAGCACCGGAAGAAATGCAAGATTCTGTCGAAGGCCTGCTCATGGAGGGCATGCGACAGATGGACGAAATCCGCAACATGGAAAACTTCCTGCCGCCGCCGGGTTCACCGCTGGCGGTGCCGACGCCGCTCGCGGGGCGGTTGCGCGAGCTTTCACCCGAAGAGCTCGATGTCTTTCAGCTGGTGCTCGATCACGGCAGCTTGCAAAAAGTACTCGATCATTACCCTGGCTCAGATGTCGACTGCGCGACTCGCCTGGTGGCGCTAATGAAGCGCGAATTTGTTGTCGTGCCGTAACTGGTTCGGGGACTAGGATTCGAACCTAGATAAACGATACCAAAAACCGTTGTCCTACCGTTAGACGATCCCCGAATGAAGGCAGCAGTGTATTCACGAGCCGCCGATTGTCTAGTCTCTCGTTGCCGTAAATAAATCCATCTGCTTACCAAACAGATGATGGTGCAACTTAGTGCGCCAAATCTAAGTGATGGTGGCGGAAGGCAGATTTGAACTGCCGACCAAGGGCTTATGAGACCCCTGCTCTACCCCTGAGCTACCCCGCCTGGAAGGCCGGGAAATTAATCGCTCGGCCGCGTCATGGCAAGCGAAACCCGGCGAAAATGCGGGAAGGCGGCGGGGTCACTATCGAGGCCACGCAAAACCAGGCAAACTCGTGTAATGAAGTCAGATTCCGGCGCGGCACTGTATTTCGCGGTGAAATTGGATAGTCGCCTGCGCGAGGCGTTCGCGATGGCGAGGCCGGCCGACAAGAAGTATCTCGACGCCCCGGAGTTTTTGCAGACGTTTGAGCTTGGCGGCGACAAATGGGTGGGCAAGGTCGTCGCGCCGGGGCCATCGACCGTCGAGGCCGAGGATATTCAACGCAATGTCAGCTCGATCTTACATCGCGTCGCGCCTCAAATTCGCATCCTGCCAACCATGGTGAAGATTTTGGTAGTGCAGCCGACGGTTGCGCCCGAGGTGATCGGCGTCGAGGATGACATTGAAGATGCCGCCGATGCTGGCCCGTATATTGCGGATGCCTAGCCAGGTTAATTCCAGCCGTGGCTTACCCCGTGGCGACAGACAATGTCACCGCGTCGTCGCTGCGCCACATTGACAGGTGCCGCGAAGCCAAGTAGCACTGCGACAAGATGTACGCGCGCACGACCTGGCTTATCTTCGCGAGTTGTTTGCTGATTTCGGGTGTTGCCGCCGCCGATGGCGTGGTGCCGACGATTGATCGGCCAGCTAGCGCAACCTCCGCGCCAAGTGATCCCTCGGCGGCGCCGTTGTCACTCGCCGACGCGCTCAAGGCGGCAATCCCGGCATCGGAGTTAATGGAGGTCGCCGAGGCGGGCGTTGAAGAGAGCAAGGCCTCGCTCACTAGCGCGCGATCGGGGTGGTTGCCTCAGGTGAGCGCAACCGCAGGTTACAGCCGTGACCTAAAAAGTATTTTCGGCATCGCCGGCCGCGATGGCCAGCCACCCAACAGCTGGTCCGTCTCGCTAGGGCTCGATCAAACTATTTTCGATGGGGGGCGCCTCGCTGCGGGTATTGCGGCGTCGAAGGCCGGCGTGCGTCGCGCCGAGATGGGCGTAAAATCGCAACGAGCCCTGACCGTGCTCGAGGCGGCGCAGGCCTACTACGATGCGGCCCTCGCCGAGCGTCGGGTTGAAATCGCCGAAGCCTCGCTGTCGCAATCCGAGCAAACCTTGAAAAGCGCCAAGCTCGGCTTTGAGCAGGGCGCGACGCCAGAATTTGACATGCTGCGCGCCGAGGTCGCGCGCGACAACCAGGCCGCGACGCTCATCCAGTTCAAGGCCACCCGCGACGTTGCCATGGTGACGCTCAAGCGCCGCGTGGGGCTGCCGCTGGGCCAGCCGGTGGTGCTTGTGAGCAAGCTCGACGTCGATGACGCGGCGGGGCAGGTCGCCACCGCACGCGAAGTAGCGCAGATTGGCCCTAGCGACGGCGAAGGCCTCGAAGAGCGATCGGCGGCGGAGGCGTTGAAGATTAGCCAAACCCAGGTCGACAGTGCGGAGGCGGCGTGGTTGCCACAGGTATCCGCAAGCAGTGGCTATTCAAAATCGAATTCGCCCTCAAACTTCCTGCCGGATGGGTTTTGGAGCACTGGGTTTAGCGTGTCCGTAGGCGCCTCGTTTACGCTATTTGACGGCTTTCGCCGCAAGGCCACCATCCACGCCGCCAAGGCCGCCGCCTCGTCGGCGCGCGCGCGCTACGAAGAGACCAAGCGTTCAGGTGAGCTCCGCCGCGTCCGGGCCGCCTCGGCGGTGGAAACCGCGACCGCGACCTCCAAGCAGAGCACGCGCACGGTGGCCCAGGCCAAGCGCGCCTATGAGATCGCGGAGCTGCGCTATAAGCAAGGTTCATCGACTCACCTTGAGCTCGTCGATGCGCGCTTGCAGCTCGAGCAGGCCCTGCTAAACCAGGCGCAATCGTCGCGCGACCTGCGCGTCGCGCTGCTGCGCCAGGCGATGATCGTCGAACTGCCGTTTGGCGCCGGATTCTAGCTACAAACTTTCCTAAGGGGACTTATGTCAAACCGAAGATCGAAATACACCATTGGCTTGGTCGTCGCGTCGTCGCTGTGGGCTGCCTGTGGCAAAGGTGGCAAGGGCGGCGAGGCGACGCAGGCCAAGGCCGCGGCCGAGCCGCTGCTGCAAATCGCCGCCGAAGATGTTGTGACGGTAACGCAAGGCGAAATCCAAACGGGCCCTCGCATCTCGGGCACGCTTGAGGCCAGCCAACGCGCCGTCATCCGCGCCGAGAGCAATGGGGCAGTGGTGCGAGTTGGTCCAGAGCTCGGACAAGTGGTTAAGCGCGGCGAAATGCTGGCGCGCATCGAATCCAAGGCGCTTGGCGACGGCGTGCAGTCGGCGCAAGCCGCGGTGCAGTCAGCGCAGGCCATGGCGGCCATGGCTCAGCGCGAAGTCGAACGCACCAAGGCTATGGTCGAGGGCGGGGCGCTCGCCCAAAGAGATCTCGAACGCGCCGAGAGCGCGGCCAAGTCGGCGAGCGCCGGCCTGGGCCAAGCGCGCGCCATGCTCGCCGCCTCGCGCTCGCAGTTTGGCGATGCCACCGTGCTCTCGCCGATGGCCGGCGTGGTGTCGCAACGGCCGGTCAATCAGGGCGACGTGGTCAGCATGGGCGCGCTGCTCTACGAAATCATTGAGCCGTCGTCGATGCGGCTGTTGGCACAAGTCTCATCGGACGGTATCGCCTCGCTTGGTATTGGCAAAGTCGTAACCTTCGAAGTGCGCGGCTACGAAGGGCAAAAGTTCGAAGGTACCATCCTACGCATCGCGCCGGCGGCCGATCCAAACACGCGTCAATTGCCGATTATTATCGAAATCCCCAACACCAGCGGCAAGCTGGTCGCCGGCCTCTTTGCCGAGGGCCGCGTCTCGAGCGAAGTCCGCAAGGCGTTGGTGGTGCCCGGCAGCGCGATTGACACCAGCGGCGACCAGCCCACGGTGCTGCGCGTAAACCAGGGCGTCGCCGAGCGCGTCGTCGTTGCTACCGGCCTGCGCGATGCCCGCAACGAGGTGGTCGAAATCACCAGCGGCGTCGCGGCAGGTGACGTGCTCATCACGGCGCGTGCCGGGCAAAAAATCAAGGCCGGCACCAAGGTGACGTTGCCGGGTGCCGCCGCCGCCACCACCACGCCACCTTCATCGCAAATTCCGACGCCGGCGGCATCCGCCGCGGCCGCGCCCTCGACGACCGGCGGCAACTAACCATGTGGATCTCAGATTTTGCGATTCGCAAGCCCATCGTCACCATCGTGATGATGATCGTGCTGATGGTGTTTGGCTTGGTGGACCTAACGCAGCGCGAAACCGACGAGTTTCCCGAGGTCGACATGCCGGTGGTGGCCGTTTCCATCCCATATCCGGGCGCCTCCCCAGGCGTGGTCGAGCGCGAGCTCATCGATCCTCTCGAGGAGCAGTTTCAGTCGATCACCGGCGTCGATACGATTAATTCCACGGCGGTCGATGGCTACGCGTCGATCATCGTGATGTTCACCTTCGAAAAAGATCAGCAAGAGGCGATGCAAGACATCCGCGACCGCATCGACCTGGTCCGCAATGATCTGCCGTCGCAGGTCGAAGAGCCGATGCTCTATAAGTTTTCGTTTTCGGATTTTCCGATCGTGTCGCTCACCTTGGCGTCAGCGACGTTGTCGCTCGCCGAACTCACCGCGCTCGCTGATCCAAGTCTTAAACGCGCGCTCACCTCGCTGGCCGGCGTCGCCAGCGTCGACATTCTTGGCGGCATCGAGCGCGAGCTTGCGGTCGAGGTGCGCCCCAACGATTTGCAGGCGCGCAATGTTTCGGTCGGCCAGATCGTGCAGGTCGTGCAGAGCGAAAATCTCGCGGTGCCGGTAGGGCGGCTTAACAGCGAGCTCGATGAGCGGACGATTCGGCTGCGCGGGCGCCTTAGCAGCGTCAACGACTTTGAGCAAATCGTGGTTAGCCGAAGCGGCGACCAAGTGGTGCGCCTCGGCGACGTCGCCGACGTGAAAGATGGCCATCAAGAGGCGCGCTCGGCGTCGTTTTACAACGGCAAGGCCGCGGTCAGCATCGACATCAAGAAGGCCAAGGGCTATAGCACCACCGACGTGAGCGCCCGCGTGCTAGCCAAGGTGGCCGAGCTGCAAAAAACGTTGCCAGAGGGCACCCAGATCGAAGTGGTGCGTGATTCCGGCCAGCGCGTCGCCGAGTCGGTGGAGGGCGTGCAGACCTCGCTCATCGAAGGCGCCTTGCTCACCATTTTGGTGGTCTTTATCTTTCTCAAATCTTGGCGCTCGACGGTCATTACCAGCCTTGCCTTGCCGGTCTCCGTGATTTCAGCCTTCATCGCGGTCTACGCGTTTGGCTTCACGCTAAACACCATGTCGCTGCTTGGGCTGTCGCTCGCGATTGGTATCTTGGTCGACGACGCCATCGTGGTGCGGGAAAATATAGTTCGGCATATGGAGATGGGCAAGGACCACCTACACCGCCGCGCGCGAGGGCACCGCGGAAATCGGCCTTGCGGTCGCCGCGACAACCTTCTCCATCGTCGTCGTCTTCGTGCCCATCGCCTTTATGGGCGGCATGGCCGAACAGTGGTTCGCGCCATTTGCGCTGACCATCGCCTGCTCGGTGCTGGTGTCACTTTTTGTCTCATTCACGCTTGACCCGATGTTGTCAGCCGAATGGGAAGACCCCGATGTCATCGAGGGGCGTCGGAGTTGGCTCTCTAAAAAGCTCGACATCTTTGACCGTTGGTTTCTGCGCCTCACCGCTTGGTACAAAAAAGTCATCGGCTGGGCGCTACGCCACCGGTTCGCCATGGCCGTGATCGCGGTCGTCGCATTCTTTGGCGCCCTCGCCATACCTATGGCTGGGTTGGTCGGCAGCGCCTTCATGCCGCTGCAAGACATTTCGGAGTTCACGGTTAAGATCGAAACCCCGCCAGGCTCGAACCTGGAATACACGCAACGCAAGGTCTTGCAGGCGGTTGAAATTGCCAAAAAGCACAAGGAAGTCGCCTATACGTACGCCACGGTTGGTGGCCAGGGCGGCGCCGTCGATGAGGCGTCGGTTTATGTTCGTCTGGTCCCAAAACATAAGCGAGCGGTCCATCAAGACGAGGTCGCGGCCAAGGTGCGCGCCGAGGTGCGCACAATTTCCGGCGTCACCGCGTACATACAAAATGACAACTTTGGCGGCGGCAAGCAAATCCAGGTCCAGCTCACCGGCCCCAACACCGATGTGCTTGGCGTCATCGCGCAGCAGATGGCTGACAAGATCGCGACGGTGCCAGGCGCCGTCGATATAGGCTTGTCGAGCAAAGGCCAGCGCAGCGAGATCGAAGTGGTACTCAAGCGCGATCTGGCCGGGCAGCTTGGCGTTTCCGCGGGCGCGCTTGCGGGTTCGATCTATCCCGCCTTTGCCGGGGTCGAATCGGGCGACTGGATCGATCCAACCGGGCAAACCCGCGAGGTCGTCGTGCGCCTCGGGCCTCAGTGGCGCCAGCGACCGGCCGATTTGGAAAGCATGCCGGTCACATTACCTTTTTCGTTTGCGCGAGGCGTGCCAGGCGACATCATGATGGGGGCGCCTGGCACGGTTACGTTGGGACAAATCGCCGATATCAACCCGAGCACCGGGCCTGCGCAGATTCAGCACTTGGATGGCGATCGGGTGGTGACCGTCGGTGCCAACGTCGAAGGACGCCCACTCTCGGGGGTGATCGCCGACATCGAAAAGACCATCGCCGGCGTGACGCTGCCTGCGGGCTACGCGCGCAAGCAAGGCGGCGAATCAGAAGACCAAAAGGAAGTCTTTGGCCGCATTCTCTTGGCGCTCGGCGTCGCCGTCATGCTCATGTACTTCATCTTGGTGGTGCAGTTTGGTTCGTTCGTTGAGCCGATTCCCATCATGGCTTCGCTGCCGCTGTCGCTTATTGGCGTCATGCTCGCCATGCTCGTCACCGGCTCCACGCTCAATCTCATGAGCATGATCGGCGTAATCTTGCTGATGGGTATTGTCGCCAAAAATGCGATCTTGCTCATCGATTTTGCCAAGCATCTCGAGGGCACGGGGATGAATCGCCGCGAGGCAATCATCGAAGCCGGCGGCGTTCGCCTGCGGCCGATTCTCATGACCAGCGTCGCAATTATCGCGGGCATGCTGCCGGTGGCAATTGGCGCCGGCGAGGGCGGCGACTTCCGCGCCCCGCTCGGACGCGCCGTCATCGGCGGCGTGATCACGTCGACCGTGCTGACGTTGCTGGTGATTCCGACCTTCTACGACATCGTCACGCGTTGGCGCGACAGCCTGATGAATTGGTTTCGCAAAGGCAAGGCGCCGACGTCGTCGCATGGCGCGGTGCCTGCGCAAGCCGGCGCGGCGCGCGACGCTGTGCCCGACGCCGCGAAGTAACGGCGATGTCAGCGCGCGCATTCACCTTTGCTGCCATCGGCGCGGTGCGCTGCGATCAGGTCGATAAATTTGCAACGCCGCGCCAGCCCTTCGTCGCTGGCGATAAAAAGGGCACCATTGAATTAGCCCCGGGACATCATTTTGAGCATGCCCTGGCCGATTTGGAGCTGTTTACGCATATCTGGGTCCTGTTCGTTTTTGATCGCAACGAGACGTGGCATCCCAAGGTCATGCCGCCCATGGGCAGCGATATCAGACGCGGCGTCTTTGCGACGCGCTCGCCGCATCGGCCCAACCCCATCGGCATGAGCGTGTTGAGGCTGCATCGCGTTGAGGGCCTCTCCTTGCACGTATCGGGGGTAGACATTCTCGACGGCACCCCAGTGCTCGACATCAAGCCGTATGTGCCGGTGGCGGATATCGTGCAGCAGGCAAGCGCCGGGTGGCTGGAGGCAGACGCGGCGCAGGGCGCGCCGGCGTACCACGTCGCGATGTCCGCCGAGGTCGAGACGCGCCTCGCCTGGTGGGAGGCCGCGGGCGGTGAGCCCTTGCGCGATCGCATCGCCGCGGCGTTGCAGGTGGCGCCGCAGCCGCGCGCGTTTGGCCGCATTCGCAAGGGCGAGGCCGGCGCGCTGGTGCTTGGGCTGCCGGGCTGGCGCGTGCATTTTCGCGTCATCGGCGAGGTGGTCGAGGTCATCGATCTGCGCAGCGCCCACAAGCCTTCGCATTGGGCCAAAGATCCCGGGCTTCACCTACACCGCGATTTTATTGCGAAGTTTGGCGCGTGACGCGGCTTCGCGAGATTCTCGCGCGATAGCTGACGATTTTTGTGCCGCGCCAAGGTGTGGCGGCATATGCTCCGCCCCATGGCAATGGAAGCAATTGGCAAGCTACACGCAATCTTTGACACGACGCAGGTCTCCGCGCGATTTACCAAGCGCGAGTTCGTTGTCGAGCTCGCGGATAACCCGAAATACCCGCAGCGCGTGATGTTCCAACTCAGCGGCGATCGCTGCGGCCAGCTCGACAGCTTTCAGATTGGCGACGAGGTGCGCGTCGAGTTTTCGCTGCGCGGTCGCGAGTGGCAGAGCCCCAAGGGCGAGACCAAATTTTTTAACAGCCTCGATGTGTGGAAGGTCGAGCCCGCCCGCGAAGGCGCCTCGCCACCGCGCCGCGCCCGCGACAGTCATAGTGCCGGCCAGGGCGCCGGGTTTGACGGCGACGTACCGCCACCGCGCGACGATGATTTTCGCCAGACCGGTGGCTCGTTTGACGCCGCCGATGATATTCCGTTCTGATGAGGGAAGAGGCCGCAACGCCCGCCGCATCGTGGCGAATTCTTAAAATCTTGTATTGGGCCATCCTCGGCTCGCACCTTATGGCGGGCGCGTCGATTGTGTTTGTCGCGGCAAGTATGCCGCCCATGCTCGACGTTCAGACGATTGCCTATGCGCTCTTGCTGGTGCCGTTGGGCGTCATCGCCGCATCGTTTGCCGTCTCGGGGGCCTTGCTCGGCAAAGCCAAGGCGCAACCTAGCCTAACCTCCAAGCTCGGCGCCTACCGCGGCGCGCTGATCCTGCGCTGGGCCATGCTCGAGGGTGCGTTCCTGACCTCGCTGATGTTTTATCTCATCACCAAGCAGCAGCTATTTTTCGCCACCGCCGGGCTAGCCCTGGTCGTCTATCTGTCGCAAACGCCGTCGCTTGAAAACGCCAGTGGCGACCTTGGCCTCGACACCGACGAACGCAGCCAACTGACCGCCAACTAACGTCTACGCCAGGCCCCGCTAGCGGAATAGATAGGGCGACGCGGCAATCGCGCCATAGTGAATGAGCCGTCCAGCCACCGATACGATAAGAAACGTCCGCAGCGGCATCTTGAGGATGCCGGCGACGATGACTGCCAAGTAATACGGTGGAAAGCCGAAGACGGCGGCGATAAACAAGATCCATTTTGGCTTGTCTTGCCATTTCTCCACCTTTTTGCGCGCCCGCTCGAGCCGATCGCGCCAGCGCTTGCTCGGCACATGATCGGCGCGCGTGCCGGCATAGAACATCGGCACGCGGATCGCGGTCTGGATGGCGACCACGATGAGGATCGAACCCTGCAACGCCCACCACGACACGCGCGCCTCGCTGGAAAGCGCGAGCAAAAACGACTCGCCGACTGGCAGTGGCAGCAGGCCCGACAAGATGCCGACGATGACGCTGGCGCCATAAACCCCGAAGGTGGCGAGCATCTCCTCAAAATTCATGCGACCCATAATGTGGGCGGCCCGCCGGAGCCACGCAACGCACGGCGGGGGGTTTCTTGCCGGATTGTGCGAGTCCTAAGGCCGGACCTGCGCTTGCAACGCCGGCGCCAAAGCGTTACGACGGCGCGCGATGAACCGCCTCGCCACCAATGTTGCCAAGCTTAAGCGCTACCCCGCATGGGCCTTGTCGTGGTCAATCGGGCGTTTCGTGAAGTTTACCGGCACCGCGGGGGTGCGCTACGAAGACGTCACCTGCGAGCGCGTCGTCGTCAGCCTGGCCAACGCACCGCGCGTGCGCAATCACATCGGCCAAATTCATGCCGCCGCCATGGCGCTGCTCGCCGAGACCGCCACCGGCATTGTCGTCGGCATGAACGTGCCGGACGACAAGATCCCGCTGATTAAGTACATGAACGTCAAGTTCGTGCGGCGCTCGCAAGGCGCGATGCGCGCCGAGGCGACGCTGACCGCCGAGCAACGAGAACTTATTACCACCACGCCCAAGGGCGACGTCATCGTCGCGGTGGTCGTTACCGACGAAACCGGCAATCAACCCATCGAATGCGAGATGTGCTGGGCGTGGATTCCGAAGAAGCGCTAATCATCTGGGGATCGCGTCGCCTTGACCAAGGGCAGCGACGTATACGGCAGGTTGGCCACCTCGAAAATGCCATGGCCGATGCGGCGAAGCTTGCGCTGCCGCGCGAACACGTCGTCCCACACAGCCTGCGCGTTGAGCGACAACCCGAGAAACAAGGTCTGGCGCCGCTGCTTGCCAAGCTCAGGGTCCGGGTCTGGCTTATAGTTGCGCGTCTTAAAGCCCACGACGACGTCGACGTAGCGGAGATACTTCGCCGAGGGCTGGGCGCGCAGCCACGGCATTTCGCCGATGTGCGCGGCGAGCATAAAGGATTGGCCGGAATAATCTTCGGCGATGTTGATGTCGCCATCGAGGAAGGTGCGGCGATATTCGGGCGATGATACATACTCGACGCGCAAGTCGAACATGCGGTCGAGCGTAGGCGAGCGTTCCATCACCCATGACAGCAGACACCCCGTGGCATCGCCGGCGAGATCGCCAGGGGACATTTGGTAATAAAAGCCATCGTGAATCTCGACGTAGGTGAATAGTGCGCAGGAAAGACTGCTGCCCAAGATGCTCGCGGCACCGGGGCTCCATCCGCCCCGCCTAAGCAGGGTTGTCGTCAGGCGGCCGAGCGCATAGCCCGACCACATGTGTCCGAGCTTGTCGGCACCACCTGCGTACGTTGAGTCTTGAAACCAACGATCGCCGCCAAACGTAAAATTGGGCAGCTCGGGTTTGTCGTAGAACCACGCGAAGTACATCCAGGTCGTTATGGCCGCATAAGTCCCGCCGACCGCCAAGAGCGATCGACGCTTGCGCCGCTTCAACACCCCCGCGTCCTCGGCAGGGGAAATGGCAGGCTGGGAGTTCGGCGCGCTCGCCACCTCAGCCCCGGGGCCCAATGCGGCATTTGGCCGCATTAGTTGTGAATTTAATTCTTGAGTCTCAGTCACCGGCGTATCGGCGCGAGCACCTGCCGCTGAACATGTCATCAAGGCAGCGACAAGCGCGAGACGGGGCCAAAGCAATGATGCGCGCGACATGGCTCGGGGTCGGCACCCTAACACCAAGCCCCACGGGAATTTCGCTTTTCGAGGAAAACTTGCCGGACAGTTCAACATCGACGAATGTTCAGAGTGTGTCGACTGTCACGCATGCTTGTTTAAGTGGCGCTGCATTGTAATACCCTGTTTACGATTGCGTTTTGGCGACAGCTACATGTGGGCAACGCGCGGACCTGCCGGCAAGCTCATCAGCCGCCGCACTTAATAAACTTCCAGGTGCGGCCCGTCACTTGCGGGTTGCGTTTATGGCGCCGTACCATTATGAGAAGTGGCCGAAATCGTTTGGGTGCTGTAGTGTGACGGCGGCTGGCTTGCTTAGAAGAAAAGAACCTATGGCTAAGTTCGGGACGCGGTGTGAAAAGCAAGAAATGCAGGCTTCCAGCATGTGCGACCGTTACGCAAAGGGCGTCATGGCTAAGGGCCTAACCGTTGCCATAGCTGGCGCACGGAGGCAGTCGTGAGTGGCATGCTTGGCGTCGTTGCGTTGACGCTCGGCGCGGTGGTGGTTTGCGCCCCCTTGCTGGTGCTGCTCATCTGGCACCGACGCGGCGCGGGGGTCGCTTACGACAATGCGTATCAACCCCACGTCACGGTCATCACGCCCATGTTCAATGAGGGCGCCAATATCAGGCGCACGCTGCAAAGCATCCTCGCGCAAAACTACCCCGCCGATAAGCTCGAAATCATCGTCGTCGATGATTGCTCCACCGACGATAGCTTTGCCCACGCCCAGGCGGTGTTAAAGGGCGTGCCCAATGCGCGGGTGATTCGCAACGCCACCAATCTCGGCAAGCGACATTCGATCAATCGCGCCGTGAACCTCAGCAGCGCGGAGATCATTGTGTCGGTGGACTCCGACGTCGTGGTCGATCCGGACGCAATCCGCCAAATGATCCGCTGCTTCTCGAGCCCACGGGTTGGCGCTGTCGGTGGCCGCGTCGCCATTCTCAACGACCGCGACAACTGGTTGTCGCGCATGCAGACGGTTAAGTATTATTACAGCTACTTTCTCATCAAGCGCATCGAATTGCGCTTCCGCTCGGTGCTGTGCCTCTCGGGGTGCCTCACCGCCTACCGCCGCCACGTGCTGCAAGAGCTGCTGCCGGTGCTCGAGTCGCGCAATATCCTCGGGGTCGACATCAAGTATGGCGAGGACCGCTTCCTGACCCGCATGATCGTCAAGGCCGGCTATCAGACCATCATGAACGTGCACGCCGTGTGCCGTACCACCGCGCCGACCTCGCTGTCGGACTACCTTTCGCAACAGTTGCGCTGGCGTCGCTCGAATATGGTCGACTACTTCGGCGGCCTGTCGCACGTCTGGCGCACGCACCCGCTGGTGGCGATGTACTTTTATTCGCTGTTTGCGCTCATCCTCATCTATCCCTTGCTCTTGCTCTCCGCGGCGATGAGCGGAAATTTTATCGAGCTGATGGTGTCGCACGTCGTCGTCGCCTTCTTGCTTGGCGTGGCGTATCGCCTCCACGCGTACAAAGACCCCAACGCCTCGGCGTGGCATGCGCTGCCGCTCGCGCTCACCATCCCGCTGACGTACGGCATTCTGACCCCGCTGGCCCTGCTGACCCTAGACTCGGGCACGTGGGAAACGCGCGGTCACCAAGAGGCAACGCCGCAACCCGCCAAGGCTGCCGCTGGTGGGCGCCTTCCAACGAGCGGCGAGGCCGTGGCCGATGGCCTCGGGCTGACCATGACGGCGCCTTCGCGCCCAACCCGCGCCGACCTGATCGCCGTCGCCTCGGCGGTGGCGTTTCCCGCCGCGGCCAGCGAGCTGCCGTCTATCGAGCTTCGCGGTCGAGCTGGTAAATAGGTCCCGTGCGCGCGTCCGTCACGCTTGCCGAGCCCAATCCCCGCGTCGGCTACTGGCGGGGCGGCATCGTGGCGCTGCGCAATATTTGGGCGCATCGCGGGCTGATTCGCGAGTTTACGGCGCGTGACGTTCGCCTCAAGTACCGAAACTCTTCGTTCGGCTATTTATGGTCGCTGCTCGAACCGCTGCTCTTGGCGGTGGTCTACGTGGTGCTCTTCACCCTGATCGCGCATCGCCCGGATCGGACCTTTCCGCTGGCGGTGGTCCTCGGCGTAATTAGTTGGGGTTTTTTTGGTCAGGCGCTCAACAAGGGGCAGGTGTCCCTAACCAACAACGCTAGCCTAATTCAGAATATCTACTTCCCGCGGGAGGTGTTCGCGATCGCAGGGGTGTTGGCGCAACTCGTGATCTCGAGCCTCTCCTTGTTGGTCGCCATTCCCTTCATGATCTACCTCGGGATCCACCCGACGTGGCATCTATTATATGTCCCCATCGGCATGACCATGATCACGCTGCTAGCGACCGGGCTGGGCATGGGCACGGCGGGCTACAACGTTCTGAACCGAGATATCGAGCATTTCTCGCGCTTCGTGATCCGCGCCGGAATGTACGTCTCGCCCGTGATGTGGACGGTGCACACGCTGGCGGAAACGCGCGCAGGCGCCCTAAAATACCTGTTGCTCAATCCAGTTGCGGTGCCGATGACGCTGATTGGCGATGGGGTCATGGGGCGCACACCTGCCATAGGGTGGGGGCACTACGCATACGCCAGCGCGTTTGCGGTGCTCGCCTTGATCTGGGGGCTGGCGACGTTTCGGCGCATGGAGGGCGTGGTGGTCAAGAAGCTATGACGACGACCATTGAGGTGGAGCGCGTCACGCTCGAGTTCCCGCGGAGCAAGGTCTACATCGGCCCCATCCTCGAGTCCTTGCGCAACATGTTTTCGGGGGGCGCGACGACGCGGCGAGACACCTATGTGGCGCTGCGAGACGTGTCGCTTCGCGCCGGCAGCGGCGACATCATTGGGGTGCTTGGTCATAATGGTGCGGGCAAGAGCACGCTGCTGCGGCTCATCGCGGGCATCTACCGCCCCGATCAAGGCACGGTGCGGACGGCGGCCAGCGTGTTGCTCCTGGCAGGGCTATCGGCGGGCTTCAACGTGCAGCTATCGGGTCGCGAGAATATTTTTCTTTATGGCGCCATCCTCGGCCTCTCGCGCGGCGAGATCCTGCAGTTACAAGACGAGAGCATCGAGTTCGCCGAGTTAGCCGATTTCATTGATCAGCCGCTGCGTACCTACTCCAACGGGATGCGCTCGCGGCTTGGCTTCTCCATCGCCTCGGCCGTGGTGCCAGATGTGCTCCTCATTGATGAGACGCTCTCGGCGGGCGACGCGGCGTTTCGGGAAAAATCCGCGGCCCGCATTAAGACCATGATCTCCAGCGTCCACACCGTGCTGCTGGCGTCCCACAACATGAACCTAATCCGCGATGTCTGCACGCGCGCGATCTTGATAGATCGAGGCCAGCTCGTCGCCGAAGGCGAGGTCGAACAGATCATTGCCTACCATCTCAAGAAGGCGCCGTTGCCCACGGGCCCGGCATGAGCACACGAGCGAGCCGATGACGCTTCACCTGGCTAAGCCGGCGCTCGACGCGGAGGAGGTCGCCGGGCTGGTGGCCGAGACCAGGCGCTACGGCCCGGCAATTGGGTCGCCGTGGCTCTCCGTGGTCGTCGTGGCTTACCAAGAGCAGGCGCCGTTATTGGCGCTTTTAGACCAACTCTCCGCGCAAATTGCAGCAGGCGCGGGACCCGCAGGTTGCGAATTAATTCTGGTTGACAACGGACTCTCGCCAGAGATTCGCGCGCAGGTTGCGGCGCGTTTCGCGGCGGGCGACCATGCCGTTTGCTATGTGCTTGCCGCAGGTAATCTCGGCTGCTCACAAGGGCGCAACGTGGGTGTCGCCCACGCACGCGCGGCGTGGGTGGCCTTTATCGATGCCGACGGCGCGATCGACGCGACGTATCTTGCGGCCTGCGAGGCAGCAAGCTCGGCACCCGATGTGGTCGCGGTGCGAGGGCGAGTGCGCCCCCTGGTGCCCACCCGGGGTTTGCCGTCGCACTATGACTTAGGCGAGGCGCGCCGCGTCGCACCCATTTCGGCAGAAGGCATCTCCTTGTGGCGACGCGCGGAGTTTGTTGCCGCGGGCGGTTTCGAGGCGGCGCTCGCAGGCGGCGAGGGGCCGGTGCTGTGCTACCGCATGACGGAGCGCCTCGGTATTGCGCCCGCCGCCTTCGTCTACGAACCATCACTTTGGCTGTGGCACGATTATTATGCGGACGAACGCCACCTGCGCGCGAAGCTGAGCCGTTACGCGGCCGCACGGCTTGCGATTGACCGGCGCTATCCCCTATTTACAACCTACCTCGCGCAGTTCGCGCGACTCAACGCGGCGCGTGGGTTGCCCAAGGCCTCCTCGCGCGCGAGTGCCCGTGTCATGGTCGCGTGGGTGCGGGCGAGGCTTGAGGCCGAGGTCGCGCGCGAAGGCGAAGGTGATGATGGCAATGACCTCGCCGCGCACAACACGGTCGAGGTGGTTTCATGGGGGCGCGGTGGCACCTATGCGACGCTGCCCGAGGTGCTAGGCGCGTTGCGAGGCGAAGCTGCCAAGGCGCACGCTAGCGGCGCGAGCCCAACCCCCGCCGTGCGCCAGGCAGCCGACTTCATCCTTGTGGTGCCTACCGCTACCGCCCTCGCGCGCGCAACGCTGGCGAGCGTGGTGAACATCTTCGAGATCGCACCGGAGACGGATCTCGTGTTGCCGTGGATCGAAGCGCCCGCCGGGGCAGCGGGCGACGCCTCGCGTCTGCCGGGTGAGGTCCGCGATGCGGCGTGGTTGGCGCGCAGCGTGCCCACAGGGCCATGGGCCGTGAGGCGTTCCGCGCTGGCTAGCCCCGCATTTTTCGAACTTTGGCGCGAGGGCGGAGATGTCGCCTCGGCGTGGGAGCGTTGGTTGACGCGGCGTGGGCGCGTGCGCGCGCTGCGCTTGGTAGATAGCATGGTGCCGCCACGCGTGCGACGAGGGGTGTGGCCGTCGCGGTGGGCGTTGCTTGGGTTGCGCGCGGCAGATCGGTTGCTGGCGCTACGGCGATGACGTGTCGGTGTTTTTGCTTATGCGTTCGCCCGCCAGGGTACGCTGGATGGCGTAGACATTGCGCAGCGTGCGCGCCCCGACGCGTCGCACCTGGTCGATGACGATGATATTGGTCGCGACGAGTCCCGCCGCCATGAGGATAAGCAGCGAGTTCGTTGGCGTATAGTCGACACGGTGCAGCGCCCACGCAGCCCCCGCGACGACCGCACCAAGCAGCACGAGTGCGAGCCGCGGGCCGCGCCGGCGGCTCGCCGGTGGCTGGCTGCCTCCACCCAGGACAACGTCGCGATTGCGCGGCGCGAGCGCGAGCGAGGTGCGTTGCTCGAGCAATAGCAAGTTTTGCAGCACCGGATCGAGCGCGTCGAGCGCCTCGCGCGCGAACGCGCCCTCTCCACCAAAATAGCGCGTGAGCTCGCGGTGGTGCGCCAGCCAAATGCGGTGTTGCGCCGCGGCTGGAAGCTCCTCAATGAGGGGGCGAAACTTCGCGAGAAACTGCCGCTTGAGGGCAAGCAACCTCGGGCCGTCCAGCAGATGGATCCCTTTGCCGCGTGCGGGGCGAATTCTAACCAGCCACGCCTCGACGCAACCGATCTGGTAGTGCTCGAAGAACCGCGCGTTGAGGTCTAGGTCTTGGTGCCGCGCGAGCGTCTCGTCAAAGCCCCCAACCGCGCGAGCGCTCGACGCCGATAAAGCGCGGTGTCCATGTTGAGGTAGTGGGAGGCATAATCCAGCGCCAAGACCTCGAGCTGTAGGTTGCCAGCGCGAAATCGTTTCGGATCGCGGCGCGAGGCATTTCCACCGATAAAGCCGCAATACACCGCGCCAAAGCTGGGCCCTAGCGCGCGCAACTTGGCGAGGCTCGTCGCAATCTTCTGAGGCTCGTACGTATCGTCGTCGTCGAGAAAGGAGACATACGCGCCTTGGCTTGCCATGAGCGCCGTGTTGCGTGCCGCGGCGCCCCCTCGATTATCCGCGTGGTGCAGCCAGCGCAGCCGGGCATCGCGCAGGCCCTGCTTGAGCGAGGCAATGTTTTCGGCCTCCGGCGAGCCGGGCGGATTGTCGTCGACAACAAGCACTTCGATCGCCGGATGGGTCTGCGCGAGGGCGGAGTCGATGGCGGCCTCAAGCGAATCCGATCGGCCATGCGTCGGGATGATGATCGACACCAACTCGCTTTGGTCGGTTGGCCGCGTGGGGCGACGAACAAAGCATCCGGGGCCATCGGCGTAGGTGCCAGCCAGCCCGGCTTCGACGGCGGCGAGAAACGCGTCCCCGTCGACCTGATCTGCCTCGGTCCCAAACCAGATGCAGAGGTCGGCGTCGCGCACGAATGCCGGCAGGTCCGCCTCGGGGAGAGGCGTGGATAATTTGGTCGTTGCGGCCAACGTCGGCGCAAGGGGCGATGAATCCACGCCCGTAGGTGGCCGGGGGCGTGGCCTTAGTTCGTCGCCTTCTCGTACGAACACGCGAACGTCAACCGCCTGCGCGACCGGCGCCTTAACGAGCGCCTCGGCTAAGCCGGGCGGTGGATCGATCACCGAGACGAGTGGGCGCTTGGGGGGATAGTCGAAGCGATCAACGTCCCAGCGCATCTTGGTGGCGTGGGCGCGTTGGTCTCGCCCGCCGCGAATTCTGCTCTGGGCCACGTCGGGCATGGCCAGCGCGGGATAAGCGACGAGGCAGCGCGCTGGATGCGCCGCATAGAGCTCAGCGAGCGCGTGGAAGTCAAATGGCGCAAGCATTCGGGCGGTGGCCTCGATCAGAGGCCCCAGCGCGTCGGCGCGCAGTCCAAGGGCGAATGAGCCACAAGTCTCATTAGGGCGCGCCTCATAGTACCCACGGCCTCTTGCCGCGGCGTCATCGATGCCCTCCCAACCGTATTGCGATGCCCCGAGCAGCAGCGCCATCCACTCGGAGGGCAAGGCCTTCGCGAGCGCAGCGAACCGGACCGCAAAATCTTGGTCTAGCAAGACGTCGTCCTCAAGCACCAGCACCGACCCGACGCCGCGTGCCTGCAGGTGCCGCAGCAGCCCTAGATAGGTCTGCATATACCCCCACGCCCCTGGGGAATGGATGAGCTTGGTGCCGCGCTTGCGCTCGATTTGCGCGTATTTTGGATCGTCGATCTGACCGATTGGCTGCTGTGCGTAGGCCTCGTAGCCGGCTAGGTGGGGGGCTTGACCTCCGTCGGTGGCCTCCCACAGCTTGAAGTCAATGCCAAGCCGGTGCAGCTGCGCGCGCATCTGCAGCCGCTGCGGCAAATCTCGTTTGAGATTGACGACATACACCTCGTCGAAGAAGCCATTGATCGTGGGGGACACGATGGCCGGAAACTATGCGGTTTCACGCAGTGGCGCAAGGGATCTTGCTTCCTCCCGCCCTGAGCCAAGCGGCCTTTCACCCCGACCGCGCGAATGCTCGATTCGGCCCTCAAGCACTTGATTACAATGCCATGCAACCGTACGTTGGCGCCCCCGTAGAGGGGTGGCCTGGGGCATATGGCATTCAATTTGCGACAGTCGATCGTCAGGCTCTACCGATACGTGGGCATCGTGCTGCTGGTCGTCGTGCTGTTTGGGCTGATCTCGTATCTGACCGTAAACGTGTATTACACCGCGAGCCGGTCGTGGGTCATGCCCGAGCTGCTTACGACGAATGATACGCGCGTCGTCGCCGCTGTCACGGCGCTGGGCGACGCCGAAAATCGGCTCGATGAGATGACGCGCGAACGCAACGACGCCGCGCTCGCAATCAAGCGCCTCGAGCGCGAGATTGGCGAGGCGGAGACCTTCCTCGCGGCCTATGGCTCGGCACTGCCGGGCGTCGCCAACGTCGCGGATCGCGCCATGCTCCAGCGCGCGATCTCGCAGGCGCGCATCGAGGCCGACACCGGCCAAGAGCGCGTCGTTCACATGGAGGCAGGCAAGGCGGCGCTCGACGCGCGCATCGCGCGGCAGACGGCGATCGTTGGTCAGATGCAGCTCTCGCCGTATCTGCGCGTGGCCAAGGGCAACGTCGCGGTGGTGTTTGTGCCGTACACCAATCTCGCCCAGGCAACCGCGGGGGCGTCGCTGTATAGCTGTTGGGCAACGCTGATGTTTTGTTCGCGCGTTGGTGCCATCAAGGTGGTGTTGCCGGGCGAGGCCATTGGGCGCTCGCCGCAAGATGCCGATGTCCAGCGCGGCGTGCTCGCCGAGGTCGAGGTCTCAGAGACCGGCATGCGCGAGCGCGTGTTATTTGTTGGCGGCGCGCCGCTGCTGTTTTAGGCGTTGCCACCCATGTTACAATGGGCGAGGTGATGGAGCCTGGCTTGCTTGCGCTGTGGCGCGCCGCGTATTCCGATCGCGTCCACGCGGCGGCGCTGATCGACAGCGCGCGCGGCATCGCGGTAAGCCACGGCGAGCTCGACGCCTTGGTGGTGGCGCGCGCGGCGCAATTACACGCGCATGGCGGGCTCTTGCTACTGGTGGGCGCGGGTAGCGTTGACGCGATCGCTTGGTATCTCGCGGCCCTCGACGCGCGCGTGCCCGTGATCTTGGCCGACGCGACGCCGCATGCCGTGGGCAATCTTGTGGGCGCGTATGCGCCAACGATGGTCGCGGCAGGACCCGGCATGAACGCCACGCTTGGCGAGGCCGGGTATCGCGCCGCGACGGCTCGCGGGGATGAGGCGTTGACGTTGTGGGTCGGTGCAGACGGCACCGCCGACGCAGCCATCGCGCCGGCCTTGGCGGTAATGCTGCAGACCTCGGGCTCCACGGGCAATCCCAAGTTGGTGCGCCTCTCGCCACAAAATCTCGCCAGCAATGCGCTGGCTATTGCGGCGTATCTCGGGCTCGATGCCAACGAGCGCTCGGTGCAGGCGCTGCCCATGCAATACAGCTACGGGCTTTCGCTGCTGCATAGCCATCTGGTTGTCGCCGCGACCTCCGTGCTACCCGCGCATTCATTCTTGCGCGCCGAGTTTTGGGGCGAGATGCAGGCGCATGCGGTGACGTCGTTTGCCGGCGTGCCGTTCATGTACGAGGCGCTGCTGCGCGTGCGCTGGTCGCCGACCAAGACGGCAAGCTTGCGCACCTTGACCCAGGCGGGCGGCCGCTTGGCCCCGGAATTTGTCGCCAAGTTGCACGCGGGCATGGAAGCCAGCGGCGGGCGCGTGTTCGTAATGTATGGCCAAACCGAGGCCACCGCGCGCATGGCCTATGTGCCGCCCGATCGCCTGCTGGGCAAGCCGGGCTCAATTGGCGTTGCGATTCCTGGCGGCACCTTGACAATCGTCGATAGCGAACTTGAGTATCGCGGGCCCGGCGTCATGCTCGGCTACGCGAGCGGCCGCGCGGACCTAGCGCTCGGCGATGTTTGTGAGGGCGTGCTTGCAACCGGCGATTTGGGCCACGTCGATGACGATGGCTTTTTTTATGTCACCGCGCGCAAGAGCCGCTTTGCCAAGCTTTTTGGCAAGCGCGTCAGCCTCGATGATGTCGAGGTGATCGCCGAAGCGCAGGCGCGCGCGGCGGTGGCGGCCGTCGAGCACAACGGCAAGCTGCGCTTGGCGGTCGAAGACGATGCCGGGGAGGTCGCCCTCGGCGATTTGTGCCAAGCGGTCTGTCAGCACCTTGGAGTTGCGGCCAGCGCGGTGGACGCGATCGCCATGCCGGTGCTCCCGCGCAACGCGCGCGGCAAGAAAGACTACGCCGCGTTGCTTTCCGCGCTGGCGTAGCGGCTCACGGCGTGGCGTCACGAGCGGTGAGGTTCCACAGCAACGCGCCGGCGTCAAAGGCAAGGGCCTCGCCGCGGCCAAGCGCGCGATGATGCGAGCTGCCCATCGCCAACGCGGCCAAGGCCGACATGCTTGGTTCGTGTCCGACCGCGATGACGTAATCGGCGGCGGCGAGATGGGCGGTGAGTTCGGCAAAGGCGGCGCGAGGCGAGTTATCCGGGCGCAACGCTTCGCTGGTGGTTATCAGCATGCCGAGTGGAGCCAGCGCGAGTTCCGCGGTTTGCACGGCGCGCACCAGCGGGCTGCTCACGATGTGGACCCGGCCTTGCAATCTCGTCCGCAACGCCTCGCCGACGGCCAACGCCGTCGTCCGGCCGCCTGCCGTCAAGTAACGCGCGTCGTCGGAGAGATCGCGGCGCTCGTCGACCGCGGTTGCGTGGCGCAACAAGATGAGTGCCATGCCGCTTTTTACCACGCCGTGCTAGCCTTGCCTCATGAGCAACGCCTCCATCTATGACTTCGTGGTGAAAGACGCCAGCGGTGCCGACGTGTCGCTAAGCCAATACCGCGGCAGACCCTTGTTGATCGTCAACGTCGCGAGCAAGTGCGGTTTCACCCCGCAATACGATGGCCTCGAAAAATTGCATCAGGCCATGGGGCCCAAGGGCCTAGCGGTCTTGGGCTTTCCCTGCAATCAATTTGGCGGCCAAGAGCCGGGCGGGAACGAAGAGATCCAGACGTTCTGCCGCATGAACTACGGCGTCACGTTTCCGGTGCTTGGCAAGGTCGACGTCAATGGTGCGGCCGCGGCGCCGCTATTTGAACACCTCAAGGCGGAGGCTCCGGGGCTGCTGGGCTCGAAATTTATCAAGTGGAACTTCGCAAAATTTTTGATCGACAAAGACGGCAAGGTGATCGAACGCTTTGCGCCAAATACGCCGCCCGAGGCGCTGACGCCGGCGATCGAGGCGTTGCTCTAAGAGCCCGCGCCGCGGCTATGGTAGGCTTGTGCATGGCCTCTTCAACGATCAGAATAATCGTCGCGTGCGCCTTGCTGACTGGCTGCGGTGAAACCAAAACCGCGCCCCCGCCGCCTACGGCGGACGTCACCGCTCCCGACGGCGATATAACCACCGCCGTCGAGGCCATGGCCGAGCGCGCGTGTAAATGCGACAGCCGCGCTTGCGCGCGAACCTCCATCGCCGAGTTTGTCGCCTTTACCAAGGCCAACTGGAACGCCAAAAACGATGCCGCGCGCACGCAGGCCGCAGGCGCTCGCTTTGCCGAATGCGTAATTGCGACCGGCGTTTCGCAGGCCGAGCTGAGCAACGCGCTAACCGCGCTGACGCCGCAATAGCTGGCCGCCAGCCGCGAGCAAGGCAACGATCGCCAAGCCTGCGAGCAAACCAAACAAGCCATTTCCGATCGGCGCCGTAAGCCACGCCAACGCACCCCCGACGGAGGGCATGGCGCTCAGTTGAGTCTCAACCGCGTGCAGCAACGACGCCACCGGCGCCAGGCCATGCACCAAGATGCCACCGCCGACCATGAACATCGCCGCCGTGCCGGCGATCGACAAAAAGCGCATCAGCCGAGGGGCAAAGGCCAAGATAAACGCGCCCAAGCGCTGCGCGCCACGGCCGGGCTTGCTGGCAAGATGTAGCCCCGCGTCGTCGAGCTTGACGATGCCAGCGACTAGGCCATAGACGCCGACGGTCATCAGCGCCGCAATGACCACGAGCACGCCGACCCGGGTTACGAGCGGCGAGGCGGCAACGGTGCCTAGCGTGATCGCAACGATTTCGGCTGAGAGCACAAAGTCAGTGCGAATGGCGGCCTTGATTTTATCGCGCTCGAGCGCAACTAGATCGATCTCGGGGTTGGCGACGGCCGCAATCAATTCGCGGTGTTCGGCCTGGGCTTGGGTGCGGCTCTTGCTCCAGCTTTCGACCAGCTTGTGGGCGCCCTCGTAGCAGAGAAAGGCGCCGCCAAACATCAGCAGCGGCGTGACTAGCCATGGCGCGATCGCGCTGATTAGCAGGGCGAGCGGCACTAAGATGAGCTTGTTGAGCGCTG
The DNA here is from genome assembly GCA_016716835.1 of Myxococcales bacterium. Lineage (NCBI taxonomy): Bacteria > Pseudomonadati > Myxococcota > Myxococcia > Myxococcales > Myxococcales bacterium. The sequence goes on along the minus strand of JADJUW010000001.1, from coordinate 2,883,000 downwards.
AGCCTTTGGCCACGGCCCACACCACGGGCAGCTCGCGTTTGGCATCCACGCCTGCGACTTGTTGCGCGTTGAGCGCGAGATCGTCGCCGAGCACGCCGGCCGTCTTTTTGGTCGCGACCTTGGCTAGGACGCTGACGTCGTCGAGAATCGTCGCGATATCGTCGAGCAGCGCGAAGAGGCTTCCACCGGGCATGTGGCGCTTACCCTAGCATCAGATGGCCGTTTGCCGCTCGACGAGGCGCTGATAGACGCCGCCTTTTTCCATCAGCGCGCCGTGCGTGCCTTGCTCGACGAGCTGGCCGTGTTCGAGGACCAAGATGACGTCGGCGTCGCGGATGGTGCTAAGGCGATGTGCCACGATCACCGTGGTGCGGCCGCGCATCACGCGCGAGATGGCGGCCTGCACCACGGCCTCACTCTCGGCATCCAAGTTCGAGGTGGCCTCGTCGAGCACCAGCACGCGTGGATTGGTGACGAGCGCGCGCGCCAAGGCGAGGCGCTGCTTTTGCCCGCCCGAAAGCTTTACGCCGCGCTCGCCGACGACGGTTTCGTAGCCGTCGGGAAACCCGGCGATGAACTCGTGGGCGTTGGCGTCGCGCGCGGCGCGCTCCATGGCGCCGGCGTCGCCCGAGCCTTTGTTGCCGCCTTCGAGCCCGTAGCAGATGTTCTCCGCGATGGTACCCGAAAACAAAACAGGGTCTTGCGCGACCAAGGCCAGCGCGCGCCGCAGCTCGGGCAGGGCGAGCTGACGGACGTCGACGCCCTCGAATGTTACGCGGCCTGCGTTGGCATCGAAGAAGCGAAACAGGAGTTGCAGGATCGTCGACTTGCCGCCACCTGAGGCGCCGACGATGGCGATGACCTGGCCGGGCTTCACTTCAAACGATACGTCGCGCAGCACCTCGACATCGGCGCGCGCGGGGTAGCGAAACGTGACGCCCTCAAAGGCGAGGTGGCCACCGCCCTCAGGCAGCGGCGTCGGCTTGGCGGGCGACGCGACCTCGGGCGAGGTATCGACGATTTCAAACAATCGCTGCGCCGCGCCCGCCGCGCGCTTAAGCGAGCCCCACAGCCCCGCGAGCTCGGCAAAACCGCCCGCGACCATGAACGTGTAAAGAAAAAACGAGGTCAAATCGCCCGCGGTCATCTCGCCGCTAATCAGCGCGCGGCCGCCCATCCAGATCATCCCCGTGATCGCGATGTAGCCCGCCATCATGGTGGTGGCGAAGAACCATGAGCGCTTCTTTACCAACTCGATCTGCTTGGAAAAACGCGGCCGACGCCAGCGCCATAGCGCGTGTTTCGGCGTCTTCGCGGCCAAAGGCCTGCACCGTCTGCATCGCGCCGAGCACCTCCTGCGCTTGGCCCGACACCGCGGCCAGCTCGTCGTGCACCTCGCGCGAGATGCGCTGAATGCGGCTGCCAAACCATACCGCGCCGATCGAAATCGGCGGCACGATGGCGAGCATGATTAGCGTGAGCTGCCAGTTGATGGCGAGCAAAAAAATGAGACCGCCGGTGAGCTGGATCGCATTGCGCAGCGCCAGGCTAAGCTCGCTGCCCACCACGCCTTCGATGACGGTGGCGTCTGAGGAAAGGCGGCCGACGAGCTCGCCGGTGCGGCGTTCGTGAAACCACGCCAACGGCAAGGTGAGCAGCCGATCGTAGACCGAGATGCGCAAATCCGCGACGACGCGATCACCGAGCCAGCTCATGCTGTAATGGCGCAGCCATACCAACGCCGCATGCAGCACGAAGATCGCCATGAGGCCAAACACAATTTGATCGAGCTTGGCCGCCGACCCGCTCGACATGCCAATATCGATGGCGTACTTGGCCGCCAGCGGATAAATCAGCGAGACGCCCGAGGCCACCACGAGGGTGCTAAACGCCAAGACAAACCGCCAGCGGTGTGGTGCCACCAAGGCCCAAATACGACCAAGCACGCGCACGCTGGTGGCAGGCTCCGCGGTGTTCGAGGTTTCCGTCGGGCGCTTATCGCGTTCGCTCACCCTCGCAACGTGTCGGAGGCGCGCGGTCTCGTCAACGCCGCCTCGGCGCTTTTAACGTTTTAGCGTCCCGGTGCCGCCCTCCGCTGCGCCCGCGACTAGGAGCGTGCTACGCTTCGGGCACGCCCGTGTTGATGAGAAAACGCCTCAGTGCCGCGTCGCTGACCATCCTCCGCCCAATTCGCCGACAACTGGTGGGTTGGCTAGTTTGCCTGATCGCCCTCGGGGGCGGCGGCCCGAACGTGGCAGCCGCCGCCGCAAAGGGGTTGCCCCTAAGCATTCACATCGAGTGCCAAGCGCCCGGGCGGACCAAGGTGTGCCCTGATTTCCTGCGCGGCCTGCTCGACAAGCATCCCCACCTGCGTTGGTCGCCGCGCGCTGGCGCCGATCTGGTCTTGTACGTCAACGCGGTGGAAGTCGAAAGCCATGACGAACTGCAGCTGCGGTTTGTGAGTTCGCTGCGGCAAACGCCGTCCACGCTTGAGGTCTATGCGCAGGTGGACATTCGCGCGACCGACGATGCGCAGATCGGGGCGGTGTCGGCACCCTTTGATCGCGCCATCGCGATCTATGTGGGAGCCGTCAGAACCGAGGCCGTCGAGGTTGCGTTTCAGGAGGTTGAGACCGACGCCAAGGCAGCGCCCGCGACCTCGCCGTGGAGCCAAGCGCTCACGCTTTCGGGGTGGGGCAACTACACCAAAGACTACAAATCGGGTGGAGGCTTTGGCGAGCTCGACGTGACGCGCGTCAGCGAACGCTCGCGGTTTCGCGCCAACGTGGGGGGCAGCCTTAACGTCTCGTATCAACCGCCGCTGATCGTCGAAGGCACCGAGGTCTCGCTCGATACGTCGTCCTATTCAATGTGGTCTAATCTCGGCCTCGTCTGGGATCTAGCGCCAAAATGGGCGGTCGCGACCTTGCTCTCGGCGTATCGCGACGATCCCAACGGTCAGTTTCGCTACAGCTATAACTTTCGCACCGGGATCGAGTGGAATCGCTATATGTCAAACGATCCGCGCGGCAACAAGTTCGCCGTTCGATACATGGTCGGTTGGCAAGTCGACGGCTACACCGTGCGCAACGAAATCGGCGAGCGCTTCGCGCAGTTCCCGGTGCATGAATTCGCGATCGAGAGTTCGGTTCGCCACGACCAGCAAACCTTCGGCCTCGAACTTTCTGGCGAGGCCGAGCTGCTACATCCGACGCGGCGTTACTCGTTTTCTATTTCGCCCGAAACCACGCTCCATCTCGGCAAGCACGTCGACCTCTCGTTGGGATTTGGGGCCACGGTCCGCGAGTTCCCCGAGCCGGATCCCGCGGCGATCGATCCGAGCAACTACGAGCAGCAATCACGCCTTTCGTATGCGCAACGCTTCTCGGCCTGGGGCAACGTGTCGCTGCGCCTGTATTGGGATGCCACCAACGGCGCGCGCTACGACCGCTTTTAGGCGGTGGCAGGCAGGGCTCTGGACATTTGTTGCGTGACGGCAGGTCCCGGCGACTACTGCAGTAGCCACCCAAAATGCCACAATAAGTGACGCCTCTAGCCAGCGTGGCGGGTTTTGACGGCGGCGTCTTCGGCCACCTCGACGGCGGGCTCGCCGCGACGCGCACCTTCGTATAGCCACAAAAGATCTAAGAAGGTCTCGGGCTTACGGCGCATAGTCCGGTACATTTGGGTGATGCCAGGACAGCAGGTTTCGGCCAGGGGCAGTTGCGCTTCTGTAATCCGTCCCTTCACAGCTTAATATTACAGCAAACCGTGTGCCAGGTCTGTGGGCTGGGCCACACCCGAATGGACGGGTTTTCTTGACGCTTCACCCACATGCCGGTAACACGCAGGCCCTTCATGGACCGCCCCTCGCTTTTGGCGCTGCCCAATGATGCGGACACCTTTGCCAAGGTGGGCGCATGGTGCGAGGCCGATCCAACGTGGATCTTCGCGTTTGCCGCGGCCATCGCCACCGAGGGCGGCGCCTGGCCCTCAGAGGCGGCGACGCGGGCGGCGCAGCAAACCGTCGCCAGGCTGGCGAGCCTGCCCGGCGAGGGCGTGCGGGCCGGGCTCGAGCCCGTCATCATGGGGCGCGACGTCGACAACGCGCTTGAGTGGCTCAAAGAAATTGGTGCGATCGCGCTGCTCTTTCCCGAGCTACAGGCCACGGTCGACCTGACGCAAGAGACAGATCGGCAGCACAAAGACGTGTGGGCGCACACCAAACAGGTGGTCAAGCAGTCGGTGCGTCGGCCGCTCGTGCGCTGGGCAGCGCTGCTCCACGACATCGGCAAGGTGCCGACGCGGACCTTCACCGCGCAAGGCGTGCACTTTCACGGGCATGCGCATGTTGGGGCGCGCCTATTCGATAAGATCAGCCGCCGCATTATCTGGGATCGAGACGAACGCCACACCATTCGTTTCTTGGTCAACAATCATCTGCGCACCAACTCATACTCGCATGATGGTTGGAGCGATAGCGCGGTGCGCCGCTTCACCCGCGAGATGGGGCCGTATGTGCCCGACCTGCTCGATCTGTCGCGCGCCGATATTACGTCCAAGCGCCCCGGCCAGCGTCAGCGCATATTGGCGGGCATCAGCGATCTGTCCGATCGGGCCGACGAACTCGCGCGGCAAGACGCCATCTTGCCGCCGCTGCCAACTGGCGTCGGCAATGCGATCATGGCGGCATTTCAACTCGCGCCATCGCGTCTGATCGGCGATCTGAAAAAACACCTCGAGGAAAAGGTTGCTGCCGGCGAGCTGCAGGCGCGCCGCGAAGACGAATACTATGTCGCGTATCTCGCGCGGACGGCGATGGTGCCCGGCGCCTCGCCCGAGCTCAACGCGACGCTCGCGGCCGCGGGAGGTCTTATCGACCAAGACGACGCCGACGCTAGCGCGCGCGAGGCCGCCGGCGATCTCGAGGGCAAGCACCGCTGCCCGATTCACGATGACGATGCGCACGACGATCCCAACGCGCCGACACCGGGCGTGCTCGTCTGTTCTTGTTAGTAAGGGTCACTCCAGGCCCGAAATACCATCGCAAATTCAGATGGTTAGCCACGCTACTGCGTGATCACGTTCAAGCAAACGTGGTTACGCAGCACCGGATCTAACATCTGGTAATTATGGGTTAATCGGAGGGCGAGAGTGACCCTACTCTCTGTCGGTGGCGACGCCGATGGTGTGGATGGCGACGCGCAGGGGTTCGGCGAGCGCGATCACGGCATGGAAGGTGCGCGGATCGTCGGCGTAGTCGTCGTGCGGTGGGGCGTCGCCCATTAGGATAATGTGGTGCGCGGCGTGCGGCCGCCATGCGCTCTCGCGCAGCGCCGTGTCGAGGCCGGCATAGACATGCTCGGGCGTGTCGCCGCCGCCGTCGACGGTCAGCGCGTGGATGGCGGCGTCGATGGCGCGCTCGTCGTAGACCAGCGGCAACATGGTGCGGCTGACGTAGTCGTCGCCGCGGTCGCGATACGCCGTGAGGCCAATCGTATGGTCGGGGTTGCGCCGGCGCAAGTGGGCGATGATGGCGCGCATGTCTTTTTTGACCGCGTCGATGTCGTCGCGCATTGAGCCGGTGGTGTCGATGACAAACACCACGTCGACCGGCGCGCCGGGCGCCAGCCCGCGATCAAAAATATCGCGAATGAGCACCGGCACGTCGGCCGCGCCCTGCGACACCACGGCGATGCCGCCGGTGGAGGTCGAAAAACGCGCCCACGCGTCCACGGTGATCCTCATCTGCCCGGTCAGCGCGACGGTCGCCACGGTGTGCGCGACCGCGCCGACCGCTATCGCCGTTGCCACTGCAGGCGGCGGCCGCACGACCACGCGCGCGACGCCGACGCAACCGCCGAGCGCTAGTAACATCACGGCGCAAGCAATTTGGACATGTCGACGTTGCCTCATGCCTAATGGTAGCTAGCAATCAGCATGCCGAACCACGGCAAGGCGCGCAAACCGACACAATTCAAGGGGGGCCTGGCCAAGGCTTACATTACACGATAAACGGCGGTTCACGGCGCTACGCGAGGTGCCGTGGCGCCGCGCGGCTTAGCGGCCGCGCCGCACAAGCTTTCCTGGCAGCGCGCCGGTAAACTGGTCGTGGTCGACGATCTGCACGCCCGCGACAAACGTCGCATCGTAGCCTTTGGCGTTTTGCATGAGGCGACGGCCGCCGGCGGGAAGATCGTAGGCCATAAACGGCGTCATCACCTTGAGTTCCTCATAGTTGATGAGGTTGAGGTCGGCGCGCTTGCCGGGCGCTACCACGCCGCGATCGTGAAAGCCAAACATCGCGGCGGTCTCAGACGTTTGCCGCTTGACGACAAACTCGAGCGGCATCTTGGCACCGCGCGTGCGATCTCGCGCCCAATGGGTAAGCATGAACGTCGGCATGCCGCCGTCGCATATCGAACCGCAGTGCGCGCCGGCGTCGGACAGCCCAAGCCGCGTGCGCGGATGTTGGTGCAAGGCGCGCGTTGGCTCGAGGATGCTGTCCGCGTAATTAAACACGGGGAAGTAGATTAGCCCGCCCTTACACATATGATCATAGGCGAGCTCGTAAACCGACTTGCTGGTGGCGGCCGCCATCGCTGTGAGCGTGTGCTCGGCGGTGGGCTCGTAGTCGATGGCACCTTCGACCAAGTACATCTTGTGAAAGCTCTGCAGCACAAACGAGGCAAACTCGGGCGTGATCCACGCCGGCAGCATGGACAGCGGCGCCTGTTGCTCACCGAGCATCTGCGCCCGCACCTCAGGCTTTTTAAGCTCGGCAAGACGCTGCGCTGGCGTAAGGCCCGCCATCTTCAAAAATGTCGGATGAATCGCAAACGGGTGCGCCGTGCCCTCCCACGACATCAAGATGCCAATGCCGCGGCCGGCGACCTGCGCGTAGATCGGCAGGTTTTCGGCCTCAATGGCGTCGAGCTCGGTGAGCACCTGCCGCCACATCTGCGGCACCTGATCAAACTGTTGCAAGTTAAAGCTCACCGGCAGCCCGGTCTCGCGCGCTAGCTCCTTCATCCATGTTAGCTCGTCGAGCAGGTTGGGGTGCCAGATGACGGTCTGGTACATGCCGCCGCCGGCCTTCGCCATGGCGCGCGCGATGCCAAACAATTCGTCGTGTTTTGCAAAGGTGCCCGGCGCGTATTCGCCATCCATAGATTTATGAATCGGCGTGCGCGAGGTCGAAAAACCGAAGGCACCCGCGGCAATCCCTTCGCCGACGATCGCCGCCATGCGGGCGATATCCTCGGGCGTGGCATCTTCGTTCTTGGCGCCGCGATCGCCCATGACGTAGCCACGCACCGCCGAATGGGCGACGAGCGCCGCGTAATCGATGGTGTGGTCGCGCCTTGAGATCACGTCGAGATATTCGGGAAAGGTCTCCCAGCCCCAGGTAATGCCCTCGGAGAGCGCCGCGCCCGGGATGTCTTCGACGCCCTCCATGAGACGAATCAGCCAGGCATGGCGCGCCGGGTCGGCGGGCGCAAAGCCAACGCCGCAATTGCCCATCACCACGGTTGTGCAGCCGTGTTGCGACGACGGCGTGAGGTAAGGATCCCACGAGGCTTGCGCGTCGTAATGGGTATGGATATCGACAAAACCCGGCGTGAGCAGGCGTCCCGCGGCATCGAGCTCGCGCTTACCATTTCCGGCCTTGCCCGCCACCGTGACCTCAGAGATAAATGGACCGTTAACGGCGACGTCGGCTAGACGTGCCGGCGCACCAGTGCCATCGACCAAGTTGGCATTTCGAATGACTAGGTCATGCATGAATGGAAATTTGCCATAGTTTTGACGGTTCGTCAGGCAGCCTGCGTGGGCGTTGGCGTCAAGGCGTGCGATAGTCACAGCTGATGGCGGGGCAGATGCAATTGGGCTTGAAAGCGGCGTCGCCGGCGGCGCTCTCCGTGCGCGAGGTGGTGGCCAAGGCCGGCCGCGCGCTCGAAACCTCGCTCGGCACGCTCCATGTCGAAGGCGAAATCTCTCAGCTCTCGCGACCAACGAGTGGGCATATCTATTTTTCGCTGCGCGACGGCGAGGCGGTGTTGCCGGTAGTGATGTGGCGCAGCGACGCGCAACGGCTGCGCTTTGAGCTCGTTATGGGCGCCAAGGTGGAGGTGCGCGGCAAGCTCGGTATTTATGCAGCCAGCGGCAAGTTTCAGCTCTATGCCACCACCGCCGCCCCGGCGGGCGCGGGCGAAGCGGCCTTGGCCTTTGAGGCCTTGCGGCAAAAGCTGACCGCTGAGGGCCTGTTTGATCCGGCGCGCAAGCGGCTATTGCCGGCCTTGCCCAAACGCATAGGCATTGTCACGTCGAAACACGGCGCGGCGCTGCACGATATCTTGCGCACGCTTGAGCGCCGCTTTCCGATGGCGGTGCTGATTGCCGATTGCATGGTGCAGGGCGAGGCCGCGCCGGCGCAGATCGTGGCGGCGATAACGGCGATTGGCCATACCGACGTCGACGTGGTGATCATTGGCCGCGGCGGCGGTTCGGCGCAAGATCTGGCGGCGTTCAACCACGAGGCGGTGGTGCGCGCGGTGGCGGCCTGTCCGAAGCCGACGATCGTTGCGGTCGGGCACGAAGTTGACGTCACGCTTGCCGAGCTGGCCGCCGACCTCCGCGCCTCGACGCCGACCGCGGCGGCCGAGCACGCGGTGCCGGTCTACGACGACTTACTGTTTTCGCTTGAGCAATTGGAACAACGCCTGGTGCGTGAGTGGAACCGCGTGATGCGCACCGCGCGCGAAGACTTGGACCGTGCCGAGGACGCCGCGAGCCATGCGATGCGCCATAGGTTGCATCAATTTGAACGCAAGCTCGGCGCGGCCGCACAGGCCTTGAGTGCGCACGCGCCGCGCGCAAAATTGGCGGCACGGCGCGGCGAGTTTGAAGCCTTGGCCTCGCGGCTCGGCGCGCTTCATCCCGCGGCGCGCTTGGCCAGGCTGCATGGCGAGGTGGCCGCCCTCGGCACGCGCGGTGAGCAAGCCGCCGCAAAATTACTGCAGCAGCGTCGAGCCGACTATCGCGTGTGCGTCGGCAAGCTCGAGGCGTTTAGCCCGTTGCGCGTGCTGCAGCGCGGGTATGCCATTGCCTCGCATCGTGGGCAGCCGCTCACCAACGTCGCCACGATTGTGGTTGGTGATCGGGTCGACGTCCGATTGGCACACGGCACGCTTGTCTGCGACGTCGCCTCTCTTGCTACAATACCAGACGATGGCGCCACTTCCTAAACTGGTGCCCACCGCGCAAAACTCGCCGCTGCGCTTTGCGGTGATTGGCGCCCCCGTCGCGCATTCGCTTAGCCCGCAGATGCACGCTGCGGCGTTCTTGTCGCGCCGGGTCAATGCCACCTTTGAGCGCTGCGAAGTGGCGCCAAGCGAACTAGCTGCGACCTTGACCGAGTTGCGACAAACCATGCGAGGGCTGTCGGTGACGGTGCCGCACAAGGAAGCAATCATGCCGCTGTGCGACGAGGTGTCGATGATGGCCAAGCGGGTTGGCGCGGTCAATTGCGTTTCGATTACCGAGGCCGGCCTCGTGGGTCACAACACCGACGCCCCGGGCTTTGTCACCGCGTTGCTTGCCGACGGCGTTGGCGTCGAAAACAAAAATGTGGTGTTGCTTGGCGCCGGTGGAGCGGCGCGCGCGGTTGAACTCGGCTTGTCACAGGCCGGCGCGAATGTCGAAGTGGTGGCGCGGCAACCCGCCAACGTGACGTGGGTCGACGCGCATAAATGGGCGATTCTCGACGATTTGCTGCCGTGGGCCGACGTCGTCGTCGACTGCACGCCCACGGGCTTGCGGGCTGGCGACGATCAGGTGTTCGCGGCGATTGTGCCACTTTCCAAGCTCAAGGCGAGCGCGGTCGTGGTGTCGCTGGTCTATCACCGCACGCCGGCCTTGCTCGTACAGGCGTCGGCGCGAGGCCACCGCACGATCGACGGCGTCGGCATGCTGGCCTATCAAGGCGCGCTCGCATGGCCGTTGTGGGGGCTGCCTCATCCCGACGTGCGCGAGATGTTGGCGGCGGTTCGCACCAGCATCGACAATTAAACGGCGCTAGCGTTGGCGTTGATTAGGTCTGCCAACGCCGCGCGCACGTCGGTAAAGGCAAAGCGAAATCCTTGCGCCGTCAGCGCGACGGGCATCGCCTTGGTTGACGCCAACACCAAGCCCGCGGCCTCGCCGAGCGCACCTCGCAAGACCCAGCGCGGCGCGCCAAGTCGGGCGCGCTTCCCGTAGCGGGCGGCGAGCGCCTCGGAGAATTCACGATTCGTCACGGGGTTGGGCGCCGTGGCATTGTAGACGCCCGCAAACCCCGAGTCGGCGACCGCGCGCGCAAAGATCTCGACGAGGTCATTCAAATGAATCCACGCCTGCCACGCCTCACCGCCAGCGAGCACCGCGCCCAGCCCTAACTTAAACGTTGGCGTCATGGTCGCTAGCAGCCCGCCGTCCGCGCCAAGCACGAGGCCGACGCGCGTGATGACATGGCGCCGCGCGGGAATGTCGAGGCTGGCCTGCTCCCAGTCCGCGCATAACTTGGCGGCAAAGTCATCGCTTGGGCCGGCCGCGGAGGTTTCGCTGAGCGTCTCGTCGCCGCGATCGCCGTAGTAACCAATCGCGCTGGCACCTATTACCACGTGCAAGGGAGCCTCGCGCCGCGCGGCATAAAGCGCGAGCGTCTTGGCGGTGTCTAAGCGGCTGTGGCGCAGCGCCTCCTTGCGCGCCGCATGCCACCGCTTGCCGACAATGGGTTCGCCGGCGAGATGGATCACGCCATCGCACGCCGCCACCATCGCCGCGAGCCCATCGCCGTCTCGCCAGGCCACGAGGCGCACGTCCTCGCCGAGCACCGCGCGTGCCGCTGCAACATCGCGCACCACCGCATGCAGCTCGTGGCCATCGCGCAACAGCCGCAGGCAAAGCGCGCGTCCAACAAATCCCGTGGCGCCAGTTAGCAAGAGCTTCATCTTGTCGCCACTGTACCGCGGTCCGCAACTTTGACCAGCCGTGCCGCGACACCGGAGGCATTGTGTATGGCGGCCGCGGGTGGTACCGCCACGCGCATGACCAGCGACGCAGGCGCACTAAGCTCCGAGGTTATGATGACCTGGATCCGCGACATGGCGGCCTTGGGGGCACGCCGCGCTGGCAGCCCCGCGGGACATGCTTGTGAAAGCTATCTCGCTGACAAGTTGGCTTCGTTTGACCTTGCTAACGTGCGGCGCGAAGCCATGGAGGTCGAGGTCTACGTGCCAACCCAGGCCAACGTCTCCGTGCGCGAAGGCGACGCGTGGCACGAGCTCGCGGCGCAGTGGATTCCCCACGCCGCCTTCACGCCCGAAGGCGGCCTTGAGGCGCCGATGGTGTGGGCGACCCCAAGCGGCGAGGCCCGTGCCGGGCAATGGCAAGGCAAGATCGTCGTCGCCGAAATTCGATTTCCGATGTTGCAAGCGAGCCTGCTGCGCAAGCTGAGCCTTGGCATGCACGACCCCGACAACGACGTTGCCGACGTCAACCATCCCGCGACGTGGGTGCGCCTTAATTGGCATTTGTATCAGCAGGCCGCCGCGCGCGGCGCGGTAGGGTTTATCGGCATCTTGGTCGATCAGCCGGGCGGCTCGCATCGCATGTATGCGCCCTATGGGTTTAAGGAGCGCGACATTCTCGACAAGCCGCTGCCAGGGTTTTGGGTCGGGCGCGACGACGGCGCCCGCCTGCGGCAGCTAGCTGGCGCGGGCGCGACGGCGCGCTTGGTGCTCTCCGGTACGCGCGGTCCCGGCGTCACCCACAACATTGTAGGCGAGCTGCCCGGCGCCGCTGCCGACGCCGAAGCCGTGGTGATCCATTGCCACCACGATTCACCGTTTGAATCGCCGGTCGAAGATGCCTCGGGATGCGCGGTCGTGCTGGCCGTGGCGAGGGCGCTCGCCGAAGCTGGGCCGTTGCGACGCCGCGTGATCGTGCTTTTTACCGCGGGCCATTTCTACGGGTCGATTGGCACGCGCACGTTTATCTCGCGCCATCGCGACACCTTGCTGCCGCAAATTGCGCTCGAAATTACAACCGAGCATGTGGCCAAAGAGGCTGTCGAAGACGCCAGTGGCAAATTAGTCCCCAACGGCAGAACCGAAGCTACCGGCTGTTTTGTGCCATTTCAGCGCGCGCTGGCCGATCGCATTCTGGGGCATATCAAGGCCAATGCCCTCCAGCGCACGCTGCTGTTGCCGCCCGAGGGCCCGCTTGGCGACTACCCACCGACCGATGGCGGCGATTGGCACGAGGCGGGCATTCCGATCATCAACTTCATCAGCAACCCGGTCTATCTGCTCACCGCCGACGACGCCTTGCCCTGGGTCGACGAGCCGCGCCTGCCACGCCTAGCGCAAACCGTGCTCGACATCGTGCGCGACGTCGATACCCTCAGCAAGGCTGAGCTCGGGCGCACCGACATGCCGATGCGCAGGCTGCTGATGCGCGGCCTCATGCACCTCGCGCGCGCCAAGACCACGCGGCTGGGCACGCGGCCAGTATATTGAAAATACGAGGAAATTCCGTGCCGGCCGGAACCGCCGACGGGGCAGGTGACAGCCACGTGACAATCCCAGCGATTAGCGGTCGGCGCTGTGGATTATGGTAGTCGCGGCAAATTTGGCGTGATAGCAGCGCTCAACTTTATGACGACACACACCAATCGCAATCAACGTTCCTTGCTAGCCGCGCTCTGCGCAATGCTAGCGCTCCTTTCAATGCCATCGGTCGCGCACGCCCAAAGCGTCGACGTCGCCGCGACGCAAACCTGGGATGTCCTCGAAATCGCCGATGGCAGCATCTACAAGGGCGTGATCGTCGAGCAGACGCCCGGCGCCACGTACAAGCTCGCGATGCTCGATGGCAGCGTGCGCGTATTTGCGGCCGATCAAATCGTAAAAATCTCCAAGGAAGCCAATCCAAAGTGGACGGCGCCAACCGCGGCAGCATCGTCCACCGGATCTCCCCAGCAGCAGCGCACCGGCGGCGGGATGCCCAAGGCGTTTGCGCAAAGCGGCATGCGCTTTGGGCTCGATGCCATCGTCGTGTTTCCGACGGGTGACTGGGGCGATAAGGACGAGGGCGGCATTGTCGAGACCTCGTTCGCGCCTTCGTTGCGCTTTGGCTACGAGGCGATCATGGGCAACTTTGGCATTGGCGGCGGTCTGCACACGCGGTTTGTGCCGTGGATTCTAATTGGCGATGCCGCCGACGCCGATATCTCGACGTGGTTGCTTGAGGCCCACGCCTATGGACGCGCCAGCCTGCATATCGGCAAGGTGGCGCCGTACGCGGGGATGTCGATGGGCGTCACGACCGCACAGTTTTCTGGTCCGGGCAGCGACGATGATCTCAGCGAGACCGGCTTTGGCCTCGGCATCGACTTTGGCCTCGACGCCTTCGTCAGCAATTCCATCGCGCTGGGCATTGGCGGCACGCTCAACGCGGTCGCGCCTGAATTTGGTGATGTCGTGGCGCCTAGCTACTTCGGCCTGCGCCTCGGCATGACGGCATCTTTCTAAAATAGCAACCCGAGGGAGGCGTCATGAAAACAACAGTGAATCGATTCGCGTGTGTGGGAGCGCTTAGCGCACTACTGGCCAGTGCCTGCGGCAACGACGCCGCAACGTTAGAACGCCCGTGCGCCGCGACGTTCTACGACAACGATGTCTTGGCAGACACCGCAACCTACACGTGGGACGGATCCAAGTTGCTGTCGGTCGACTACATCACCGTTGGCGGCGTGGCCTCGAGCGAGCAGTTTGACTATGAGGGCAACAAGTTGACCAAGCGCATCTATACCGAAGGCTCAACCGTATCGACCTCGCTACGTGCCTATGATGTAAGAGGGCGCCTTATCTCCGACGCGTTCTCGTCGTCTGATGATCCATCGGGTGCGTCGACGTCGACCTATACCTACGATGATCAACCTATTCCAGCGGTCGAACTTGTTGAGAACGCCACTGGAGACACCGACGTCTTCACCCGCACGTTTGTCAGCAAAGATGGCGGGCTTGAGGCGACGGTCGATCGTTGCCAAGATCGTTCCGGTGGCGGCGAATACTGCGATGATTATCAAGAAACCTGGGGCCTCGGTTTAGCCGAGGAATTTATGCCCTCACTTGAATCAGACTACGCCACGCGCTTTGGGGTCCAACGCATCGCCTTTTTTGCCCCAACGTTTCAATCGATTTATACGTGGCATGATCGCCTCATGGTGTCGCAGACGACGACTAGCTATCCCGGCGGCGGCACCAGCAACGTGGTGTATGCCCACAGCAAAACCCTAGAAGGAGCACGCGTTGTCGCGGAGGAACGCGACGTCGGCGACATGAACTACAAAGTAAACTACAGCTACGATTGTCCGTAGCTCAGCAGGATTAATCGGCTCTGAATTTCAGTCACTCGACGATCCCTGACACGAAACCACCGTTAAAAAGATAACGGTTGTTGCGGCTTCGGCGGCGTGATAGGTGCGGTCAACAATATGTCAACAAACGCTAAACATCATTTTTTATCCTATCTAGCCGCCGCTTGCTTATCACTGGGCGTTCTCGCAGCGCCGTCGGTGGCCCACGCCCAAAGCGTCGACGTCGCCGCGACGCAAACGTGGGATGTCCTCGAAATCGCCGATGGCAGCATCTACAAGGGCGTGATCGTCGAGCAAACGCCTGGCGCCACCTACAAGCTCGCGATGCTCGATGGCAGCGTGCGCGTGTTTGCGGCCGATCAAATCGTAAAAATCTCCAAGGAACCCAATCCCAACTGGACCGCGCCAACCGCGGCCGCACCGCAAGGCGGCCCCGCCTGGACGGGCGGCGCTCAGCAGCAGCGCACCGGTGGCGGCATGCCCAAGGCGTTCGCGCAAAGCGGCATGCGCTTTGGGCTCGATGCCATCGTCGTGTTTCCGACCGGTGACTGGGGCGATAAGGACGAGGGCGGCATTGTCGAGACCTCGTTCGCGCCATCGTTGCGCTTTGGCTACGAGGCGGTCATGGGGAACTTTGGCATCGGCGGCGGTCTGCACACGCGGTTTGTGCCGTGGATTCTAATTGGCGATGCGGCGGACGCCGATATCTCGACGTGGTTGCTCGAGGCCCACGCCTATGGACGCGCCAGCCTGCATATCGGCAAGGTGGCGCCGTACGCGGGGATGTCGATGGGCGTGACGACCGCACAGTTTTCTGGTCCGGGCAGCGACGATGATCTCAGCGAGACCGGCTTTGGCCTCGGCATCGACTTTGGCCTCGACGCCTTCGTCAGCAATTCCATCGCGCTGGGCATTGGCGGCACGCTCAACGCGGTCGCGCCTGAATTTGGTGATGTCGTGGCGCCTAGCTACTTCGGCCTGCGCCTCGGCATGACCACAACCTTCTAAATCATCATCTAAGGAGTCCCATATGAAAAACTATTCAACTATTTCAATCGCGATCCTCGTGTCACTCGGCGCGCTAGTCTCAGGTTCCCTTGGCTGCGGCAATGACGGCGGGTCGGACGACCAAGATTGTCCGATTTTCCAGCCGAACTGTGAGGGACAAACGCCGTCGCCGTCGCCGTCTCCATCGCCGACCCCAACCCCTCCTGGCCAAGGCAGTCCTCAACTAGACGATGCGCGGCAGACCCTGCGCGCGACTTGCTACACCATGGAAGATTGCGGCATGGATGTCGCCGCCTGCCTGACGGATGTTGATCAATGGGTAGCCGCCGTCACGCCGTATCCAGAGTGCTACGATGAATTCTCCTCCGTGGCTTATTGTGTAGGTCAATGGGAGTGCTACGAGGATGGCACAACCTACGTCGTGGATTGTGACAGTGCTGAAGCCGATCTCAATGCCTGCCTACCGTAGCGGCTTGCTTTTGTAGTCGGCCGCACGGCCGCGGAGTTACAGGCTCCAGTATTTCAAATGCGCCGGCACATCGCTCGGCGAGAGCGTCGACTTGACGTCAATGATAGCGCCACCCTTTTTAAGCAGCGCAAACACGTCGGCGACCTTGTCGGTGTACTGCTTGTGGTTGACCGCCCAGATCACGACGTCAGCGCCGCCAAGTGCGGACCAGTCCGACAACGCGACGCCGTATTCGTGCATCGCCTCGGCGGCGTCGCCCATCGGGTCGTGAATGAGCGGCTTAATGCCATAGGTTTGCAGCTCCGTGGCGATATCGGGCACCTTGGAGTTGCGGAGGTCGGGCACGTTTTCTTTGAACGTCAGGCCCAGGATCACAACCTTGGCGCGCGATAGCGGCTGATCGGCGCCGGCCAAAAACTTCACGCACTTCTCGGCCAGAAACGCCGAGATGTGGTTGTTGATGCGGCGGCCGGCCAAGATCACCTCGGGCAGGTAGCCGAGCTGTTGCGCCTTGGTGGTGAGGTAGTACGGGTCAACCCCAATGCAGTGGCCGCCGACCAGGCCCGGGCTGAACTTTAGAAAGTTCCATTTGGTGCCGGCCGCGGCAAGCACGTCGGCGGTGCGAATGTCCATGCGATCAAAAATCAGCGCAAGCTCGTTCATCAGCGCGATGTTGAGATCGCGCTGGGTGTTCTCGATGACCTTGGCCGCCTCGGCGACCTTGATGGTGGCGGCGCGGTGCACGCCCGCGGTGACAACGGCGCTGTACATCGCCGCGACGCGATCGAGGGTCTCGGGGGTTTGCCCGGCGACGACCTTGGTGATGCGCTCAAACGTATGTTCCTTGTCACCGGGATTGATGCGCTCGGGCGAGTAGCCCAAGAAAAAATCGACGCCGCACTTGAGCCCGGAGACTTGCTCCAAGATAGGGCCGCAGACGTCTTCGGTGACGCCAGGATAGACGGTGGACTCGTAACACACGACGTCGCCGCGCTTGAGCACCGCGCCGACCGACTTCGAGGCGCCCACCAGTGGCGATAGGTCGGGGCGATTGTCGGCATCGATTGGCGTTGGCACCGCGACGATAAAAAATGTGCAGGCCGCCATGTCTTTCGGATCGGCGGTGAGCTTGAGCATCGTGGCGCCCTTGAGATCGTCGGGCGAGACTTCGAGCGTCTCATCGCGGCCCTCGCGCAGCTCGGCGACGCGCTTTTTGGCGGATGTCAAACCCAACGGTTGGCAGCTTGCGGCCAAACGAGATGGCCACCGGCAGGCCGACGTATCCAAGCCCAATGATTGCTACGCTTTTATCGGTAAGTGTCACCGACGAACCAAACCACAAACGCCCTGTTTCTTCAACGTAGCAAACTGGCAATTGTGGTACCAAGCCGGCACCTAACACCGTGTCCGCCGACCCGCCTTCTGAGCCGCCGCCGCCGGGCCAAGCGCCCGGTGATGGTCACGACGTCGCCGCGACCAAGGGCAAGGTAAGCCGCGGCATCGCGTGGGTCGGCGTCGCCAGCGCGATGGTCGGCGTGCTCGATTTCGTCGCCATCTTCATCATCCTGGCGTATTGGATCCCGGCCGAGCAATATGGCATCGCGACCAAGGCGGTGTGGATGTTCCCCTTGCTCGATTTGCTCGCCGACCTTGGCATGTCGGCGGCGGTAATTCGCGAAAAGCTCGAGCGCCCGGTGGTGTCGACCATTTTTTGGCTCAACCTGATTACCGCGGTGGTGCTGTTTGGCCTCTTGCTGGTGTTTGCGCCCATCCTGGCGCTTGGCTTCTACGGCCATGTCGTCGTCGGGCAGATGTTGATCGCGTATGGCTTCAAGCTGCTGTGGCGACACGTCTATTTTATCCCGCTCGCCAACCTCAAGCGAGAGCTGCGCTTCAAGGAAATCTCCATCGCGCGCATCCTGGGAAATCTCGCGGAATTTGGCGTCAAGCTCGCGACGGCAGCGATGGGCTTTGGCGTGTGGTGCTTCGTCACCGGCGGCCTGGCGCGCGTCTTGGTGTTCGGCCTGGTGGCGCAATGGTACTATCCTTGGCGCCCCTCGTTTTCGTTTCAGCCTCGGCTCGTGTGGCGGCATCTCAAGTTTGGCCTGCAAACCGCGGGCAGCGCGCTCTTGGCGCAGCTGTTTGGCAATATCGACTATCCCGTGGTCGGCTATTTCTTTGGCGACAAGGTGCTAGGCATGTATAAGCTCGCGCACGAAATCATCTTCGAACCCGTAAAAATGATCGCTGGCGTCGTGGTCGATGTCGCCTTTTCGGCTTTTGCGCGGGTGCGCGACTCAAGGCCGCAATTGGTTGATCAGTTTTTGTCGTTTACCACGCTGAATCTCATCACCGTGAATACGTACATCGGCATCGTCTTCGTGGCCGCGGACGACATCGTCGGCCTCTTTGACGCTTCATTCGCGGGCGCGGGCGCGGCGGTGCGCTTGCTGTGCGCGGTCGCCATCCTGCGCTCGCTGGGCTACGTCATGCCGCCGCTGCTGGATGGCACCGGGCGTGCGGGCCAGACGCTGACGTATATGGTGACGGCGTCGATCATCATGCCGGTGCTGTTCGTGCTATTTGCCGCCGGCCTGCCGCAGCTAGGCCTGCTCGCGGTGCCGCTGGCGTGGATCGTCGGCTATCCGCTCGCCTTTGCCGTCTTGCTCGGCATGAGCCTGCGTGCGCTCGAGCTGCCGCTGGGTACCTATTTGCGCGAGCAACGGCTGGTCTGGGTCTGCACGCTGGCGCCCGTGCTCGTCAGCTTTGCCGTGCATCTGCTGTATCCGTGGCAAAGCCCAGTGACGCGCATCTTATTGGTGAGCGCCATCGCTATCATGCTCACCATGTTTCTGCTGCACCGGCTCTTAAACCTTAGCTTTGTCACCGCCTGGCGCGCGTTGCAGGCATGAGGCCCGCGCGCGAGACACTAGGGTGCGTATCGGATCGGCGCGCCCAGCGCGGCAAACCGCGCCAGCAGGCGCCGCAGCTTCAGGTGCTCGGGCACGATGATGATGGTCATCACCGTGGTCGCTAGCGCCATGATGGCAAAGTTAAAACGGAAGACATCCGCGATCGCCATGGCCAGGCACGCCAGATTGACGAAATCGCGGCGCACCACGGCATAAATCAGCGGCATGGCGCGCGCGGCTAGTGGCGACGTCGTAACGCTGGGTCGCACCGGCGTTAGGCGCAGGCTGGCTGCGTCATCGCCGAGCAGCGCCAGGTTGCCGACATAATTTTGCGAGTTGCCGGTTTTCGCGACCCGCAGGTCGAAGTAGTAAATTATGTACAGCGACAGCGCCGAGCCGATGATGCCAGTCCACAACGTTGGCAGCACCCAGGCCTCCGGCTGACGGTTGTGGCAATGCAGGCCTAGCGCGACGATATAGCCCACCGACGTAAATTCGTCGATGAGGGTGTCGAGCCACGCGCCGAGCTTGGAACTGAGATGTCGCAGCCGCGCCACCTCGCCATCGCAGCAGTCGATGAAGCCCGCGATGACCACGAGCGCCGAGCCGAGCACCAGGTCGGCGTGGTTGCCGCGCGCGACCAGCACGCAGCCAATGACGCCAAGAATGCCAACCAGCGCCGAAATTTGATTGGGCGTAATCGGCGTCATCAGAAAAAACTTGGTGAGCGGCCGCGACACCGGGCGATAGAGATAGCGCGTGATGGCGTTGTCGGTGGACTTGTGCACCAGGCGGAGCAACATGTCGAGCGCGGCCTTGCGTTCGACGCGCGTTGTCGCCGGGTGGCGCGCGATGTCGCCGTGGACAAAGGCTTCAGCCATGTCGCCCCAGCTGGCCGCAAGCTTGGCATGGTCACCGTCGTACTCCGCAAGCTTGCTGATCGCGTCGACGGCGGTGGCGCGATCGACGCAATAAAGGGCACCCGCATACGTTCCGTCAGGGGCGATGGCCTTGCGGTGCGGCCTCGACGCCGACTCGTCCAACATCGGCAGGACCAGCGGCATGTGGACGACCTGCGTCGCGCCATCAATAATCAGCAAGCCATGACGTACCGCTTTGGCGCCAAACGCTTGACTGATCGGTTGGAGCTGACTTGCGCTGGTAACAATATGGACTACGTCTGCACCAGCTTTTTCCGCAACCCGGCGGGCGCGGTCGACTAGCGACATGCCGCCAACCCGGCGGTTGGCGTTCGGTCCGATGGCCAAGACAAGCGCGTCAAAGGTCATAGCGGCGCCGCTTTAGGCCAAGGCGAAGGCGACCTTGCGAATCGCTAACACGACGTCGGCGAGGTCGCGCTTGGTCAGCTTGGTGGAAAGCGCGAGAAACACGCTGCGCCCTACCAGGTCTTCGCTGCGTGGGCATTGGCCGGCGCCGCCCAAGCCCGCGGTGACGACCGCAGCCTGCTGATAGAGCGTCTTGCCGCCATATTGGCGTTGCGCGCGGATGCCCTCGGCCTCGAGCGCGGCGACAAAGGCCGCGGCCTTCTCGGCGCTGCTGACAAAAAACGCGAGGCCAAGCCCTGCGTCGCCGGCGAGGTCGTTGGAGGGCGCGAGCTCGATGCCCTTCACCTTGGCCAACTTGCTCACCAAATATTGTTTCGCGCCGCGCAGGCGGGCCAGAATGTCGTCGAGGCGTTCGAGCTGCGCCACCAACACCGCGCCAGAGAGCTCGCTTAAGCGAAACCCTTCGCCGATGGTGGTCTCGCCGCCGGCCTTGCCGCGGAAGTTGCCGTGGTCGTGCAAGCGCACCGCGCGATCAAACACCGCCTCGTCGCGCGCATACACCGCGCCGCCTTCGCCGCACGTAATAACCTTGTTGAGTTGAAAGCTGGTGATGCTGATCTTGCCAAAGGTGCCGACGAGCTGGCCGTCGTAGCTTGCGCCGAGGGCCTGCGCGCAGTCTTCGACTACGGCAATGCCGTGACGGTCGGCGATCTCCATGATCGCGCGCATCGCGCACGGCACGCCAAACAAGTGCACTGGCGTGATGGCCTTGGTCCGCGGCGTGATCTTGGCCTCGAGGTCGCTTGGGTCCATTGTCATCGATTTGTCGATTTCAACGAACACCGGCGTCGCGCCGAGCGAGATTACGACGTCAGCGCTGGCGACATACGAATACGCTGGCACGAGCACTTCATCACCGGGACCAACGCCTACGGCGTGCAGCGCGCATTTCAGCGCCGAGGTGCCAGAGTTAGTCGCGAGCACGGACAGGCGGCCGAGCCGCATCGACAGCGCGCGCTCAAACGACGTCACCTTGCCGAGCACGTCGGGGCCGTAATAGCGAAACAGCGACTTCGAGCGCAGCACATCGAGCACGTGCTTTTCCTCGGCCTTGCCGATCAGCAGCGCGCCAGGGTACGGTCCGGGCAGCGCCGTGGCGCGCACCGCGGGGCCGCCGTTGATCGCTAGCGCTTCTTTATGCTTGGCGATTTTTTTAGCGCCGGTGCCTTCGGTGGCGACGTTTGCATCGATGAGTTGTGGGGCAGAATTCATAAATACCTCGGCTACGCGTTAACCCATCTCTCGCTGCCGCGTCAACGACCAAACCCGCCTTGGCGCAGATTGCCGCGGTGTCAGAATTTCACCGCCTTGGAGGCCCTACGCGCCCTGCAACGCACACCCCGCATGTGTTCAATCGCGTGCACGCCGTGCGGCGAGTGTGCTAGGCATGCGGCGATGAGTGGGCAACCTCGTGGCGACATCGCCTATATCACCGCGGCGGCTAATTCTAGCAATCCCAGCGCGCGGGTCGGTGGCATCACGGTGCTGCATCGCTGTCTGTGGCTAGCGGCGCGTGGCGGTGCTACGCGCGCGATCGTCACCTTTGAAGGCGAACTGCCCACGGTACCTGGCCTGGTGGCCGAGCGTCAGCTGGGTGCGCCGATCCCCGCAGGCGCGTGGATCTTCTCGGCCGACGAGGTCGCGGGCATTGCCCTGCATAGCGCCGCCGATCACCGGCGCGCGGAGTGGCAACTGCTGCGCTCGCTGCCCAAGACGTTTCAGGGACCCATTGACGCCTTGGTGAATCACCACGTCTCGTTGCGTATTACGCGGCTGATCGCCAATTCCCCACTGACGCCAAATCACGTCACCGTGGTCGCGCTATTGGTTGGGTTCTTCGCCGCGGGCCTGTTGCTCGCGACGCGCAGCAACCCTGCTGCCTGGTTGTGGCCCGTCGCCGGCCTCGCGCTGTTTTTTCAATCGGTGCTCGATTCGTGCGATGGCGAGTTGGCGCGGTTGCGCTACCAATTTAGCAAGCTCGGTCAGTGGCTCGACAACATCGCCGACGATCTAGTCGACGGGTCCGCGATGGCGGCGCTTGGCGTCGCCGCGGGTGGCATGTGGGAAACCCTTGGCCTGCTCGCCGCCGGCGGACGTGTCTTCTCGCAGCTCGCGCTGTACGCGCAGGTGAAGCAGCGGGGCGGTGATTTTTACGATTTCCGTTGGTGGTTCGAGCGCTCCGCGGCCACCATGGACGAGGTCTACGACAAGGCCTCGCCGCTGACCCACCTGCGCTCGTTGGGCCGCCGCGATGTCTACGTGTTTGCTTGGGCGGTGCTAGTTGCTGTAACGCCGTGGTGGCCAATCGCCATCAAGCTGGCGGCCGGGTATGGCGTCGCCATCTCGCTTGGCTACGTCGTTTTGACGGTGCTCCACCTCGCGCTTTCTCGGCGCGCTGCGTCTTCAAACGGGTAGCTAACCGCCTGCAAACGTTGCGATAGGTGGTGAATCGAGCGGCCACCCTGGCGACTTTGCCTGTCAGCACTCTAACGATCTGGTGGATTTTCACCACACGAGGCCCATTCATCAGCGTGTAAGCGCTTGATCGTCCTATGTGACAGCCTGGCAACAAACTTGCAACACCCTGAAACCATGTCGACACCCGCCGTCATCTTGGCCGCTGGCCGTTCCACCCGGCTGCACCCGCTGACCGAACGCACGCCCAAGAGCCTGCTGGCCATCGGCAACACCTCGATGATGAAGCGCCAGCTCGACGCGCTCGCGGCATGTGGCGTCGGCGAGGTCATCATCGTGACCGGGTTTGAACACGAACAACTCGAGTTCGCGGTGCGCGCCTTTGCGCCAACCATGAAACTCGTCTTCATCCACAACCCAGACTTTGCCACCACCAACAACGCCTACTCGCTGATGCTCGCGGAACAGGCGATTGGTGGCCGTCGCTTTTTGCTGCTCGACAGCGATCTGCTCTACGACTTCGAGGTGCTGCATCGCATGCTCGAGACCACCGGCAGCAGCATCGCGCTGCGCCGCGCGGACGACCTCGGCGTCGAAGAGGTCAAGCTCGCCATGGACGCGTCGCTTGGCGTGACCGGCATTGGCAAGGAAGTCGCCATCGACGCCGCCGCGGGCGAGTCGGTCGGCATCGAGGTGTTCGAGCCGCATCACACCGTGGAATTGTTCGCCACCATTCGCCATCGCATGCTTACGCTTGGCTTGGTCAACGAATACTACGAGGCCTCGTTTCAACAAATGGTTGAGGGCGGCGCGCAATTTGTCGCCGTCGACATCGCGCCATTTCGCGCCATGGAAGTCGATACACCCGCCGATCTGGCCGCGGCCGAGCTTGCGTTTGGCAACCGTCCAGCCCGCGCCACCACGCGCCGTCCGTCGCAATCCTTTGCGGTCGCCGAGCGCGCGGCGTAGCGGCACACGCCGCCTATGGCGTAAACGTAACTTCTTCGGGCGCCTTGGTGCGGTAGTTCGCGTCGATGTAGTCGAGCAGCTCGAGCATGGCATCTTCCATTTGCCCGGGCCCGCCGATCGCGAGGTTCATGAAAAAGTTGCCGCTCTCGCAAAGATCGCCCTCGAGGCTGACCGGCACGCCATCACGCTGCGGCCGGCAGCGGCCATCGGCGTAGACGATGATGAATTTTTGAAAGCGCTGGTCCTTGGTGAGGCCGGTCGGCTGCATGTACGACTCAAACACCGCGGAGAGCGCGACCATGTCCTTGGGCTGTTGGCCATAGCCGTGGAGAAACACGATGACCGGATATCGGACATTCGCATTGGCGGGATTGTCGTAGCCAGGGGGCAAGAACAGCGCAAACGGGGTGTCGCGGCCTAGCGTGGTCTCAAACGAGAGGTCTTCGAACAGCTGGCCGCTGGTGTATTCGTCCTCGCGATCGCCATTCGGCCAATGCGCGTTCATCCACGCAAAGGCCGTGGTGACGCGGGCGACGATTTGCAGCACCGTGCCGACATGGCGCCCGTCGCCATTTAAGATTTGCGCCTCGCTGGCGTCGGGATCGCCATAGCGCACGTACACGTTGCGACCGACGCTCGGCCAGTCAACGAGGCCAAAGTCATAGGGTTGACCCGTGGGCGTCTGCGCGACAGAGTTGTAGCTCGTGAACACGCGCCCGGTGCGATCGAAGAGGTTCATCAGCTGCGAAAAACCGCGATTGGCGGAGACCGACGCGTTGAAGAAGTCGCGGATGCCGGCGTCGTGCCAAAAATCGAGGCGATCGCGCTCGGCGGGCGTTAGCGCGCCCATCGCCTCGGCGAGGTCGTTGCGCAGCCAGCCCTGGGCGCTTGGCGTGAGGCTCCATTGCCCGTCGCCCTCGCCCACATCGTAGCATCGCGCCACGCCTTTGGGCGGCGCGTCGCCTTGTTGGCAGGTTGTCGCTACGCCATCAACGCCGACATCGTCAAACGGCTCGCCTGGCTCATGCCAGCGGCTGTCTTCGGTGCCGCGCGGATTGCGCAGGTAGTGATAATTGTCGCCGGCGGGGTCTGAGTTGGTTGTCGCATCATAGCCTGGTTCGTCGGCGTCGGCGAGGCCGTCGATGCCGACGTCGAGGAAGGGCTCATGCATTTGCATCAGCACCGGCTCGCCAAGATCGCGCTTGCCGTTTTCGTTGAGATCAACGGTGAGCAAGATCTCCATGGGCTCGTCGTGAATTTCGTCGTCGTTCCACACCCCAAAACCCGTGGCCTCGTTGTCACCGCCGTCGCAAAACGTAATGACGGGCAGGGCGCCCTCAGGATTAAAGCGCGCGTCGAAGTAGTTGGCGAGCGTCACCGGCGCCGGGCATCGGGTTTCGGCTGGCTCCTGGAAGTAGGCCGGATCGACGCCTGGCGGCGCATAGGCGTCGGCCACATTATAGACGGTGAGGTTGCCAAAGGCGCGCGCCATATCGCGCAAGGCCATGGCGTAGAAGCCGCGGCGTAGCTTAAGGCCCACGCCTTCGCCTTCTTGATAGGTGAAGTGGTCAAAGTCGGACGCGATCTCGTGCTGATCAAGCAGCGCGGGGCGCGCGCTGCAGGCGGGCACGCGGCGGCTAGCAAGCGAGCCAGGCTCGGGCTCTGGGCCCGCGTCACCGGCGCACGCCGAGCCAAGGATGTAGTCGCGGATTACGCTGAGCGTGTAGGGCATGCTGGGGCCGGGCTCGCCGCCAAGGTCTGCGATCATGTCGAAGCGTTCGTGATGGCGCAGGCCGACCGAAAGCGCGGCGTTGCCGCCCATAGACACCCCGAGAATGGCTTTATACGTAAAACGCCGGGTAATCGGCGTGCCCGCGGTTTTGGGCGCCACGACCTGATACGTCGCGAAAAAGTCGGCGCTAAAGGTAACCGTGGAGGCGTACGGGTCGGTGGTGTCGAACACGGCGTCGGCGACGGGCGGGTAAAACACCTCGCCATCGCCGGTGACCGCGGCAATTCGCAAGTGGCGTACGCCGGCATTTTTTGCCAAGCGCGCCGCCTTAAAGGGCAACGTGAAGCGCAGCGGCCGCTCGCTGGTGCGCGCGTCGGTGGGGGCGGGCTCAAACGCCACGGCGAGGCCGATCGCATCGAGATCGGATGCGGCAATATCGTCGCGACACGAAATAGCTAAGGTCCACGTCGAGGTGGTTTTTTCGTCGGCCGTGGCAGCGGCGCCGCGTAGGTCCTTGGCGTCGCCAGTCTCAACCTGGACCGTGCCACCGGCCGCGAGCGGGGCCGCGACGCCCTCGCCGCACGTAAGTTGTGTCGAGGGCTTATCATTGCACGCCGCGGCAACCGTGCAAGCTAGCGCAACTGTTAGCACATGGCGCGCCGAGGCCAAGCGCGTTGCACGGGGCGGCGTGGTCGAAACGGGCTTCATTGCGCGGACCATAGCACAACCATTTGCGGTGGAGTTTGGCCAAAAAATTGCCCCGCCCGGCAAGGGGTGGCTATTTAAGAGCTAAGGTGCAACGAGTCCTCGCAGATATGCACGTGCCTCCTGTGTGGCGGCGCTGGTTATTGCGCATGGGCCTGGCCGCGGTGATCGCGGTGTGCTTCGCGATCGTGCCGGCGCGTTTTTTGGCGGACGGTGGCCCCGCGGCTCAGCTCGAGCGCGAGACCGATGGCTTGCGCCGCGAAATCGGGGCGTTGCGCGAACAAAAGCGTCAGCTGGCGCGTGAGGTGCATGCGCTATCGACCGACGTGCGGGCGATCGAAGCCATCGCGCGCGATGAGCTTGGGCTGGCCTTTGTCGGCGATCGCATCATTAGATTGGTGCCCGTTGCGCCCGGCGCGCAAGAAACGCCCACCCCAGGCGGTACGCCATGAAACGCAATTTGGAACTGGCAATGCATGTGGCCGGCGGCACGATCATGGCCACGCTCGCCTGCATTGCGCTGATGGCGGGTGTGATGGCTGGTGCCAGCTTGCGTGGCGAGATCACCGCGGTGCAGCTGCTGTTTGCGACGACGGTCACCCTATTGCTCGTGTACGCCCTCTTGCGGCGGCTTGGCTTTGCCCCCGCATCGTCGCGGGTGCAGCAAGCCTCGTGGTGGTATCGCGCCGAGGCGATCTTTCGCGATCTCGAGCTTTGCCTGGCCTTGATCGCGGCGCTCTACACCTCCTTGTTCGCCACCGGCGGGCTCCACTCGCCGCTGTACCCCTTGCTCTATGCGGCCATCGCGTTTGCGATCACGGTCTTGTCGCGCGCCGCGGCGATCGCGGTGCTTGGCGCGGCGCTCGCGATCGAGGGCGCGACGGTGGCGCGCGCGCTGGCGGCCGGGCCCGTGAGCGCGAGCCTGCTCGTCACGGTGGCGCTGCACGCCCTGTTCATTATTGGCGCGGCGTTGCTACACTATGTCTTGCTGCGCGCGCTCGTGGTGCGATATCGGGTGCGCCAGGCGCGGCGGTTGCACGACGTGCTGGTCGAGAAAGAGCAGGCGGCGCGCGATTTGCGTTTTCTCTCGGCCGCCCTGGGCCCGACCAGCCGCGCGGCGCGGCCGCGACCCGAAGAAGAAGCCATGCTTTCGGCCGCGGGCACCGATGCGATCCACGACTCCGCGGTCTGGGTCTTGCGCGCGGTCAAGCGGCTGCTTGGTGCACGCTCGGTGGTGTGGATGTGGCCAACGCCCGACGGCTCGATGCGCGTGGGCGAGGCCGTCTCAGATTCACCTGACCTCGCGCCCGCTTCGACGAGCCTGGGGCTGCTGGCGGCGGTCATGCGTGAGGCGGCTCCGGTGCTGGCGAGCGCGACCAAGCTCGGGCAAATACCCTATTACGAGCGCGAGCATGCGGGCAGCGCCTTTGCGGCCGTCCCCGTGCTCGAGCATGGGCATGTACGTGGTGCCGTTTGCGCCGATCGCGATAAGCCGTTTACCGAGGCCGAGGCGGCCTTGTTGTCGAGCGCGGCGGTCCAGCTCGGGCGCGCGGTTCAGATCGAACAGGTATTTCGATCGGTCGAGCGTTCGAAGTATGAATACGAACGATTTTACCAAGCCGCGGCGCTGCTTGGCCAGGCGCTGACGCCCGAGCAGGTGCATGAGACGGCGTTCGATGCGGCGGCGGCGATCGCAGACTACGACGTGGCGATCATTACGCTCTACGACCGCGAGCGCGGCAAGCACCGCGTTGCGGCGGTGCGGATTCGCCGCGGCGGCGAGGGCCTGATTGAGGAAGAAGATCTGGCGGGGATCGAGTTTCGCGACAATGCCGGGCTGGCGTCGATGGTGGTCAAGAACCGCCACTACTTGCCGGCTAGTGGCGATTTGCGTGAGCTGTCGGCGCCTGTGTTCACGAAAAAGCACACCTTTGCCGAGGCGCGCTCGTTGCTAGTCGTGCCGCTGCTCTGCGTCGACGATGCGGTCGGCACCATGACGTTTCTCGCGCGCGAGGAGAAGCGCTTTGGCAAAGACGTGCGCGAAATGTTGACCGTCATCGCCAACCAGGTCGCGGTGTCGATGGTCAATGGCCTCTTGTACAAGCGCATGGAAACCATGGCCACCACCGATGGCCTGACCGGGCTGACCAATCATCGCGCGTTCCAAGAACGCTTTGGCGACCTCATCGAGCGCGCGACGCGCCATGGCCACAAGGCCGCCATGCTGCTATGCGACGTCGACTTCTTCAAGAAGGTCAACGACAACTACGGCCATCCGGTGGGCGATGAGGTGTTGCGCCGCGTCGCCCGCGTGCTGCAAGAGGTCGCGCGCAAGATCGATATTTCGGCGCGCTACGGCGGCGAGGAATTTGCCGTGGTGCTTGAGGCCACCGATGCCGAAACCGCGCGCGCCGTGGCCGAGCGCTTGCGCACGGAGGTCGCCAAGCTCGTCATCGAGACCGAGAAGGGGCCGCTGCAAGTGACCATGTCGATTGGTATTGCGTCGTATCCCGACGACGCCGCGAACCGCGCCGAAATGATCGAGCGCTCCGATCTCGCCCTCTATCACGCCAAACACAGCGGTCGCAACCGCGTCATTACGTACGGCCAATACGTTCGCGAGCGCAACGAATCTGCCGCCGGGCGAATTTCTGCCGCGCACGCCGCCGCCACGTCGGCTGGCCTAGCGGCATCCGTCGTAATCTCCGCGGCCAATGCCGCCAGCAAGCAAGGCACGCCGCTCGCCGAAATGCCAATCGGCTCCAGCCGCAGCCGCCGCGCCCGCGCCGAGTAGGGTCACTCTCGGCGCCGTTTTTCGGTGTAATTTCGATGAGCTAGCATGGCTGCTGCGTAGTCACCTCTGGTGTTGGTAATCACGCACCACATACCATAACTAATTGTAATTTATAATATATTTCAGGGCGAGAGTGACCCCGCCGTCACCGCCGGCAGTGTGCTATCTAGCGGGCATGATGTCTTCGCTCGATAAGCGCCTCTGGGAACCATCTGACGACCACGCCATGGTGCGTGAGACGATCCGCCGCTTTGCGCGCGATCATGTCGAGCCGCAGGCGAGCGAGTACGACCAAAAGGGCGAGTTCAACGTCGGGCTGCTGCGTAAGCTCGGCGAGCTCGGCTTTATTGGCATCACCATTCCTGAGGCCGATGGCGGCGCTGGGCTTGATGCCGTGGCCTCGGTCATCGTGCACGAAGAGTTGGCCTATGCCGATCCAGGGTTTTGCCTGGCGTATCTCGCGCACGCGCTGTTGTTTGTGAACAATGTGTATTTCCCCGGCAACGCCGTGCAACGCCAACGCTACCTGCCAAAGACCATGAGCGGCGCGCAGGTTGGCGCGATGGGCATGACCGAGCCTGGCGCGGGCACCGATGTGCTCGGCATGCAGACGGTGGCCGTGCGCACCGCCGACGGCTATCTGCTCACGGGGCGCAAGACGTTCATCACCAACGGGCCCGAGGCCGACGTGTTTTGCGTCTACGCCAAGCTCGAGGGCAAGATCACGACCTTTCTCGTTGAGCGCGGCTTTGCCGGGTTTAGCAACAGCCCCAAGATCGACAAGATGGGCATGCGCGCGTCGACCATGTGCGAGCTCATCTTTGACAACTGCTTCGTGCCGGCGGCCAACCTGCTCGGCACGGAGGGCGGCGGCATCACCAACATGATGCGAAATCTCGAGATCGAGCGCCTGGGCCTGGCG
The DNA here is from genome assembly GCA_016716835.1 of Myxococcales bacterium. Lineage (NCBI taxonomy): Bacteria > Pseudomonadati > Myxococcota > Myxococcia > Myxococcales > Myxococcales bacterium. The sequence goes on along the minus strand of JADJUW010000001.1, from coordinate 2,853,306 downwards.
GCGATGAGCCTGGGCATGGCGCAACGGTGCCTGGACGTCATGACCAAGTACGCCGTCGACCGCAGCGCGTTCGGCAAGCCCATCGCTGAATTTGGCCAGATTCAGCGCTACATCGGCGATAGTTTCGCCAAGGTCGAGGCCATGCGCGCGCTGGTCTACGGCGTCGCCGCGACGGTAAATCCTGCGTCACGCAATCGCCTCGGCACCGACGCCGCCAAGCTATTTTGCGCGACCGCGGCCAAAGAGGTGTGCGACGCCGCGGTGCAGGTCCTCGGCGGCTGGGGCTATTGCAGCGAGTATCGCGTCGAGCAATTCTTGCGCGACGCCAAGCTCATCGAAATTGGCGGTGGCACCATCGAGGCCCATCAGAAGAACATCTGCCGCGATCTGACGCGGGCGTAGCCGCGATCCTGCTGGCTCAGGTTGGCCTACATCGGCGATAGCGACACACCTTGGCGCCACACCAATTGGCGCCGAAGCTCGAAATTGCGTGGTATCCGGCGCGGGCGCTGGCTACAATATGGCGATGCTACGCAGTTGGATCTTGGTAGCTTTCCTTTGCGCGCTGGCGGCGATGGGCGGCTGTTTTACTACCGGTCAATCGCAACCTGACGAACCCGATCGTCCCAAAAATCCCGACGCCCCACCCATAGAGGTCGTGCACGCATTTTACGCGCATAGCAGCAACGTGCTCTACAAGATCGATCCCTTGACCAATGAGCTGACCGAGGTCGGACCCTTCAGCGGCGCTTTTAACCCCGCCGCCGACCAGGCCACGGATCTGGCGCTTAATGCGGCCGGCGAACTCTATATCGCGACCTTCTCCAAGATTATGCGCGTCAACCCAGAAACCGCCGAGGCAGAGTTGTTGTCGCCACAGTTAAGTTTTTCCGCGAATGCGCTGACGTTCATGCCCGTCGATGTCGGCAATCCGACCGGCGCGGAACGCCTCATCGCCGGCGGCTCGAATCAACTGGCGGAGATCAACCAAACCACCGGAGAAGCAACGTCAGTCGGATCGTTGGGACCAAGCACTGGTTTCTCGGGCGATTTGTTCTATGTGCGCGACGTCGGCATTTATGCCATGTTAGATGCGGGCCAGAGTTCAACCAGCCTGGCGCGGCTCGACGAAACCACGTTTGAGGCGACGCTCATTGGCCCGACCGGGTTCAACGGCGTGTGGGGCATGGCGTTCTACGCCGGCACGTTCTACGGTTTTTCAGCGGCTGGCGAGATGTTCACGATCGATGTCAACACCGGGGTGGGTACCCTCGTAGTGGGACCGCTGCCAAACGTCAGTTTTTGGGGTGCGGGCGTCAGCACGACGGCACCGTCCGAACCGATCTCGTAACGCTTAATTGGCGCGGCGCTATTCGACGTAGCTTATCTGCCACTCGCGCAGCTCGCCTTGCACGGCGACATCGACGACATCGCCGACCTTGCGACCCATGACCGCGCGGCCGACGGGTGATGCAGGCGTGACGACGGTAAGAAAGCCATCCCCGCCCGGCCCGGTGAGCGTGACCCCGGCGCCCACCGGCGCGAGAAACAGCGTGCGGCCATCGCCCGATTCTGCATCTTCGATCTCGACCAGTGCGCCTAGCAAGATATTCGAGCCCGCGGCGAGGCGCGGGGGCGCAAACCCTCGCAGCTCGTCGATCTCGGCCAAGGCCTGCCGCGCGCGGCGATCTTGCGCTTGGCCAAGATTGGCGACCTGATGGGCGGCGCGAGCGTCCTCGCGTTTTTCGTCAGGCGTCGCGCCATCGCGCGCCTCGGTGGCGAGCGCCTCGCTAGCGGTCAGCGCCGTGCGCGCGGACCTGTCGAGATTGGCCATGAGTTGGTCGATGAGGAAGCGTTTGTCCATACGCGGCCATTGTCGAAAATAACCGGGCCGGGCGCAAGAAAACGGCGTTTCTGGCACACTGCGGACGTGAGCAAGACCCCTCATGTAAAATCTAAGGCGGCCAAGAAAACGCACACCGGCGCGCGTGGCGGCCGTTTCGCCAAGGCGCTCGATCCGACGGCGGCCCGGCTAAACGCGTCGATTGGCTTTGACTATCGGTTGCTCGCCGTCGATGTCGCCGGTTCGCGCGCCCACGCCGCCATGCTGGCCAAGCAAGGCATCCTGAGCGCGCGAGATGCGGCGGCAATCGCAGGGGGCCTGACCGAGGTAGAGGCGGAATTTGCGGCAGGCAAGTTGAAATTCCGCGCCGACCTCGAAGACATCCATATGAACGTCGAAGCGCGGCTCGCCGATAAAATTGGCGACGCCGGACGCCGCCTGCACAGCGGTCGCAGCCGCAACGACCAAGTCGCGACCGACCTGCGCCTGTGGTCGGTGATGGCGGGCGGTCGGCTGCTATCCGCGATCAAGGCGCTGCGCCTGGTGTTGGTTGCCAAGGCCGAGCAAGAGCTCGATACCCTGATGCCCGGCTATACGCATTTGCAGCGGGCCCAACCGGTTTCGGTGGCGCATCACCTGCTCGCTTATGACGCCATGTTGGCGCGTGATGCCGGCCGCATTGCCGACGCGCTGCTACGTGCCAACGTCTCGCCACTGGGTTCGGGCGCGCTCGCCGGGACGACATTGCCCATTGATCGCGAGGAAACCGCGGCGCAACTGGGATTTTCCGCGTTATCGCGCAACAGTCTTGATGCGGTCGGAGATCGCGATTTTGCCATTGAGCTGGTCGCGGCGGCGGCCTTGTGCCAGGTCCACCTGTCGCGGCTTGGCGAAGAACTCGTCTTGTGGGTGTCGCAGGAGTTCGGCTTTGCGTCGATTGGCGAGGCGTATTGCTCGGGCTCGAGCCTGATGCCGCAGAAGATGAACCCCGACATTGCCGAGTTGGTGCGCGGCAAGGCGGGGCGGGTCATCGGCGCGTGGGTGACACTCATGACCGTGGTCAAGGGGTTGCCCCTGGCTTACAACAAAGATCTGCAAGAAACGCAGGAGCCGCTCTATGACGCCGTGGAGACGCTTGAGGCCTCGCTTACCGTCGCCGCGGGCATGATGGCGTCGGTGGTGTTTCACCGCGACGTGCTGCGCGCGGCCGTCGACAAGGGGCATCTCGTAGCCACCGAGGTCGCGGACTACCTGGTCGCCAAGGGCGTCGCCTTTCGAGATGCGCACGACGCCGCGGGCACCTTGGTGCGGCGCGCGCTTGCCAAGAATTGCGAGCTGGCGGCGCTGAACCTGGCGGACTATCGCGACGTCAACGCCAAATTTGATCGGGACATTTACAAGTGGCTCGACGTAAACCGTGCGCTCGCCCGCCGCGATTTGGTCGGCGCGCCGGCGCGCAAACAAGTAACCGCCGAACTACGTCGGATTCGCAAGGAGTTAGAGCGTATCTCATAACCTCTCCTGTCGCGAGCGAGGCCAACTTGGTAGCTGGCGGCGTTGCTCAATCGGCCCATACCACCAGTATGAGCCTCTTTCGCGCCTTGCCAGTTAGCCAACCTGCCTCTCGCTCGCTCGGTCCGAGATTATGAGATACGCTCTGCAAATGAGCTTTACCTACAAAAATGATGTGCTCACCTGCGAGGGCGTGCCGCTGCCGACCATCGCCAGCGCGGTCGGCACGCCGACGTATGTCTATAGCCGAGCGCTCATCGAACAGGCCTATCGCGGCTATGTCGACGCGTTCGCCGCCTGGCCGCCGCTTATTTGCTACAGCGTCAAAGCCAACGGCAATCTCGGCGTGCTCAGTGTTTTGGTGCGGCTCGGCGCCGGCGCAGATATCGTGTCAATTGGCGAATTGCGGCGCTGGCTGGCCGCGGGTGGCGTTGCAAGCAACGTCGTATTCTCTGGCGTCGGCAAGCGCGGCGACGAAATTGCCGAGGCGCTCGCGGCGGGCATCATGGCGTTTAATGTCGAATCGATCGAAGAAATCGAGCTTGTCGGCGCGGTCGCGGCGACCGCGGGTAGCACCGCCAACATCATGTTGCGGGTCAATCCCGACGTCGACGCGCAGACGCATCCATACATTTCCACCGGGCTGCGGCAAAATAAATTTGGCATCGCGCGTGAAGCGGTCGCGGCGGCGGTCGCCACGGCGGCGCGCGTCGGCCACGTCAATATCATTGGCATCGACTGCCACATCGGCTCGCAATTGCTCGATACGGCGCCGTTTAGCGAGGCGGTCGGCCGCTTGGCCGAATTGGTTGTTGCCTTACGCGCGCAGGGCGTGCCCATAAAGTATCTCGACATTGGCGGCGGCCTCGGCGTGCAATATCGTAAACCCGGCGAAGCCGTGGGCCCAACGCAGCAAGCGTATGCCGCGGCGGTCATGGCCGCGAGTGGCAGCCTGCGTGAGCTAGGCGTTCAGCTCGTGCTCGAGCCAGGTCGATCAATGGTCGCCCCCGCGGGCGTGCTGCTAAGCAAGGTGCTGTTTCGCAAGGCCGGCGAGGAAAAACACTTCACCATCGTCGACGCGGCGTTCACGGATCTGATGCGGCCCGCGCTCTATAGCGCCTACCATCCCATCGATCCCGTGGTGCGGCCGCCCGTCGATCGCGCGATGCGAGTGACCGACGTCGTCGGGCCGGTGTGCGAGTCGAGCGACTTTCTCGCCAAGGACCGTGAGCTGCCCGCACTGGCGCAAGGTGAGCTGATCGCCATTGGCGTCGCCGGCGCGTACGGCGCCTCGATGGCGTCGAACTACAATGCGCGGCCTCGCCCCGCCGAAGTCATCGTCGATGGCGAGCAGTTCCATATCGTGCGCCGCCGCGAGGCCATTGAAGAGCTCTATCAAGCTGAAGCCGTGCTGCCGGCGCAGGGCCGCTGACCCAGCCGCCGGGCAAACCATGCTATAAGCGCCGCCATGGCTGGGGCCGATTCCGCGAGCGATTCACCCGTGCAGCCGGCCGTGCACATTTCGGCGCCCTTGCTATTTGTCAATGTGGTGATCGTCGCGATGTGCGGCCTGATCTACGAGTTGCTCGCGGGCACGCTCGGCAGCTACCTCATGGGCGATTCGGTGACGCAGTTCTCGCTGGTCATTGGCCTGTATTTATCCGCGATGGGGCTTGGTGCGTGGCTTTCGCGTTTTGTCAACAACCGGCTCGCCGAGCGCTTTCTCGACCTTGAGCTCGCCGTAGCCATCGTTGGCGGGCTGTCGGTGCCGGTGCTGTTCTATCTGTTCGCGGAGGTCCGCCATTTTCAATTCGCGCTGCTGGGCTTTGTCATCGCGACGGGGACCATTTGCGGCCTCGAGTTGCCGCTGCTGATGCGGATCTTGCAGGGGAACCTATCGTTTAGCGATCTAGTCTCACGCGTGCTGACGTTTGACTATATTGGCGCGCTCGCGGCGTCGCTGCTGTTTCCCATCGTGTTCATGCCTCACCTTGGGCTGATCAAGACCTCGCTCTTGGTCGGCATGCTCAATGCCGTGGTGGCGCTGTGGGGCACGTGGATCTTGCGGCCCCTCATTGGCAAGCGCGTGCTCGGGGTGCGCCTGCGCGCGGTGGCGGTGCTGCTGGGCCTGGGCTATGCGCTGTTGCGATCCAACGACATCACCGCGCTCGCCGAAGACGCCATGTATGCCGACGACGTGGTGTTTGCCAAGAACACCAAGCACCAACGGTTGGTGGTGACGCATGGCCGCACGGGCTTTAACCTGTTCATCAACGGCAATCTGCAATTCGCCAGCGCCGACGAGTATCGCTATCACGAGTCCCTGGTGCACCCAGCGATGAGCGCGATCGCGCGGCCACCCAAAAATGTCCTAGTGCTGGGCGGTGGCGATGGCCTCGCGCTGCGCGAGATTCGCAAATACGATGCCGTCGAGCACATTACGCTGGTCGATCTAGATCCAGGGATGACCAGCCTGTCGCGCGTGTTTAAGCCGCTGGGCGAGCTGAACGACCACTCGTTCGACGACCCGCGGTTGACCGTGGTGAACCAAGACGCCATGGTGTGGATCGAGACAACGCCCATCGCGTGGGACGTGGTCATTATCGATTTTCCAGATCCGAACAATTTTTCGCTCGGCAAGCTCTACACCAAACGCTTCTATCGCCTGCTTGCGCGCAAGCTCGCGCAAGGCGGCGTGGTGGCGGTGCAGGCCACCTCACCGCTGTTCGCGCGCTATGCCTATTGGTGCATCGTCGAGACCATGCGGGCGGCGGGCCTGGGCGTTGCGCCGTATCACGTCACGGTCCCGTCGTTTGGCGAATGGGGCTACGTATTGGCGCAAGCGGGCGAGGTGACGCTGCCGACAAAGTTGGCGCCAGCCGTCACAGGGCGCTTACGATTTCTAACCAGCGACCTGCTCGCGTCATTGTTTGTCTTTCCCGCCGATATGGGCCCGGTGCAGGTGGAAATCAACCAACTCGATAATCAGGCGCTGGTCCGCTACTACGAGGACGAATGGCGGCGTTGGCAGTAAACGCATCATGACCTCGCGCCGCGATTTTTTGGCGTACTTGCTCGGTGGTAGCTTTGCCGCCGCCTGCGATCGACGCGGCAGCGCGCTGGGCGCCGGTGGACTGCACATCCCCGGGGAAATCATCGATACAGGTGCGGCGCGCGGTCATCAGTTTGTCCGCGACTATCGCGCGCTCGGCACAGCGCCGCTGGCCCCGGCAACGTGGGAACAGGTCGACGTCGCGATTATCGGCGGAGGGCCTTCCGGGCTATCCGCGGCGTGGGAGTTGGGACGGCAAGGCAAGCGCTGCGTGGTGCTAGAGCTCATGCCCGAGGTTGGTGGCACCGCGCGCGCTGGCCTTGGCGCGGTTACCGCGTTTCCGTGGGGCGCGCACTATATTGTCGCGCCCGACGCTGAAAACAGCGACCTCACCTCGTTGCTCGACGAGATGGGCGCGATCGATGAAATCGCCGACGACGGCACGCCGGTGGTACACGAGCATTTGCGCTGCCGAGAACCCGACGAACGCCTGTTCTATCGCGGTCGCTGGTATCCCGGGCTATTCTTGCACGCCGGTGCCAGCGCCGACGACGTCGCGCAGCTGGCGCGCTTTGAGCAAGCGCTCAAGATGTGGGCGCGCTTTCGCGATGGCCGCGGCCGACGTGCCTTCGCCGTGCCGTCGACGCGCCTTTCCGACGACGCCGAGGTGATTGCGCTAGATGATCTATCGTTCGCGCAGTGGCTGGACGCGCAAGGCATCGCGTCATCGCGCGTGCGATGGCTTTGCGACTACGCCTGCCGCGACGACTACGGCATGCTTCCCGAACACACCAGCGCGTGGGCAGGGCTCTACTATTTCGCATCCCGCTTTGACGCGGCGGTAAACGATGCAAGGCCGGTCGTGACGTGGCCGGGTGGCAATGGCGCGCTGGTCTCGCACTTGGCAATGGCGGCGGGCGAGGCGCTGCGCCCAAATTCCGCGGTCTTGTCGGTGACGCGCGTCGGCGCCGGCTTTGAGCTGCTCGCGATGCAGGGCGAGGCGCTGCGCGGCTTTCGCGCCGGCGCGGTGATCAGCGCGGTGCCGAGCTTTGTCGCGTCGCGCATTATTGCGCCGAGCTCGGTCCTGCCGCCGCCGCCCGCCGCGCCAACGTCGCCAACGTCGCGCAGCGTTGGCCCGTGGGTGGTTGCCAACCTGCATCTGCGCAGCCGGCCGCCCGAGCGCCGCGGCAACTTTCCACCGAGCTGGGACAACGTGCTCTACGACAGCAAGAGCCTAGGCTACGTCGTGGCGACGCATCAGGCCGGCGCCGACAGCGGCGAGACGGTGTGGACTTGGTATTATCCAATTACCGACGTCGACGTCGCCACGGCGCGTGCCTCGTTGCTCGCGGCGACGCATGAGGCGTGGTCGCATGTGATCTTGGCCGACCTACAGCGCGCGCACCCCGATATCGCGACCCGCGTGCAGCGCCTCGATGTCGCGTTCTGGGGCCATGCGATGGCGCGGCCGGTGGTTGGGTCCAGGCGTGCGCAATTGGCTGGATGGGGCGCTGCGGCGCAACCAGGCGTCTTCCATGCCCACGTCGATCGCTCGGTGGTGCCGGTATTTGAAGAGGCCTTTGCGCAAGGCGTCGCGGCGGCACGCGCGGCGGCGCACGAGGTTGGCGGATGAGCGTGCCGATGGAGGGCACGCCGCGCACGGCGTGGATTTTCTCGCGCGACGCAGATCTGCTGCTTTTTGGCGGCACAGCGGTCGTGGCGCTGCTATGGCTTTGGTTCGCGCAGGCGCAATCGCACGCGAGCGGCGAGGAGCCAGCCATGCTCGCCGAGGCGACGTGGATCGCCACGGTGCTCTTGGTCGATGTCGCCCACGTGTGGTCGACGGGCCTCATCGTCTACCTAGACCGCAGCGAGCTCGCGCGCCGTCGATGGCTCTACACGCTGACGCCAATCGCTTGTTTTGGCGTCGGCGCGGCGCTTTATGGCTGGGCGGGCGCGGCGTGGTTTTGGCGCGTGCTCGCCTATCTCGCGGTGCTGCACTTCGTTCGCCAGCAGTTTGGCTGGGTCATGATGTATCGCGGGCGCGCGGGCGAGCACACGCGGTGGGGCCGGCTCATCGACGGCGCCGCCATCTACGCCGCGACGGTGGTTCCCCTCATCTGGTGGCATGCCCACTTGCCGCGCTCCTTTGATTGGTTTGTTGACGGCGATTTTGCAAACGGGCTCGCGCCCTGGGTAGCCGACGCCGCGCTCGTGCTTGGCGCAATCATTGCCGTCCTCTATGTCGCCCGCGCGCTCATCGTCGCTGGCTCGCGCGCCAACCTGGGCAAGCACTTGGTCATCGCGACCACGGCGGCTTGTTGGTTTGGCGGCATTGTGCTCACAAATAGCGATATCGCGTTTACCGTCACCAATGTGCTTATTCACGGTGTTCCGTATCTGGCATTGGTTTATCTCTACGCGCGGCAGATTAGCGCGCCGCGCAGCGTCACGGTCGCCTCGGTGGTGCGCCTGGGACCGTGGTTTTTGCTCATTACGCTGTGGGCCATCGCATTTGCCGAGGAGTTGCTATGGGACCGCGCGGTTTGGCACGAGCGCAGCTATCTCTTTGGCGATCTTCGCCTCCCAGGTGGCGCCGCCTTGTGGGTGGCGCTGCTCGCCACGCCGCAAGCTACCCACTACGTGCTCGACGCATTTTTGTGGCGCCGCGCGAGCAATCCGCAGCTAGCGCGGCTAGCTGCGCAGCCACGCAATGCCGAGCCATAGCCAGCTCGCGAGAAAGAGCACGCCACCAATTGGCGTCACCGGTCCAAGCTTCAGCGGCGTCAGCGCCATGAGGTAGAGGCTGCCACAAAATAGCGCAATGCCGCCGTGCATGAGCCAGGCCGCCGGGGCTGCGCTCGGCACGCGCGCAAGCATTAGGCCGGCGAGCACTAACCCGAGTGCGTGATACATATGATACTTGGCTGCGGTTTCGAAAATCTCGAGGCCGCGCGCGTCGAGGCGATCTTTAAGCCCATGCGCACCAAACGCGCCCGCGCCAATAGCTAACGCAGCATGAAAACAACCGAGGGCGACGTGAGGGCTGGCGTTCATGTAGCGCTTATAGCACGCAGGCGCGGTTACGGCACAATACGCCATTGCAGGCGGTACACGCCGGTTTGCTCGACAACCGCGGGTTCTTTCCGCAGCGACGCGAGCGTGGCCTTAAGCCGAGCCGCCATGGGAACGGTTGGCGCGTCGACCTCAAGCGTCATGACATCTTCGGTGCGGCGAAAGTAGATATTGGCGTCTTGTGATCGAGCGGTACCATCTGCCATCGGCAACTCGGGCATGGGCATGGTCCACGTCCTGATAATGGGCGGCAGCTTTTTCTGATGAATGGAGAGCTCGATGATCATTTTTTCGGCGTGCGCCTCCCGAGGCGCGGTGGCCAGCGTCGGCAAGGCGAGGGCGAGTGACATGGCGGTCGCACGCAGGAAACGTTGACGGGTCGAAGGGGCGATTTGTAAATTAGACATGCCTGCGCAATTAGCAACGAGCGTGCCAGGTAGCGCGCGTTATAGTTTCCAAGGCTTATGCCTACGCAACGCCCGCCGCATGCTACCCACCGCCGCGAATGACATTTAGCTCGCGCGCCTTGTGCCAAACTGTCAATGAGGCGGCGTCGACGGCTTGGGCGTTGCCAGCGTTTGCGCGGGCAGCTGGCTAATCGACTCGCCCGTAATCAGCCGTGCGCCGCGCTGATACGTCACGTACGACCAAAACCACGTCAGCAGCGCCGCGACCCGATTGCGAAAGCCAATCAGGAAATACAAGTGCACCGCCAACCAGGCAAGCCAGGCCAGCGTGCCGCTTAGTACGCGCCCACCCATTTGCGCCACCGCACGATTGCGGCCAATGGTCGCCATGCTGCCCTTGTCCGTGTAGTGAAACCCTTCGCCGGCGTGGCCCGCCAGCGCGAGCTGGATATTGCTGGCGACGAGGCGGGCCATTTGCATCGCCACCGGGCTGACCCCGGGCAGCGGCGCGCCGTCTTGTTCAAAGCGAGCGATATCGCCAATCGCAAACGCGTTGCGCGTGCCCGGGATCGTCAGATCTGGATTGACGATGACGCGCCCGCTTGGATCGAGCGGCACACCAAGCGTCGCCGCGAGGTCATTACCGCGCACGCCGGCGCCCCAAATGATGGTGGCGGCCGGCAGCACGTCGCCCGCCAAATGCACGCCGCCTTCGTCGATCGCCGTAACGCGGGTGTTTACGCGAACCCGCACCCCGAGCTCGGCCAATTGCGACACCGCGAGCTGCGAGACGCGGGGGTCAAAGCTCGGCAAAATGCGCGCGCCGCCCTCGAGCAAGACAACTTCGGCCTCCCCGGGCGAAATGGAGCGGAAATCGCGACCGAGAACAAACCGCGTTAGCTCGCCGATGGCGCCCGCCAACTCCACGCCGGTCGGGCCGCCGCCGACGACCACGAACGTTAGCAGTTCTTTGCGCCGCGACGCATCTTGTTCCCATTCCGCCGCTTCGAAGGCCTTGAGCACACGCCGCCGAATTTCAAGGGCGTCATCTATGCTCTTGAGCCCCGGCGCAAACCGCGCCCATTCGTCGTGGCCAAAGTAGCTGGTCTTTCCCCCGGCGGCCACAATGACATAGTCATAGGCCAGTTCGCCAATATCGAGCCGCAGCGTGCCCCCTGCGAGGTCGACACTCGCCACTTCGGCCATGATGACTTGCACGTTGGCTTGGTCGCGCAGAATCGAGCGAATCGGCGCCGCGATATCGGCCGGTGATAGGCCCGCCATAGCCACCTGGTAGAGCAGGGGCTGAAATAGGTGATGGTTGCTGCGATCGATCAGTGTGATCCGCACCGGCGCTTCGGCCAGCGCCTTGGCCGCGGTGAGCCCACCAAACCCACCGCCGATGATGACTACATGCGGCAGCAATGATTCCATACCCCGGTGTAGCAACTCCGCGCCTCGCGCGCTGCCACGTGCCGCTATTTCTGCATTTTGCGATTGGCGCGGGTCGCCTCTTTGAGGCGTTGCTCGGCGCGTTCGGTGCTGCGCACCTGCGCGTGGGGCAGCGCCGAATCGGTGCGGTGGTAACTGCCGTCGCTCTGCATGTGCCAGGCCCCCGGGTGTTCGGCAAGCTGCATCTCAATGAGCGCGCGCAGCTCGGCCTGCAGCCGTGCCTCTTCGATTGGCACGAGTACCTCGACGCGCCGCTCGAGATTGCGGTGCATAGCGTCGGCCGAGCCAATATAGTATTCGCCGCGGCCATTGTTGCCAAAATGGTAGATGCGCGCGTGCTCGAGGAAGCGCCCGACGACGCTGACGACGCGAATGGATGCTGAGAGGCCCGCAATGCCCGGGCGCAGCCGGCAGCTATCGCGAATGATCAGATCGATCTGCACGCCCTGCTGCGAGGCGGCATACAGCGCGCGCACGATATCGACGTCTTCAAGCGCGTTGATCTTCCATTGGATCTTGCCGTTGCCATTGGCTTTTTGGTGCGCAATTTCACGCTCGATTTTTTTGAGCAGCGCCGCCTTCATCAAATTTGGCGCCACGAGCAGCTTGCTGTAACGACGCCGTGGCTCGTATCCGGTGGTCAGGTAGTTAAACAGCTCGGTTAGATCGCGGCCGATGGCGTCGACACACGTCAGCAGGCTAAAGTCCGTATAGAGCCGCGCCGTACCGCTGTGGTAATTGCCGGTCCCAATGTGCGCGTAACGGCGAAGGCCATCGTAGTCGCGCCGCACGACAAGCACTGACTTGCAGTGCGTTTTTAAACCAACCACGCCATAGGTGACGTGGATGCCGGCACGCTCCATACGCGTCGCCCAGCGGATATTCGCCTCTTCGTCAAAGCGCGCCTTGATCTCGAGCACGACGGCAACTTGCTTGCCACCCATCGCAGCCTTGATCAGCGACTTGATCACGTCAGAATCGCGGCTGGTGCGGTATAGCGTCATCTTGATCGCGAGCACCTTGAGATCGGTGGCCGCCTCCTTGAGGAAGCGCTCGACGGATTGCTGAAACGATTCATACGGGTGGTGCACCAGCAGCGATTTTTGATCGCGAATGGTGTGAAAAATATTGCGCTTGGCGGTGAGGTCCGCGGGCTGCACCGGCGAGTGCGGCGCATCGCGCAGCTCGGGACGCTCCGGGATCTCGAGCATGGCGAGCTCCATGACGTCGCGTTGGCGCAGCATGCCCTCGGCCTCAAACACGTCACTGTGCTCGTCAAGGCCAAGCTCAGCCGCGAGGTGGCCGCGCAGCACGGTGGGCATGCCGCCGGCGACTTGCATCCGCACCACGGGCGCAAACTTGCGCTCACGCAGCTCGATCTCGATGAGCTCGACCAGGTCGTCGGCCTCTTCTTCGGCGCGCTCGGTGTTGGCGTTGCGCGTAACGCGAAACTGATGGCAGGACTCGACGACCATGCCCGGAAACAAGAGGTCGAGCGTCTTGGCCATGACATCTTCGAGCCGAACATACTTATGGGCGCCGCCGCCAACGCGAACAAAGCGCGAGATGCCATTGCCAATGGGCACCTTGACCCGCGCCAGGCGCATGTCTTGGTCTTTAGGGAAATGCAGCGTGACGAGCAGGTTAAGCGAAAGGTTCGAAATAAACGGAAAGGGATGGGCAGGGTCGATCGACTGCGGCGTCACCAGCGGGAAAATATTGTTGACGTAGTGCTCGCGCACGCTGGCTTGCTCGTCGGCCGACAGCTCATCAAACGCCACCACGGCGATGCCTTGCGTGCGCATATCGGCGAGCGTCGTCTCTAAGACCTCGCTGCGCCTGCGCTCAAGCTGAGCCACCGCGGCGAGACACTCGGCAACCTGGGTTTGCGGCGAGCGGCCGTCAGCGGTCGCCACTTGCAGCCCGGCCATCGCCTGTTGCTTCAGGCCGCCGATGCGCTTCATAAAAAATTCGTCGATGTTGCTCGCGACGATCGAGACAAATTTTAAACGCTCCAGCAAGGGCGTACGCGCTTCCGTCGCCTCATGCAGTACGCGCCAACAAAAATTGAGATACGTCAGTTCGCGATTGAGAAATGCGGTGGGTGGCAAGGCGTCGACATTGGCGACGTCGTCGACCGTCAGCGCGTTGGCACCTGGATGCGGCGGCGTGCAGTTTGGCGCGGCGGGCACGGCGCTAGCATCAATGCTGGCGGCCACGTCTTGCACGGGTGGTTCGACTATTTTTTTAAACCCCGTCGAAGACGCGCCGGCGTCGATGGGGTCGGCGGCATCGCTGGGCAGTGGCAGGCCCAGGCGCATGCCTGTCTCGGTGTGCTCTTCGCCGCCGAAATCGTCAGGCGGAGGCGGTTGGCGCGCAGAAACCATCTTTTAATTATACGCTGGCGGCGCGCCGTCGCAAAGGCAGTATTTGCCCGTAAATGATTGTAACTAAAAGCAATTATTAAATGTCACAAACCAGCGAGGCCGGTCGCGGCGGCGAGGACGACTTCCCGCGCCCCGTCGTGGAGTGTCAGGCCGCGCGGGCCCGCCACCGGAGGCTTGGCAAACAACGCTGGCGCGAGGTCAACCTTCCAAAACGCCTTGCCCGTTTGGAGGTTGAACGCGCTCATCGCGACGCCGTTAGGCCCGCTCGGCACCAAGTGATACGCGGTGTCGCCGAACGTCCAAACCCTGCCGCCAAGTTGTTTGGCAGCCGCGCGCATCGCACCCGTTGATGGCCCCAGCGAGATCGTGCCCAGCCGCGAGTCGTGTGGCCGCGCAAACGAGAAGATTTGTTCGTTGCCGTTGCGCAGCACCCTCACCATGATCGCCTTGTCATTGGCAGCGACCGCGGTGCCGCCGTCGAGGCCGGCATACGGCGGGATGAGCCCCTGCCACGTATACGCCCTGTCGCGATACTCGATGAAATTTCGATCGCCACCGAGTTCGCTGCGCACGCGCAACGTCGCCTCACCCGGCAGCGCGATCGTCATCACCACCGCGCCCGCCTTGGGCTGAGCCTTCACCATGAACACCATCGCGCCCACCGCGATGCCGACGCCTAACACCAAAATCGCAATCGCTACCTGCTTGCCGTTCATGAGGGTCACGTACCTACCCCAGGACTATAGCAATTTTAAAGGGTTGGCCACCAAAGTGGTGGATTTTGCTTTTCGGTCGCCGCCGTGCTGCGCGGGCCAGGCGGAGTTACTTCGCTTCGGCAACGGGAATCAACGCGCCCAGGCCCGCGTCAAATTGCCACTCGCGGACGAGGTAGGCGGGTTGTCGAATCGTTTCGCGCACGCGCAACTCTCCCTTGTCGCTGAAGTAGACGCCGTTCAGCTCGCCCTCAAGGCGCAGGCCTCGCATGGCGCGGACCTCAGCGCCGGCGGGCGTGCGTTCCACGACATCGAACAACGTGTGGTACTGGCGAAAGAAGATCGTGTTGTCGCCGGGCGGCAGGCTCCCCGGAAAACGCCCGAGCACCTTATGTGCGCATTGCTCGATGACCGTGTTGGTCCCCGTGAACGTCGTCTTGGTGCCGTCCCAGGCCACCTTAACCTCGCCCGCCACCCGCGCCGTGCCAGATTCCTTGAAACAGTCGGCGAGCTTGCTCAGGCGGTCGGTGAGGTGGGCGGGGCGGCGCGGCTTGTCGCGTGCCTTGGCGTCGGCGGTCCAGCCCTCATTGCGCTCGAGGAAGATCCACGTTCGGTCGTCGGCTTGTGGCACGGCGATCGTAATCAGCACATTGCCATTGGCTAGTGGCATCGCATCGCGGAGATACTGCCCGCGCACCGACGGGGTAAGCGCTAACCCGTCTCGCGTCGCCGGCAGGGTTGCGACATAGCCACACGATGCGCCATTGGCATAGCAATCGTCGCGCAGCACGATGGCGCCGGTGGGCCCGACTTCGGCGGTCCGTATCGGAAAGTCGAGGAGGCCAAGCACACGCCACTGGCCGTCGCTACCAAGGGCCTGCACCTCGTGATTGGCGGCGCATTGTGCCAACCCCACGCCGCCTTCAAGCAGAATCTTGTGACGCATACCCTCGCACGGCGGCGTTGCCAACGCGATCGTCTTGCGCCCCTGATCGACGGCGTAGATCGTCGCCGGGCGCTTGATTGTGCCTTGGCACATGCCATCTTTGATTTGGCCAAGACATTCGCCATCGCCGAGCGTGTCAAAGCGCAACCGGATGCTGCGATGGCTAGGATAGCGATTTGCAACACAGTCGATGCCGACGCAGCCAGCCGGCGCGCTCGGCGACCCAATAAAGCCAATACTGCCAATTCCGAAGCCACCGCCGCCGCGCTGCCTGCATGCCGCGGTTAGTTCCGCATGTTCAACCTCGTGCTTTGGCTGCAGCGGCGTCGCGGCAAGCGCGCTCGGCCATGATGTGAACTCGGCGGCCCAGCTCGAGAACTTGTCGTCCCAGTCATCAAGCTGGCTATCCTCGGTTCCCCCCGGAATATCCCGCTTGGCATCGGCCTTTGGCGCGGTGTGCTCCCAGCTCTTGGTCCAGCCCTTCCACGTCATGCCATCGGCGGCGAGCACGCCGTTGCGACAGGCGGCCCGCACGCCTTCGCCGGTGTCCAGCGCCTGCCCAATCAGGTTGCCTTCGCGCACCAACTTCAGATCGCGCAACGCCGCGGGCGCCACCTGCCAGGTCTTGCCGCCATCGCGAGAGGACTGCGGTGGCGCGCCCTTGAGGTCGACCGCGATCACGCCATCGGCGCGCACGAACACGCCCTCGATGCGCCGCTTAAGCTTGAATGGCGTAAACGCGCCGCCGCCATCATGCGAAACATAGAGCGTCTTGCCCGCGCCCGCGACGACGATGTTCGTCGCGGCATTTGCGTCCCACGTGGTTGCCCTAGAGATATTGGCCACCTTCACAAATGTCGCTGCGGCGGCCGCATTCACGTCGACTGCGCGCCACAGCGTGCCGTCTTTTGTGGCAACTAGTACCGCGTCGCCGTTGCCGATGCCCGACCAGATCGTTTTCTTGGGCCACGTTATCAGCGCGCGCTGGCTGCGCTGGTGATCGACGCCGAGCGTGGCCAATCGCTCGACGATCGGCTTGGCGCGGCGTTTGGCGCGCCAAGGCATTCGCAATTCGACGTTGATAAGCGCGCTATGATTGCCGGTCGCGTACGTGGAAAACGTTACGTAGTCATCGTGATCGCGGGCCCAATCGCCTGGCTCCTCGGCCGCGACGCTGCCGCCCAAGACCATCAAACCAACCACGCCAACAACCCCTGCCCACATGTGCTTCGACATGAGGCGTTGCTATCAAACAAGCCGGCTCGCGCCAAGCCGAATCTAAGCTGCCCTACGCGCCAAACATCGTTGCAGGCGTCACCGTGTTGCCCGATACAAGCAGCTTGCGGCCACTTGGAAAAAATACTTGAATCTTGCCTGCGGCGGGCACCAGCTCGACGACGCCGAGGCCAAACGTTGGGTGTTCAATGCGCTCGCCGACGGCAAACGGTTCGCGTGGCTTGTAGGCGCGCGTCGGCTTGCTGGTATCGGCTTGCACCATGGGCGCATTGGCCAGCAGCTTGCTGGCGCCGGTAGCAGACTTTGCCCGTGACGTTTTTGCCTTGGCCACCTTGGCGATGGGTACGATATTACCTTCTGCATCGACCTCGGTGCGCCGGTTGGTCGGGCCCATCGTCCCGCGTTCGGCGGCCTTGAGCGGCTTGTAGCGATGCTGGCCGCCGCACTGCTTGCACTGGACCTTGACGACCTTGGTTTTTTCCATCGCGACGACGACGTGCCAGACGTCGCCGCACTTGCTGCACAAAGCTTCTATATCAGCCGCGACCTTAGGCACCGTAGTTGTCATCGCCGACTATCATACGCTGCTTTTGCCCCCGCTGGCGTGCTCCTACCGGGCGGCAAAGAAGAAAATTAATTCAAGCCAAAAGTGCGCGTTTACCGCGCGGTGACAAACGGGTTTTTGCGCGCTTCCTCGCCAAGCGTGGTGCTATCGCCATGGCCCGGTATCACGATCGTATCTAAATCACGCACATACAACTTGTTTTTGATCGAGCGCTCAAGTAGGCGCGCATCGCCGCCAGGCAGGTCGGTGCGCCCAACGCTGCGCTTAAACAGCGTATCCCCAGAAAACAGCAAGGTCGGCTCGCCGGCCTCGGTGACCTCAAAACAAACCGACCCCGGCGTATGCCCCGGCGTATAGATCACCAGCGCCGCGTGCGCGCCAAACGCGACCCGATCGCCATCTTTCATGTAGACGTCTACCGGCAGCACCGGCCGCGGCTGCCAGCCAAACATCGCGGCCTGTTGTGCGATGCCGTCGTAAAGAAACAAGTCGCCCTTGTGCAGCCAGATGTCGCCGCCGTGCGCTTCCTTGACGTCGCGCGTGCAGTAGATGTGGTCCAGATGAGCGTGCGTGTGAATGATTGCCTTCACGGTGAGGTCGTTGCTGCGCACGATGTCGGCGATGCGGTCGACCTCGCCGCCCGGATCGATGACTACCGCCTCGCGCGTGGCCTCGCACGCGATCACCGAGCAATTGCAGGCAAACGGCCCGGCCTCAAAGGTCTCTAGCAGCATGCGCATTCGTAGCATGGCCCCTGGCCTGGGAACTAGAGCGCCTTTCATAACCCCGGACCGCGCGAGTAAGAGGCAGGTTGGCTAGCTGGCAAGGCGCGAAAGAGGCTCATACTGGTTGTATGGGCCGACCACGCAACGCCGCCAGCTGCCAAGCTGGACTTACTCGAAATGGGAGGGGTTTTGAGAGGCGCTCTAGGGTAAGGTGGCCGCGTGCGCCAGCCCGTCATCTCACTAGTAGTTCTCGTTTTTGCCAGTGCGTGGGGTGCGTGCGGCGTCAATAGCGAGCCGGCGAGCAAGCCCGACGCCGCGGTATCGGCAGGGCTGACGCCTACCGCGCGCAAGCCTGACCTCGCTGATAAGGCCGCTGCACCGCGCGTTGCTAACGCGATGGATCGAGCGGCGACGGGCGGCGGCAATCGCTGCCTGGCGCAATTCGCGACTAAGCTCGACCAGTTGCTTCCGCTCGAAGAGGCCGCGGCGTTAGCTGGCCTTCCCGCCCCGCAGGGCAAGATGGCCTACACGCGCGCCGCTAACTCGCCGGCGCAAGATTTCAATTTGTACACCTGGCCGCGCGACAAGGCCGCCAAGGGCAAAGCCGCCGGTGCACGGCTGGTTGGAGTTGGGCTGGTGAGCGAGCAAACCTCGGCGCAATTCGCCACCGCGTATGGCCTGGGTGCCGCCGGCATGCAGGCCGTGGCCGATGTCGGCGAGGCTGCGAGCTGGGAGGCCGGGGCCGATACGCTCCATATTTGGGCAGGCGGCACGGCGTTCGCGGTCAAGGTTACGGTGGCCGATGATGATGCGCTCAATCTCGCGCGGGCAGTCGACGTCGCGACGTCGGTTCTCCTAAAATGTAATTTGTAGGCACCTGCGCGGCGGCGGCGCGCGCTTCGTCGCTTAGTTGCTTAGTCACAAATCGTGCCCGACGGATTGTCCACGCAATGATATCCGATCGCGGTTTGGACGTTGCCAGCGGTATCGGTGCCGGTCACCGTGATCGAGTGATTCCCCACGCCCGTTGGCAGCGTGCCCCACGATTTGACCTGATTCGCCGCGATCGTCGCGTTGAGGCCGGTTGCCACCACATGCGTGCTCTCGTTTGACGTGACCGACCATTTGCCGTTCAACGGTTCGACCGCGAGCACCGGTTTGGTTTTGTCGGTACGCCAGGCGACGGTCTTGCTCGCGGCATTGCCGGCGAGATCGTGCACGTTCAAGACCAGGCTGTGCTGCCCTTCGGGGACGTTGCTGCGGCTGTAAGTCAGGGCCGTGCATGCGGCCGCGGCGCCGCCATCGTAGCTGCACGTCGCATCGGCTAGCGGCTCGTTGCTGGCAAAGGTAATTGAAATGCTAGAGAGGTTGTTGACGGCGGCTGGGGCGGTGGGCGCGGTGAGCACGGGCTCCGTGGCGTCGACGACCCATGCATACGTTGCCGTGGCCGTGTAGCCGACCGCATCGTCGGCCTCGACTCGCAACGCGAACGCGCCATCAGGGGTGGCTTCAAATTCATACTGCGCCGAGGTCGACGAGATGGCAACGCACGGCGCCAGCGCCGCGTCGCCAACCGCGCACACAAAGCTCTCGACAGGTTTGCTCGCGGTAATGGTAAGCAGCGTCGCCCGGATAGTGGTGAGCGCGGGTGGCCCGACGATCTCAAGGCGCGGCAAGTTGCTGTCGACGACCCAGGCGTGGGTGGCCGGCGAAGGATCTTCGTTGCCGGCGACGTCGACGGCCTTGACCTTAAACGTATGCTCGCCGTCGCTCAAGGTCGCCGTGGTGAACGGCGACGTGCAGGCGGCAAACGCTAGCTCATCGACGGCGCACAAGAAGGTCGCCAACGGCTCGTCGGATTCAAACGTAAAGGTCGCCTCGAGATCGCCGGTCAGCGTTGCCACCGTGGTTTCGACAAAGGTCTCTGGCGTGCTCGCATCGCGGACCACGCAACCGTTGCCAACCGCGAGCATCAGGCCACACGCGATTCCTTTTTGCGCTAAGGGCCAAACGCTTGCGAGCCGCTTCATGCGGACGACCATAACAAAGCCTCCGTGGGCGCAATATAGGCGCGCCCCTTCGACGTGGCTAAAACTGGTTCCAAAGGTACTGATTTGTCACTTCGTGGTGAAACTGAATTTCATTTGTCTTCACCGTCGCGCCCAGCGCCTTGGGGCAGCGCTCGGCCGAGGCGTTCTTGAGCTCGGCATATTTGGTGTGGACCACGTCGCCATAGAGCTTCTTGGCAAACACGCTGCCCTTAAACAGGCGAATGGCGTCGTAGATGTTGTCTGGCAAGAAACGGGTGCGCGACTTCTTGCTGTCGTCGTCCGATTCCTTGGGGCCCTCGAGCCCGGTGCGCAGCACGGTGTAGACCGACATATACGGGTTGGCATCCGGCGCAACGCTGCGCACCTCGACGCGCGCCGAGCGCTCGTTGCCAAGCGGAATGCGCACCATCGAGCCGCGGTCGATCGCCGAGGCCTTGATTTGGTTGGGCGCTTCGTAGTGTGGGTCGAGACGACGATACGAGTTGACGCTGGCATTGAGGGCGAGGCAAATATCGGGGGCCGACGCCAAGATGCGGCCGATAAATTCCCAGCCCATTTTTGACAGGCCGTCCTTGCCCTTCTTGTCGTGGAATAGGTTTACGCCCTTGCGCGACAGCGAGATATTGGTGTGCATGCCGTTGCCGTTGACGCCGGTCACGGGCTTGGGCAAGAACGACGCCGTCATGTCGAGTTGGCTCGCGACCTGGCGCGCCAGCAGCTTGTAGAGCTGGACCTGATCGGCGCCAATGAGCGCATCGGCATACTTAAAGTTCATCTCAAATTGCGACGGCGCGACTTCGGGGTGATCTTTTTCGTTTTCAAAGCCCATGGCGCGCTGGGCCTCGGCGCAGTGATCGATGAAGGTGCGCAGCGCATCGCCGGGCAGCGAATGGTAGTAGCCGCCGGTCGAGATAAAGTTAAACTCACGCGTCTCGTGAAACGCGCGCTCGGCGTCGCGGCCCTTAAAGAGAAAGCCCTCGATCTCGTGGGCGACGTGGCAGACCGTGCCGTCCTTGGCGAAGAGCTTTTCGCTATAGGCCTTGAGCTGGCCGCGTAGATCCCCGACGTACGGCGAGCCGTCTTTTTCGCGGACCTCGCTAAAGACGAGGACTTTGCCGGGGCCAAACACGTCGGACGGCAGCCAGTAAAATGCCGGCCAATCGATCGCGAGGCGGAGGTCGGACTCTTGTTGCGCCGAGAAGCCGCGGATGGAGCTGCCATCAAAGGTGAGGTTGTCCGCGCTGCTGAGCAAGAACTTCTTGTCGTAGTCGAGCATGTGCAAACGACCTTCGAGGTCGGTGAAACACACGGTGACGGCCTTGATGCGCTTCTCGTCGCGAAGATACTTCATGCGCTCATCGCGAATTTTGGTGGGGGATACCCGCGCGATGCGCTGGGCTTTCGCGGCTAGGTTTAGTTCCTCCAGCTCGTCATACGGAATTTCGAGGAAGGAGCGCAGCGAAGCGCCGACAGCAGCTGAGGTGGGTGCGGTGTGAGTTGTGCGAGCCATGAGTGTTCCCCTTTGAGATAATTGGCGCCACTTTAGACCTTATTGTTGCGGAAATAAGCTCAAAAAATACAAAAATAGTAATTCAAGTGTGTTTCGAATAATTCGATCGCCATCGTTGACAGAGGCCCGCAGCCACACGACCCGGCAGCGGACGCGCCGCTAAGGCGCAAAAGCTGCGTAGGCTGGCGCTCGGCGGCGCAGCCCTTGCGCTGTCACAAGGCCGGTCACAAATAGTTTCAGGCACTTGGACTTAGCATGCGCTTTGCACATACACCTCGGTCTTATGATCAAAGAAGTAACCGGCGATATCCTACTTTCCAAAGCCCAAGCCATCGCACACGGGGTCGCGCCTGACGACCACTTCGCGACGGGGCTGGCCTCGCAGCTGCGCGAGCAATGGCCCTCGATGTCGAAGGATTTTCGTCATTGGTGCCACACGCACAACCCGCAGCCGGGCGCCGCTTGGACCTGGCCGAGCCCGGATGGCCGTCGCATCGTCAACTTGTTGACGCAAGAGGCCGCGCCCCACGAGAAGACGCATCCCGGCAAGGCGCAGCTCACCCATGTCAACCACGCGCTGCGCGAGCTACGCAGCGAGATCGAAAAGGAAAAGCTAACCAGCGTCGCCTTGCCGCGCCTGGCGACGGGCGTTGGTGGCCTGCAGTGGAGCGACGTCAAACCGCTGGTGGAGAAGCACCTCGGCGATCTGAAGATTCCTGTTTACGTCTATACCAATTATCAAAAGGGCACGGCCGCGGCCGAATAGGCGGGGGCGCGGCGAGAGGAGCAACAAGAGATGGGGAGAAGTTCCATGCAACCGAATCAGGTCTTGGTTGGTTATGATTGGTCGGACGTCGGCGAACACGCCTTAACGTGGGCGCTACGCTATGCCAACACCACCGCGTCGCAGCTGCACGTGCTCGTCGCGGTCGATGAGCAGCATCGCGTCGAGGCGGCGGGCGCCGGTCCGGTGGATTTTGCGTATACCGAACGGCTGCACGATCTCTTGGCGAGCAAGCTCGCGGGGGCCTGCGCGGCGCTCGGCGACGCCGCGGCGATCGACTATGCCGTGCACGTGCGCATCGGCAAGCCCGCGCATGAGGTGCTTATGGTGGCCGGTGAAATCGGCGCCGACTTAATCGTCGTGGGCTCGCACGGCAAGACCGGCCTGCGCCGCATGGTGCAAGGCTCGGTGTCAGAAGCCGTGGTTCGCGGCGCCGAATGTCCCGTTATGGTCGTGCGACCCAAGACCTATAGCGACGTGCAGCGTCTAGACGTGGCCGCGACGCCGCATGGGCATCACCACCGCAAGCCGCATATTTATTCGTATCAAAACGCCTCGGTCACCAAGCGACCGAGCGACTGGCCGCTTTGGTAGCGGGCCCAGGCCCTGCGCGGTAAGCTAACCGCGATGAAAGCTAGCGTTTGGTTCCGCCTCGTCCTCCTGACCGTGGCGCTAGGTAGTTTGGCAACGTGCGTAATTGACCGCCGCGCGCAGCCGGCACCGACGTCGCAGCCGGCGACTGCGCCAACAGCGTCGCCGTCCTATGGCGGTGGTGGCTATGTTTCGCCGACGTCAACGCCAACGCCGTACGTCACGCCGGAGCCAGCGCCGACGTCAACGCCAACGCCGACGCCGGCCGCGGACGGTGCCACCTCGGCGTTTGCGCGTGAATTTCTCACCGCCCACAACACCTATCGCGCGCGCCATTGTGCCTCGCCGCTGACGTGGTCCGACGAGCTCGCACGCTATGCGGCGCGTTGGGCCGAGCATTTGCGCGGGCAAGGCTGCGGCCTCACGCACAGCTCAGGATCGTATGGCGAAAACCTAGCGGGCGGCACCGCGAGCGCGCTGTCACCGCAGCGCGTGACGACCATGTGGTACGACGAGGTCGCCGGCTACAGCTACGGCTCGGGTTTCTCGATGAGCACCGGCCATTTCACGCAGGTGGTGTGGCGCGGCACGCAGCGCCTCGGCTGCGCTATGGCAACCTGCGGCGGCAATGCGGTCTACGTCTGCTCGTACGATCCGCCGGGAAACTACAGCGGCGACTTTCCGCGCAACGTCGTGGCGAGTTGCCCGTAGGCACGCGCAGCGCCCGTTACGTGCCGCAGAAGGTCTGATAGCCGGCAAACGTCGCGGGCGCTGGCACGCGAAGATCCGCAAACTCTGGCGCCTCATCAAACGGGCGGGCGAGCGCGGCCAAGAGCCGGTGGGTGACGCTTAGGTCGCCGTCGTGGGCTGCCGCAAGCGCCGCCTCGACGACATGATTGCGCGCAATGAGCGCCGGGTTGCTGGCCCGCATGCGGCGTGCGACTGTGTCGGGGGGCAAGCCTTGCCGCGCAAGCCGCGCGGCCCATCGCGCATGCCACGGCGCTAGGCTGGCGTCCGGGCTATCGGTGGCGCCCGTCGCTGCGGCCGCGCTCGCCAGCGCGCGAAACGTGCCTGTGAAGTCGGCTTTATGCGCGTGCATCCACGCCAGCAAATCAGCAATGAGCGCGCCGTCGCCGTCGTCGCGCTCGCCCGCGGCGAGCCCGAGCTTCTGCTGCATCGTCGCCAGCCAATGCGCCGCAAACTGCGCCGAGAAGCCGTCGAGCGCATCTTGCGCGGCGGTGATGGCGCGCGCAGGTTCAGGGTGAAGTAAGGGCAACAGCGTTTCGGCGAAGCGCGCCAGGTTCCACCGCGCGATGGTCGGTTGCTCGCCGTAGGCGTAGCGCCCATGATGGTCGATGGAGCTAAACACCGTCGCCGGATCGTAGGCGTCCATAAAGGCGCACGGGCCATAGTCAATGGTTTCGCCGCTGATGGTCATGTTGTCGGTATTCATGACCCCGTGGATGAAGCCCACGCTCTGCCACGCGGCGAGCAGGCGCGCCTGCCGCGAAATCACGTCGTGCAGCAGCGCAAGCGCGAGGTCGGCCGTCGAGGCCTCCGGCACAGACGTCACCGTTGAACTCGCGACGGGCGCGACGTGACGTTGCCATGCATAGCGCACCAACGTTGCTAACAACTGGTCGTCACCCTGCGCGGCCGCAAACTCAAACGTGCCGACGCGCAAGTGGCTGGCCGCCACGCGGGTCAACACCGCGCCAGGCAGCATGCGCTCGCGCGCCACGAGTTCCCCGGTGGCCACCACGGCGAGGCTGCGCGTGGACGGAATGCCGAGCGCGTGCATGGCCTCGCTGATGATGTACTCGCGCAGCATAGGGCCGAGCGCGGCGCGACCGTCACCGCGTCGCGAGTACGGCGTGCGCCCCGACCCCTTGAGTTGGATGTCGACGCGCTCGCCCGCTGGCGTTAGGTGTTCGCCAAGCAAGATCGCGCGGCCATCGCCGAGGATGTTGAAATGGCCAAATTGATGGCCAGCGTACGCTTGCGCCAACGGCTCGGCACCGACGGGCAACGCGTTGCCTGCCAGCCACGCGAGGCCTTGCGTTGTTTTAAGGTCGACGACGCTAAGCCCCAGCGCGCCCACCAACGCCTCGTTGAGCAAGAGCAGGCTTGGGGCCTTTACCGGTGTGGGCGCGACGTGCGCAAACAAAGCGCCTGGCAGACGGCCGTAGCTATTGTCAAATCGCCAACCCATCTCCAGGTCGTAGCATCCCGTGGCGGCGCTCGCTCGCGATGATGTGTGCAATCGCTAATCAACCGTAAACGCTAGCTCTACGGCGCAGCCAGCGATAGGATCGAGCGGCAATCGCGACGAAACGAGCAAACCATGGCAAAAAAAGCAAAATCGAAATCAAAGCTCCGCAAGGCAAAAAAATTGGCAAAGGCTAGCGCCCGCAAGCCTAAGGGCAAGGCGAAGGCGAAGGTGAAAGCAGCGCCCAAGACCAAGGCGAAAATCAAAACCAAGGCCAAGGCAAAAACGGCTAAGCCCAAGGTCGTTCGCGCAAAGCCCGCGGCGCGCAAGATCGCCA
Source organism: Myxococcales bacterium (assembly GCA_016716835.1). Classification (NCBI taxonomy): domain Bacteria; kingdom Pseudomonadati; phylum Myxococcota; class Myxococcia; order Myxococcales; species Myxococcales bacterium. The sequence continues at coordinate 2,827,911 of JADJUW010000001.1, read as the reverse complement.
AGAAGGCTAAGCAAGCCGCACCGAAATCGTTTGCCAAACCGACCAAAGCAGCGGCATCCAAGGCAAGCAAAGCGACCCCTAAAACCGTCACCAAGCGCGATGCGCGCACGCATACACGCATTGCCGCCGCCGCGGCGCGCACCTTGCGAGACGGCAAGGCAGACGCCGCGAGCAAGATCGCAGCCGGCAGCACCTTGGCCCAAACCGGGCGCGCCGCGCAGACGAGCGCCGCCGCCTCGAGCGCGGCCGGCCATGTCCTTGCCGCAAGCGATGCCAGCCCCGCTGCGCGTCAAGCTGCCGCCAGCGCGCTCGCGCAAGCGGCGCAAAGCTAGCGGCGGCCTGCAAAGGCGCCAGCTGCGGCAACTGTGCGCTTCGTCGCAAGTGCTGGCGCCGCCGCACGAACGGCGATTGTGTTTGCTACGCGCCGTGCGTATGGTGGCGCATGGCGTGGCGCATTTGTATGATGTGGGTGTTGCTGACCGCGGCGCAGGGCCAGGCCTTGGCGCAGCCAAGCGCGCAACAACCACAATTGCCGCCGCCGCTGCCTTCGGTCGCTGCGCCGCTGCATAGCGATTGGCGCCACGATGCGCTGGGCAGCTACGAAATTGGCGCCGACTTCATGATGTTTGGCAACATGCTCGCGCCGGCATCTCCGGCGATCGACCCAGGTTCCGAAGCGCCCGAATTTATGGTCGGCGCGCGCGTCGCCGCGGCAAGGCCCTTGCTCTCGTATTTTGTGCGCTTGGCAACCGAGCAGCGCAATCGCACGACGCCGCGCGCGATAGCCTTGCTCATCGACGGCACGGCATCGCTTGGCGTTGGCGCGAGCGCCGATGGCGATGAGGCGCTGTTTTTCTCAGGTGGGCCCCGACTTGGTTCGAACATGTATTGGCGCCGGGTTGCCTACGAGGTGCGCATGGGTCCTGAGCTGCTCGTGCAGAGTGGCGACCAGGGCTCGGTGGCGGCGCTGGGGTTTTCGATTTCGATGGCGTTTGCCTTTCCCGGCCGCGAAGGCTGGCGGAGGCAACATAAATTTGTCATCAGCGAAACCCTCACACCAACGACGGCGGCCGGCGAGGGCGACGTCACGATTTGGCTCGGGCTGGGCTATCGCCTGCAGCTGAAGTAGGCGCGCGCCCGCGTGCAAGCGCGTGCCGCCCGATGGCGAGCAAGGCAATTGGGCCGGCGCCTAGCAGCGCGACGGTGGCCGCCTGCAGCAGCGACAGCGGGCCAAACGCGAACACCTCGCGCACAGGCGGCACCAGCAGCATGATCGCCAGCGCCGCGCTGGTCGCGCCGATCAGGATGGCCACGGCCGGGTTGCGCGACGATGCGGGCCGCGCTGGCGCGCTGGGCGCGTTGGGTGCGCGGCGATTCGCGATCAAGATGGCCACATTACCAAAGGCGACGCACGCAAATGCCATGGCGCGCAAGCTGCCCTCCGCGACGCCGGCGCCGCGAAACATCGCGACGATGAGGATCGCGCTCAGCAGGACCAGCGCACCCTGGGCAAGGCTCCATCCCAGGCGGCGCCAGCCAAACAGCTTGGCCTGGCGCGCGCGCGGCGGGCGATCCATGACATTGGCGTCGGCCGGCTCCATCTCGAACCCCACCGAAGAGGCGGGATCGATGATCAGCTCGAAGATGACCACGTGCAGCGGCATGAGCAATGGCGGCCAACCTAGCAGCGCCGGCACCAGCGCCATGCCCGCGATTGGCACGTGCACCGCGATAATGTAACCGATCGCCTTTTGGATATTGTCGTAGATTCGCCGCCCGAGCGCGACCGCCTGCACGATGGCGGCAAAATCATCTTGCACCAGCACCAGCGACGCCGCCTCGCGCGCCACCTCGGTGCCTCGCGCGCCCATGGCGATGCCAACATCCGCGGCCTTGAGCGCGGGCGCGTCGTTGACGCCATCGCCGGTCATGCCAACCACCTCGCCTCGCGCCTGCAGCACGCGCACGATGCGTAGCTTTTGTGCCGGCACGGCGCGCGCCACGATGTGCACCGTGGCCAGGCGCGCGGCGAGCTCGTCGTCTGCGAGTTGGTCGAGGTCGCTGCCAAGCAAGACGTCGTCGGCGTTGGCGTTGGCGTCAGCGGAGGCCTTGCCCGGCGTCGCGACGATGCCCGCGGCCGCCGCGATCGCGCGCGCGGTGTCGGGATGATCGCCCGTGATCATGACGACGCGAATCTTGGCGCGGTGGCATAAGGCGACCGCGGCGGGCACGTCCTCGCGCAACGGATCGGCCAGCCCGACCAGGCCGAGCAAGGCAAAATCGACATCGTGCGGCTGCGCCGGCTCGCTGGCCAGGGTGCCCTTGCTGCGCGCCACCGCGAGCACTCGCAGGCCGCTTTTCGCCATGGCCTCGACGCGCGCGCGCCACCGCGCGGCCTCGGCCTCCGGCAAATGGCAAAGATCAAAAATTGCTTCCGGCGCGCCCTTGGTGGCTACGAGCAGCGCCGGTTCATCGCTAGCGCGCCACGCATGCGTCACCGCGAGCAGCTGCGGCGATAGCGGGTATTCGCGCATCAAGCGCCAGCTTGGATGCAGGTGTTCGGTGCGCGCCAAGGCCGCCGCGCCGAGCGCGAGGAACGCCTTCTCCATGGGGTCGAACGGATCGCGCGGGCAGGCCAAGATGCCGTGCTCGGCCAATTCGTGCACCGACTCGGGTAGGCTGCTCGGCAGCGCCTCTGCCGCGAGCGTCAGCTCCGCGTCGTCCGTCCACAGCTTGCGAATGGTCATGCGGTTTTGCGTCAGCGTGCCGGTCTTGTCGGTGCACAAGACGTGCATGGCCCCCAGCGTTTCGATGGCCATCACGTGGCGCGTGAGGACGCGATGCTTGGCGATGCGCCACGCCCCTAGCGCCAAGAACACCGTGAGCACCACGGGAAATTCTTCGGGCAGCAGCGCCATCGCGAGCGTGATGCCCGAGAGCGTGGCTTGCAGCCAATCGCCTTGCGTCGCGCCGAGCAGGATGACGAGCAAGGTTGAGGCCACCACGCCCGCGATGGCCATGGTGCGGACCAGCGCGCTGATCTGGCGCTGCAACGGGGTGCGTTCGCGCGCCACGTCCGCAAGCGACGTGCCGATGCGTCCGAGCTCGGTGCGGGCGCCGGTGGCGACGATTTCGGCGAGGCCTCGGCCGGCCACCACCATGGTGCCCGCATACATCGCGGCGGCGCTGCTCCCGATGGCGGCAGGGGCCGCGGCGAGGTGCGCGTCGGCCGTCTTGTCTACCGACACCGATTCGCCGGTAAGCATCGATTCGTCGACCGCCATCGCGCTGCCCTCGCGCAGCAAGACATCGGCCGGCACCCGATCGCCCTCGGCGAGGCGGATGATATCGCCAACAACCAGCTCGCGCGCCGGCAGCGCAATCACCTCGCCATTGCGCAGGACTTGTGCCCGCGGGCTGCTCAGATCGGCAAGGGCGTGCAGCGCGCGATCGGAGCGCCCCTGCTGAATGACGGTGATCGAAATCACCACCACCACGGCGCCCAGCAGCGTCAGGCCTTCGGTGACATCGCCAAGCAGCAAATAGATCAACGCCGCGGCGAGCAGCAACAAAAACATCGGCTCCCGCGCAACCTCGGCGATGAGCCGCCACGGCGTGCGCGCCGCCTCGCGCGCCAACACGTTGGCGCCGTCGGCTGCCAGGCGCGTCGCCGCCTCGGCACTGCTCAGGCCAGGCCAGCTGGGGCGCGTAACATGAGGCGAGCGATTCGGCATAGGTGTGCCAACGGTACGCTCGTCGCCACGCGCGCGCGACCGCCGTGCGTCTATCAATGCGTTGGCGTCATGGCTTGGGCGTGCCGCGCGGCGGCCTCATAGGCTTCTAGGTCGTGCGGGGTCCACGTCGGCGCCAGCGCGCTCGCGGCGGCGTGCAGCTCGCGCAGCGCCTTGACATAGGCGGCGCGCGCGACATCGCCGCGGACCATGCGGGCCAGGCGATCGCGGCCGGTGGCGAGCAGTCTTAGGTGCTTGCTCACCGCCGCCGCATCGCGCGCATCGATCGAGGCGTCGAGGTGTAGGCGCGCCAGCGCGATCGTGGCGTCGTGGTAGGCGATCGTCTTGGTTTTTTTCTGCCGCCCGAGCACCGCGATCTCGCGCGTCAGCGTCGCGGCCTGCGCCAGCTTGCCGGCGGCGGTGGCCGCGGTGCGCGCCGCCAGCAGCAACCGCAGCGCCTCGGAGACGCTGGTTGCCGCCGCGACGATGGCTTGGGCGTTGGCATCTGTCGCCGCGCCGACGACGAGCGCCTCATTGAGCGCATCGACCGCCGCGGCCAACGCCTCCATGCGATCGTGCAACGCGCTGATCTGCTCGCGCTCGCCGGCCATCACCTGCGAGGTCAACGCCGCGAAGGCCCCAGCGCACGCGCGCGTGGTCCACGTGCGCGGGGTGGGGGCAGGCCGCGTCAGCTCAATGCTATCGATTAGCGCGACGCTTTGCGCGGCGGCCATCGTCGTGCTGCGCGTGCAGGCCGCGGCGTCGTCGATCGGCGCAACCGGAACGGGGGCAGGCAGGGCAGGCGCGTCGGATGCTGGTTGAGCTAGGGCACCCTCGGGCCATGATAGTGTCAGCGCAACCCAAGCCGCAATTGAGGCAGCCGACAGCACTCGCGTAACGGCGCAAGGCTGCGAACAACCGTCCTTATTATTCTTCCAGATCACCATAAATTGTTCGCCGCGAAGGTTCGCCAAACTTCGAAGAACGCACCTGTTAAGTCATACATAATAAGCGGTGTTCTTCACGCGCGTCGCGCGCGCGATTGTCGCAAATCTGACGATCAGGTGAAATAGGCGTCTCGGTACCGCGCGTTAACTTTCTGAAATTACGTCCGTAACAAGCGGTACCTGGGCGCGCGTTTCGTTTTTCACTGTCAACCCGCCAACATTTCGCTAGCCTCGCTAGGCTATGCCAACCGCCTCACAATACTACCCGTTTCTTTGCAGCTGCAGCTGGTTTCGCCAACTCGACGCCGAGATCCAGCGCGCCCTGCTCGGCGCCGCCGAGTTGCGCGACTATCCACGCCACGAGCGCGTGCTGCGCAGCGGCGAGGCGTGCGACGGCTTGTCCGTCATCGTCGAAGGCAGCGTCCGGGTCACACAAAAGGTCAACGGCAAAGACGCCCTGCTGGGCATTTTTGCTGCGCCGTTTTGGATGGGCGACATCGCGATCATCGATGGCGACGGCTGGCAACACGACGTGTTCGCGGATCAGCCGTTGCGCCTGCTGCATGTCCCCATGGCCGATATCAAGGCCTTGCTTGCGCGTCGGCCGGATTTTTATCGCCACCTCGGCTTGCTCATCAGCGCCAAGCTGCGGCTCGCGATTCAAGCCTTACACGACACCTCGGTTGAGCCAATGCCGGTGCGCGTTGCGCGCCGCCTGCTGATCATGGCTAGCGCGTATGGCGCGTGGACGGATCGCACCGCGCTCACGCTGCAAGTTAGTCAAGAGCAACTCGCGGCCATGCTGGGGACCTCGCGCCAGACCATCAGCGTCATCTTGCGCGACCTCGAAGCCCGCGGCACGATTCGCATTGCATATGGACGCATTGAGCTGGTCGAGCTGACGGCGCTCAAGCAGCTCGCCGGCCAGCGCGACGAAGATACGTCGACGCTTCAAGCGTCGGGCGAAGGCGCGCCGCGCGCGCAAACCGCGGCCTAGCTGGCGACGTGCCGTCAGCAACCGCAACGTGCCATCGGTCACGTCGCGCGCGACCGCCTGCGCTTTGTTTGTGATTTAAAGTGAAACTTGTTACTTTGGTGGCATGCATGTTCGCCTTGTTGTCGCAGGTTCCCTCGCCATAACGACACTGAGTGGCCTGATCGCGCTTGAACGCGCCGAGGCGTGCTCGCCGCCGCTCGAATGCCCGCAGATGCGGTATCCGCTCGACGGCGCGACGGGCGTGCCCACCAACACCAAATTGTGGACGCGCTATAATGGCACGTTGAGCCTCAGCTACGGCAAGGCAACGCCGATCGATTTGGCGATGGCGCCAATCACGACGCTGCCGGAGGCCTTGCTGCCAAACACCATCTACACGGTGACGCTGACCGCCGATCCAGAAATCTCATTTGGCTGCGACGAACCAACGGTGTTGTCTTTTACCACCGGCAGTGGCCCCGATGCCGCGCCGGTACCTCCAGCCATTAACGAGGTGACCTCAACTTATTATCCCTACGACGATACCAATTCGTGTGGGCCCACCGAGGAACGTTTTATTGTCGAGGTGAGCGTGTCGCCGCCGCTCGTCGCCGACGCCGTTGCCTATCGGCTGTATCAGGTTGAGCATGGCGATCGCGTCGGCACCGGCACCGACACGATGCTCCCGGCGATGCCGTTGTTTTATGTCAACGGCACCTCGGTCGACAACGATTATGAAATGGTGGCCGTGTCGGCGAGCGGACTCGAAAGCAGCGCTAGCGCCTTTGACGTGATCGCGAACACGCCCTATCGGGATGGTAGTGGCCTTGGTGTATGCAGCGCGCATGGCGAGCAAGCCAACGCCAATAATTTTGCATCCATGTTGCTGGTGGTGCTTTGCGCGATCGGGGCCACGCGCCGCAAGTCACAGCCGCCGCATCAACAGCAGTAAAAACGGCCCGCCGACCAACGCGGTTAAGATGCCCACCGGCAGCGGATTGGGCGTAAACGCAGTGCGTGCAATGGTATCGGCTACAACTAGCAACACGCCGCCCCATAGCGCCGACAGCGGCACGCAGCTGCGGTGATCGCTGCCAACGAGCGCCCGTACGCCATGCGGTACCAGCAAGCCGACAAAGCCAATCGGGCCCGAGATCGCAATCGCAACGCCGACCATCAGCGCGCACAGCAGAAAGGTCCGCCGCGATAGCGCGCGCACGTTAACGCCGAGCGAGGTCGCAACCTCGGTGCCCGCGGCCAAGGCGTTGTAGGCGTGGCTGTGACGCACCAAGAGCAATATCGACGGCACCACCACCGCGGCCGCAATTAGCACGGGCCGCAGCTCGAGCGCCGAAAAGCCGCCCAGCATCCAGCGGTAGATGCGCACCTCGTCGCTGAACTCGCCGCTAAATTGGACGAACAAGCTCGCCGACGAGCAAATGGTTGTGACCGTGATACCGGCGAGCAGCAACGTCGCGGGCGAGCGCAGGGTCGCGACCCGCGCGAGGCGCAGTACCAATAAGGTCGCCGCAATGGCCCCGGCAAGCGCGCACAGTGATATCGCCGCCATGCCAAGGCCGAAATACTGATCGAGGCCGAGGCGGATCCCGATGACCGCGGCCAGTGTTGCGCCGGCCGAGACGCCGAGTGTGTACGGCTCTGCCAGCGGATTGCGCAAGGTGGCTTGCGCCGCCGCGCCAGCGGTGCCGAGCGCGGCGCCCACGACGGCAGCGGCCAGCACGCGCGGCACGCGCAGATGCCACAAGAGCCAATGATCCGTCGTCGCCGCGTCCCACCAGGTTGAGGGCGCGTTGACGATGACCGCAAACGCGCCGCCCTCTTGCGCCACGCCGAGCAGCGGCGCCAGCGCGCAAATGAGCAGGAGCGCGAACATGCCAAGGCCAAGCTGCGTCGCGAGACGACGCCACGTCAACGTAGGCACCGCGGTGAAGGCGTGCGCGCTGCGGCTCATGGCAGGGCCGCCTCACCCACCACGGGAACCACATGCTTGCGGCCTTCGATCTCAGCGAGCACAAAGCGCACGCCATACGCCGCGCTGGCCGCCGCGCTGGTCAGCACGTCATCGACCTCACCGCAGCGAACGGCGCCATCGTGCACCAACCACGCCTGCGTCGCAAATTGGCGCGCCGCGGTTAGGTCGTGCGTCGCGACGACGATCGTGCGCCCCGCAAGCGCCTGCGCCGCCATGAGCGACCACAGGCGATGCGCATGCAAAGGGTCGAGGCCACTGGTCGGCTCATCGAGCAGCCAGATCGGCGCGTCCTGACAAAGCATCTGCGCAAAAAGCACGCGTTGCCGTTCGCCGCCGGATAGCTCGCCAAAGCGGCGCGCCGCCAACTCGCTGGCCTGGCACGTCGCGAGCGCCGTCTGCGCCAACGCTAGCTCGTGCGCGCTAGCAAGCCCCAGCCCGGCGCTTTTTGCGAACCGTCCAAGCAGCACCACATCGAGCACGCTGGGGCCAAACGCATAGTCCACTTGCTGCGGCAAATAACCAGTGGCGCCGCCACCCGCGCTCGGCGCAACCGTGCCCGAGCGCAGCGGCAACAGCCCCGCGGCCGCGGCAAGCAAGCTCGATTTTCCCGCGCCATTGGGCCCAACGAGGGCAACCACGTCGCCCGCCCTCGCGCTGGCGGTGACGCCTGCCAGCACGACCTTGGCGCCGCGCGCGATCGCCACCTGGTGCAGCCGCAACATGACGTCGGTTTACTCGCGATTGGCCGCGATTGGCATCAACTCGGCGCGCAATTTCGCGATCGCTTCGATCACGCGCGGCGACGGCGCGCTCAGCGCCTGATGGCGCAAAAACACTAAAATGGGGCGGCGCGCAAACGGCAGCGCCTCGAGCCGCGCACGCACCGCGGCCTCGTCGATATCCATCGTTACGTCTAAGATCACATCCGGCGCGGCCGCGAGCAGCTCTTCGGCGCCCAGCGGTACGTAGCGCTTGGTGTCATCGCCCAAGGCATTGGCCGCGCCGACGTTTCTCAATAATTCATCAAGCCAACTTCCTGGTCCCGCGGCAACGGCGCCCTCAAGACTGTTCTTGCCGTGATCGATCAGCGCCAAGATGCGCAGCGACGGCGTGTGCGTCAGGCGCGCCCCATCAAGCGCGGCGTCGAGTTCGGCAATACGTTGGCTCGCCAGCGCGGCCTTACCCAGCGCATCGCCCAGTTGCCGCATGCAGTGCTTAACATCGACGATGGCATGCATTGGGCAGCGCACGACCTTGATGTTAGCGCCGGTCAGCGGCGGGATTAGCTTAGTCTGCACGTCATCGAGCACGACGAGGGTTGGGCCCAGGCGAAGCATGGCCTCAAGGTCGGGCTCGAGAAACGAGCCCACGGATACCGCATTGGGCAACGCCGCGGACTTAGAGTAATTGTCGACGCCGACGATTAGCGACCCGGCGTCGAGCGCCAGCAGAGACTCGGTTGCCGAAGGTGCCAATGAGACGATGCGCATCGCGCCCATTGCCGGTGGCGTAGGCGCCGGCGCGCAAGCCAGCGTTGTAAGCGTTGTCAGCGCAAGTGACAAATAGACGACAAAGGCAGGAGCAAGCCGCGGCACGTGGACGTCGTGTCACAAACTGCGCCCTCATGTCCATAGCGCCCTGGGTTATGCGCGCGCCGACGTGTGGTCGGCCGAAATGGTGGGCCCATTTGTCCGGTTTTCGGTCATACCCCCAACCCATGGGTGCCGCGTTCCCCCGCTGGCACACCATCTGGTAGCCAATGCAGTAGCCAGAAACAAAAAATTTTTCGTCCGAGATCTGCCAGTTTACGCCGCAGAGCGTCATTCATTTCCTTGTTTCGCAACATGTTTTCCACATAGGTTTTAAGTGGTTGCCATCGTTAAATTTTTGGCAAGTTGTCCACTGTTATCCACAGGTACACAGGATTGCCATCAACAGGATATCCTCCCTTTGGTCACACTATACGTGGTAGTAGTTAAGGTCTCTACCGCTAAATCTAGTGGAGGAAAACCTTGCCCACACTGCATGGCGCAGATACAACTGTGGATGTCAGCACAATCCAAGTTCTAAGCGGCATCGCTTCATTTTTGTTTCAGGACGGCAACAAACTCGCAACCAGCTTTATCACTTACATAACGGCAAAATAGACCATCTCATTTTGCGGCGACTTCCGCCCTTCAGGTCGGGCAGGGCACCGCAGGGCAAGCAGGTCACACTATTCAGCTATACTGAATTAGTGAGCAGTACAAGTGATGAATCGCTGGGTGCTAGTGGGTTTCTGCGCGCTGAAGCAGGGTGGGGAAATGTCGCACATAGGCAGCAACGCACCAACGACAACCAACAGGCACTAAGGGGGAAGAAGACATGCTCACAAACAATCCAGGCAAGACTCAGGCAACGGCGGGGACAGCAGCGGCGAGCGCAAACGGCGCCAGCGGTGCAAGCGGCGAAACCATGGCGGCGGCGCCAATTAGCCCGCCACACACCGCGCCGCGTGGCACTATTCCACCACCCATTGGGGGCTTTAACGCCACCGGCACAGGCTCACACAATATTAGCGATATGCCGGGCACCAACAAATCGACCAAGGTCAAGGCCAGCGGCAATGGCGCCGGCAAAGAGCCCGTGCTCGATCACAAGGACAGCCGCGTCGTGAGCAAAACCGAAAAGCCTGGCCTGGTATTTGAGCGCTACTTCACCCACGAAGGCATCGACCCCCTCGATGAAGTGCAATGGGAACTCCGCGACGCCGTCATTTCCGGCGCCGACGGCAAGGTGTTTTTTGAGCAACGCGGCGTCGAATTTCCCACCGCGTGGTCGCAAACCGCCACTAACGTCGTCGTGCAAAAATATTTCCGCGGCACCATTGGCACCCCAGAGCGCGAGCGCTCGGTTCGCCAAATGATCAGCCGCGTCGCCGACACCATTTATGCGTGGGGCAAAAAAGACGGCTACTTCGCCACCGCGAGCGATGCCAAGGCGTTTCGCGACGAGCTCACCCACTTGCTCGTCTACCAAAAGATGGCGTTTAACTCGCCGGTTTGGTTCAACGTGGGCGTTGAAGCGGCGCCGCAATGCTCGGCCTGCTTCATCAATTCGGTGGAAGACTCGATGTCGTCGATTCTCGGTCTCGCCAAAACCGAAGGCATGCTGTTTAAGTTTAGTTCGGGCGCGGGCAGCAACCTCTCGGCGCTGCGTTCCTCCAAAGAGCTGCTAAACGGCGGCGGCGGCGCCTCGGGCCCGGTGTCGTTTATGCGCGGCTTTGACTCGTTTGCCGGCGCCATCAAGTCGGGCGGCAAGACGCGCCGCGCGGCCAAGATGGTTATCTTGAACGTCACGCACCCCGACATCGTCGAATTCATCGATTGCAAGGCGATCGAAGAAAAGAAGGCATGGGCGCTCATCGACGCCGGCTACGACGGCGGCTTCAATGTCGTCGGCGGCGCCTACGACTCGGTCGGCTACCAAAACGCCAACCACTCGGTCCGCGTTACGGACGACTTCATGAACGCCGTGCTCAAAGACGGCGAATGGCACACCACCGGCGTGGTCAAGCCTGAGCGCATGGGCACCTACAAGGCGCGCGACATCATGCGCAAGATGGCCGATGCGGCGCACGTCTGCGGCGACCCAGGCATCCAATACGACACCACGATCAACGACTGGCACCCGTGCATCAACACCGCGCGCATCAACGCCAGCAACCCTTGCTCGGAATACATGTTCCTCGACGACTCGGCGTGCAACCTGGCGTCGCTCAACCTCCGCAAGTTCCAGCGCGAAAACAACGAATTCGACGTCGAGTCGTTCCGCCGCGCGGTGCGCACCACGCTGACCGCGATGGAAATCATCGTCGACAACAGCAGCTACCCAACGGAAAAAATCGCGCGCAACAGCTACGATTATCGTCCGCTGGGCCTGGGCTACGCCAACCTCGGCGCCTTGCTCATGTCGCGTGGCTTGCCGTACGACTCCGCCGAAGGCCGCGCCTATGCCGCCGCCATCACCGCCATTATGTGTGGCGAATCGTATGGCCAAAGCGCCAAGATCTCGGAAGAGGCGACCGGGCCATTTAAGGGCTATGCCGTCAACGAGCAACCGTTCTTGCGCGTCATGCGCAAGCATCGCAATGCGGTGGAAAACATCGAGTCCAAGTTCGTGCCGGAAGAAATGATGACCGCCGCGCGCAGCTCGTGGGACAACGCGATTGCCACCGGCGAAAAAGCCGGCTTCCGCAACGGCCAAACCACCGTGCTCGCGCCAACCGGCACCATCGCCTTCCTCATGGATTGCGACACCACCGGCGTTGAGCCAGACATCGCGCTGGTTAAATACAAGCGCCTCGTCGGCGGCGGCGTGCTCAAGATTGTCAACGGCACGGTGCCCGAAGCGCTGTCGCGCATGGGCTATAGCGCCAAAGAAGTCGAAGGCATCATCGACTACATCAGCAAGCAAGACACCATCGAAGGCGCGCCAGGCCTTAAGCCTGAGCACGTCGCGGTGTTCGATTGCGCCTTCCGTTCGGCCAATGGCACGCGTTCCATTCACTATATGGGCCACTTGCGCATGATGGCGGCGGCGCAGCCGTTCCTCTCGGGCGCCATCTCCAAGACGGTCAACTTACCAACGGATTGCACCGTGCAAGACATCGAAGACGCTTACATCGAAGCGTGGAAGATGGGCCTCAAGGCCATCGCGGTCTATCGCGACGGCTGCAAGCGCACGCAACCGCTGTCAACTTCTATGAAGCAGGCCACGTCAGATGGCAGCCAGCAAGTGGCCATCGTCTCCGACGAAATGGCGCTGAGCATGCTGTCGCCTGAAGAGCGCCGCCTGGTCGAAGACCTCCGCGCACGCAAATTGCGCCCAGCTGGCCCGCCAATGGCCAACCGCTACAAGCTGCCTTCGGAGCGCGCGTCGTTCACGCACAAGTTCTCCATCGGCGGCCACGAGGGCTACATCACGGTGGGCTTGTACGACGACGGCAGCCCGGGCGAAATTTTTGTCCGCATGGCCAAAGAAGGCTCGGTCATCGCTGGCCTCATGGACAGCTTTGCCACCTCGGTGTCGCTGTCGCTGCAACACGGCGTACCCATCCACGTGCTGTGCGAGAAGTTCAAGGGCACGCGCTTTGAGCCGTCGGGCTTCACCGGCAACCAGGAAATCCCGATCGCCACGTCGATCATGGACTACCTGTTCCGCTGGCTCTCGCTGCGCTTCCCCGTGGACGGCCAGCCAACGCTGCGCCACCCCGCCGCGCGCGAGGCGCAACTAGATCTTCCTAAGATCTCCGTTGCGGCGACGTCGTCACAAACTGTCATCGGCGACAAGCCTGTCGCTGGCGTGCAAGTCGAAGTCCGCGCCCAAGCCTGGGTGCAAGAAACCGACGCACCGCCCTGCCACGAATGCGGCACGCTGATGGTGCGCAATGGCGCTTGTCATAAGTGCCCGAACTGCGGCTCGACGTCGGGTTGCTCGTAATCTACGAGCGCTGTCGTAACTGATAACGCTGGTCGCACGCTGTTGCGACTGGCGTTTTTTGCGTCTGCCGAATGTAGAGCGCCGCCCGCCGTCGGCTCGCTTCAGAATTCACGGCTGCTCGCAGGGCTCGCGACGCCTGACACTCGGTTGGGTCTTCGCGAAACAACAGCTCCGACGTAGAACCTCGTGACGAATTCTTACGCGAGCAGACGGCGTGCGGCGCTTGAAAGTCTCTTAGGCACAGATCTCGATAGCGTCCGCGATACGATCGGTGGCGTGCAGATCCCTTGTGAAACAAATTCATGGCTCGGCCATAGCGCATCGTTATAATGGAAGTGTGAACTTAACATCTGGCGGCCATGAAACGAACCTGCCCCACGGACGGCGCGAAAAACCACCTGGTATTGCAAAGCGCGTTGCCACCCTTGTCTTCACCAAGTGGCGGAATGCAATCAAGGTGTTCCTAATAGTCTTCGGTGCGGCCACCGTCGCCCTGTGGATCTATCCTACGTTCTTTAGCGCTTTTAGTGGCATACCCAACACAATTGCGTGGACCGTCACAGCACTCGTTGCGGTCTTGGTGTTGCCGAGAACATTAAAAATACTTTTGGCAAAGCGCACTTGGTCCTACTCACCGCTAGCGGGTGTACCGGTCGGCATTGCGGCCGTTGTTATTCTGGTATCAACTACAAGTCTCGTCCCTAACCTCGACCCAGAACCAGCGCTGACGGACGTACCCATCATCTTGCTCTTGGCGTTTCTTGCAGTCATGTTAATCAATGCATTGTTCCGCCGATCTCGGACCTCACCAGCGCTAAATCCATCATCTGCAGAACCTATAGAAACATATAAGCCTCTTACCGCCATCTTTGACCTCGAAACAATTTTGAAATGGCTCAAAGATGATGCTGCTATTACAAACTCCAGCCAAGATTTGTTTGGTCACCACATCGTGGCCAAACGAATCGCCGAACGCCTCTTGGAAGGCACACCATCACAAGCTGTCCTTGGCGGCTTGGGCTCAGGAAAAACCAGCTTGGCTTCGCTAGTTCAATCAGAACTCGACACACGTCCTCATCCCCTTCAGTTTGTGCGCGTAGAACTCTGGCCTTATGAGACGACGCACGCGGCCGTGAAGGGGATACTATCGGCGCTCATCGATAAGCTCTCAGAGCACACCGACACATTTGCGCTGCGCGGCGTTCCCGCCAAATACATTCAGATCATCTCTGCGAAGAACCAAGTTGCCGGCGCATTGGTCGATTTGTTTCAGCCACCATCCGATTTAACCTCCATACTCAGCTCGATTGATGAGCTCTGCAAAAAGATAAGCATCACGGTTGTTTTATGGGTTGATGACCTCGAACGGTTCGCGGTCGGCAATCCGCAAGTAAAGAATCCCGAGACGCACGAGGAAGCGGAAAAACTGGCGCCGGTGCGAGCTCTTTTGTACGGCCTTGATCAACAGCAGTCCATCGCTGTCATAACTGCGACAACCACTCTCTATCGGCGCTTTGATTTGGAGAAAACGGCCAGATTTATTGAGGAACTGCCGAGCGTAACGCGCCAGGAGGCAAAAAGAGTCATGTCATTGGTTCGAGCGTCTTGGTATTCACAAGATGAAATCGATCCAACACCTGCTGACCGACGTAACGATCTGGGATGGGATGCACAAGAAGATCTGCCTTGGGTTACGGCTGTGGCCCCTGGCCCTCACACCCTGGCCGATGCATGCGCGGACTTGTGTCGGACGCCAAGAGGACTCAAGCAGGTTTTACGGCGCGCCAATGAAACCTGTCTAGCCCTCAGGGGGGAAATCGACTACGACGCCGTCATCGCGATGGAGTGTATAAGAGCTTTTTCTCCAGACGCATTCGCCGCCATCCAAAACCACAGAATGGAAATACTATCTCGCGAGTACCGGAATGGAGGTATCTCTGCGCCTGAGCCCATTGCTCAACTGCGAGCCGAATTGTCCGATGTAGGCATTGACGACTCCGACAGCGAGGCAATCATGAAGATTGTCGACAGCGTCTTCGGCCAACCAGGATTCGCCCAAGGTTTCTCGCATATAGACTCGCCTTATTGGCAGCGATTCCTGACCGTCCAAACATTGCAGGATGATGATAAAGACCAGCCCGTTCTTAGGGCAATCCGAGACAATGACAGCGAAGCGATATTTGCATGCCTACTAGATCACAGATCAACAATCGTTGAGCGCTTTGGGGAAAGCATACCAACCCAGTTGCTCATCGAATTATTGCTTCCAATAGCAATGCATAGTAGCGCTGACAGTCCGGATAAGTGGGAAGATCCACTTCACCCCCCTGGGGTGCATGCGCTTTGGCGAATGCTTCGCACGAGAGATGACGTTGAACCGAGATGTCTCTCCGAACAAATTGAGAGCGTCTACAGAATCCTGATGCCGCTTAACCCCTCGATTGTCGCAATAGTTGAAAATTACTACACATACTCAGATGAACACAGCGATTTCTTATCCACCATGCCAGATAGGCAGCAAGAACTTGAAACTCTCCTGCGAAATCTTCTACAAGAAGTTTTCGGTAAAAACCCCGGTTTGTTGGCAGACAAACTGGTCAATGCGGATCGACGCATTCTTATATGGCTCTGTTGGGGTGAAAAGACAGTGAGATTGCAAGGGACGCTAGACCAACAACCATTCGATGGATGGCTCTCGTTTGCAGCGACCACAATAGAGGCCGCCAAGATCAATCCAATTGCGCTACTCCCTCAACTCGCTACCCTCCTTACTGAGGAGGCAGACCCCTTACAAAGAAGGTGGGCTTTTCTAGAAAAAAGATGCATTAACCTGTTTGGCGAGAAAGCTGCGGTTCTAGACCTCTTTCGACATATACCTTCTGAACTGAATAACAACCCAATGGTTCTCGGCATTCGCGATGCAGCGGACGAGGCGCACTAGCCCGCCACAACGGAAGCTGCAGAACGAGCGAGTGAACCTCGAACTTGAAGCAGTTTTCGCCCGCAGGTCACGGCTGATCCGGACGATAAAACGGACCCTGTTTATTGAGATCCTGAAACGTGGGGGGCACGTACTATGGTTTTTTTTTAATTGGTTTCCGTTACTTGCGATGCGAAATGCTGGATTTGTCCGAGATTACAAATCCAGCGTTTAGGCATTTATCTATTTGTAACTGTAGTGGAGTTAAGGCCGGTGCGTGTCCACATCAACAGTATCCTCCGTTTCGGGTTGCGACCTGTCGAGTCCTAGAAGGGCCAGCCGTACTCGCTTGTTCACTTTTTGTCCGGAGACGTAGAGATGCCTTTGCGCGAAATCGCCATAGGAGCAAGGTGACCACTGGATCTCGCAGCCTGAGTGGATGTGTCCTGAAATTTCTCCAGCACAGAAAAGTAGACTGAGTTAATTAGATGCGTTAATGCGTGCGCAGCGCGATGCACTTCCAGCTTTGTGACGGAAATTCGTGTTCCTACTTTCCTTTTTGAGCCAGTTTTTGCCAGATAGCGTTTGTCCACAACTCCACTGTTGTGGACAATTAAGTGACGATTTTGCTCCATTAGAGAGATAAAGTCGCTGTCATCTGGTAGTTGCTGAATATTCGCACCGAACTTGGTGTTGATCGTTTCTATTCTTGACTGAATGGTTCCGGACCCTAGTTCGTATGTGTATAGCTCGATTAGGTGTTCGATAATTCCACCATTGCGACTTTCGTTTACTGCGTCCTCCCAGCTGATTTTCTTTTGATTTGAGAGCAAGGCTTTGGGCTGAACCCTAAGTATATGCGCCGTGCTTTCTGTCAGAAATGCATCGAGTGTTGCAAAAATTGACGTGATCGCTTGGTACGGGATTCTCGTGTTTAAGTGTGAATCGATATGCTTTCCGGGGTCCTTTCCTTGAAGAAACGCGTTCAAAAACATAGTGAACGAAAGTCTGACTGCATTCTTTTGTTTTATCGTGATGGTTTGGCCTTCGGGAATTTTACCATTGGCTGCAACCAGCAGAGATTCCCCGATCCTTCGAAACCCTTTGAGAATTGAGGATTTGTGTGCCTTGGGTAGGTTTCGCGGAAATTCTTTAAAGCATTCGGCTGTGACGACGTAAGAAAGTTCCGCGCTTGCAATTGTGGACAGTGACTCTAGGTAGAATCGTTTGTACCGCTCCCACAGATCTTTGCTTGAGATTTTGCTGCGACTCATGGTTTCGTTGATCCTTAGGGTTGAGGGTCACGTGCTTCGTTTTTAAATTGATAACAAATGGTTGCGAGTCAAAGTGTTGGATTTCGCAACGGGGCGAAATGCCTAGCCCTGTTTGTCGTTCAAGCGTGCATCAAGAATCCGCGGCGCGCCTACGCCGCCTGCGCATTCAAGCGGATGCCCAGGGCATGCGCAACTTTGAGCACGGTTTCGAAACTGGGGTTGCCGTCTTTGCTGAGGGCGCGATAGAGGCTCTCGCGCGAAAGGCCAGCGTCTTTGGCGACTTGGGTCATACCTTTGGCGCGTGCAATGTCGCCGAGAGCGCGCGCGATGCCCGCGGCGTCTTCTGGCGCAGCCTCTAGCCATGCTGCCAAGTAGGCAGCCATCTCTTTGGGTGTGCGCAAGTGTTGTGCGACATCGTACGCGGTAGTTGCGGTACTGCCGGCCTTCTTAGTCGGTGCATTTATGATCTTTTTTGAGGGCGCCTGCGCGACCTTCTTGGTGGCTTTAATTGTGGGTTTGCGCATGGTTACTCCTTGAAGTTGGCCGCGAGTAGAATGGCCTTCTGAATATCTTTTTGTTGTGTCGATTTGTCGCCACCAGCCAGCAGCAAAATTAGGCGATTGCCGCGTTTGGTGAAGTACACGCGATACCCCGGTCCAACATCAATTCGCAGTTCGGTAACGCCGTGAGTGAGATTGCGGTGGTCTCCTGGGTTGCCATAGATCATGCGATCGACCCGCATGAGTATCCGTGCCCGACCGGTGGTGTCCTTGAGGCCGTCTAGCCAACGGCGGTACTCTAAAGTGGACCCCATCGGTTGGACAAAAAACTGGTCGAACTAAGGTTGGGGTTCCTGGCTGGTTTTGTTCTGTGTCTTTGTAGTTGAAGTAAAAGTTACTGGCAAGATATTGCGGTGGCCTTGGTTGATGGCCACCGCGTCACGTCCGGTAGCCTAGCGACATCTTCCATTTTTTGGCTTCGGTAAAAAGCATCGGGCGTTTGGTAGCCGAGAGCTTGGTGCGGGCGCTCGGTGTTGTAATAGTCGATGTACGCGCCGATGCGGGCGCGCGCCTCGGCGATGGTGTCGTAGGCATGCAGGTAGACCTCTTCGTGCTTGAGGGACCGCCACAGGCGCTCGATGAAGACGTTGTCCATCCAGCGCCCCTTGCCGTCCATGCTGACCTTGATCCCCTGCGCGAGCAGCGGAGCAGTGAACGCGTCATCGGTAAATTGGCTGCCCTGATCGGTATTGAAAATCGTGGGCGCGCCGAAGGCGGCGATGGCGTCCGCTACCGCGGCGACGCAAAAGCCTGAGTCCATCGTGTTGGATAGACGCCAGGCCACCACCCGCCGCGAATACCAGTCCATCACGGCGACCAAATAGAGAAATCCGTGCCGCATTGGGATGTACGTGATGTCCGCCGCGAACACCTGGTTCGGACGGTCGATCGTGCGATACCGCAGCAAATAGGGGTATTTCGTGTGTTCTGGCGCAGCCTCGCTGGTCCGGGGTTTTGGATACACCGCCTCTAAGCCCATCAAGCGCATGAGCCGCTGGACGCGCTTGCGGTTCGCCATGATGCCCTGCAACCGCAACGCTTGGCTGAGGCGGCGGCTGCCGAGAAACGGCCTGGCGAGGTAGAGCTCGTCGATGCGCCGCATCAGCGCCAGGTCCTCGGCGGGCTCGCCGACCGGTTCGTAATAGCAGCTCGAGCGGCTGATGCGCAGCAGCTCGCATTGCCGGGTCAACGACACAGGCGCTGCGGTATCCACCATCGCTCGCCGCGCCGTCATCGGATGCGCCCGAGCCCCCGCGATAAAAAATCGCGTTCCATCGTGAGTTCTCCAATCTTCTTAAGCAGCTCGCTTTCACGGGTCGAGTCGCCCTCGACGGGCTTGGGCGCGCCGTCAAACGCGCTGGCGAGCTGCGCGAGCGCCTCGGCTTTCCACTTCGAGATTTGGCTGGGGTGCACCCCGAACTTTTTGCAAAGCTCGGCGGTCGTTCCCTCCTCGCGGATGGCCGCGAGGGCGACCTTGGCTTTCAATGTGGCACTATGTTTCTGGCGAATCTTCTTCATTTCTGGCTCCTTGGATGGTGCCAGGACGCCCCGATCTTTTCTTAACTAGCTGTCCAGTTTTTGGGGTCCACTTCTCTCTTCCGTTTGCTCGACCCTCACAGATTGAGTGTAGCCTATAGGCTACACTGGCGTCAACGGGAATGTCATAGATGCCTTGTAATGAAGGGGCATGCGCGTGAGCCGCCCGGCGGGCACGCGAACGCAGTGAGCGCGGTTTGAGGGCGGGCGGGGCGAAGCGGTGGGCGGCCGCGCGAAAACGCAGCGAGCGAATGCGAGCGAACCCCACAGGGTGGCGACTGGGCGACGGGCGCTAGCCCAAGCCCGGGCACGCCCAAAAGTGAAAGCCAAACTGCGGCCGCAACGTAGCGGTTGAGGGTCACTCTCGCCTTCAATTCAACTCGTAATTACTAATAGTTGAGGTGTTTACAGCGTTGTCACTGAGGTGCGATGGTGATCACGCAGTACACCATCTAAGCAGTTAGTATTGCTTTTGAGATTTGGTGCCAGAGTACCCCTTCTCATCAATGGGCACGCACCAAGAGTCACTATAGGTTCGCGAGCAATCGGCTATTGATCGGCGTTGGAACGCCTAGTTGAGCGCCAAGTTGTACAATATACCCGTTGAGGTGCTCGACCTCAGAGGTCGTCCCACGCGCCTTGCTCTGCCAAAGGCTGCCACCGGGGCGCTCGACGCCGTCGATAGCGGCATGCCCAGCTCCTAGCATACGCGTCGCGAAGATTTCCAAGTCCGTGTATGGCAACTCGGCCTTCTTGAACACAGCCTGCCCCTCTGCGATCAGCGCGTCGATGAGGGCCGCATCCGCGTGGGCGGAACTGATCTGGAGGATGCCAGGCAAGTTGCTGACTAACTTGGCACGCTTCCAACTCATGATATCGACGCGGCATTGCGAGTCGAAACCGGCAACGCTCAGCAGCTCGGCGAGCTCCGCGACATGCCCCGCATCCGACGAGATGGAGCCGACATCCAAGATGCCAGGGCTGCCCGTCGCATAAAGCGAGACGCTGCCCGGCTCGAGATGCACCGCAAGAATCCACACCAACATCGCGATGGTCGGGTGCGACTGTGCCGCCATGGCTTCGTTAGCAACGCCGTTTTGCGCACAAACCACAGCTACGTGCGAGGGAATGAAACGCAACGCGGCGGCTGTGTCTTGACTGTTCACGCATAGCAGCGCGATGTCGCCTGCTCGCCACTCGGGTCGTTCACCGACGGCCAGCTTCAGCACGCGCGTCTCGCCAGGCGTGCGCAACGTCAAGCCCTTCGCCTGCAGCGCTTGCAAGTGCGCGCCTCTTGCCACCAGAAATACGGGAATCTCAGCAAGGTGTAAGAGCGCGCCAATGCTGGCGCCAACCGCCCCAGCTCCGATGATGACAATCCTCTGAATCATGTTGTGCTGCCGCGTCGGCGTGTGTTTCGAGTAGCAGAAGCACTCTAGGATTGTGATCCCACGTTGTAAAGGCGCGTTTTCAGCTACCGGATGTGTGACCAAATACGGTGATTTCCGAGAGCCCCCGCTAATCTTAGTGATCTGCGGCTTCAATTTCCCCGAATTTCGGGGCGAGCGTGACCCTCCTCATCATTGCTGTTAGAATTGCGATATGAGTACGAAGCTTTCGGGTGGCCTCGTCCACGAGCTGCCGGCGGACTTGGTCACGGCGCTGACTAAGTCAAAAACGATATCGGGTATTTGGGAAAGCCTGACGCCGATTGCACGCAACGAATTTATTTGTTGGGTGGAAGATGCCAAGCAAGCCAAGACCCGAGCAAAGCGAATCGCGCGCGCCATCGAGGAGCTGCTTGAAGGGCAAAAACGCCCATGCTGTTGGGTCGGATGCATTCACCGCACCGACAAGAAACCCAGCAGGTGGCAGCAAGATGTGCTGATCGACAAAAAAAAGGCCAAAAAGTAGTCAGCGTTTGAACGTTTCACGTGAGCGCTATCCATCGCGCGCGCTCAAGACATGGCGCTCGTGTCAGGCGAGCGGCAGCTCGTAGTTGTGCTGCGTTTTGACCCAAGCAAAGCCAAGCGCCGGATAGAACTGATGCGCCTCCTGACGGTTGATGTTGGAGCGAACACGTAGGCGCGCAAGCCCTTGCGTACGCGCCCAGCGCTGTGCCTCTAACACCAAGGCTCGACCCGCGCCCCTTCGCCGCGCGTCTTTGCTCACGACGAGCCCGCCTATTTCGGCATAAGGCTCGGATTCGAGGAGCCACTGGGGATGGATATGGATCCACCCCGCCACACGACCGTCGATCGCGGCGACGAACAACGCTTGTGCCGCATTTTCGACGATGCGAGCGAATCGGCGCTCGAGAACTTCCACCGCAACGGGATAGCCGAGCTCCGCGGAGAGCTCGCTGACTCGGCTTACGTCTTCGATACGCATCGGGCGTACTTTCACGCTCATCTCGTCATTGCTTTCCGGCGAGTCATCGCTGCGATGTTCCATCTTTCATCTCCGCTGTATTGCGAGCCTCGAGGACGATAAGAACTCTAGGCGGAAGCGGCGCCGGGTGGCAAGCGCTGTTCAAGCGACCGGGCGCCAGTAACAGAAAGAAGTGAGCGGCGCGCGTCGAAGCACCGACGCAAGACCTTTCAGCGAATTGGGGCGTTTCGCTTGTGCAGAGATTGCATTTGGTTAATGTACATTGTTTCAGCTGCTTGCCGTGCAAAGTGCTGGATTTTGCAACGGTGCGAAATGCCTAGCCGCTTTTTTTGGTTTATGCGCGCTTCAAGTTCGGCGGCGTCGACGAGGTCTTGGGGGCGACCGCTGGCACGCTTGTTTTTAAGGAGCTCGGCAAGGCCAATGACGGGCAGGGCGTGGCCATCGATAACGTGGGTTTGCCGTGAATTCCAGGCGTCGGCAAACTCGACGCCCGAGATGGAGGTCAGAAAATCTATACGGCATGGCGCGACGCCGATTTGAAAACCAACGTCTGCTTGCTGCAGTGTTTGTTCGTCCAGGCCGCGAAGCGGAGCGCCGAAAGTTTTTAACGCGCGCAAAACGCGTGTGGCGTTGTCGGCGCTACGGCGAATAAAAAAATCAATATCTTTGGTCGCCCGCGGGTAACCATAAAGCGAAACGGCATAGCCTCCAACGAGGAGAAACTCAACGCCTTCGGATTGTAAGGCGGAGATCATGTCGAGGAAGTCCTCGTTCAGCACAAAGGCGTTCCTCATCGGTGCCTCCCAGCATATAGGCGGTGCGCGAGGCTTGCCATGCCTCGGCTAGCCGTTCTGCAGGGGTGAGACGCTGCCAATCGGCGCGGGTTGTCTGCGCTTGCTCTTCGTGAGAGTGCGTGATGACGACGCGCATGCCTTGCCGCGCAAGGGCACGTTCCCGGCGAGCCGTTTCGGCATCGGCGTCGATCGACATGGGAATAGCTTAGCACGGTGGAGGACTGGCGGTCGTTAGGAAATTGGGCAGCCGCGTGAGCCGCCCGGCGGGCGCGCGAAGGCGAGCGAACCCCACAGGATGGCGACTCGGGGAGGGGCGCTGTCCCGACCCCGGTCACGCCCAAATTAAGATGTAAAGTGACTAGTCAGACGACGGGCACAAACGCCAGCGTCGCGCGCGGCAACGTCTTAAACCCAAGCGATTCGTAGAGGCTTTGTGCCCGCGGGTTGGCGTGTTCGGTTTGCAGGTGCAGGGCACATAAGCCGAGCGATGGCATGCGATGTTGGAGTTCTCGCACAACGTCGCCGCCAAGGCCTTGGCCGCGAAACGCGGGCAAGATAAACAGCTCGTCAATTAGGCCGACGCGGCCGCCAAATTCAAACGTGAAAACGTTGCTAAGCGCGACATAGCCGACGTATGCGCTGCCATGCGCAATTAGCCACAGGGCGCCAATGGCCGCATCGCCAGCAAACGCATCGATCATCGCCCGATGGTGCGCCTCGCTATAGTCGTACTCGAACAGGGCGTAAAATGCAGCGGCCATAGGCATCAGCTGCTCGACGAGCTCGCAATAGTCAGCGTTGCTTTTGCGCACGGGTACCAAGTTCACGGGCCGCAGTGTAAGTCAGCAACTCGAGCCGCGCCATGAGGCGGCGCGTGTGAAAGCGCATGGGGTCACGTACGACCTTTTATTGGCAATCGATATCAGATGGTAGCGAGGCAAAGTGCTGGATTTGTCAGCAAGCCCGCAATGCCTTGCATGTGCAAGCGGTGGCGCCAATGGCGCGACGTCTCTGGGTGGCGAGGCAGCGCTAGCGTGGGCGAGGGGCGACGCGCTTCTGCCAAAGCGTCATTTCATGATGTGAAGCTGCGCAAGTTGGAGCAGGCCCACGGTGGCCAGCAAGGCATCGTCGCCGGCTTGCGACCACCGACGACCAGCTGGCAAAGTTAGGAAGCGGTGGGCAACGTGCGTTGACGCACAGCTGTGACACACGCAGAAGGCATAGAGAGCGGCATGCATAAATTCGTTGCGGCGCTGCTGGCGCCTCTCAGCCCCAGGGTGAGCTGGGTTGGCGGGGTCGGTGCGCCGCACGTGGCGCGTCGAGCCGCCGCCTTCGCGCCGTACAACCAGGTACTTAGGCTGCCAAGGCTCCTGGTATGGGCGTTGCATAAGTAGGACTTATGAAAATTAATCAAGCAAGCCGAACATCCCGCACCTTCGTCGCCGCCGCCGCCCTCGTCGCGGTGCTTGGCGCCATGCCGATTGCCGGCGCGCAGGCCGCCAACACGCGCGTCAAGCAAGCCACGCGCGTGGCGCCTGCCGCATCGTCTGTCACCGTTGGCAAGCGCACGCCGCTGCGCCTGGGACGCGGGACGCGCCTGGCTGCCAAGACCGCCGCGACCAAGCGCGCCGAGACCGTACGCATCGCCGACTTCGCCGCGACGCAGCAACGTCGTAATGAAGGCGATGGCCTGTTCTTGCGGGGCGCGGCGGGGAGTTTGCTAGGCTTCGCCGTATCGATTGGTTTGATCAGCATCGCCGATCGCATTGGGCTTGATGCCGCCTATTTGAACTCGCTCTCGCCCAACACTGCGTTGGTGGCGAGTATTGTCACGAAGATCTTCTTTGGCGCCATGATCATGGTCCCGGGTGCCTTGGCGTACGAATCCGGCGCGCGCAAGCTAGAAGCCCGGGATCGCGCCGCCAAGCAATAACGACGCGACCTCGTGCGCTCACGTTGAATCGCCTTACGCGTCGAGGATGGTTAGCTTGAATTGTACGGTTTGATCGATCTCGACGCCGGCGGCCTTACGCACGCTGGCCTTGATAGGCAGCAGATACGAGCCCGACTTGCGGTCGGGAAAAATTGAGGTGGCCCAGGTCTCTTGCTTAAGCGTTGCCTCGACCCGCAGCGAGCCCCAGCCGCGCCGCAGGTGCGAGGTCATTTCCTTGAGCTTGGCGCCGTGCACCTTGGGCAACGTGACAAAACACCACGCGCTCTTGCCCGGGTAAAGCCACAGCTTGGCGCGAAACGAAAACGAGATCATGCCAGGGGAGTCTAGCTCGCCTCGATGACGGCCTGCGCGGCGAGCGGGCGCGGATTTAGCTTGTCCGGGCGCGGCGCCTGTGCAATGTCAGACTTATGGCTAAATACCGACATAGTGCCGCCGCCGCCGGCTTGACCACCCTGCTCTTAGGCTGGGCCGGCTGCGCTGACCCGACCGACACCACCTCCGGCGGGCCGTCGCCGTCGCCCTCGCCATCTCCCTCCCCAGACGCGCCACCGCCACCAACGCCGCGCGTGCGTTTCGTCGCGGTCGGCGACACCGGCAAAGGCAATCTAGGGCAAGCCGAGGTGGCTGCGGGCATCGAGAAGATCTGTGCGGCACAAGGCTGCGATTTTGTCGTGCTGCTCGGCGACAACATCTACGAGCGCGGCGTCGATGGCGTCGACGACCCCAAATGGCAGACGCACTTTGAGCAGCCCTACGCGAACATCGACCTGCCGTTCTATGCGGTGCTAGGCAACCACGACTATGGCGGCCTGGTGGCCGGCTTCATTCCCGTGGCGGGCCTTGGCAATGAATGGGAGAAAGGCCAATACGAGGTCGACTACACCCAGGTCTCGAGCAAGTGGCGCATGCCCGCGGCGCACTATACGTTTGCGATGGCGCATGTCGGCTTCATCGTCCTCGATACCAATTCGCTGATGTGGGACAACACCAGCGCCGGAGACCAGGCCGCGTGGCTGCCATCGGCCATCGCCGAGGTGGCCGACCGCGAGTGGAAGATCGTGCTCGGGCACCATCCATATCGCTCCAACGGCAACCACGGCAATGCCGGCACCTATGATGCGGTCGAGGTGGCGGGCCTCGATCTGCCAATTCCGGTGGATCAGCTCAATGGCGCCGATCTCAAAGACTTTCTCGACGACAACGTGTGCGGCATCGGCGATGTCTATCTCGCGGGGCACGATCACGCGCGGCAATGGCTCGACATGCCGACGCAGCTCTGCGGCATGGAGTTGGTAGTCTCGGGCGCCGGGGCCTCGGCGACGTCGCTGCATGACCATGGCAATGCGGCGCATTTTCAAGATGTCAGCGAGCTTGGCTTTTTCTATGCCGACATCGAGGGCGACACCATGCGCGGCCGCTTTTACAACGCCGCCGGCGAGCTCAGCTTTGAGCGCGTGCTGACCCATTAGGCACGCGGTGGCGCCGTCGTCCGCGACGTGACCTCGGCCCGCGCCGTGTGCGCGCATGTGGGCCTTGCGGCGCTGACGCGAGCTTGCGACAATCGCCGCAATGAAGTGGCAAACCAATGGCCTGGCGGCGACCGCAGTGATCAGCGCCTTGGCCCAGGCGGCTTGTCTGGCCGACGTGGGCGATCCGCACGCGCATGAGGGTGGCGACAAGATGGCGTGGGATGGCGCGGTCGTCGACATTATTCCGCAGGCGCCGTTTGATTACATGGTGCAGCATGGCTGGCCGACCATGCACTACGAGTGGCATGGCGCGCGGCAGTGGTACGTCATTGTCGATGAACCGTATATCCGGGCGCTGGCGGCGGCTGGCGTAGCACCGGCCGCGCTGCAAGAGGGCGATCCGGCGAGCGCCATTGAGGCCGCCGCGATGCACCGAGCCATGATTGAATTTTTGCGCGACCGGTTTGGCACCGTTGCGGTCGACTATCTCGAGACCGCGACCTTTGGCGAGGTCCTTGATGGCTGGCAGGATTTTGCGGCGCCGCTCTTCATGGCCGACAACCTCGAGGGCGAAATTTTTGTTCGCTCCTTGCGCGACGAGCTTTTGCCCGCGAGCGAATTTTCGTCGCTCGACTCGTACACGCAGTATCTTTGGACGCGCCTGCGCCGCCGAAGCGAAGAGCCCGAGGCCTTCAAGTACCGCCTCGACAACACGACCGGCGTCGGCTTTCATAACGAAATTCACAGCCTACTGGCGGACCCAAGCTCGCGCGTAAACCTCGGCCGCCCGCACACGAATATCTTTAATATGACGTTCTGGAGCCTGCATGGCTACATTGATGCGCTCGTCGCGAGCTATCTTAGCAACCACGCTACGCCTGAGGAGCTAGCCCTGTTTGAGCTCTATCGCGCACAGTTCGCGGCGCACCTTGTCGACATGGAAACCTCGCATCAGCACGACAGCCGCGATGACAAGGCGTATCCGACTGATCCCACCAATGGGTTTTTCCCAACCTGGGACGATTGCGATACCTTGCCCGAAAACGTCGAATCTAGCGCATGTCCGTAGGCCGGACCGACGCTTGCTCACAACCCGAGGTTGACGCCGCCCCAGCGGTGCGCTAGCACGGGCCACCATGGCACTAGGCAACTTGGCATCCCGGTTCTTGGTGGCCGTCATCGCGGCGCCCGCGCTCATTTATCTGATGTACCGGCCCGAGTCGGTACTGATCGCGGGCGTGGTGACCATCGCGTCAATCCTTGCCATGCGCGAATTTTTCAACATGACGCTCACCGAGCCTGGCCATAAGCGCGCGATGCTTATGATGGGCGCCGCGGCGATCTCGATCTTTTATTGGATGAATCCTGACGCGCTTGGCGTGACGGGGATTTCGGGCGGCCTGCTGCTTGCGACCGGGCCAATCCTCGCCATCGCGGTGGCGGTGCTCGGGCCCGCGATTTACTTTCTGTTTCGCTTTCGCGACGTCGAGACCTCGGCGATCAACATGGCATTTTCGACCATGGGCATTGTTTACGCCGGGCTGCTGTTCATGACCGTCGCCATGGCCAAGCGCGACTTTGGCCCGCATGGCGGCGACGCCGTCTTGCTCGTGCTGACCATCGCGTGGTTCGGTGATACCGCCGCGTACTTTGGTGGCCGGTTCTTTGGCAACAAAAAGCTCTACGAGGCCGTCAGCCCCAAAAAAACGTGGGCGGGCGCTTACGGCGGCGTGCTTGGCTCTTTGCTCGCCGTCGCGCTCATGAAGCTAATCCGCTGGGACGCGCTTTCATGGGTCGACGTCGCAATCCTCGGCATTGTCGGCAACGTGCTTGGTCAAGTGGGCGATCTGGCAGAGTCCCTGGTCAAGCGCGCACGCGGCATCAAGGATTCCGGATCGCTGCTGCCGGGACACGGCGGCATGCTGGACCGTGTCGACGCCGTGCTGTTTATTGCGCCATTTGTCTATCTGTATTTTTTGCTGCGGCCTGTATTTTTTAGCTAGCGGTCGCGCGACGTCTTTAGCCACGCGTCGATCTGCGCCTCGAGCACCGGCAGCGTTACGGCGCCTTGCCGCAGCACTTGATCGTGGAATGCGGCCAAGTCAAAGCGACTGCCGAGTGTCGCCTGCGCCCGGGCACGCAGTTGCAAGATGTGCAGCTGCCCTGCCTTGTAAGCTAGCGCTTGAGCCGGCCAGCTAATGTAACGATCTACTTCGTTGGCGATGTTGTTGTCGGCGAGCAACGTGTGCTCGCGCATGTAAGCGACGGCCTGCGCGCGGGTCCAGCCAAAGGCGTGGATGCCGGTGTCGACGACGAGGCGCGCGGCGCGCCACGCCTCCATGCTCGCGGCACCAAGACGTTGCAAGTCGTTTTCATAAAGCCCCATCTCGTGCGCCAGGTGCTCGGCGTAGAGCGCCCAGCCCTCGACAAAGGCCGTCGAGCCCATGTGCTTGCGGAACGCCGGCATGTCGCCAAGTTCTTGCGCAATCGCGATCTGCAGGTGATGCCCCGGCACCGCCTCGTGAAACGATAACGCGGCGAATTCAAACTTGGGGCGCGTTGTCGGTTGGTAGACGTTGATAAAGTATTCGCCAGGCTTGCTGCCATCGATGCGCGCCTCGCGGTAGTAGGCAATTGTTTGATAAGGCGCCTCGTGCGCCGGGACCTCGCGGACCACGCATGGCGCCTTGGGCGTGACGCCGAAAAACGTTGGTACCGCGGCATTTGCGCGATCGAGCATTTGCTGCCCCGTGGCCAGCAGCTCCTCCGCCGAGCTGAAGTAATTTGAAGGATCGTCGCGCAGCGCCCCTGCGATCACGGCGACAGTTGGTGACATCGACGTCATGGTACGCGGCGTGACGCCCGCGACCTTGAGTTGCTTCGCGCGCACCAGGCGCTCCGCCAGGGTTACGATCTCGGCGTCGATCCGTCGCCCCTCGGCGAGGCCTAGCTCATGTAACTCTTTGGCCGTTGTGGCCGTGCCGAGATGCTTGCGCATCAGCGCGAGATAACATGCGTCGCCGCCAACGATTGCTCCGATGCCTTCTTGCTCGCCGCGCGCCGCCGGCAGCAACGTGGTGCGAATGAAGTGGCGATAATCGGAAAACGCTTTAAAGATCTGCGGCCCGACCTTGTCGTCGAGGGCGTCTGCCAGGGTCAGCCATCGCGCGCGCTCGGCGGCGCGGGCCGGTTCATCACCGCGGGCGCGCACCTTTCGGCTGGCGTCGGCAAACCCCGAGGCGCGGTAGTCCTTGGCAAGTTCAGCGTCGAGTTGCGCCAGCGTCAGCTCGAGCGTGGCGCGCGACGCCACCGCGCCCCGATCGTAGCCGCGCCGCAACGCCGCCGTGGCTTGCGCAACTGCCTCTGGGATCGCCGCCAGCCGAGTCGCGAAATGCTCGGCGTCTTCAAGCGTTTCAAAGCTATGCAGCTCGGGGAGGTACGCCCACTGCACCAATTCGTTATCACGGGGCGAAATCACCCATTCTTCAAGATGGCAGGCCGTGACGTCGATCGATGCCTGCAAATCCTCAACGAACAAACGGTGCGTGATGGCGTCCTGCGCGCTTAGGGCCGTCACATCAATGCGCTTTGCGGCGGCAAGCGCGGCGCGATCGATCTCGTCGTCGTAGCTCAGCGCCTTGGTGCTGCGATCGGGCAGGCGGTCGTCAAAGCGGTGATCGCCGAGCATGGTGGCCCAAATCGGCTCTCGGTGCATACGCGCATCCCAGTGCAAGGCCAGCACGTCGGCAAGCGCCTTGCTGGTAACGCCCGCCGTTGCCGCCGCGCGTACATCAGCTGGTATCGAGGTTAGCGCGACCGAGCCGTGGTCCGCGGCCTCAACCTGGCCACGTTCGCCGCGGCCCGCCGGCTTGGCACACCCCGTTATCACGCAAAGCACCACGGCTAGCGAACGCAGCCATCTTGTAGGGTTCGACATGGCCCGCGTTGTACTATAAATCGTAGTATGAACGAGCATGAGCGACGCGCAGATCGAGGCTAGCTGGAAGGCGGCGCTTCACGACGAGTTTGCCAAGCCGTATATGCGGCAGCTCAGCGCGCACCTCAAGGCCGAAAAAGCCGCGGGCAAGGTGGTCTATCCCCCAGGGCCGCTAATCTTCAATGCCTTTGCGTCCACGCCGATCGCCGCGGTCAAGGTGGTGATCCTAGGGCAAGACCCGTACCACAACCCCGGCGAAGCCATGGGCCTTTCGTTCTCGGTGCCGCGCGGCAAGCGCATCCCGCCGTCGTTGCTCAATATCTACAAAGAACTCGGGCGCGACCTCGGCGTGCCGATGCCAACGCACGGCGATCTAACCGCGTGGGCGCAGCAGGGCGTGTTCTTGCTCAACGCCATGCTGACGGTGCAGCACAACGCGCCGCAGTCGCATCAAAAAATTGGCTGGCAGACCTTTACCGACGAAGTCATCGCCACTATTTCTCGCCAGCGCGAGCACGTGGTGTTTATGCTATGGGGCGGCTTTGCGCGCAAGAAGCGCGAGCTCATCGACGCGCGCAAGCACCTGGTGCTCGAGGCGGCGCACCCATCGCCCCTCGCCGGGGGCGCGTTCTCTGGCTGCCTCCACTTCTCGCAGGCCAACGCCTATCTCGCCGCGCACGGCGCGACGCCAATTGACTGGGCGCTGCCAGCCTAGGCCAGGCAATTGCCAGCGGCCAGCCATGGGCGCTGCCAGGCGATAATGCACCGCGTTTGGCAACCCTAATTCTAAGGGCCCTAGCGCCGGCTAAGGCGCATTTGGGTTGTCTCGACCAAGCCAATCTGTCCTAATTGAAGCGCAGTGCGCCGACACCTTGCCACGGACTACGTCGCTGCGCCGGATGCGCTAGATGCGCGGCCGACCGCCGCCGCCAGCGACCAAGCTGCCCAGGGCAACATGAGCCCCATTGCAGAGCTCGCGCGGCTCGATGTACGCGAGCAAGCTGCGGCCAGCGAGGGTGGCACCGGCGAGGCCCCACCCACGCCGCGCAAGGTGGTCTCGCGCCGCGCGCTCGAGTATTTGCGGCTCGCGCAGCAGGCGATCGATCACACCCGGCGCGTCATCGAGTTTCAGGGCAATCAGCTCGACGCCATTCGCAGCAGCGATGGCAACGCCTACTATCGCACTGACGTCATTCGCACCCGCGCGTGGTGGAAGCTCACGCCCGAGGCCCAGGCCATCGCCGACGCCGACCCCGAGGCCGCGGTCGCGGCCAAGGCTGAGTACTTGAGCGGCGGCAATTGCTTCGAGTACGCCGCGGTGGCCTACACCTATTTGAATAGCGTCGCCAAGGGCGTCGCGGTGCAACGCGCAATGTATGCCGACGTCGACCACGTGTTCGTCGTCTTGGGCGACATCTGCGATCCACAAGAATTTCCGGATAACGAACTTGTCGTTGCCGACGCCTGGCCCTATTCACCGCAAGCGTGTCTGTGGGAGGACCACTTCGTTTACAACCCCGATCGGGCGGGGCTGGAAATCAAGGCGGCGCGCTGGGGCGATCACCTCGGCGACGGCCTAGCCAACAAGGCGCTGATCCTGGCCGGCTTGTCGCTAACGCCGGTTGGCCTCGAGCAGGCCACGTCGTCGCTAACGCCTGAGCTGCTCGCCGACATGGAGGCCGACCAGCAAGGTTGGGGCCTCTGGCACCAAGAAGACGCCGCCGCCGAAACCGAGTTCGACTACCAAAACTCGGAAGTCGACCGCCTGCCGATGCGCCCGTCGAAGGTGTCGCGGTAGCCTTGGCGCTTGGCTGCGTTGGCGACCCCAGCCGACGTGACAAGGGCCACGACCTGACCAGCCACCACAGATTGACTGCGAGCCCGGGCTGCCCGTACGTTTGGTAAATGAAGCACGTCCGCATCCGTTCCGTCGCGTGCACGCTTGGCGCTTTCGCCGCGGGCGCATGGGCAGCGTCACCCACACCGGCCGAGGCATGCCTCCCCAATCCACATTGTGCGGAAGTTTTTTTTCCCCGTGATGGTGCCAGCGGAATTCCCACCAACACGGCGCTGTGGTCGCTTTACGAAGGCGCCCTCGAACTCTCGACCGAAGGCGCCTCTCCGCTCGCGCTTAGTTTCGACGGGTCAGCGCGGTTCACGGCGCTGCCAGAGGTGCTCGCGCCAAACACGCTCTATTCGCTAAACGTCACCACGACTGGCAACCTGCCAGGTTCCTCGGGTTGCCCCGACCAAACCATCACCTTTACGACAGGTGATGGCCCCGATCAGCGGCCCACGCCGCCCGTGATCGACGAAGTCGACACCACGTTTTTCGAAAACGAAAATGGGTGTTCCAGCGCGATCGAGGCGCGATACTACGTAGACATTTCCTTCGAAGGTCCCTTCGATCCCAACACCATCGGTTATCGCCTCTACATAACCACCGATCCGTCGAACCCCGCCTTGCGTGCGGAGTCGTTGGACCAAAGCGGCGTAGCCATCGCAGGCGTGGGTACCTCGGTGCAAGACGACTTCGCGGTCGTGGCGATCTCGGCCAGCGGGCTCGAGAGCGAGCCGGCACAATTTTCAATCGACAAAAGCGCCGATGACCGCACCGGCGCCGGCTGCAGCATTGCGCCGGCCACCTTTCCCGGTGGCGCCTCGATCGTCGCCATGCTCGTCATCCTCGCCGCCCTCGCGCCGCGCCGACGGCAGCACACCCGGCAAGCCTGAGACCAAGCGTATACCTCTGGGTATACCTATTTGAGGCGCGCTAGTGTTGTGATCGTAAAGTTCTGAGCCAAGCGCCAGCGGTTCAGACGCCGGTATGGTTTCGTGGGGCGAGGCATAAAAATGCGAGTTTATTGGAATAAGTGAGCATTTTTTAACGACGCCCCACGGAAGCAGACCAAGTCTGATGGCTCAAAATTTTACGATCACAACACTAGGGGGTGTCCGATGACTGGCATATTGCGCACGGCGACAGCCACGCATAATGTAAATTTGCTTAACTACGGTTCAACACCCTCATGAAAGGCATCTTATGAGCAGATACGTCGATGGTTTCATCATGCCCCTAGAAAAGCGCAAGCTGAAAGCATATAAAAAAATGGCCACGATTGGGCGCAACGTTTGGATGAAGCACGGGGCGCTCGACTACTACGAGTGTGTGGGGGCCAAGCTTGATAGCGAGTGGGGCGTGCCGTTTACGAAGCTCTGCAAGCTAAAACCAGACGAAACAGTTATTTTCGCCTTTGTGGTTTACAAATCAAAAGCTCATCGAAACCAAGTAACCGCCAAGGTTCATAAAGACCCGCTCATGCAGCCAGAAAATTTCAAAGGCGCTATGCCCTTTGATATGAAACGCTTAACCACGGGAGAGTTTAACGTCATCGTTAAGTCCTAATCCCAGACGCCGAACGATTGGCTACGTCACCCGAATCAGCCGAACGAAGTGAGGTGGAGCGGGGTACGGATTCGCAGCCGAAGGTGTCGCAATCCCGTGGTCGGTGTTTGCACCGACCAGCTGTTCGAAGAACAGCACCCTGATCCGCGGAGCGCAGCGAAGTGGAGCGGGGTACGGGTTCGCAGCCGAAGGTGTCGCAATCCCGTGGTCGGTGTTTGCACCGACCAGCTGTTCGAAGAACAGCACGCCGGTCCGCCGAACGAAGTGAGGTGGAGCGGGGTACGGGATTCGAACCCGCGACTTTCAGCTTGGGAAGCTGACGCTCTACCAACTGAGCTAACCCCGCGACGAGGCGAAACTAGCGCAATGGGGGCAGGAGTCAAGCGCGGGGCGACAACTGCGCGCGGCTACGAAGCGGGTTCGCACGCGGCGGGGTGGAATTCGGGGTCGATATAGACGGTGGCCTCGCCGGCGGCGATGGTCGCAAACGCAAAGGTAAGCGCGCGCGCCGGTGAGTCTGGCGTTAGCGTGATCCACGCCTCCCCGATAGAGGTGGCGGTGAGATCAAGCGTCCAGGCGTCACGATCCCACTTGGTATCAGCCACCCGCGCTGAGGTTTGGATGGCCAGCGTCGGCGCGACGTCGACAACCTCGACGTCGGCAAACTTGTAGCTATGCTCGCCGGTGTCGTCGAACCAATAGAGAAACATCTGCGTGCTTTCGCCGACCGGCAAGGTGGCGAGGCAGCCAAGATCGTACATGCTCGGCTCGCCGGTGGCAGCCGTGACCTCGGCGGCAAGCCATGGCTCGCTGCAGCGTTTGCCGCCATAGCCACATAGATCGCAACCCGCGCTAAGGTGGCTGGCGACCAACGCTAAGGTTGCGACAAGCGCGCTGGTGAACCCGGCAGTCATCGCAAAGCGGCGAGCATTCATGTCGTCACGCTAAGCGACCGGCGCGGCGTTGGCGAGGCGCCTCGGCTAACAAGCAATAACGTTTTACTCGACCGCCAGCCGCGATGCGCCGCGCCTGCTTAGTCGTCGGCGAGCTCGGCGGCGGCCTTGCGCTCGCGGCCCTTGGTGATGAAGTAGGCGCCGATGATAGCGACGTTGTAGAGCGCGATCATGGGGAAGGCCATGAGGCACTGCGTGACCACGTCGGGTGACGGCGTCAGGATGGCGCCGATGATGAACGCCAAGATGACGAACCAGCGATTGAATTTCCACAGGCTGCGGTGGGTGACCAGGCCGAGCGCGGCGAGCACCATGATGAAGATGGGCAGCTCGAAGATGGCGCCAAAGCCGAGCATCATGTTGCGCGTCAGATCGAGGTACTGCGTCATGAACAACGTCGGCGTTCGGCCGGGTACGGCAAAGCTGAGGAAATAACCGTACATAGGATCGAGCACGAGGTAGTAGCAAAACGCGGCGCCTGCGCAAAAGAAGCCCGCGGACGCGATCGCAAATGCGATGCCGATGTTGCGCTCGCGCTTGTAGAGCCCCGGCGCAATAAAGCTCCATAGCTGATAAAACGTAAAAGGCGACGACACGAAGATGCCGGCCCAGAGCGCCACGGACATGTAGACCCAAAACGGCTCGAGCAGCGCCGCAAAATGCATTTCCATCGGCTCGGTAAGGTTAGGGCTAGCGGCCCACGCGTTCTGCAGCGGCACCATCAGCCAGGCATAGATCTCTTCGGAGAAGTACCAGCACGCGCCAAAGGCGAGGAGGAACGCGATCATGGCATTGCGCAGCCGGCCCGACAGTTCACGCAGGTGCTCCAAAAACGGCATGCCGCCGTCGGCGAGCTCGTCTGTGGCTTTAGGCGTCGCTTGCGTCATGATGGTTTGGTTTGTGGATCGCTCGCATCGTCGAGCGGCGCGCCCTTGGCGAGCGTATCGGCGGGAGGGCGAAAGACCGGCTCGGCGTCACCAGGCTTGGCGTCGTCGGGCGGGGCGGCTAGGTCGCTACGCACCCCTGGCGGTTGCGCCTCATCGGAGGTGGAAACGGGGGTCGTCGCCGCCGCGTTCGGCGTTCCCGCACCGCTGATCGCTGAGTTTACCTGCCGCCGCATGTCTTCAAACGGTGCCCGCATCTCGTCGCCGCGCAACGCGCTCTTGAGATCTCGAATCGCGCCACCGACCTGCGTGTCGTTTTCGATCGAGTCTTGGATCTGCCGCGTATGCTTGCGCAGATCGCGCAGCCCCTTGCTAATTTTCTTGGCGGCATCGGGCAATTTGTCCGGCCCCAGGAAAATGAGGGCGACGATTAGGATCACAAGGATCTCGCTGCCGCCCATGCCAAACATGAGCAAACCCTAGCACGCTGCGGCGCGCCGACCTTACCGTCCGCGAGTCATTTTGAGCATCACCAGCGGCGTCTTGAGCAGGATCTCTGCCTCCAGCCGCGCATACGTCGAGAACTTCTCGAGCGACGCGGTATAGGCGATGTCGTAGAGCAGCTTCATGCGCATGTCGTCCGCTAGATTGCCCTTGGTCTCGGCGAGGTCAAAGGGGTTTTGGATGGTGGCGGCGTGCTGCGCGATGTCGCTGCCCTCGGGCACCTCGCCGGTATAGCCGAGCGAAATTTGCGCCAAGCCAGTGATGCCCGGCTTGACGTCACGCATGCGCTCTTCAAAATATGGAATCGCGTAGGACAGGTCCGTCAGCAATTCCGGACGTTCTGGCCGCGGGCCGACGATGCTCATGTCGCCGCGTAGCACATTGATAAACTGTGGCAGCTCATCGAGGCGCGACTTGCGCAGAAACGCCCCGACGCGCGTGATCCGCGGATCGCCGTTGGCCGAGATCACCGCGCCTGTGCCTGCCTCGGCATCGGGGCGCATGGTGCGAAATTTGTACATCGAAAAGGTCTCGAACTCGGAGCGCCGACCGTTGGGCGAGCGCCACGTCCGTCGCAGCCGGCCGGCCCGTACCTGCTTGTAAAAAATGGGCCCCGGTGAATCGAGGTAGATCGCGGCCGCAATCGCCGGCGTCACGGCGGCCGTAAGGCCAAGGCCAACCGCGGCGCCTACTAGATCGAGGGCTCGTTTAGCTAAACGGACGCTCGCTCTCACCGATTCATGGTACCATCAGAGGCGAAAATTATGGACGCCGCGGCGAGTTTTCGCCTTACCATCGATAAGCCGTCACTGCTGCGTTACGCCGCCGTGCAATCGGTGATCGAGCTATGCCGCGCCGCCCGCATCGTGCACCAATCGCCGCGCGATACGGCCGATCCTCACGTAGGGCGTGCCAAGCGCATTTCATATCCCGTGCATCCCGCTCAAGCTGTCGATTTAACACATAAATTCGATCAAGACTTCGTCTCGGCATTTCTCGAAGTGCTCAACAATATTGTGCTTCATGCGTATCGCCGGGCCGAGGCGCCAATTGATGTGGTGGGAAAATTTTACGCCGACGAAGTGCGGGTTGAAATCAGCCACTTCGGCCTGCGCTTTGACATCGACGCTATCCCTGCGCCCGATCTTGAATCGTTGCCCGAGGGCGGCATGGGCCTGTTCATCGCGCGCTCGCTCCTCGACGAGCTGCACTATTACCCAAGCCATGATGCGGCCGAATTTGTGGTCGATACCGCGCCTAATGCCACGCCGCATCGCTGGAGCCTAAGCAAAAAACTAACCGAGCCAAACGCGCAGGAGATTTCATCGTGACTACGAGTGTGTATTCCATCGAGACCGAGGCGACCACGACCCGCATGTTGGTGCGCGGCATCCTCGACTTCCAAACCGCACCGGCCTTGGCCGATCCTATTGATACGATCATTAAGAGCCGCGCCACGGCGGTGGTCGTCGATGCCTCGCAGCTCGACATCATCGATAGCTCCGGGGTGGCGGCGCTGGTCAAGCTCTACAAGGGCGTGCGCGCGTATGGCGGTTCGATGGTGGTGGTGGGTGCCAAGGACCAACCGCTCACCATTTTTAAGTTGCTGCGCATGGATAAAGTGTTTCTGCAATAACGCAGGGCGAAGGCGGGCGTTTGCGAGTCGCGGCGATCACAAAGCTTTTTCCCAATGCCGCCGAGCCGCTGTCGGCGCCGTTTAATCGCCAGCAGTTTGCCGCGTTAGGCAAGCGGTGCGAGCTAGAGGTATACGCGACGATTCCGTGGCATCCGCTGCGAGGCACCGCAGGCGTGCCGTGGCGTGAGGCAATTGGAGATTTACGCGTGGTGCATCCGCGCACGCTCTATGTGCCGCGCGCGCTGCATGGCCAGTGGGGGCGCCTGTACGCCGCGTCGTTGGCACCGTGGTCCGCCGCGCTTAAGCGTGCGGATGTGCTGCTTGCGGCGTGGGCCTATCCCGATGCGGTGGGCGTCTTGCGGCTGGCACGATGGTTAGGTCGCCCCGTGGTGGTGAAGGTGCATGGCAGCGATATCAACCAGATTGCGCAGATGCCAGGGCCCCGCCGCGAGCTGACGTCATGGCTTGGGCGCGCCGCCGCGGTCGTTTGTGTCAATCACGCGCTGGTGCCGGAGATCGCCGCGCTTGGCGTGGAGGCGTCGCGCATTCACGTGGTCGAAAATGGCGTCGACGACACGGTGTTTCACATGCGCTCTGGGGAAGCGGCTCAAACCGAGGCGGCGGCGCTGCGTCGCGCGGCGGGCGTTGCCGACAACTCGCCGGTGATTTTATATGTTGGCAATCTCAAGCGCGAAAAAGGTGTGCTTGATCTGTGCGAGGCGGCTCGCGATGCGGCGCTTGCGGGCACGACGGTGGTGATCGTTGGGGACGGGCCGGTGCGGCGCGAGGTGGCCGCGCTGGCCGAGCGCAGCTTGGCGTCGACGTGGCCCGGCGCGCGCATCTTGCTGCTTGGGCCACAACCCGCGCCCATCGTCAGCGCGTGGATGAATGCGGCGCGCCTGCTCTGTTTGCCGAGCTGGATGGAGGGCACGCCCAACGTAGTGCGCGAGGCGTTGGCGTGCGGCACGCGCGTGGTTGCAACGAACGTTGGCGGCATCCCCGCGCTGGTGCATGCCGGCAACGGGCACTTGGTTGCGCCGCGGCAGCCGCGCGAGCTAGCGCGGGCACTCGCCGCGGAAATCGCGCAAGCGCATCGCAAGCAAGACGTTGTGGCGACCTCCCCGACGACAAGTTGGTCCGCCAGCGCGGATGCCTTGCTTGCGGTGCTTGCGGCGGCCGTGAGGCGGGCGGCATGAGCGGGGCCCGTGCGGCGCGCGGCAAGCCGGAAGACGCGCCTAGTTGGCTCGACGATGAGGTGCCACTGACGGCGGCGATGGTCAGCGAGGTCCGTCGTTTGGCCCGGCGGGCGAGGCGGCGGCTGTGGCAGACCACCTTGCTCGCGGCCTTGTTCTTCGCCTTGCCCGCGTATGCCATTTGGCTGCGCAAGCCGCCGCAGCGCGCGGTCATCTCGTTGTCCTTTGTGCCGCGCAACGGCCTTGGCTATGCCAATCGTGAGGTGCGCGCCTATGTCGAGTCCGTCCTGCTGTCGCGCGAGAATATGTACGGCCTGATCAAGCGCCTTGAGCTGGTTACCAATCTCGAGCGACGCGACCTCGACACCGTGGTTGATATGGTGCGCGGCCGCATTGAGGTGGAGGCCTATCAACAGATGGCGCTGGCGGATTCGCTCGGGGTACAAGCGCCCGGCTCGCGCGTGCGTATCTCGATCGTCCACGCCGATGCCGCCGCGGCGACGAGGCTGGCCGAAGGCATCTTGCAGCTTATCACCGAAACCGAGCACGCGCGGCGCAGCGAGCAGGCGCGCCAAACCAGCCAAAGCGTTGCGGCGCAGCAGGGGATCCTTACCGCCCAACGCGCCGATCTGGTCGCGCGCCTTGCCGCCATCGAACAGCGTCGCGCGGCCACCTCCGCGACCAGCGTCGAGGGGCGGCACGTCGTGCTCGACGAAGCCATGCTGCGCGAACAACTGGAGCGGATCGATGCGATGGCCGACGACATGGCGAGGGTGGCCTCGATGCGCGCCTTTGCGACACGCATCGCCGCTGACACGGCGTCTGACCTTGAGGTGCTCGACGTTCAACGTCCGAATGTCGGACACAAAACCCGCCTGGGGCTACAGGTAGGGTTGAGTATGATAGCGCTGCTGGCATGCCTGGGCATCGCGGGCGCGCTGGTGGCCGCCTTTGACCGTCGCATCGACGAACCCGACGATTTGCTCCGCCTGGGCACCTTGGGCCTTGGCACGTGGAAGCCGCCGGCATAGCCGTCTGCATAGGGGGCGTCGTGGCCAACAAAGCGCGCGGCGATGCGATATCATTAAGGTCGCTTATGGTGCGCGATAGCGTCGAATTGATCGTTGGTTTCGTCGAGCGCCTGGCGCGACGGTGGCCCATTGTTTTTAGCGCCTTCGTCGTCGGCGCCGGCCTGGCGGTGGCGTTTGCGCTGATTCGCGCTCCGGAATATCGCTCAAGCGCGACCCTGTTTTTTCAGGAACGCATCCAGACGTCGGTGCTGCAAGGGCGGGAAGCCGGGACCCAGCGCAATATCGTCGATCGCTATCGCGAGCTCATCT
Organism: Myxococcales bacterium; assembly: GCA_016716835.1. Lineage (NCBI taxonomy): Bacteria > Pseudomonadati > Myxococcota > Myxococcia > Myxococcales > Myxococcales bacterium. The sequence continues at coordinate 2,788,032 of JADJUW010000001.1, read as the reverse complement.
TCGCCCGCGAAAACCTCGGCGCAATTATCGACGCCGCCGAGATAAATCCATATCGCGAGTTGGTTGCCAGGCGCGGGCGTGGCGTGGCAATCGAAGAGCTGCGCGCGGGCGTGCGATTTGAAGATCGCGGCAGCGGGGCGTTCCGCATCTCGTTTCAACATACGGATAAAAAAGTAGCCAAGGCGGTGGTGGAAACCCTCGCGAACAGCCTGATCGAAAAAGACTCGTTGCTGCGCAAAGAGCAAGCGCAGTCAACCGCCAAGTTTGCCGAAGGCCAAAAGGATGCGGCCGAGAAAGACTTGCGCGACCGACAGCGTGCTCTCGCGGAGTTTCTCCAAGCCCACCCCGAATTTGCCGCGGAAACCACCGGTGGCAATAACGCCGGCGCCGCGATTCGCGCGGCGAGACGTCCCACGGGCGTCATTGATGGTGGCGGCGGTGGTCGCGTAGGCGCCATCGAACGGCAGCTTGAGCGCCTGCGCGCGCGCCGCGATGGCACCTCGACGGCGGCTACGCGGGCCGAATCCTCGGCGGAGCAAGTCGCCGCGGAACAGGCCCAGGGCCGCGCGGAAGGCGATTTGCGCGCGAGGCAGGCCGAGCTTGAAGATGCGCAGGCGCGCTTTACCGAGCGTCATCCAAATGTGCTCAAGGCGCGCGATGCGGTGGCCACGGCGCAGGCTCGCGTCACCTCAGCTAAGGCCGCCGTAACCAGCGCCAAGATGCTCGCGCCGCCGCCGGCCTCAGCCGCCGAACGAACCGCCATCGAGCAACAGATTTCGGACTTGGAAGGCCAGCTCGCAACGGAGCGCGCGCGGGCGCGTCAAGTGGAGGCCGCGGGCGGCACGACGGTGGCCACTGCGGCCGCGACGACCACCCCGTCGACCGAGGGGCCGACGTGGGTGGTTCAGCTCGAAACCCAGTACTCCGAGCTGCGCCGACGGGTCGACGAGCAACAGGAAAATGTGGAGGGCTTGGCGGAGCAGTTGTCGCGTGCCCAGCTCTTTGCCAGCCAACAGATGGCCGAGAACGGCGAAAACATCACGATCTTAGATCCCGCTTATGAACCCAGCGCACCTGCCACCAAGGGCAAGCGCCTGATCGTCATGGTGGGCGCGATGGGCGGCCTCTTGATCGGCCTTGTGCTCGCGTTGTTGTTATCGATGCTCGATGATCGCATTTACCGTCGCGGTGAGTTGGAAGCGCTAACGTTAGGACCCTTGCTGGGCACGATTCCGCAAAGCAAGCGCCGACGCGGCACCAAGCCAGCTGGAGGTAAGGCGTGAGCAAGTCTCGCGATCCACGCGTTGGCCGCACGCAAACGGTGCTCGGCGCCGTGCCGCAAGCAGCCGCGGTGGCTGCCGCCGCCGAAGAGGCCGCCGCCGCCCATGACGATGCGTTTAGCGCATTTAACAACGTTCCCACCATGGAGCTCGGTAGCCATGCCGGCGTTGGTCAGACCCTAATGGCGGGCAGTGGCCCGATCACGGAGCGGACCATGCTGGCGGCGGAAGCGGCGGGGGGCAAGCCGACCGCATCGATCGAAGTTATTCCGACGATCATTAATGTCGTGGCGTATCAGCCGCAGCTCGAACTCGCGACGGCCGTCGATTCCAAGCGCGCGTCGGCCTATCGCGTCACGCGCCATCAAATCTTGGCGCAAAAGCCCGGCACGGTCATGTTGGTGACAAGCGCCGAGCCAGGTGAGGGAAAATCGATGACGGCGCTCAATTTGGCGCTCGCGTTCTCCGAGCTATCGCCTGGTCGCACGCTATTGGTCGAGGCAAATTTTCGCCGCCCGTCGTTGGTTAACGCGCTCGACCTGACTAAGTACCGGTGTTTTCGTGCGCAGATGGTGGCGCAGCGCAGCCACCCCGCCATGCCGCTGGGCGTCGTGCATATCGCGCCGACGGCGCTGCACGTGCTGCCCGTCCGCCCGTGGGGCCCGGGCGAAAACGTCACGCCGTTTCTCGACGCCATCGCCATGACGCGCGCCATCTACGCGCTGCGAAGCTCAGGCTACGAACGCATCATCGTCGACGCCGCCTCGACGCTAGAGGCCGCCGACGTCAATCTCTTGCAAGACGCTTGCGATGGCATTATCACCGTGGTGCGCACGCGCCACACCAGCGCGGGTAGGCTGCGCGAGGTGGTGGAGCGCCTGTCGCCGGCGCGATTCTTGGGCACCATCTTGGTGTGATGCCGAGCTAGGCTAGTTGCATCAAATCGGCCATGGTCACGAACTCGTAACCCTGCGCGCGCCAATGCGCGACGATGGCGGGTAGCGCGGCGAGCGTGCCCGGCAGGCCTTCGTGGAACATGAAAATATCGCCCGGCCCGATGGTATCGCGGGTGCACGCCGCGACGATGTCGGAGGCCGCCGTGTCGCCGTAGTCGCGTGAATCAACCGATGACAACGCGATCGTGACGCCGAGGCGCGCCAGCGAAATGAGCGTTTTGGGCGTGAGTTTTTGATAGGGTGGCCTGACCCACGGCCTGGGCGTTGGTTGCGCCCCGAGCGCGGCGTTGGTCTTCTCTAGTTGCAGGCGCAGCTGGTCAAAGGAAAGGCTCGGAAAGGCGCTGTGGTCATAGCCGTGGCTGGCCACTTGATGCCCGCGCTCAATATAGCGCTTCAGCATGTGCGGTGCTTGCTCTAGCAAATCGCCCATCAGAAAAAACGTCGCGGGGACGTCGAGCTCGTCGAGCACGCGCAGATACTCGCCGGTGAGTTCGTGCGGCCCGTCGTCAAAACTGAGTGCCAGGCGCTTGGCGGTGCGGGGCCCGCGAAAAAACACGAGCCTCGCTGGCAGCAGCGCGAGCGCGCGTCGCTTGAGAGCGCGAGAGGTTGGCACCTTTACACCTTACTATGCCACATGAGACAATCAAGCGGCCTGCATGCGCAATCCCTCTGTCGTCGCACTTAGCAAAGACTACAGCGAAGACCCCACCAGCAATCATCATGTGCTGCGCGAGATGGCCAAGACGCGCCGCGTGCTGTGGCTCAATTCGCTCGGCACGCGCACGCCCAAGCTGGGCAACGCGCGCGACCTCGGCAAGCTGCGCCGCAAGCTGACGGAATTTGCAAAGGGACCGATCGAGGTCGAGCCCAACCTGTGGGTGATGACGCCACTAGTCTTGCCGCTGCCGCACGTGCCCGCGGCGCAACGCGCCAACCGCGCCGCGCTTGCCGCCATGGTGAGATGGTGGACGCATCGGCTGTCGTTTGGCGCGTACGATCTATGGACGTTTCTGCCGACGACGGCGCCGTATGTCGGCCACCTCGGCGAAACGTTTTCTGCCTATTACTGCGTCGACGAGTGGTCGCTGTTTAGCAATGTCGACGGCGCGCACGTCGCGGCCGCCGAGCGCGAACTCCTTGGCCGCGTCGACGCGACGTTTGCGATCAATTCCGCGCTAGCCGACAACAAGCGTGCGCATTGCCCGCACACCTTTGAGGCGCCGCATGGCGTGGCGTACGACGTCTTTCGCGCCGCGCTCGAACCGTCACTTGCCACGCCCGCAGACATTGCGCACGTGCCGCGGCCGCACCTCGGTTTTTACGGCACGTTGCAAGATTGGGTGGATTACGAGCTGCTTGCGCACGTTGCGCGCGCCATGCCGCACGCGTCGATCATCTTGCTGGGCCAGGTGCTCGCAGATGTCGGGCCAATTGCCAATTTGCCTAACGTGCATATCCTCGGGCAACGTCCGCATGCTGCGCTGCCGGCCTATTGCAAGAGCTTTGACGTCGGGCTAATTCCGTACAAGCAAATCGAGCGCATGAAGTACGTCAACCCAATCAAGCTGCGCGAATATCTCGCGGCGGGCTTGCCGGTGGTGACGACGCCGCTCACCAGCGCGGCGGCGTACCCGCTAGACGTGACAATTGCCAACACGCCGACACTTTTTGTATCGGCGATAGCGGCCGCACTTGATGCGGCACGTCAAAATAACGCACGCAGTCGCGTCGAGCGCTCGCTGCCGATGGCGCGCGAGTCGTGGAGCGCGCGCGTTGCCACGGTGCTTGCACAGGCTGATTCCGTGCGGTCGCGCTGACGGTCTTACCTGTGCTAAAGCTGCCTTATGGGGGCCAAAGGGTTTAATTGGACGGCGGGCAGCTTCTTCATCGCGTACCACGCGGTGCTGCTGCTGACGTTGCCATTTTATTTGTGGTTCGCGATGCCGAGCCTGACGCTGACGCTAGCGACGGTCGTGATCATCGGTCTTTGCGGTGTTTCGCTGACCACGCTGTACCATAGATATTATTCGCACAAGACGTTTGTCTTGCGGCCTGCCGCCGAAGTCGTGCTCCTGTTTTTTGCAACGCTCATCGGCCAAGGCAGCGCGTGGGAGTGGGCCTTTGATCATCGCCGCCACCATAAGCACACTGACACCGATGACGACCCGCACGATATGGGCAAGGGCTTTTGGTATGCGCACGTGCTGTGGATCTTTGACCAGCGCCAGCCACTCGATATGCACACAATCAATGACCTAAAGCGCAGCCGCTTGCTCGCGTGGCAGCATCGCCACTATGTCGCCGCGTTTCTTGGCAGCAGCCTGCTCGCATGCGTGGTGCTAGGCGCCATCAGCGGCGATTGGCTCGGTGCATTTTACATGGGCTTTCTGGTGCGGCTTTTTATTTCGCATCACGCGACGTTTTGCATCAACTCGCTCGCTCACAGCTGGGGCACGCGCCCGTTTGACCCTGCGCAATCCGCGACCAACAGCCATTTTTGCTCGTTTCTGACCTTTGGCGAGGGCCAGCACAACTACCATCATGTGTTTCCGCACGACTATCGCATCGGCGATCGTTGGTATTATTGGGATCCAGGCAAGTGGCTCATTCGGTCGCTAGCCATGGTGCGATTGGCGACGCGCCTAAAGCGTGCGGCCGCCGACAAGATTGCCGCCAAGCGCGCCGAAGTGGCTGCCTGGCGGCTCGCGCCAGAGGGCGAAACGCCGCCCACGACCGCAAGCGAGTAGGACGATATTTCGTTAAGCTACGCGGCATGAACGAAACCTCGCCGCTTCACTTGGCTGACGGCCAAGACGCCGTACACCTGCCATCGAGCCCCGCCGACGCCCCTGCGATCATCGCCGTGCGCGCCTTTGGGCACAATTATGACGGCTACGTCGAGAAGTACTGCACGCCCGCCGATGTGGGGCGCCTCGTCTCTTTCGGCACCAGCCATGAATCATGGCGCGTTTGGGAAATCCATCCAGGCGGAGACGAGCTCGTCATCGTTACGCGCGGCCAAGCCGAATTCGTGCAACGCTTGGGTGATCGCGAGGTAACCGTGATGGTGGGGGCTGGGCAGGCCATCGTCAATCCAGCTGGCGTGCCCCATACTGCCAACGTCGTGGAGCCGTTCGATGCGGTGTACATCACGGCCGCGCCGGGCACGTACCACGAGCCGCGGGCGTAGCCTGGCTGCCGTGGTCGAACCGTTCATGGTCCAGCCACGGGGAGACTCACCCCAGTTTTGGGGAGGTGCGGCCCCACGGGCGAGTAGGCCCCGGCGATAGCACCTAGGGCAAGTAGGCGGAAGCCTGGCATGCCGATTGCTTTATTGTCTTAACATGACAAAATCAAAAACCGCGTCAGCACTTTTTGCCTCAACGGTCGCTTTGGTTGGGTTTGGCCAGGCTGCCTGTATGAGCGACGACAATGTGAGCGGACCGCCAACGTTTGATCAGCCAGGTTGGGTAACGGATAAATCGAAATTTATGGAAGAGTGGGTCGTGAGCGGGTACGCACGTCCCTACGACTACTGCCGCGATGGAAAGGCCAAATCACCTCGCATCGTTCAGATCGTAACAACAGGTCAGAGCGGCCTAAACACTCAGTTATATGCCGAAATCGCCGGATGTACGAGCGACAACGTCGTGAACTATAGGGGCTACATTTCTGGAGAGGTCATCGAGGATCCAAGCGAGCCCAACACCTGGTTCGTCTCGGGAGATGGTGGCGCCTGGGCCATTTTGGCTGACGGAACCACTGCCCAAGCAGAAGACCATAACGCCGTATGGGCCATAGAATTTACGGAACGCAATACCGTTTGTCTCGGGGAGCACAACGGGGACTCAGTAGAAACCGCAACGCGGGACGTCACGCTATTGCCGCCCGGCATTAATTACAGCAGCGAGCGCCTACTGCGCCAATTGCGCCCATCCACCCTCGACGGCACTCGCTACACCTCGTGCGACTAGCCCGCTTTGCCTGGAAACGGCAAACCGCCACTTGCCACGAACCACGGGCGTAGCTGGCTAAGGCATAAGCCGAAGCGGGGTGCGTGACCGCCACTTCGCCAATCTGGTACCATCAAGAGATGTCGATGGATTGGTCTAAGCTGTGCGCTGCACTCTTGGAGGTAGCGCCAGATGCGATCGTGGTCGCGAATCAGGCTGGTCAGATGATTCTCGTCAATGAGCAGGCCGAGCGGCTCTTTGGCATATCGCGCGCCGAACTTGTCGGTTCCGCGATCGAGACGTTACTCCCGGCAAGGCTGCGCGAACGTCACGTTCAGCTAAGGCAGCAGTACGGCGAAGCGCCGCGGCTGAGGCAGATGGGTTCGGGTATCGAAGTAACCGCCCAACATCGTGACGGGCGGGAATTTCCGGCCGAAATCAGCCTAAGTCCGCTCGAAATCGACAACGAGCGCTTTGTCATTGCGATCGTTCGCGACGTCTCCGATCGTTATGAAGCCACGACCAAACTGCGATTTCTCAGCACCCACGACCGACTGACTGGGTTGCCGAATCGCGTGTTTTTTGACGAAGAAATTCGTCGCGTTGGTGAGGCTGGACGGTTTCCGGTCGGCACCATGATGATCGACATCGACGGCCTCAAAGCGGCCAACGACAGTCGCGGTCACGAAGCCGGCGATGCCCTGTTGGTGCGGGCGGGGCAGTTGTTCCGCACGGTTTTCCGCGGCAGCGATACCATCGCTCGGGTCGGTGGCGACGAGTTTGCGGCGATTTTACCCGAGGCCAACGAGGCGGCGTGCACGCAAATCGTGGGGAGACTGCGAGCTCAGGCCGACGCACACAATAGCAAGCATGAATTGACCGAGCAGGTATGGTTTTCGGTCGGCTGGGCGGTTGCCACCAGCGTGTCCGAACTAAGTGGTAGCCTGCGGGCAGCCGACGAGGCGATGTACCAAGATAAGCGCGCAAGGCGGCCATCCCTGCCGCCTGAGATGGTGCGGAAAATGTAGGGCGCCTCTTTTGGGCCTTCCCTGGGTTTGCAAGAACGTATTATTGTCACTCATGTGGTCGCTTCCAGGTCGGCTTGTATTGGGATGCCTAATCCTGGTTGCTTCGGCGCATGGTGCGCCCGAGTCGCATTCGGCTAAGCCGCCGCGTTTACCGACGCTTACGGTCGCAACGTTCAACATCCTTTTTCAAAATTTCGACCTCGCCGCAGTGCACGAGCTTATCGAGCAGAGCGAAGCTGACATTGTTTTTCTGCAAGAAACCAACAGCGAGTCACTAGACTACTTGCAGCGTCGGCTGCGCGCGCGCTATCCCCACCAATCGTGGACCGATGACGAAGATTGGGCGGCAGGTGGATTTGCCTTGTTGTCAAAGCTTCCGATCATCTCCTCGCGCTATGTGCCGCGGCGCCATGGAGGGATTTTTGGCACCCAGGTGGCCGAGCTCTCGCTGAGCCCTGCGAAATGGGGTCATGCGCGGTTGACCGCGGTCAATGTTCACCTAGCGCCGGTTAATTATCATCGTCTAGCGCGCGCTGGCAGCATGGCGGCAATTTCAAAGGAGTTCGCCAGGCTGCAGGCTATCCACGCCAAAGAGATGCCCGCCATTCTAGCCGAGGTCGCGGGCAAGGAGCTCGCGGTCGTCGGCGGCGACTTCAACAGCGTGGAGGGGCAGGTTGCGTGGCGTGAACTCGCAGGCGCTGGTTTCGCGGAGGGGCCGAGGACCATGGCCAGGCCAACCTGGCACTGGCGAGCTGGAGGCATTTTCCCGATCTCATTGCGCATCGACGCGGTTTTTGCGAATGCTGCGTTGCGGCCGGTATCAAGTGTGACTACGCCCACCGCTGCGTCTGACCACAGCCTGGTTGTCACGACGCTGGAACTAGTCAGGAACTAGCTATCAATAATAGGAATTTCGCCGGGTGCGTGACCCCGACCTTTGCTACCATGGCGCATGACTGTTTCGTGGCGAGTTGGCGTCGTAGGCGCTGGCAATATTTCAGAATTTCACTTGGCGGCGCTGGCGGCGGTGCCTGGGGTCGAAGTCGTAGGCGTCGCGGATCTTGCGCGCGATCGCGCTGAGGCGCGCGCGGCGCAGGCGGGAGTGCCTGCGTTTAACAACATGGCTGAGATGGTGGCGGCGGGTGCCAACGTCATGCACATCTGCACCCCGCCGAGCTCGCATGCGGCGTTGGCAATTGAGGCGATGCGGCTTGGGTGCCACGTGCTGGTAGAAAAGCCGCTTGCCGAGGACGAAGGCGATTGCGCCAAGGTCGCCGCCGCCGCCGCGCAGTATGGCCGCGTCGCGACGGTGAATCACTCGTTGCTGTTTGATCCACAATTGGCTCGCGCGCTGGCACGGGTGCGCGCTGGCGAATTCGGCGAGATCGTTTCGGTCGATATTTTGCGCGGTTCGGAGTACCCGCCCTACGAAGGCGGCCCGCTGCCGCCGCACTATCGCGATGCGGGCTATCCGTTTCGCGATTTAGGCGTGCATTGTTTCTACCTGCTCGAAGCCTTTCTTGGCCCGATCAAGAAATGCGAAGGCGAATGGCTTTCGCTTGGCGGCGATCCAAATCTCGCCTACGACGAATGGCGCGCCATGGTGCAATGCGAGCGCGGCCTCGGGCAATTTCAGCTGTCGTGGAACACCAAGCCGCTGCAAAGCCAGCTCATCATCCACGGCACCAAGGGTATCTTGCGCGTCGATTTATTCGCGATGTTTCACGGCGCGCGACGATCGACGCCGCTGCCTAAGGCCGCCGAGCGCATCGTCAATGCGTTTGCCGAATCAATGGGGCCCATGATCGACGTGCCGCAAGGGGTTTGGAACTACGCGCGCAAGGTGGTGCGGCCATATCAGGGCCTGCGCGAGTTTGTCGCCGATTTTTATGCGCGGCTAAGCGCAGGGCAACCGCCGGCCGTAACGGTCGCCGATGCGACGCGCGTGGTGGCGCATTGCGAGGCGATCGCTCGTGCCGCCGAGGCGGACTACGCCAAGACGTTGGCCGCGGTGCCGCGCGCCGCCAAGGTGGACGTTGCGGTTACCGGCGCTTCGGGCGCGCTTGGCTCCGCAATTGTGCAGCGGTTGCTTGGTGACGGCCACAGCGTGCGCGCGTTTGTCCGCCGCCTGCCGCGCAAGGTGGTGCCTGGGCTGGTCTATGAAATTGGCAATCTCGGCGATCCGGTGGCGGTTGATCGCGCCATCGCCGGTGCTGACGTCGTCGTGCATTGCGGCGCGGCGATGAAGGGCGGGTGGCCCGAGCATCTGGGCGGTACCGTGGTCGGCACGCAGAACGTGATCGCCGCATGCAAGCAGCACGGCGTAAGGCAGCTCGTCCATATCAGCTCGATGTCGGTGGTCGATTGGGCAGGGTCCGAAAATCGGACAGTTGATGAGACGGCGGCGCTAGAGCCTAATCCCGGCAAGCGTGGCGCCTATACCCGCGCCAAGCTCGAGGCCGAGCAAGCGGTGAGTGCGGCGGCGTTAGGCGGCTTGCCGTGCGTCATCTTGCGTCCTGGCCAAATTTTTGGCCAGCGCATTCCGCTCGTCAACGGCGCGGTGGCGCGGCGCGCGTTTGGCAAGTGGCTGGTGCTTGGCGATGGCACGCTCGAGTTGCCTTTGATCTATATCGACGACGTCGTCGAGGCGGTAGCACTTGCAATGGCCAAGGGCCTCTGCGCCGGCGAGATCTTGCAACTCGTCGATCCGGCCGGGCTGACCCAAGCCGAGGTGTTGGCTGCCGTCGATGGCCAAAGCGGTGGCGGTAACCGCAAGGGCGTGCTGCACGTGCCGCGCGGCCTGCTGTTTGCGATCGGCCGTTTCTCAGAATGGCCGCTCGGCATGATCGGGCGCGAGTCGCCGGTGTCAAAATATCGCCTCAAGAGCGCGCTCTCGCGCATGCACTATGAATCGAGGCGTGCGCAGCAATTGCTCGGGTGGCAACCCGTGGTCGGTGTTGCCGAGGGTATGCGCCGCGTCGCCGCGGTTCAACAAGCAGGAGTAAACCATGGGTAAGCGAAACACGATGCTCTTTTCCGTCAAGCTGATTGCCTTGGCCACGCTCCTCGGCGCAACGCTGACGCGACCAAGCGTGGCGGTGGCTAAGCCGAGCATGATCATCGACGACGGCATCATCGTCGTTTGGCGTGCCGCCGCCAAAGATCGCAATAGCGCGATTGGGCGCGCAGTGGCTCGGTGCACCGATATTGCGGCGCGGCCGAATGAATTCGAGCGCGATGCCTATATGGGGCTGGATTGGGCTCAGTATCTGCAAGCATGCCTGGTGGCTTGGGTGGCTACCGGCGACGAGCGCTTTGCCAAGACGTCGGTTCGCTTTGCGACCGCACTTATTGATGACCTGCAAAAAGTTGGTGACAAGCTGGGCGGCAATGAGGCGGCGCGCCGCGACAGCGGCTTTTCCATTCGTGCCCTCGGGCCAAATACCGCGCTGGCATACGATTGGCTCTACGATCATCCGCTGCTCACCAAGGAGCTCAAGGCACGCATGCGAGAGCGTTTGTGGGCATGGGTCGATTGGTATCGCAAGAGCGGGTATCGCGCGCGCGCGCCTGGCAACAACTACCACGCCGGCTATGTTGCCGCGGCTACGCTGGGCTACGCCGCTATTGAGCGCGACCTAACCGCCGCGGAAAAAGCGCAATGGGCGTTCGTGCGCAGCGAGATCTGGGATACCGACATGAAGGCCGCCTTGGCGCCCGGTGGCGTGCTCGAAGGTGGCGATTGGCCCGAGGGTTGGCAGTACGGTCCCCTGGCGGTGGCGAACTACGCGCTTGCCGGTCGCGCCTTGGCACATCGCGGTTATGAAATGCCCGGCTTCACGGCATGGGCGCAGGCGCTGCTGCCTCGCTTTCTGCACGGCCTCGCGCCTAACGGCATGATGTTCGCCGGCGGCGATACGCAATCAGAAACGCCAAGTTTGGCGGCCAATCTCTTGGTGCCCGCGGCACTTATGATCGCCGCGCCAAACGGCGATCCGGCGCAACAGGCGCGCAACGTCATAATTGGCAAGAAGCTAGTTTTTCGCGAGTTCCCGCTGTTTGAGGCGCTCACCGAAGGTATCGTTGCAGACTAAAGCAAGGTCGCGACCATTGGCTGCAACTACTACGCGCGCGGCTCAGGCACCTACTATGCGCGGACCTTGGTCGGGCGCCAAGAGAGCGAGGCGGTGTGGATGGCGATGCAGTGTTCGCGCACGCTCGACGTCGATCACCGGCCGCCCAATGCTGGCAACTTGGTGATCTCGCGCGGTCGCGACGAGGTGCTGATTGATCCGACGCCGTACGGCTCCTTGTCATCGCTCACCAGCAACGCGCCCACCTTGGAGTCGCCGCAATTGCCAGATAACTATCGTCCCAGCCAGGCGTTTTGGGGCAAGGCCTCGGGGCTACGCACCATCATGCAAACTGCCTCGGGCGCGGTGGCGTTGCGCTGCGAATATGCCGACCAATATGCGTTTCAGGAGCGACCAAGCGACGTCAGGGTGGCGACGCGCGAGGTGGCGCTAATACCCTACGATGGCGGCAAGAGCGCGGCGGTGTTTGTGTTTGATGAGGCGCAGGCGCCGACCTCGCGTGAATTCCATCTCCGCTTTCGTTCGCTCGGGCGCTTTGCGCAAATGGGCTCGTCGTATGCGGCCACGGTAGGTTCGTCGCAACTTGGCGTGTATCCGGTCGGCTTTGTCAGCGCTAAACCCGCCAAGACCGACGCGCGCAGCCTGCCCAAGGGTGACTGCTTTCAAGATGGCGTCGCGCGCGGGGCCTGCGATGCGTCGCGTTTTCCAGCGCACGAGTATCGCACGCAGCTAAGCGGCACCCGCATGTTGGCCGGGCACGTGCTCGACGTCACCGCCGCGGCGACGCGCCCAGGCGTGCCGACCGCGCTGATGATCACGGGCGGCGGTGGCAGCGGGGATGCCGAAGGTTGGGCACTAGCGCGCGGCAGCGAAACGCTGTTTGCGGCGCGTTCACGCGGCAAGTCTAGCTTTTCGCTGGTCTTGCCCAAGGGCTTAGCCCGTGGTGCCTTGCTGCTCGCAAGCCCGATGGCCGTCGAAGTGGGCGGTAGCCTCAAAGGCGAAAATTGCCACGTAGACGTTAAGCTGAGCCCCGGCAACGCAAAGACCAATCGGCTGGCCGCAGTGATCAATGTCGATCGCGCCTGCCTGGCACTCATCGAACATCCCGATGCCGCGAGCGAATTGGTTGCGGCGGCAGCGGCTGATCCAACCGCCGAGGTGCCCGCGCCTGGCGGCGTGACGCTCGATCCAGAAGTTCACCGCATGGATCGCGAGCTGCAAGAGCTGCCGCAAGGTGTGACGCACCAAGGCGGTCCCGATCCGATACCGACCGTCATGCCTAAGCGTGGGTGCGCGGCGTCGGTTGGTGCCGGCGAGGTCTCGCTGCTGGCGATGTCGCTCGTGCTGCTCGCTATGTATCTTCGTCGATATCGGTGAGGTGCCAGTTGGCGGTGAGCGCCAGGCTTTGGTCCTCGGTGCCAAAGACGGCCGCCACGCTGCGCGTTTCGCCGCGCAACGAAAAGCCTGCGGCCTCGAGCGCGCCAGCCAGCCAAGGCGCGCCGAGATAGCGGAACGACGCGCTGACAGCCCCGCGGTCGTACAGCAGCGAAGGCAGCTGCGCGACCAACCCCGTCATGCCCGTGATTGTCCCGAACAGATCGCGAATGTGCGCGACGCCGTCTTCGTCTGAGGTCAGGGCGTACGCGCAGGGCCCTTCGGCGTCTCGCAAGACAAATAGCCGCGGGTGTTGCCAGTTGGCGATGCGCCATTGCACGTTTGTGAGCGAGCGCTGCGAGGCCACCGCGACCTCGCGTGCACCACGCTGCCATGCTTGGTCGATTGCCTCGCCGAGCGCGGTTTCGTCGACGTCGGTTAAATCGTCAAATGCCTGCACCTCGCCACGCCCGACGTTGTGTCGCGTCGTTGTGGCGCGAAGGGCCATCGAGGCCCAGTCCGCGGCGGTGCCGAGCACGCGTTGCACGGCGGGCGTGCGCGTCTGCTCTTCGATCCAACGCGACAACGATGGCGGCAGGTGCACGCCGACGGCGGCGGCGGCACGTGGCACATACGACTCATGGCGTAAGATCACCGCGTAGCGCTGCGTTTGGCCCAGCACGGCAAAGCCCGCGCGCTTGAACATCGGCAGCGCCTTGGCGTTGGGAAACCCGATGGCAAAGGGTCCGTGCGCCTTGGCATCCGCGGCAAGTCGGCGCAGCAGCTGCAGCGCGGCCGCGCCGGTGCGGTGCGCCTTGTCGACGGCGAGGTCGGCAAACAAGCCCGTGTCGCAAATCGCGCCATGGTACGAAAACGCGCGCGCTTGCAGCGCACACGTGCCGATGGGCTGATTGGAGGTGGTTTCGTGCGCCAGGTAGGCGACCGCGCCGCCGTGAGGCGACGTCTCATAGAGCCATTCAAACTTGTGCTCGGCGGCCTCATCGCTGCCGACGTCTTGCAGGTTGTCGCGCCACAGTTGGCACAGCGTGGCCTTAATCTCTTTTGGTGCGTGCGCGCTAAGGGTGTACGACATGGCGTGGCGCTTAGGCTGTCGCGCTTACGGCGCGAGTTGTTTGACGGCGGCGAAGGCGCGTTGCACGCCGCCCGCATTGGGATGTAACGAGACGATGAGATAATCGCCATCTGTCGACAGGCCAGACACTTGCAACACCGGGCTGAGAATCGCCAAGGTACGGCGCACGGTCTCGTTGGCGCGGATGCGTGGGTTTTTAAATAGATCAAGCACGATCACATTGTCGTGGGCGTCGACGAGGACGTCGGGGCGCTTGGGCATAAATTTGAGCAGATTGCCGGGCTTTGATAAGTCGAGCATGCCCGATCGCAAAAGTCCCGCGATTGCCGACGACGATTCGCCCAGGACCTTGAGCTCGGTGTCGTTGAGCGCGATCGAAACTTGCAGCCGCTCGCTTGAGACCTCGATGGCTTCGACCGTGATCTTGGTGTTGGCGCGCAGCGGCGTGCCCATGAGTTCGACGGTCATGCCGATCGCCACGGCGGGCGGGCGTGAGGTGATCGTAATGTCTTGCGGCGCCTTTTGGCTGGGCGGTGTGTTGGCGATAAACCAGCGCACGGCGTCGAGCGGAATAGCGATCTTCATGCCGATGGCGTGCTTGGCCATAGCGAACAACGTCGACGGGTTGCGAAACGCAAATCCAGCGGCAGATCGCAGCGCCGCGCGCAGGGAGGGCCATCGGCGCACTCTAGCGGATCTGGGGCGATTCTGGCCGAAAAGGGGGCAAGACCGCGTTTGGAAATGGGCTAACGGAGGGCTGACAGCATTTCATCGCACCTGGTGGGAGTCCGCGGAAAGCGGTGAAAATCTGACGTTTTGTTTGGCGTAACTACTTGAAATCATATGAGCACAAGAATTGCATTTAGTACCGTCAAGATGAAGGCGGTCATTCTCGTTGCCGGACACGCAAAGCACTTGCGGCCGTTCTTAGCCGACCGGCCCAAAGCCCTGCTTACCGTTGCGGGCATCCCAATCTTGCGTCGCGCCGTGACCAATCTGCTCGACACCGGCGTCACCGAATTTGTCATCTGCACCGGCTACCTAGACCACATGATCCGCGAGGCGATGGCGGAATGGTTCGTCGGCGTGCCGGTGACCTACGTCCATAACCCCGATGCCGCGACGACGAATAATGCGCACACGTTGGCGTTGGCTGCCCCTCACGTGCAGGGCAAGGCATTTTTTCTCGTCGACGGCGACGTCGTATTTGACGTCGCGGTGAGCAGGCGGCTCTTGCGCAGCGGGACCGATAGCCTGGCCATCCGCCTCGGCGGCAACCTCGCGCCACAGGATATGAAGGTTTCGCTTGGGCGCAGTGGTGCGCTGACCGCGATCAGCAAGCAATTGCCGCCGCCCCAAGCCGACGCGGAATCGGTCGGCATCGCGTGGCTTGGCGGAGCTACGAGTGCGACGCTGTTTCAGACGCTGGCGTCGCGGCTGGCGGCCCCAGCGGGCCGAGAAGAGTGCTACGAGGCTTCGTTCGAGGCGATGTTGGCGCGTGGCGCAGTCTTGCGTGGCATTGATATCAGCGACCTGTTTGCCTCAGAGATCGACACGTTCGAGGACTTGTGCGCTGCCACCAGCCAGTGTATCGCCGACGAGCTTGGCACCAGCGTTGAAGAATACGGCATCGCGCTCTAGCGGCGCGCAGGCACTGGCAGCGCAAGCGCCTGCGCCGCGCGGCGACGAATTCTTGCAATGTATCGACGTGCCGTGCGGCCTGCGATTCCCAGCGCCGCCCGGCACGGCATGTCCTTCATGCGGTCAGGGTACCGCTGTGGTCGCGACCCGCTACGTCAATGTACCGTTGCGCCGCGAGCCTAGGCGGCGCCTCGCCGTGTTGTTTGACAACGTGCGCAGCGCACACAATGTTGGCGTCATGTTGCGCACGGCGGAGTCGGTGGGCGCGGTGCACGCGTACCACGTTGGTATAACCCCGCCGGGGTCACACGCGAAGGTCGCCAAGGCCGCGCTTGGCAGCGAGCAGCGCGTGCCGCACAGCTACCATCGCGATGGCGTGGCGCTCGCCGCGTCGCTTGTGCAAGCTGGCACCACGCTGTGGGCGCTCGAATCCGCGCCAGGCGCGATCGCGCTAGCCGACGCCATACCCGCGCCAGACACATCGACACTCGTGCTGGTCGTCGGCAACGAAATCGCGGGCGTCGACCCTGGCATCTTGTCGCTTTGCCACGGCGTCGTCGCGCTTCCCATGGCCGGCGAAAAAAACTCGCTCAACGTCGGCCACGCCTTCGCCATCGCCGCCTACGGGGTTGACGAACGATCGCGCTAGATGGCGTGCTGGTAGGTGAGCCACGCGCGCAATTCGGGGTTGGGCGTGCGTTCGAGCGTGGAGTCGCGGCTGTCGAGCCAGTGCACGTAGTCGAGGCGCAGCTTGAGGTGTTGACGCGGCTTGACGGCCTGGCTTACCTCCACGGTGCCGGTGAGCGACTCTTCGAGATAGGTATCGTCTTTGACATCCTTGCTGAGGTAGCGCAGCCGCGCCGCCAAGCGTTCGCGCCGCCCGATTTTCATGCGCATCGCGGCGGTGCCGGTGAGGTCGTGCCGCTTGCTGTCGTCATAGCGCGGATCGTCGACCATCGCGTGTTGGCCGTGGAATGACAGCGCCATATCTTTTTTGGGTGAAAAGGAGCCGCGCAGCGCATAGAGGAAGCGTTGACCGGTGCAGCTAAGCGTCTCGCCAAACTCGTCGGTATCGAATTCGGTTTCGTAGCATTCGCCACCGCCGCTGGCGCTTAGGTCCTTGTCGGTCCAGTCGAGCCAGAGCCCGACCTTACTGAATTTGTCGATGAAATAATCTGAGTGCAGCGAGAGCGCGGCCTTGGGCGTGTTGTCGATGGTGGTCTGCCACATATCGGCGACCGCGCGTATGCCGTATTGCTTGGTGGTGATCAGGTAGCGCACGCGGGTGCCAACCTCGTCGCGAGCTCGCTGGCCTTCGAATTCGTCCGATGCCGCGATGGGGCGCGCGTAAGGGTTAACAAAGTCGACATGGTAATAGCGCAGCGACACCTCAAGCTCGCGGTGCTTTTGGCTGTGCGTGCCGCGCACCACGATCGCGGGCCCGCCGCCACCATGCGCATCTCCGCTAGTTGGCGTCATGTCATCAAACGAGAAAGCAGCCTCCGCCCCGAGGTCCCACGCGCCTCGACCATAGCCGAGGTTGAGGCCCGCCGCGCCGTAGCTGCCATTGGTTGGTTGGCCCGCCCACTCTTGATAACCCAGCGTCACGCCCTCGAGTAAATCGCTCGAGCGAGCGCCATACGCCGTCACGCCGATGTAGCGCCGTGGCGCGGCAAAGTACGTCACGTTGCCGCCAATGACCGTTTCCGCGAACACGCCCGGGAGCGTGACAAATTTTTGCCCGTTGGTTGGTGTCAGGCGATCGTCGCCACTTGGCCGCACGAACACGGGCAAAGACCCGCAGTTCGGGTCGTCGTCGTTGCGCGGATCGTCACAACGAGTCTGATCGTAGATCTCGCTGATGTAGGCGTTGTTAGTTTGGTACGAGCCCCAGGCATAGGCCTGCAGATAGCCGTCGCCAACGGCGAGATGCTTGATGCCGGCCGCGACGCCGCGCAGCGCGCGACTCCACGTGTAGTCCGGCGAGACATAGGCAACGTCGTCTTTGGCGCAAATGGCTTCAGGCAGCTCGCCGGGTGAGTTGCGACAGGCGCTGGTCAGGTAGGTCGACGTGTAGAGGCCATCGTCGAGGTAGAGGCCATTAGGCGTATAATCGCTCGAATTGTCAAAGGTGAGCCGTTGGCCAAAGCCGACGCGGTACGTGCCGGCGATCACCGCGACCGTATCTGTCTCGTGGCGGAGGTAGAGCTTGGGAACGTGAACACCGATCTCGTGGGTGTCAGCCAAGAGCCCCTGACGATTAGGATCATAGGCGAGGTTGGTCAGCGCCAGGCGGCTCATGGTCGCCGCTACGCCGGCGGTGATCGTGCGCCGATACTGCACGCGGGCACGCAGCGAAAAGGGCGGCAGCCGCTTGTCGGCCAACGCATAGCGAGTTTGGCCGCGGACCCAACCGCGCAGCGGCAGCGGCACGCGCTCCACCGAAATCAAGAACGCTGCAATGCCAAACAGCTGATCCTGGGTGAGCACGCCGGCGGCTACGAGGTCTTCGGGCGAGGCGATGCGCCCCTGTTCTTTGCGATAGCGCAGGATGGCATCGACGTCGGTGTACGAGAGGTTTGGCAAGCTATAAATTTGATCACGCGAGGCGGTGTTGATGTCGACGCCGCGCTCGAGCAAGTCGGTCAAGACCGCGTAGGTATCTTCATCGATCTGGCCGGACGCGTAGAGGTCTTCGAGCTCTTCTTGCGACTCTATGTCGATGTAGGACTCGTAGGGGTAGGCGAGCGCCTCAGGCGCCGCGAGCACGCCCACGGCGGCGATCGCGACGACCCAGATGATGGTTGCAAGGTTGCTAGCACGGGTTTTCATCACACGCTCCCCACAGCCCGGCGCTCACCGCGCGCGCGCTATTCTCTACCGCGTTGTAGTCGCTCACCACGTCGTCGCCATTGGGCGAAATGTGCAGCACGCACGCATAGCCCTCGGCGATCATGGTGCGATTCAGGTTTTCGCCATCGACCTCGACGAACGCGAGCAAGCGGCCGTAACGGTCGGTACATTGCTGGTCGTAGCGCAGCTCGATGGTCTTGCCGAGCACGCGATCGATGTTGTACTGCTTGGCCTCGGGCCCCCAGCATTCGATCTCGCTCGTCGTCTCGGGCGTGTCGATCATGAGGTAACGCACGCGCTCGCCACTGTCGAGCTCCACCGTGTCGCCGTCGATGACCTTGGCCACCACGCCGCGGCTCGGGCCGCAGGTGTCATGGCCCTCACACGCGACAAGGCCTACCGAGGCGAGGACCGCCACGGCCAGCATACGCGCGAGGTAGGCCGACGGCGTCATCTACGATCCGCACGAAAGGTTATCAGCGGCGGGCGTGCCAAAGTTGCCGCCGTCGCCGTACGACGACGTCGCCGGGCACCAGTTGGTCGGGATATCGTTGGCCTCGGCGGTTAGCGCATTGCTGCTAAGTTGCCTGGACTTGTCGTCCGCGGCGCCGGTCCACGAGACGGCGTCGATAATGGTGGTGACTTCCTCGTCCTCATTGGTGCGTAGGCGCAAGGCGTCGCTCACCAAGAGCCCCAGGCCATAACTGGTGAGGGCGGCAGGCAAGCCGCCGTTTACTTCGGGGTCAAGGTTGCGCGCGATGATGGCAAACTCGCCGCCGACCATGCGCAGGCACTCGGGCGAGCTAAAGACCTTCTTGGTCGTGCCGGCGCCCTTGTCGAGCGCGAGGCCGTTGAGATCAACCGGCGCTGTCGCATAAAATTCGATCCACTCCTCGTTGGCGTCGGTGCCCGCCGGGCTAGGCATCACCTCGGAAATAATTAGCTCGCCAACGCCGGGCGTTACGATGTCGCGGATCGCATCGTTTTCGATGCATTCGCCAACGCCAGGTGAGAGCGGACATTCATTGTTGGGCTCGCCCGGCGTGCCGAGATCGCTTGTGGCGCCAAACAAATCGCTGCCGTCGCACCAAGCCGAAATCGAGTCGTTGCCATCGGTCGATTCAAAATCTGGATCGACCTGGAGCGACTGGCCGGTGTCCGAGCCCAACCACGTAACGCCGTCGAGCAGCGCGTCGCCGCGCGCGAGCACCAGCCCACCGTTGCCGTCATTTACCAGGGACGAATCAAACGTGAAGTCCACGCGCGGCAAGTCGTGGGCTTCGGTATTGGTCGAGCGCGCAAAAATCAGCCGCGTGCCCGCCGTCGCCTCAAGACAATTGGCGTCGGTGAGCACGGTGCGGGTTGACGTCGCGAGGTCTTTGGCGATCACGACGCCATTTAAGTCAACGTCGCGCGTCACCAGCACCTCGAACCATTCGGCTTGGTCGTCGTCGCCATCTTCTGGATCTGGCAAGATCTCGGTGATGATGAGGTCGCCGGTTTGCGGCGCATTGATCGCGACGGTGGCGCCGTCGCGCTGGCACGTCGTGGCGGTCTCGAGCACGCAGGCCTCGTTGGCCTCCCCTGGCGTGCCGTAATTGCCCGCGGCAAATTCGGTGGAGCCATCGTTGGTGGCAATGCACCAGCCCTCGCCGTCGTCGTTGGCGGTGCTGACGGGGGCGGTGGCGCCGCTGAGCTGTTGCGAGTACCCCGACGCCGTGACGCCGTAGATCGCTTCGTCGATGAGGGCGCTGCCACAAGCCAGCGCGACGCGGCCACCCCCGCTATTGCCAAATTCTCCCAGATCGGCGCCGTAGCCATAATGCGCGTAGGCCGGGAGGAGGTCGCTCGCGACGCTGGCGAGGACGGCGTATTGCCCTGGCTGCAGCAAAAAATCTCCAACGACGTGCCGCTTGGCGCTAGAGCCGTCGAGGCGCGACGACACCAAATCAAGATCTTTAAGGTTTTGCGCCGCTGCGCCGGCGTTGTAGACCTCGATCCATTCGCGGCCGGCATCGGCGCCGCTCTGGCCGTCGACGCCCTGAGCATCGTTAAAGACCTCGGAAATAACGATCGAGCCGGGCAACATTGTGTCACACAGCTTGGGGTCGCTCCCGCCGTCGCAAGCGAGCAAGCCGCCGCACAGCGATGGCAACATCAGGCGAAACAAAGACGCGCTACGTGAGGTCATGATGGTCCTTGATCCTTAAGGGGTCGGGGTGGGCGCAGGGATGGTCGAGAGCCTCGCGAGGGCCTCATCGAGGAAGGTCGCGGGGGTGGAGCCCTCGAGGCCTGGAATGGGGGATAGCTCGATCTGGTCCGGCGAATTGACGGCGATCTGCAGCTGGCGCGAGCCGGTGTGCTTATTCTGATACTCGGTGACGACGCCACGCACCGCGACAAACTCGCCGCGCCATTGCGAGAGCTTGGTGCTGGTGAAAACATCGCGGTCAAAAAAGATGAGGGGAAAATCCGACTTCTTGCGTCGCGACAACAGGACGCGGGTTGGCCCGGTATCGCCGAGATAGATATTGCCAACCAGGCCCAAGACGACGACCTCCTTACCCTTGTGCGCGGCGAGCTGCTCGGGGGCATCCCAGTTGGTCAACACCACGAAATTGGGTAATTTGGCAAACGCACGTTCCACCGTCGCCAAGAATTCGGCGCGCGCGTGCCACCAAGGCATGCGCTCTTCGTAGTCGTTATAGCCGGCGAGCCGCGTGTCCCAGATGCCGCGCTTGGCGTCGCGCGCTTCTTTCTCGGCGGCGACGAAGTCGGCATGGAAGCGGCGCGAATAGCCGTATTTCATAAAATACGGGCTCATGCCAGCGCGCACCGACTCGACATTAAAATTCAGCTCTTTGCCACCGCGGTCGACAATCACGTAGGCGAGGTAGCGATCGTAGAGGTCGCGAATCTCGGTGGCGTTATCGCGTTCGAGCCGAACCGTCTTGACGCCCTTGAAAAATGCCACCGCAAATTTTTTGGCTTCCTCGCCAAGTGGCGTCGCCGCTTTGGTCGGGCGGGCACGGTCGCCGCGTTTGGCCTTGAGGTACTTTTCGAAATCGGCATCGGCATCGCGCGCATCCTGGGCATTCTTGAACGTCTCCTCGGTATCCATCGCGAGCAGGCGAAGCGTGCTGTCAAGGCCGGCCACCGCGATGGTGTCGCCGTCGATAATCCTGGAAATCGGAAACTCGCCGATGACCATGCCGGCGGCATCGAGCTGCTTGAGCGTTGCCTTGGCTTGGGCAGGCGAATAACGGTGGGTCTCGGTCGCGCAGCCAAGCCAAAGCGAGGCCAGCGCACCAAGCACCAAGCTAAAGGTGGCAAGCCGCGAAGCGCGCGGCAGGATGGCGGTGGATGTGGGTTTCATAAAATTGGTTCCTCGCACGATTCGTTCGCCGCACCGGGCGAGCCAAATTCGTCGTTGGCGGTCTCCGCTTGCACGCACCAAGCCGTTTCAAGGTCATTGTCGGCCGCGGTCGGGGGCTTGCCGCCTACCGCGCCAAACGCCAGGCTGCCGCTGGTGGGCAGCACGCGATACAAGATGCGATCGAGCTCGACGCCGCACGCGCTCACGATGAGCTGGGCGTTGCCTGGAACGTCTTCGTCGAGGTCGTAGCCAAAGGTTGGCGCAAGCGGCGCTGCGTCGGCGCGAGCCGCGTCGCTCGGCGATAAGGCGAGATAGGCGCCAGCTGCCACTTCGAGATGATCGCGCACGATGGCGCGCGTGAGGTCGCCGCCGTCGACGCTGCGAAATGAAAACACCAAGCCGCGCAAGTCGACCTCGGCATCGCTGGCATTGAAAACCTCGACAAAGGCGGCAATGGGCAGCGGATCGTCGTCGGGCTGCGCCTTGCTTTGCGCGGCGCGCAGCTCGGTGACGACGAGCTCGCCCGGCGCGAGCGCGGGACAGATGTCCTCCTCGGCGGCGCGCTCGCACCCTGGCACCAGGCTGACCGCCACCAAGAGACAAGATGCCGCAGCTGCGCAGGTAGGAATGATACAAACCGCTGGCTTGCTCATGGGGCGCGACCTTACGCGAAAACGCGTGGCTTGCGAACCAAGAACGTGTGGCTAACCGGGTTGCCGGTGCGTCGCAAGTGCGCAGGGACAATGGCACCTGGTGGCTTTTTGCGATAAATCGACGACGTGCAACAGATTGACGTCGCGGTGATTGGCGCGGGTTACGCCGGCGCCGCGACGGCGTGGGGGTTGGCACAAAATAGCGTCATGGGCGATAGGCGTCCACGCGTCGTCATTTTTGAGCGCGAGACACGCGCGGGCAATTACGCCAGCGGCCGCAACGCCGGCATCATGCGCACCGTCGTCAGCGACCCGGCGTGGGGCATGGCGTGCACCGAGGCGCTGGCGGTTTTGCGGGGCAGCGAGCTGGCGGCGCTCTTTGCGCCCATTGGCTGCGTCTTGACCAGCACGGATCCGTTGCGGTTGGCGACGTTGGCGCGCCATGCCGAGGCGCAAGGCGCGGCCGCGCGTTTCGTGGGGCTTGAGTTGATCGACGAAGAATGGGGCGTTGGCGCCGAGGCGCGCGCGACGCTGGCGCCACAGGCGTTGCTCGTCGAGGTCGATGGCGTGGTGAATCCACACGACTTGCTCTCGGTCATGTTAGCGCGCGCGCAGGCCGCAGGCACCACGCTCGCGCTAGGCCACGGGGTAACCGGGCTGGCCCGCGAGACGCATGGCGGCGTGGAAGGCTGGCAGTTGCAAACCGCGCAAGGCGCTTGGTTTGCCCGCGTGGTGGTGAATGCCGCGGGATCGTGGTGCGACGAGCTGATCGCCGCGGCGACGTTGCCCACGCTGGGCTTTGTGCCGATCAAACGCCACATCATGCGCATCGAGATGCCCGTCACCTCGGCGCCGCTGGCACCAACCGTGGCGCCGTCGCGTCGCCGCGTGTGGTGGCATGTCGATGCGAGCGAGCACTACATTCGCGCGGCGTCGCCGGGGCGCTTCGTCGCCTCAACGTGTGACGCCACGCCGACCACGGCGGCTGACTATGAGCCCAGCTCCAATATCGCGGCGGCGCATCGCGCCCATGTCGAACAGTGGTGGCCGTGGCTAAGTGGCGGGAAAATCGACTCAGTGGCGTGTTTGCGCACGTTTGGGCCGGCTAGCGGCAACGGCCCGGCGGCGATGGTGCAGACCTTGGCGCCGGGATTTATTACCGTCGGTGGCCTAGGTGGGCACGGCGCCACCGTGGCGACGCTCGTTGGCATGCGCGCCAGCGCGCGCGTCGCTGAGATGTTGGGGTAAGAGCTAAAGTGCCGCGACCGTGCGTTCGAGAAACTGCGCGACTTGTTGGGCGGATTTAGGTCGTTCCGCCGGTGATTTTGCCAGACAGGCCGCGACGAATTCATCGACCTTGGGCGGCATCGCGGGCACGAACTCGGCGAGGCGTGAGGCCGGCGCGTACACATGGTCGCGCGCGGCAGAGATTGAGGGAAAGGGTGGCCGACCCGCCAACATGGCGTAGACGACGCAGCCGAGGCTATACAGATCGCTACGCGCCTCGAAGCTGTGCCCGCCGCCGAGCAGCTCGGGCGAGAGATACTCGACATTGCCGCGGACCGCGACGGAGCCGTGTGAGACAACTTCCATGAGTTGTTGCAACCCGACGTCGGCGATGAGCACCTCTTGCTTGTGCGTTATAAATATATCGTGCGGCGATAGGTTGCGGTGAAAGAGGTTTTGCGCGTGCAGCGCGACCAGGCCATTGGCGAGCTGGCGCGCGATCTCGAGCGCTTGTGGCACGGGCAGGGCCCCGCGCTTGTCGAGAAACGACTGCAGCGGCGTGCCATCGATCTTGGCCGAAATGACAAATACGCGCTCGCCTTCGCTCGCGACCTGATAGACGCGCGCGACGTTGGGATGGCGGAGCTGTGCCAAGATTTCGATGCTCTCAACATACGCGCCATAGGCATACGGATCGTTGCGCGCCGAGCGCGGCAGGACGCGCAGCACGACCTCCTTTTGGCTGCGCTCGTCGGTAGCGGCGTAGACCGGGCCACCAAGCCCATGGCCGAGCAGCTTGGCGATCTCAAAGCGATCAAATAAGAGATCGCCGGGCTGCGGCAGATCCGCGTGGCGCGCCGCCGACGGCGCCATGATGCGCGCCTCGACCGGCCCGAGCCCGGCGCTAGCCAATGGTCGGCTGCTGGCACCAAGCAACGTGCTGCGCGCCAGCGTGCGTTCGCGATCGATATTGATCGCGAGTTCTTGGTCGCGTCCGGTGGTCATGACAACGCCGCGTCGGACGACGACGCCATCGCTTTCAATGCTCAGCTCATGATTGCCTGCGGGCGCGCACAGCGTCGCCTTGCCGCTCGCGTTGGTGATCGCGGCGCGGTCGCGCTCGCGTCCAAGCCACACCGGGATGCCGTCGACCTTGGTGCCGTCGAGGCGCAGGTGGAGCAACACCACACCGGGCGCTAGGTCAAAGGCAATCGTCGCGGTAGCGCCACCCTGCAGCGTAACGACCTGCTGCAGCGATTCGTCGAGTATCACGTCGACGCCGTCGATCGCGATGACGCCGTAAACCTGCACAAACCACGTGCCTGGGCGCAATTGCAAGGGGGGCCAGGGCGCGTCACCAAGGGGCAGGCGCGTGATGCCGGCGCTTGAGGTGAGTTGCCGAAACTGGCGGCGAAACACCGTGACGTCGCCGACATTGGCATTGATTGGCTGATTGGCGACCGCCAGCACGAGCGCGCTTTGGCTTGCGCGCGGGTGTTGCCGCAGCTCGATCTTGATAACGCCGCGGGCACGCCACAGGCGAAACGCCGCGAGCCCGAGCATGACTAACGGCGTACTGAGAAAAATCAGTATGGCGATGGGGTTGAGATACGTGAGTTGAGAAGGATCGATCGGGAAGCGTCCAATTACCACCTCCGGGGTTGCGCCTCGCAAGCCGATATCGATCTCGACGGCGTTGCCGCTTTGGGTGACGCGCAGAAAAACCGCGCGTTCGGCGCCAGCCTCACGCATGGCCGTATCGACGCCGCCGAGCATTTCGATGGGCGTAATTTCGCGGCGCACCACCACGACGTCGCTGTTGTAGGGCGGCGCCGCCAAGGCTTCTTTGAGCGCGCGATGAAGCGGGCCAAGGTGCATCCGGCGCAGGGAATACCAACTGCCGACATCCGGTTCGACGACAAAAAGGGCGACCCGTTGCCCAACCAGGTCGACCTGCTTGTGTTCTTGCAACAGCTTATGAGCGAGCCCAAGCGCGCTGTTAACCGCGCTTGTCGCCTCGCGGCGCTGCTCCCCAGCGGAGCCGCTGCAACCGCTGCCGCTAAGCAAGCAAATCAGCAAAGCTCCGGTAACGTATCGCGGCGTTGTCGTCATGGCGTGAAGCGAGGGCTTACGTCAAGTATCACATACAAATCGTCAGAACAGCCCAGCTGCGAGCCCAATCCGCACCGTCAAAGGTTGTGGCGCTTCGCTTAAATAAATACACTTGGTGACGATGAATCGCCCGCGCACATCGTTTGTTCTGGGTTGTGCATTTGGGTGGCTATTGCTCGCCTGTGGCGACAACGAAGGTAGTGGCACACCCGACGCGGCCAATGATGCCGGGCCGGATGGTCCGTTAGGGCTTATCGAAGGCCAATGTAGGGAGAGCGCCGATTGCGCGTTTAATCAGTCGGCGTGCTTCGTGCCGGGCGAGTCGATCGGCTGCGGCGCATGCGAGAACGTTAAGAGCAACTGCGACGGCGACGCCATTTGCGATCCGGTCGGGACCGGCAACATTTGCGCTGACGTAGCGTGCGCCTGCTCACCCGCAGCAATTTGCGTCGCAGGTTGCGGCGAAACGGGCTGCGGCGAGGGCGAGGCGTGCAATGCCACCACGGCGCGATGCAGCGCCGCGGCGTGTGACGCGAATACGCCGTGCCCAAATTCGTTCACGTGTAGCAACGGCGAATGCGGCCGCACCACGTGCAGCGATGATGCGCCATGCGGTGGTGGCTATTGCGTCAAGGGTAGCTGCTACGCGATGCCTGGCACCTGTTCGTTGCCGCCTCCGTAAGCGCGAGCTCCTTACGCCGCGGTCGCGGTCGCCAGCTGCTTGACCATCGCCGGCACACCGCGCGCCGTTTGCAAATGGATGCGGGCGCGCGCGTACGCCGGCTCGCGCCGCGCGAGCATGTCGCGCAGCTCGGCAAAGGCGTGGGGGTTGTTCTGCATCGGCCGCAAGTCACCTTGCTGCACCACGCGCTCCCAGTGCTGCTTAGGCGTCGCTTTGAGCCAAACCGTGGTGCAGCGCTGAAGCACCAGCTCGTAGTTGGCGTCATCGGTGACGATGGAGCCGCCCGTAGCGAACACGCACGGCGACCCATCGATGATCGCGCGTAGCGCTTGGTGTTCGAGGCGGCGGTAATAAGCCTCGCCATGCAGCTCGAAGATCTGCGCGAGGCGCAGGCCAGCAAGGCGCTCAATTTCGCGATCGAGCTCGAAGAAGCGCCAGCCGCGTTGCTTGGCGAGCAACGGGCCAAGGGTGGATTTGCCGGCGCCGCGCATGCCGAGCAGGGCGATGGGCAACTCGCTCGCGGTGGCGCGCAAGAGCTCGTCGGGCGCGAGCTCAAGCGCCGCGGCAACCTCGGCAAAGCGCGTAAGCGAAATGTTACCGGTGCCCGCTTCGAGCAGCGCGAGAAAACGTTCCGAGAGGCCGGCCCGGGCGGCCAACTCGCGCCGCGACCAGCCTCGCTGCTGGCGACGGGCGAGCACCTGCGCGCCAACGCGGGCCAGGAAGGCCTCGGCGGTAGGATGCGCGGCGGCGCGTGGCTCGACCATGACGCGAAATATATTTCATGTTTTCTTTGCGCAATCAAGCAGTAAATTGCTTGTCAGAAGCCTCGCAAAATCGGTACACCATGCGACGGCGCGCCGCAGGGCTGCCGCCCGCAAGGAACCCGATGAATCCAATGGAATGGACCCAATTCGAACCTGGCCCCGCGAGCTATCGCCACTGGCAGCTCGAGGTGGCGGGCCCAGTTGCCAAGCTGACCATGAAGGTCGATGCGGCGCATCCGCATAAGCCAGGCTATGAGCTCAAGCTTAACTCCTACGATCTATCGGTCGACATCGAGCTCGCCGACATTACGCAGCGCCTGCGCTTTGAGCACCCCGAGGTGCGGGTATGCGTGGTTGGCGCCGACCTCGATCGGGTGTTTTGCTCGGGCGCCAACATCTACATGCTCGGCGCGTCGTCACATTCGTTTAAGGTGAACTTTTGCAAGTTCACCAACGAGACGCGGCGGTATCTCGAAGACGCCTCGGCCCACAGCGCGCTTAAGTTTTTGTCGGCGTGCAAGGGCACCACGGCCGGTGGCGGCTATGAGCTGGCGCTCGCCTGCGACGAGATCATGCTGGTTGAAGACGGCAACTCGGCGGTGTCGTTTCCCGAAACGCCATTGCTTGCCGTGCTGCCTGGCACTGGCGGCCTCACCCGCTTGGTCGACAAGCGCAAGGTGCGGCGTGATCGCGCCGACGTGTTCTGCACCCTCGCCGAGGGCATCAAGGGCAAGCGCGCCAAGGAGTGGAATCTCGTCGACGACGTGGTGCCGCGCAGCAAGTGGGACGAGGCGGTTAGCGCCCGTACGCAGGCGTTGGTGGCTAAGGCCAGCGGCGAAGGACGCGCGGTTGGCCCCGCGGTTAAATTGCCGGCGCTTGCCGCCACGGTCAAAGACACTTCGCGCGCGTATTGCTACGTCTCGCTCGATATTGACAACAAGCAACGCACCGCCACGCTTACCGTGCGCGCGCCATCGCAGGCGCCGCAAGGCAGCATCACCGCCGAGGGCGTGGACACGTGGTCGCTGCGCGCCTTTCGCGAGCTCGACAATGCGCTGCTGCACCTGCGCTTCGATCTGCCGCAGATTGGCACCGTGCTGGTGCGTACCATTGGCGATCGCTCGCTGGTGTTGGCGCACGACGAGGCCTTGCGCGCCGATGCCAGCGGTTTTGCGCGCGAGGTGCGGCTCTTGCAAGCGCGCGTGCTGCGCCGCCTAGACAACACCGCCAAGTCGCTGTTTGCCGTCGCCGATTCGCCCGAGTCGTGTTTTGCCGGCGTGTTGCTCGAAGTGGCGCTCGCCTGCGATCGCGCCTATGGCCTCATTGACGCCAAAGAAGCCATTGCCCTGCAAACCGGCGTCGCCAATCGCGGCGACTTGCTCACCGCCAGTGGCCTCTCTCGCCTCGCTGTGCGCTTCTATGGCACACCTGCGCAAGTGGAAAAAGTCTTGGCCGAAGGCGCCAAGGGCCCGTTGTCCGTCGAGGCCGCCGAAGCGCTGGGGCTCGTTACCATCGCCGCCGACGACATCGACTTTGCCGATGAGCTGCGCATTGCGGTGGAAGAGCGCGCGTCGCTGTCGCCCGATGCGCTTACCGGCATGGAGGCATCGCTGCGCTTCCTTGGCCCGGAAACCATGGAGACCAAGATCTTCGGCCGTCTCTCGGCGTGGCAAAACTGGATCTTCACTCGCGCCAACGCCACGGGCGAACAGGGCGCGCTGACGCTGTACGGCCGCCCCGAGCGCCCCGCCTTTCAATTTAACCGCACCTAGCCGCGATTTAAGGAGTCCACCATGACCGCCGTTCTCACCGACGAAAAAATCCCCAACAACGTCCACCTCGCCGACGACAAGCGCCTGCAACGCGCGCTCGAAGAATGGCAACCCAAGTTCATTGAGTGGTGGAAAGACATGGGCCCGGTTGGCTTTCAGGCGAGCGACGTCTACCTGCGCACCGCGGTTTCTGTGGAGTCCGACGGCTGGGCGCATTTCGACCACGTCAAGATGCCAGACTATCGCTGGGGCATTTTCCTTGAGCCGAAAGTCGAAGGCCGGCTGCAAGGCTTTGGCGATTTTCAAGGCCAGCCGGTGTGGGACGAAGTGCCAGGGGAATTTCGCAACGTGCTGCGCCGCCTGATTGTCACGCAGGGCGACACCGAGCCGGCCTCGGTTGAGCAACAGCGCATGCTCGGCAAGACCGCGCCGTCGCTGTACGACATGCGCAACCTGTTTCAGGTCAACGTCGAAGAAGGCCGCCATCTTTGGGCCATGGTCTATTTGCTGCACACTTACTTTGGCCGCGACGGCCGCGAGGAGGCCGAAGAACTGCTGATGCGCCGCTCGGGCGACAGCGACCGCCCGCGCATCTTGGGCGCCTTTAACGAACCCAATAACCATTGGTTGTCGTTTTTTATGTTCACCATGTTCACCGACCGCGACGGCAAGTACCAACTCGCGTCGCTCGCCGAGAGCGGCTTTGATCCGCTGGCGCGCACCTGCCGCTTCATGCTTACCGAAGAGGCGCATCACATGTTTGTCGGCGAGACCGGCGTGCAGCGCGTGATCAAGCGCGCCTGCGAGCTAATGAAAGAATCGAGCAACGGCGATGTGCGCGCGCTCGGCGGCATTGACCTGCCGACGGTGCAGAAATACCTCAACCTTTGGTACACGTTGTCGCTCGATCTGTTTGGCGGCGAGATTTCGTCCAATGCGGCCGACGCCTTTGCCTCGGGCCTCAAGGGTCGCTTCAAAGAAGACAAATACGAAGACCACAAGCTGCTCACCGGCACCCACCGCATGGACGTGCTCGAGAACGGCCAGGTCGTCGGCAAGGACGTGCCGATGCGCACCGCGCTCAACGAGGTGCTGCGCGAGGAATACATCAAAGACTGTCAACGCGGCGTCGACCGCTGGAACAAGACCATCGCCGACTCGGGCATTGCCTTCGAGATGAAATTGCCATCGCACAAGTTCCACCGCCAAATCGGCATGTGGTCGACGGTTCATTTTACGCCGACCGGCGAGCTGATCAGCGCCGACGAATTCGCCAAGCACAAACACGCCTGGCTGCCCACCGAGGAAGACGAGACCTACGTCAAGAGCCTCATGGTCTCCGTTACCGAGCCCGGCAAGATGGCCGGCTGGATCGCACCGCCTCTGCGCGGCATCAACGGCCTGCCCGAGCAGTTTGAATACGTCCGGTTTTAGGAGTTATTCGTGGACCCAATTGTTGGCCTCGTTATCCTTTTGATCGTGATTGTTTTGGTGGGGCGCTTCATAAGTAAGAAAAATACTCCTGCGCGATTTCTAGCGATATGGATAACAGGGTGTGCATTTTTGGTGGCTGCGACGTCATTTCTAATTGATGTGACCAAGGCGCCTGAAGGCAGCGACGGTGATTGGGGCGATTTAGCGATAATGTTCCTGGGCGGATGCGCGTTTTGTTTGTGGTTTGTTGGTGTTCCTATAGTTTCCTACATACTTTCGCGAAGCAGAAAGAGGCGCGATGCCAATGACGCAATGAGGGCCGAATCTGACGGTCATCAGCCTTAAAAACGATGCCAGCAGCGATCTGCGCTGGGACACAACACCACGGAAGATAGCCATACTTCGGCTGTGTCCCGTCGTAAGCGGGGTCACGTACTACGCCAAAAAAATTTATAAAATCGGCTGGTTGCCCACCAAAGTGCTGGATTTCGGATTTGTTGGGCGTGTGCGCTGCCGCAGCATCGTGCGCCTGCGCGCAGCGTTTGAGGCAAACCGCGTTCGGCCGAGCGCCAGAAGGCACTAGGCGCGGGCGTTCGATTTGGCGCGATTGATGCAGTGCCTGATCGGGAGGCAATTATGACCAAGAAACCAAACGAAACCCTAGATGAGCTATTCCCTGATGGCGGCGTGCGCAATGCGGAGGAGGCAACCCTCGATGAGGATGAAGAACTCGATGCCGCCTCGCGTGGGGAAAACCTCACGGAGGAAGACGCACCGATAGGTACCGGCGAAATCGACGCCATGGGACGCGCGGCCGGCATCCCCCCCAATAGCGAGCGCCCCTTCACAGGCATCGCGGCGGTTGACTGGCGAGACAAGTCGCGCTGGGAGCTCGATCCTGAATCGGATGGGCGCGGTCCAGCGCACGCTGCCGCGAAATAGGCGCCTGACGTACAACGGGGACTGGCGGCACAATGTGCCAGACCGGCGCGCTAGTGCCGATGCTCCAAATGCCTAGTCGCCTGCCGCAGGATGGCCGAAATGGGCTCGTCGTGTGATTTTCGTTCCGCGGTGACGGCGTAGTAGGTCTCGCGTACGCCAACGCATTCGCCGAGCAGGCGAAGGCCGTGGAGCCCTTCTACTTCTTTACGGACAATACCTCGCACCGGCAAGATGCACGTCCCTAGGGTTCCCAAGGCGCGCATGATGCCAGCGTCGTTGGTCTCGGCAACGACCTCGACGCTGAGTTCATGCTCAAGCAGCCAATGGTCAAGCGCCTTGCGTAACGGGCCGCCCGCCATAGGCATCACGAGCTTTTTCCCGTTAATGCCGGCGGGAAAGTCTTTCTTTAGACCGCGCGCGAGGCGATCGTGGGCGTAAAGGGAGATGCCGGTATTCCCAAGAATTTGCACGTGGAGCCGCGATGCGCGCGGCAGCTGCGGTGGGTCGTTAGTAATCACCATGCCGCAACGTCCCAGCATTAGGCGCTCTAGCAGCACCGGCGGATCATCTTGCCGAATCTGCACGGAAACATTCTCTGACGCCAGCGTGGTTTCCATCACCCATGCAATGAGCGATTTTGGAATTGAGGGCGCGACGCCAACCACCACCATCTTTCGTCGGCCCCGTAAGCGCCCTTGCGCCGATTCGTTGAGTTCACGGCCTAGCCGAAAAATGTCGACGGCATAGCTTAGGGCTTCTTGGCCAAACGAGGTTAGCCACAGCCGCTTGCCGCGGCGGTCAAACAACAGCGTGCCTAGGTGGGCCTCGAGCGACTTGAGTTGCGCGCTGAGGGTTGAGTGCGTCAATTTCAGCTTGCGGGCCGCGGGCGCGATGCCACCTTCCGACGCGATCACTGAGAAGTAGTACAGGTGCTGATAGTTTAGCCAGTTCATATTTTGAATGTCGATTAAAACGACATCGCATGTCAATCGTTCGTTATAGACGAATAGCAAAGCGGGGCGCATCCTGACCTTTCCGAGAAAGGGACAGAATATGAGGGCAACCGATACACGCTTTACTCCTCGAATCCCGTCAACCGCAGATGAGGCGCGCCGCCATGCGGCCATCGTCGTTTTGGCGCTGGACCAAATCGAAGGCGAAGCGGAGACGCTACATCGCGCGTACGCGGCCTCTCGCCTGCTCGGGGCAACCCTCGAAGTTATGCGCGTTGTCGATCATCGGCCGAGAGGCTCGCCGCATTTTGCCGAGGGCACCATAACGGAGCTGCCAGGAGGCACAGAAGCCAAGAGCGCGACCACCGCGCACCGGCGCGCTACCGAGGCGTGGGTGCGAGATGTCTTGGGGCAACGAAGAGGCGTCAACGTTACGACCCGCGATGGCGACTTGGCCGAAGAGGTCACCCGCATCATACGATCGCTCGAGGGCGCCGACCTCATCGTGTTAGGCGGACAAACCGGTCGCAATGCCGAGCTGGTAACAAGCCTCGTCATCGAGACCAAGACCGCGGTCCTCATCGGCCGCGGCGCCACGTCAACCGAGACAATTCTTGCGGCGACTAATTTGGAGCGCAAAGAGTGTCCCGAGCTGCGGTCGGCCGCGCGGTTGACGCCGCAGATTGATGGCGAGCTGATGGCGATCCACAACGTGCCACCGGCCTATTTCACGCCGGAGCGCATGTGGACGCTTGGCGTAACGCCCGACGTCGTCAAGCAAGCCTGCGCGTCCAAGCTTGAACATGCGGCGGCACGAATCGGGGTGCCCATTGAGGCCGTTGTTTGCTCAGAATCGGAAACCAAGGTGGCCATCCTCAGCCGCGCGCGAACGCGATGTCGACGTGATCGTCATAGGGCTTCGATGCGACCACTCGACCGACGCGGAACATCACCACGCCCTGGTCAAGGAAATCTTAGAAGAGGCCCAGCGGTCTGTGCTGGTGACGCCTGTTTTTCCTAGCCGCGCATTGGCTGCCGATCGCCTAGCCTAGCCGCGCAGCTCAATCAGCACCGGGCAATGGTCGCTGCCCATGACGTGCGGCAAGATCGCCGCGCGCTTGAGGCGTGGGCGGAGCGCCGGCGAGATTAGAAAGTAGTCGATGCGCCATCCCACGTTGCGGGCGCGCGCGCCGGACATCGGGCTCCACCACGTGTAGTGATTTGGCCCCTTTTCGAATTCGCGAAACGTATCGATGAACCCGGCGGCCAGAAACGCCTCAAAGCCGGCGCGCTCTTGCGGCGTAAAGCCGTGGTTCTTCACATTGGCCTTGGGGTTGGCCAGATCGATTTCCGTGTGCGCCACGTTAAGGTCGCCGCACCAGATGACGGGCTTCTTGCGCTCGAGCTTTTTTAGATACTTCAAAAACGCCACATCCCATTGCTGGCGATAGGGCAGGCGGGTGAGCTCGCGCTGCGAGTTGGGCACGTAAACATTCACCAAGTAGAAGTCTTCATACTCGGCGGTGAGCACGCGGCCCTCGCGGTCGTGCTCGGCCACGCCGATGTGCGGCTTGACCGCAAGCGGCGCTTTCTTCGAGAAAATCGCGGTGCCCGAATAGCCCTTCTTCTCCGCGCTGTTCCAATGCGCGCCGTAGCGCTTAGGCCAACACGGCTCGACCTGGTCTGGCGAGCACTTGGTTTCTTGCAGGCACAAGATGTCGGGCTTTTCGGCGTCGAGAAACTCGAGGAAATTTTGTTTCTTGATCACGGCGCGCAGGCCGTTGACGTTCCAAGAGATGAGCTTCATGGGTCAGCTTCACTCTAGGACAACACGGGCATGGCGGGCAAACTGATGCGCCGGCTCTTCTTCGTCGTGTCGCCACCCAATTGAGCGTGTCGGCACAGAGATGTTACAGTGGGCTTCATGCGCCAACCTCGATCGCTCCACCCTGCGGTTCTCCTGGTTATCGCGATATCGGCGGGTTGCTCGAACGTGGCGTGCAGGCATGACAGCCCCGCAGGCCCAGCGGCCTCCACAGCAGGCGTCGCCGTCGCCCCCATCAACATCATTGTCGAGCTCGCCATCTCCGACCCCAGCGCCATGCCGGCCGGTTTTGAGCCCCGCCTGCGCGAGGCGCTCGCGGGCATTGCGTCGCGGCGCTTCGCACAAGCCATTCCATTTTTTGAGGCGTCAAACTATGAAACGCAGCGCCAGCTTGGCGTTGGCGAAAGTTCCTACATCATGGAAGGCCTCGGCCTCTCATTAAGTTCACATGTCGCAGGGCCGGTCATCTACGGCGCCGGTGGGCTGCCGAACGACGAGCTTTGGGCCAGGCTTGGCAAGATCACGGTTACCGGCGTGCAGCCCAGCCGCGACGCCGACGGTCGCGCCATCACCGGTTTGCTCGAGGTCACCGGCGACGTGCTGTTCTTAGGTGGCAGTCTCTACGCGTTGCGCCTGCAGTTTCGTGAGACCGCGGCGGGATGGGTTATTGCTCCGCCACTTGGCTAGCCCAAGCCAAGCTGGTCAAGCTGGTCGTCGTCGAGGCCAAAATAGTGCGCCGTCTCGTGCAGCACGGTGATGCGCACCTGCTCGCGCATGTCGTCTTCGTCGAGTGAGGCGGCGGCGATGTTGGCGCGGAACAGGCGAATCACGGTCGGCTCGTTGGCGTTCAGGCGATCCGCGGTGGGGGCGCCTTGAAACAGGCCAAGCGCGCGCGGATCGACGCCCTCGCGCACGTGGGCCTCGCTGGGCGCTTCTTCGATGAGCAGCGGTACGGTTTCCAGATCGCGTTTGGCGGCCTCACAGAGCAGCTCAAACGCGGCTTCCGCTTCTTGATTAAAAGCGTCTTCGTCGAGATCCCAGTCGGGCTTTTCGGCACCGGCATCAAGCCTTGCCACCTCCAGCCAAGCGGCCGTGCGGCTCGCGGCGTCGCCGGCTTCATCGTAGATGGCGCCCATCGCGTGCAGCGCATCGGCGCGCATTTCGTCATCCTCGGAGGCCCGGAACAACCAGGCAAGGGCTTGCTTGCTATCGCCGGCCTCTAGCCACAATTCGCCGAGCTGCATAAAATCGGCGGGGTCGTCGAGCTCGAGGTCGGCGAGCTGGCCGAGCATCTCGCGCACGGTGGCCTGTTGCTTAGTCGGCGAGCCGGGCGAGGCCAAGATGATTTCGGCCTTCAGCGTCATCGCCGCGAACATCATGCCGTCTTCCTCAATGTTTTCGATCGCGGCATCGACGTGGCGACTCGCCGCATCGAGATTGCCTTCGCTCAAATGAATCGCCGCGGCGGCCAATGCCGCATCGGGATACGTTGGCTCGGCGGCGGCAAGTGCCTCGAAGGCCGCAAGGCCATCGCCGTCGGTGGCCTCGGTAATCTCGGCGGCGAGGAAGCGCACCTCGGGCGCCGTTGGCGCCAGCTTTTCGGCCTTGCCGAGCAGGCGCTTGGCCTGCGTGAGGTCGCCCTCGGCGAGGCATTCGGTCGCGTCGTTGAGAAGTGCTTCGAGTTCTGGGGTCATGGCGATGGCGCGGAGCATACGCGATCTGGCGCGCAAAATATGCCCGCGGTTGCGCGGCGCGAATTCGCCTGGCCTACCCGAAAACAAAAAACGCCAGGTCGTAAGACCCAGCGCGGTTTGGCTTGAGATTAGAATTATGGGGTGGTTGGGGCCGCTTCGGCAGGCGCCGCTTCGGCTGGAGCAGCTTCGCCGCCTTCAGCAGCTGGCGCGGTTTCTTCCGCCGCTGGTTCGGTGGCGGCTGGCGTGGTGGCCTTGTCTTTCTTCTTGCAAGCGCCAAAAGAAGCGACGAGGGCCATAGCAACGAGAACGATACGTAGAGTTTTCATGTTCAATAATCTCCTTAGGTAAACCTTCTAAAGCAGAAGCATTAAAATGCTACCGGAAGGGCAAATGACCGCGCTATGGCCGCGTGCGGAAAACACGCGGGAAAGGCATTTCAATTGTAAAGGACCGCTTACGCTGAACCCGCTTTATGGGGTGGCAGGGGCGGGTGATGGCGTATTTGGTGTGGCAGGTGCTTGCGTTGACGCGGCTGGGTCGGTTGTGGCTGATGGCGCTGCGGTCGGCGGTGCCGTTGCTGGAGTCGCGGCCTCGCCGGTCACCGCGATCGATTCAGGCGTAATGGTGTCGCGGGCGACCTTGGCGCATTCGGCGATGGCGTCGTTGTTGGTCTGGCTCGCCCCCCCGCGCACCCACATCTCGCACTTTGTGTCCTCGTCGTAGAAGCGGAATGATTTCACGTCGTAGACGCCTGAGGCCACCACCTGCACGCAGGTAGGAAACCCCAGCGATTCGTCGAGCTCGAAGCCGTTTTGTTTGCATTTGTCTTTTACGCGTTGCTCGGTCTGGATGGTCCAGCAGAAGGCGGTCACAACGCACACGTCATCCCCGGCGAGCACGCCGAGGCGGCCTTCCTTCTTGATGATTTTTTGTTGCTGAGCCTCGGTGGGCGGCGTCCCTCCACGCACCAGGGCGCAACTTGCCGCGGCATCGGCGACGGGCGATGAGGCATTTTCAACCGACATCGGCTCTACTTCATTAAGCGCGCGTCCATAAGACGCGACGTCGATGAGCTGATCGCACGGAATCTGTTTGCGGTTGGGTACGGGTGGGCGAATGGTCTGGCCCGCCGACTGCTCGGCCTTAATTTTCATCTGTGTATCGTATTCTTGGCGCGCTGCCTTGCGGCCATCTTCGGCGCTCGGGCCACATGCGACCAGCGCGGTGATCATCAGCGAAATAAAAGCAAACTGGTGCACGCAACGAGTCATCATGGGGCGGTGGTATCACGGGCAATTCGCCCTGGAAAGCCCGTTGTCGCGCCTAGGGGATTGCATGGTCCACGGGGGCCTGGCAAGACAGCGGCATGTCGCAAAGCTCGCCCCAAACATCGGGCCCAACCTTGGTCACCTACGCCTACGCCGACGGCATCGCCACGCTCACGCTGCATAATCCGCCGGCGAATGCCTACTCCTACGAGATGTTCCGCCAGCTTGACGACGCGGTCCTGCGCGCGCGCATGGATACGTCTGTGCACGTGATCGTGATTACAGGTCATGGCGAAAAGGTTTTTTGCGCCGGCGCCGACATCGCGATGCTACGCGCGGCGACGCCAGAATTTAAGTATTACTTTTGCCTGCATGCCAATGAAACGCTGCTGCGACTTGAGCACACGCCCAAGCTCGTGATCGCGGCGATCAACGGACATTGCGTTGGCGGCGGCCTTGAGATCGCGATGGCGTGTGACTTGCGGATCGCGCGCCGCAATGCCGGCAAGCTCGGGTTGCCAGAAGTTGCGCTCGGCGTCTTGCCGGGGACGGGCGGCACGCAGCGACTATCGCGCTTAGTCGGGCGCGCTAAGGCGATGGAGCTCATGGTGAAAGGTTCAACGTTTACCTGCGAGGCCGCGCGCGACATGGGCCTCATCACCGATATCTGCGATGTCAGCGCGGCGGATTTTCCCGCGGCGGTTACGGCGTATGCGCGCGACTATTGCCCTCCAGGCAAAGCCGCAGGCGCGGTTGGCCACATCAAGCGCGCGGTGCAGACCGGCAGCGATTTGTCGATGGAGGCGGGCCTGGCGCTCGAGCGCGAGCTGCAGCAACGCCTCTTTGCCGCCCCCGATGCCAAGGAAGGCCTTGCCGCCTATACCGAAAAACGCGCGCCGCAGTTTCGCGGCTAGGTTGAGTCACGGCCTGCCACCCTTAGGGCCCGCGCATGGCTTATTCGATCGCTCTCGCGGCGGATGCATCCCGTATCGCCTCGTTGCTCCTCGGTCTCGTACCTACGGGTACGCTCCCTCGTCGCGCCTTGCGCTCCGGGCGCCTCCACCACGAGTTTCGACCGAATAATTCATGCGCCGGCCCTTACGCCGCGAGCAAGCGATCGAACTCCCCTGAGTCCATGAGCTTCGCAAGGTCATCGGCGCCGCCGATGAGGGTGCCGCGGACAAAAATCATCGGAAAGGTTGGCCAACCGGTCCACATCTTGAGGGCATTGCGGCGCCGCCACGTGTTGAGATAGCTACCGTACTCAAGGTAGTGAAACGGCGTGCCATGGGCCGCGAGCAGGCTGCGGGCTCGCTTGGGCACCGGGTTTTGCTTCATCCCCACCACCACCACGGGGTGCGCCGCGACCGCCGCCTGAACTTCCGTTACGATATCTCGATGATGCGCCGCGATTTTCTCGCGTATGGCGGGATGGATCGAGGCGTCGCTTAAAATGTTGCGGGACATGGCCTCAACCTACCTTAAGCGCGAGCGCGATGCATGGCGTGCCGCCACGCCGTGGCGAAAAGATATCTTGGCCCGCGCGCGTGCTAGCGCCACGGCGGCGCACGTCACGGCACGTCGGTGCGTGGCGCTGTGTGGCTCAAGCGACTTCGATCGAAATTTCGTTGGTGCGGAGAAACCATGGTTTGTACGGCGGGTCGTATCGGGCCCACGACGGTTCGCCGACCGCGTGCAGCCCTTCGCGCGTTAGGCCCTTTTGCAAGATGGCGAGATGCTCATTGTAGTTGCGCATCGACCAGGTTCCCGAATAGCGGACGACCGCTACTTTCTTGGCAGCAATCTCTCGCAAATGCACGCGAGGATCGGTGGGCTCAGGTAGCGACGCAAGCACGTACTGCGAAGGGGTAGGTCGCCGCTTGATTGTGCGTCGGGTGCAGCGATCTATCGTCGGCTGAAGACATACCCGCAGGTTGGTGTCGTAGGCTCGTCGCTGTCTTGGCTGCCAAACCACACGCTGCTAATCTGTATCGTATGGTCGTCGAGGAATTCAATGCTCCCCGATTCGCCTTCAAAATCGTTCGGTACGTTGTTCCCCGATGACGGAGGTGCCAATGCCAGCGTTGCCGTCTTCGCATCAAACGTGAATGTCGAAAAGTAATCGTAGTAGACTTCAAATGGCGTCCACGTGACCGAAAATTCGCCGTTAACATAGAAAACAAGCTCTGGAATACCGCTTGGCGCGTTTTCAATACGCGACCCATCCGCACACGAGATCTGAGCTTCCTCGCGCCAGCTGTGCCTTAGCGGCGCAGCATCGTCGCTATCTGAATAGACATAGACGGTCTTCCCAACGGTGGGCGGTTCGGACGAACCGTCGCGAAGCGTTCCAACGACGCGATACTCAGCACCGGATATCGCATCAGGGGCAACGTGCAAGACCCCGTCAGGTAGTGCCTGCAATGAACCTTGGTACGTCGCGGTCCAGGACGCACACTGCGAAGGGAAATCGTGTCGGGCAAAAGAACCGTCGTAGTTGCCAGCAGAAAGCGAAAACGGCAGTGACTCTCCTGGCTTTGCGCCGAGAATTTGCACCCAGGTATAATTGGTACCTACATAATCAAAATCATCATAGTTGCATGGTGAGTCGCTATCGCCGCAACAAGCTAGAAATCCCAGAATGACGGCGATCGCCGTAATTGTAGACTGCGCCACGCACCGGTGATAACGCGGTTGCCCAATCCAGGCAATCGCTGTCTTAAGCCACCTGCATTGCAAGCTTACAGTGTGACGAGCACGACAAAATAAGATGGCGAAGCGATAGGCGTACTAACAACAGATCTTGGCCGCTCCTATTAGTGCCATCATAGCCCCTGCTGCTGGAAAGCACCCCAATTGAGTTGTCACTTAGCTGATTTGGTTGGCTAGGTACTCCGATGGGCTTTGGTAGGCAAGCGCGGAGTGTGGCGCTTGGCCGTAGTCGTCAAACCAGGCTGGCAAAAGGGCCAGCACGGTTTCAGGCGTATCGCAGTCATGATTGTAAACGTAGTCGCGCTTGAAGGTTTTAACGAAGGCCTCAGCCATGCCATTGCTCTCTGGGCTGTAGGCGCGTGTGGCGCACGGCAGAAGGCCGAGAGCCTTGCCAAGGTCGGTGGTGTCTTTTGCGCGAAAAATGCCGCCGCGGTCTGTGAGCCATTGAATGGAGCGCGGCGTTCGCAAGCTATCAAATCTCCCAGCCACCGCGGCGACCATCAAGTCTTGGATGTCGGTGGCGAGCAAGGGTCTGGTGTGCGCGACAAACGCCAGCGCGCCACGGTCGCAGCAGTCAAGCGCGAAGGCGACGTAGACCTTCTCTCGGTTGAAACATTTGATTTCAAATGCGTCGCTGCACCATCGCGTATTTGGCGTCGTCACCATGACCTTGCCGGTGTGCGGCCGCTTGGGCCCGTACACGCCGGTGGGCAGCACGAGGCCGTGCATGCGCATGAGGCGATATACGCGCTTGCGGTTGATCCGAGGCCAATCCTGGCGGTTTAGCATCACCGTGATGCGCTTGTAGCCATACGTCGGTCGCACGGCCAGCATGTCGCGGATCCGCGCCACGATCGCCGCGTCGTCTTGCCGGTGGTAGAACACGCGCGTCTTGCCGGTCTTGTTGCGATACAAGGCTTGCCGCGAGATGCCAAATTCGCGCGCCACCTGGCTCACCGGATGCCTCGCTTCTTTGTCGAGGACGGCTTTGGCGAGCCAGACGCTGGTGTCGCCAGTTTTTTTTGGAGAATCTCCACGGCGTCTTCCAAGATCGCCTTGCCCACGGCCATGTCGGCGATGGCGCGCTTAAGCTGCTGATTTTCTCGGCGTACTTTTTCGAGCTCCGCGAAGAGGTCGACGGGCGGGTCAATGAGTCGGTGTGGTTTGGCCATAAGCTCTCGCCGCCAAAGATACAACGTCCCCACCGCCACCCGGTGCTTGCGCGCCACCAGCGCCAGCGGCACGCCGCCGGCCGTGTGCTCCAGCAACATCTGCCAGCGGGCGGCTGGGCTAAACCTGGTTTTCCTGTGATTTCCTACGCTTGTCTGTGATTCGATCTGCATGTGTCATCTCCTTGAGGGAGTGACAACTTCAAATGGGGGTTACGAACACTGCCCGTATCGGCGCCGGCCACTAGCCCTGTCTGCCGACGACTTGTCATCCAGCCGCCAATCCCATTAGTGGGGTATACATGCCTCACTTGGAGCAATATGTATGACTTAAGTTGTTGAATCGTCATCGCCTGAATTGACGCTCCATATGGCACAAATGTTGAATATTGCGATTGCATGATGTCTGCGTTTAAGTTTGGGGTGCTGATCAACATACTGGCTGCGACGGCGGCGTTGGCCGAAACGCGCGGGCCGGTCAAAATGAGAAACGCGCCCAGCGATGTGGGCGTCGCAGCGAATTCCGCACGCGTTGGGCAGCGTTCTGTTCGGGCAAAGCGGAAAGCCACCCAAAAGCTCACGACGGCGAGGCTGCAGCCTGCTAGCAAGCGGGCCGCTAAACGGAGTGACGAGGCCACGCTGACAACCATCGCCAAGTTGGAGCAGCGGCTTGCCGAGCTGACCGCCGATCTGACCACCCACAAGGTTGCCGGCATCAAGGCGCAGCGCAAAGGCCAGGCGGTGGCTCATCGTGCATTTTTTGACTTAAACGGTCGTGCGACCATCAACTTACTCGATGCTGAAGACGGCGACATCTTTAGCGTCGATGGTGAATGGCATACCGTCGATTATCGAACGGCAAAGCTCTTGCGAAAAAACCCAGGTCAATACGTGCGGAATGGTAACGGCAGTAACCCTGTATTCGTCGAGGTCCTAGGTGCAGATAATGCCATTTCCCCGGAAGGCACCAAGCACCTCCGCCTACACCACAAATTTGCTACGCATCCTATGCAAAAATTCTTAGCCGAGAAGCTAGTCGGACTTTCTGTAGCATTTGCAAACGAAGACGTGTCTAACACCGGCGAAGTGCGGAGAGCGACCGAACAGTATGCTCATCCATCGTTGCGAGTCTTTAGCGCTGAGACCGGCAGCAAGCAGGTGTCGATTAAACGCGTCGGGAAAGTCGTTGCAGAGCGGATCATGGAAGAGAGCACCGGATGGGCCCCTTATGTGCTGCCAGTGGTGAAGGGGGCTACGTTCAAGTTTATGCCCTTATTTGCCTCGAAGACTGGATCCTATGATTCAGCGTCCGATTTATGGCTAGACATCTCGTTTGTTAGCAATGCAACCCGCGAAGAAACCAAGCTTGGCAGAATGGACTACAAATCAGTGAGCTCGTTGGTGCATACCGCCAGCGAAACAGGCGTCTACATGGCGCGTTCGAATGCGCCGAGTGTTCCAAAGAAAACATCGCCTGACGCGCCCGACGTATCTATTCTGTTACGTGTTGAGGAAGCATACGAAGCCCAGACGCCAGCGGCGTTGAAACGCGAATACGGCGAGTTCAAAGAAGTCAGCACCGGCCTCTACGGCCGAGGCATCTTGTGGATTACTTCCATGATGTCTTCCGTGCTTCGTTAGTGGGTGCGGTGGCTGAGCGCAAGCGGACTACAACGCCGGAGAGGATGTGAAATTTCAGGGAGGCCGACATGCGAGAGAATCTTGGTGGTGACGTCGGGCTTGAAGATTTAGGCAACAGCGTCACCGGGTCACGTACTAGGCAAAATACGTAAATAATTACAGGTGGATGCCGACCAAAGTGCTTGATTTTAAGGTTTGGAAATCAAGCACTTTGGTCGCCAACTAATTAAAAATTAAGCTGTTTTTGGGGCCGAACGTGACCCTTGATCCGACCCTTGACCCGATTTGGGACCGAAGGCATTGTAAATGTGAACGTGTTCAAATACAAATTGAACATGTTCGAAAAGGGGTTGGCGACCAGGCAGAAGCTGCTCGATATCTCGCTGCAGCTGTTTCGCGAGCGCGGGTTTGATCAAACCACCATGCGCGATATTGCCAAGGCGGCGGGGATGGCGACGGGCGCGGCCTACTATCACTTCCCCAGCAAGGACGCGATCGTCGCGGCCTATTACCACACGGTGCAGGAGACGCACCTCGCGGCGATGCAGGCGAGTTTTGCGGCGGCGAGCGGCGGCGGTCCCGGCGGCAATGCGACGCTGCGCGATCGCCTCGTCATTGCGTATCGCACCGCGATCGACGTCATCGCCAAAGACCGCATGATGCTGCACGTGGTGATGCGCACCATGGGCGATCGCGATCATCCGTTGTCGGTGCTAGGGCCTGGCACCCATGAGGTGCGCGAGATGAGCCGCGAAATTTATGTCACCGCACTGCGCGGCACCGAAGTGCCAGAGGAATTCATACCAGTGGTATCGCGCGCGGCCATGGCGCTGCAGATGGCGCTGGTGTTGTACTTTTTTTACGACACGAGCACTGGCTTTGCGCGCACCTACCGCCTCGCCGAGCAAGCCGCCGCGCTCGTTGCCGAACTCTTGGCAGCGGTGAGCTCGCCCATGGGGCAAATGTTCGCCAAGCCGCTGCTGGCGCGCATCGAGCGCGTA
Source organism: Myxococcales bacterium (assembly GCA_016716835.1). NCBI lineage: Bacteria > Pseudomonadati > Myxococcota > Myxococcia > Myxococcales > Myxococcales bacterium. The sequence goes on along the minus strand of JADJUW010000001.1, from coordinate 2,744,535 downwards.
TTGCAAGAGGCCGACATCTTGCCGGAGGCGTCCACGCCTGAGGCTGCGAGTAGATAAATCACCAAGGAGCATGTCATGCAACAAGAACTGACCGTCGACGCGATGAATTGCCGGCCCTCGCTTGCCAGCCAGGTGTGGAAGTACGCGCGCTTGATCGTCTTGCCGTGGATTTTCAATGCGGTGTCGTTCGTGCTTATAGCCGGCGCTTTCACAGTCGCAAATGGGTATCTCGACGACGGGCCGTTTTTGTATTTTTGGTACGTAGCGCTGGCAGGCATAGCTGTCCCGCCTGTTAGCTGGCTCAATCCCTTGGTTGTTATTGCAATGGTTGCGCTTAGCTGGCGGAAGCGAGAGAAGGTTGTAAGGGCAGGGCAATAGCCACCAGCTGCCGCCAGGCTGGCCCGCACTTCCCGCGAAGAGTTTTGTCATCAGCGGCAATCCCGCCGCTTGCACACACGCTAATGCAAAGGAGTCCGTATGAACCCGCAATTAATTTCCACCATTGCCCAGCTTTCTTATCTCGTGCTCACCATCTCGCTTGCGATTTGGGTGTGCGAGACCCTGCACAAAAACGGCCGCCTCTTTGTCGTTGACGCCTTCCACGGCGATGAGGCGCGCGGCGCCGCGGTCAACCAGCTGCTGCGCGTCGGCTTTTACCTGGTGAACCTAGGGTTCATCATGTTCTTTCTCTCCACGGGCACGTATCCAGAAGCCGCCGGCGACATCATTCCGTACCTCGCGCAAAAGCTCGGTATCGTCAGCATCGTGCTCGGCGGCATGCACTACTTCAATATGCGCAATATTGCCAAGATGCGCAGCCGCGCGACCAAGCCCGACGCGCTGCCACCAACGTATCGAATGGCGTAGCCTCGCGACGAACCTAAAAAGAAGCTGGCCGGGGCGCCCTCGCGGTGGCGGCGCGCTTGTTCCTTTTGCTACTCTCTCGGAGAGCCATGGCTGCCCAGGTTTGGATAATTGCGGCATGCGGCTTATGCGCCGTGGCGGTGGCCGTTGCGTTAGTTGCGTATCGCCGTGGCGCGCGCGCAATCGAGGTCGCTGGAAAGTGCGTTGCGAGCAGCTGCTTCGTCGCGATCTGGTGGTTGCGCGCCGACGCGCCGTCGGCGTGGTTGCTCGCGGCGTTGCTCGGTTGCTTCGTTGGCGACGTCTGTTTGCTCGGGCGCAGCAGCCGCATGTTTGCCGCAGGCCTCGCCGCATTTTTGATCGCCCATCTGTGTTACGGCGCGGTCCTGCTGATCAACGCGCCTATCGACCTAAGGGTGCTCGGCGGTAGCTCGCTGTTGTTGGTGGCGCTCGGCGGCGCGACGTTTGGCAGGCTGCGGCCGCGCGTGCCGGCGCGGTTGCAAGTTGCGGTGGCGGGCTACTTTGTCGTCTTGCTCGGCATGTGCGCGCTTGCGGCGGGCGCCGTGGCGACGACGCGTCAGTGGCCATGGCTTGTGGGCGCCTTCGCGTTCGCGGCGTCCGACCTGGCCGTCGCGCTGCATCGCTTCGTCAACAACACCGGCGTGCATCGGATGTGGGGGCTGCCGTTGTATTATGCCGCGCAATTAACGCTGGGGTGGACGATGCCGTAGGTGCTGGCGCGCTACGAAATAGTTGCGTTGCGGCTTAGTTGTCGCCGCCGCCTTCTTCTTCCGGGAAGAGCCCGTTGAGCAGCGTCTCGCACTCCGCGACGGGGGGGGCTTCTGAGTCGAGAAACTCTTGGCAGCTTTGCGCTTCGAGTGCGGCGGGCAAATCTTCGAGACATGTGGCTGCGACGGCAGGATCAAATTCGAGCTCACCCGCGTCGACGCCGGCGGCGAGGTCTAGCTCATCAAGCGCTTCCTCATACATGGCGATGCACTGTTCAACGGTTTCAAACGGCAAATCATCGTCTGGCGCTGGACAAGCGACGATCTTTTCGCACGCAATACTCATCATCTCAAAAAAGGCAGCTTCTGCGGCGGCGCCGTCACCGACTGGCGTGGGGGTCGGTTCTGGTTCTGGCGCCGGGGCTGGCGTCGGTGTTGGTGCTGGAGGCTCGACGGTGTCGTTCGACTCACCGCAACCTGGCAGTTGGACCGCAAACAAGGCGGCGAGAAGCAGCGTCGGAATTAGAAATGGAGGTCGATTAGACATGGGCACGACATATCACAGGTGGCCCTGTGGAAACGTGGCAAATTTCGGCAAGGAATAGATGGCGTGGGGGAGGTCACAGGTTACGGCGCGCTCGGGAGGCCGGGCTCGCCGACCAGGCCCTTGCTCGCCAGCCACTCGCGATTCCATTGCCGGCTGCGATAGCGCTCGCCGACGTCGCACAAAATGGTGACGACGCGCGCGCCGGGCGGCAGCTGCAAGGCAACCGTCGCCGCCGCCCACACGTTGAGCGCGCCCGAGGTGCCGACGCACAGGCTCTCGTGTTCGATCAGCCAATAGGCCATCTTAATAAGCTGCTGGTCGTGCACGCTCATCGCGTCGTCGATGCGCGCGCGCGCGTAGTTCGCGGTGATGCGCATGATGCCGATGCCCTCGGTGATCGATTCGCCGCTCGACTTGATGACGCCGGTTTGCACGTACGAGCACAGGCCCGAGCCGCCCGGATCGGCGAGCGTCACGCGCACGGTAGGCGCCTGCTCCTTGAGATACGCCGAGACGCCTCCGATGGTGCCGCCTGTGCCGCTTGAGGTAACAAAGGCATCGAGCTTGCCGCCGACTTGCCGCCAAATTTCTGGGCCGGTGGTGCGATAGTGCACGTCGCTGTTGGCGAGGTTTTCGAACTGGTTGGCCCAAAACGCGCCGGGGCGCTCGGCGGCGACGCGCTTAGCGGTGTGGTAAAAATGCCCTTCGTTGGCAAACGCGGTGGGCGGTACGGTGATGAGTTCGGCGCCGAGGAGTCGCAGCAACTCGTATTTTTCCGCCGCCTGATTGTCCGGCATGACGATCACGACCTTGTAGCCGCGCGCGCGCCCAAGCAGCGTCAGGCCAATGCCCGTGTTGCCGGCGGTACCTTCGACGATGGTGCCGCCGGGTGGCAAGGCGCCGCTTTGCTCCGCGGCCTCAATCATGCCGAGCGCTGCGCGGTCTTTCACCGAGCCGCCTGGGTTCATGTGTTCGGCCTTGCCGAAGATGTCGCGCCCTAGCGCCTTCGAAAGTTTTACCAGATGCAGCAGGGGCGTATCGCCGACGGCACCCCACACCCCGCTCACCGCGCTCGTTGCTCGATTACTCATGGACCATATTTGTAGTGCGGTTGGATGACAAATGAAACGCAGCGTGCAGGTGATTGTATGCCCACATGTGATCGCGGTGGGTGTTGCGTGCCGGCGCCCGCAACGTCTTGCCCGCGACTCCAGTCGCATTGGGCCAGGGCTTGTTAGCAAGCCGCCCGCCAAGTTGTAGCGGGGCGGCGTTAGCGTTGATCCATGGAGTACAAGCATGTTTGAAGCCTACGACCATCGCCTCGCCGCTCACCGACCCAAGGCCTTTGCCGTGCCCGGCGTCGCGCTGCTAGTCGCGGTGTTTGCGACGATTCAAGTACGCTCGGTTTGGACGATCTCGGCGTTTTCGATGCCGCGCGAGCCCATTTCGATGGCGATCGCCTTGCCCGCGGAAACACCACCCCCACCGCCAAAACTTGGAGGTGGAGCGGTGCGGCCGGCACCTGTCAAGCCATCGATCAAGTCGAAGGTCAATTCACAAGTGCAACCGGTTAAACCGGCACCAGATGCGGAGCCGAAAAGCGCTCAGCTGCTCCCCGACGCACCGCCTGGCGAAGGGCTTCCCGACGGCGACCCCGACGGAGATCCGAAAGGCAAGCTGGGCGGCATTGGCAGCGGCACGAACTGCGACAACGGCTTAGGCGCAGATCCTAAACGATGCGGCACCGGCTCCGACGAAAAGATGGATGTGCGCGGCGAGATACCGCCGTCGCTGCTTCCGCCCACCGCCTTTCGCGCCAATCGGGTTTCCGGCAATGAGCAAATTCAGCCCGACGACCTCACCAAGCTCGAAATTTCGCGCGCCGGCAAAAACCGTTTGGTGATGAGCGTCAAAGTGTGCGTCGGCAGCGCCGGCGACGTTGCGGCCGCCACGCAAATTGGCGGCGGCACCGGCTTTGCCGCGTATGACGCCAAGATTCTGCGCGCGGTCGCCTCGTGGCGCTACAATCCATTTGTCATCAATGGCCGCGCAACGCCCGCCTGCTCGGTGGTGCAGTTTGTCTACGTTCAGCGCTGACGCCGCGCCGCTAGTTGCGCGCGCCAATCGGCGATATGCGCGGCCGTGATCCAAAAGCCGCAGATCGCGGTTGCGACCAAGGCAAACACCAGCGTCTTGCCGACAAATGCATTGAGCCACCATGCGATCGCGGCGACGAGCGTGCCAAGGCACAACCCGACCGCGAGGCGTTTTTGATTGCGCCTTGTCTGGGCGATCCATGCCTCCAGCTGCGCGTCGTTGCGATAGGGCTCCGCCATGGCGTATGCATTCCCTCCGGCGCGGTTACGAGCGCTTGCCGCGGGCGCCGGCGATCAGCTGGTCGATCGAAAAACGACCGGGGCCAAAGACGCCGATGGTGCCAAACACCACCAGGTACATCGCCGCCAGCTCGCGCTTGGCAAACGGGTCGCCACCATGCACGATGAAAAACGCGACGGCCATCGTAATTAGCAGCGGCAGCGCGGCGAGCCGCGTCGCCAGGCCTATCACCAGCAGCGCGGCGCACACGGCCTCGGCAAACACCGCCAAGCTGAGGCTCGCCGTGGCACCCAAGCCAATGGGATCGGGGAACTTGGCGGCGCCACCATTGATTAGCATTTGCAATTTTGGCCAGCCGTGGGTCAGCATGGCCGCGCCCGCCGCGACGCGCGCGATCAAGAGCCACACGCTGGTCAGCGTGGTGGCGTAGGGGATACTAAAAAATTGCAGCATCGCCGGCACTATAGCGTCAAATCGCCAAAATGCGTCGCGCAGGCCCGACGTTTGCTGTGGCAGGGCCAGGGGCGCGCTAGCTGCGCGTCCACAGCGTTTCGAGCGCCGGCCACAACTCACCGGCGGGCGAGATATTCGTCGCCGTCATGATAAACGAATCAGCCGAGGCGAGGCGCAGCTCGGTGCGCCACCCCCAACGCTCGGGACCGGCCGCATAGCTTCCCAGGACACTGATCGCGCCATCGTCTTGCGCTTTGCCGGTGCAAAACATCATCGCGCTGCCGGTGTGAAAGCTGTCGGCCCAGCACAATTCGAATTGCGCCTCGTCGATGTTATAGCCGAGCAACATTTCGCCCGCGTGAGGCTTGCCGATCACGGTGCCGACTTGTTCCAGGCGCAACCATCTGCCACCAAACAACGGTTGCACGTGCAGCTCGCCGCTCGTGATTTCTGGCGGCTGGCTAGGATCCATCCAAGTCTTGGTTTCACCGCGAAAATACCCGACAAAATTTGAGAGCTGCGCGTGATGCGCCGTCGCGCGGTCAAATGCTGGCTGCAAGTTCGGACGCTGCGGGCGCACGACGCAAAACCGCTGGCCCGTCGGAGCGCTCATCACCACCCACGTCTGAACGCGTTCAATGAGCTCCGCGCCGAGTGCTTGCAGCCGCGCGACCTCAGCCTCGATGTCGTCGGCCTCGATATCGAGATGCACGCGGCCTTCGTGCGCGACGCGCTGGACCATTAACACGGGCTCCGAAGGGCCGGTTGCCAAGTCGCGATAGCGGTCGCCTTGGGTCGGTTGCTTGACGCCGCGGCGCAGCGCCTTGGACCAAAACGTGGCGGCGTGATCTAGCTGGTCTGTTTGGCAATCGATTACGAAGGTCGAGAGTCGGCTTGTCGACATGCGCGTAAGCTATTCGATTACGTCGACATAGGGCAAGGCGTCGCCCATTTCGTCTGCATTGTCGCCGCGATTATTGAGGTCGCCCAGCCCAAGTTGGGCCTCGGCATTGTGGCCCCAACATTTTAGTTGAAAGCTATCGAGCAACGCACACGCCGCACCGCCACCAGAAACGGCGATGAGCTGCGCCGGCTCGCCGAGGGCGACCGCAGGCAAGCCGAGCCCGGTTTCGCCGTCGTCATCGCCCAGCGTTTCGGAATTGCCCTGACCATTGATCCCGCTTGCGCCGTAGCCCCAACATTTTACCTGGCCTGATTGCAGGATGGCGCAGACGCTCGTGAATGAAGGCGCCACCGACTTCACCGGTTCGCCAAGTTCAGTTTCGCTTGAGGACGCGCCAACTTCGCCAGGATCATCGCCGCGATTTTGCGTATCGCCCAAGCCGAGCGCGCCTTCACCGCCAAAGCCGTAGCAAAACAAACGGCCATCGGTGGTCACGACGCACGTATGATCTCCACCCGCCGCAACCTTCGAAATAGGCGCCGCAACCTCAATGGATGGCGCCACCGCGATGGTCTCGCCCGCTTGGCCGCCATAACTGAGGCTATCGCCTTGCACGAGGTTGCCATAAAAGCCGCCGCCCACGCAGATGGGGTCGCCGACGCCGAGCGTAAAGCAACTGTGAAGGTAGCCCAGCGTGACCTTTGTGATCGAGGCACCGGCCGAGGCGCCTTGGATCGCGGTAACGCCATCCCCGCGCGGCAATTCGTCGCCCAGCCCAAATTGGCCTAGCGAGTTAGCGCCCCAACAAAATACCTGCACGCCGACCACCGCGCAGGTGCCAGTACCGCCCGCGGAAATCGAATCAGCCGGCGCGATGTCAACGGTGGCGAGGTTCGAGATATCCCCAGACACGGCGCCGCGCGGCACCGTGTCGCCAAGGCCAAGCTCGCCTTGGTCATTGTTGCCCCAACATCCCACCGATTTGTCCTCAAAGCGAACACACGTGTGATACTCGCCGGCGGTGAGTTGAATGACTTTTTGCGATAGCGGCAAAAATGGGAGGCCGCCGCCCATCTCGGCTGGGTCGTCGCCGCGGAGGCTTTCGTCGGCGGACTCAAGGCCCAGCATGCCGCTCGCATTGCTGCCCCAACACTTAACCTGGCCGGTGCTGATCAAGACGCACGTATGTTCGCGGCCCATGGCGACCGAGGTGATGTGATCGCCAGCGGGGGGCACCGGGGCACATTCCTCTACATCATCGTCGCACGCCGAAATCGTCTCGACCGTCTCGCAATTGGCCGCGAGCAGCGAAAATAAACCCACGGCGAGTCGCTTCATATAAGGTGAGCTTAACAGGCCGAGCCGCGCTCCGCGATGTGGGTGGCGATATAGAGCCGGCCGGCGCAGGCGTGTGGCCGGGGTCACCTGGGACATACGCCTGTCCCAGGCGGACGGGGCATCAGCGCGCGGTAGGCGTAAACGCTTGGTTTGTTGCAGCACGCCCCGTGGCACACGCCTTGCTCTGCGTGGGGCACCCAATAAGGAGGGTGTCATGAGTGAAGCAAAGAAACGGTTTAATGTCGTAAGCCCCGTAGAGCGCAAAGACGGGAAAACATTCTGGGTGCGGATTGGGGTTGGCTATGCCAATCGCGACAACTCCATCAACATGTATCTCGACGCGTTGCCGGTCAACCAACGCTTGCAGCTGCGGGTGGCCGACGATGACGAAAAACTCGCCAGTGACGGCTCGCGCCGCCCGCCGAGCGTGCGTGCCCCCAGCCAAGCAGATGGCAGCTCTGCGGTCGCACCGTTTTAAGGAGCTATGATGATGAATACATTTTTCCAGCATAAAGCCGTACGCGCGGCGGGCATGGTCATCGTGGTGGCGGCAGGGTTTTTTATGTGGCTGCTGGCGCACGATGCGATCGCGAAGCCGGCGCGCGATCATGTTATTGCGTCGCAGGCGCGATCGCCGGGTGGGGTGCGCGTCACGCGAGTTGATCGTGGCAAGCTCGCCACGCGTATCGAGGTGGTGCGCAACATGGCCATGGCGATGGCGTCGGCTCAGCGCGCGACAACGCCGGAACCCGCCGCAGGCGCGTCCCGTGGCACGGTGAATCTCAACACCGCGACCATCGATGAGTTGCAGCGCTTGCCCGGCATTGGGCCATCTAAGGCGGCGATGATCATTGCGTGGCGGCAGCGGCATCGCGAGTTCCGCCGCATCGTCGACCTGCGGCGGGTAAAGGGCATTGGCTACAAAACGTTCAAAAAGTTGGAGCCGTTTCTCGCGGTGAGCGGGGCTACCACCTTGCGCCGCTGATGAACATTCGCTACGAATGGGCATGGCAAATCCAACCGCAACGTTTGATACCTCGCTCGGAAGCTTTACGGCCGAAATTTATCTTGAGCAAATGCCGGTCACGGCTGGCAACTTCATCAAGCTCGCGCAGAGCGGGTTTTATGACGGCCTGCATTTTCATCGCGTCATCCAAAATTTCATGATTCAGTTTGGTTGTGAGTTTTCAAAGGATCCAGCCAGCCCACGCGCGGGCACGGGCAACTCGCCGTTTGGCCGCATCCAAGACGAGCACCCACCAGCCCACAAGTTTTCCAACGAGCCAGGCACGTTGTCGATGGCCAATACGGGCCAGCCAAATAGTGGCGGCGGGCAGTTCTTCGTCAACACCGTGCATAACGCGTTTCTCGACTGGTTTTCACCGGGCGCGAGCAAGCATCCGGTGTTTGGCAAGGTCACCTCTGGCATGGACGTCGTTAAGAAAATTGAGACCACGCCGACCAAGCAAGACCGCCCAACCACGCCGGTCAAGATGAACAAAGTCACCATCTCCGGCATGTAATGTCGGTTGGGCGAGCCGCGGCGTCGGGCGCCATCTGGACGGTCGGCGCGGGGCTGCTGTCGCGCGGCGTCGGCGTCCTCGGCACGGTCGCGCTCACCCATTTTTTGCATCCCGACGATCTGGGCCCGGTCGCGATCGCCAGCATCATCGCGATGACCGCGAACTGGCTCACCACGTGGGGCTTTGGCCAATACCTCATCGTCAAGGGGCAAGATGCCCAGCGGGCCATCGTCATCTTTCACGTCACGATCGCGTATGCCGTGCTTGGCCTCATTGGGCTCGGCGCGGTGGCGGCGCTCGGCGGTGTGCTGGCGCCGCTGGTTAGCGCGCCTGAGGCGGCGGCGTTTGTGCCGGGCATGGCGCTGGCGTGGGGCATTCGGCGCATGGCTGCGGTGCCGGAGAAAGTGCTGGCGCTGGATCTGCGATTTCGCCCGATTGCACTCAGCAGCGCGCTGGGCGAGACGGTGTATGCCGTGGTCACGATTGGCGCGGCGATGCGCGGCCACGGCGCGATGTCGGTGATTATTGGCAACCTCGCGCAATCGGCGGTGATGTTGTTTGCCATGTCACATGCCGCGGGGCACCGCGCGTGGCTAACGCCGCAACCCTTGTCGCGGGCGCGGTTTGCCGAGATGACTCGCTATGGCATTCCGCTGTGTCTGGAGGGCCTCGCCCACAATGGCGCGCGCTATTGGGATCGCCTGCTGATGTCGAAGCTATTCATGCCGGGGCCGATGGCGCTCTACAACATGGCCTACAATTTGGCCGATATACCGGCGACGCATGTCGGTGAGCAAATTGGCGCGGTGTTGCTGCCGTCGTTTGCGCGGCTGTCGCATGAGGCCAGGCCGGCGGCATTTGCGCGCGCATGCGGCCTGCTTGGCCTCATTATTTTTCCGATGGCGATGGGCCTGGGCGCGATCGCGTATCCGCTGATCGAGGCGGTGATGGCGCCGGAGTGGCATGAGGTCGCGCCCTTGCTTATGATTTTGGCGGCGCTCTCGGTGGTGCGCCCGCTATCGTGGATGATTTCGACGTATCTCGAGGCGCAGCTGGCCACGCGCGCTCTGATCATTGTCGAGTTTGGCAAGCTCGTGCTCCTGCTCGGCGGCATCATCTTGCTATCGCGGTGGGGGCTTGAAGCCGCGGCGGCCTCGGTCGGCATTACCTACGCCTTGGCGAGCGTGCTTGGGCTGCGCGTCTTGCAGCAACGTGGCGTCTCGACCGCGGCGGTGTTGGCGCGGTTGGGGCGGCCGTTTTTGGCGGCGTCAATTATGTTCGTGGTGGTGTTTGGCGTCGAGCAGGCCTTGCGCCAGGCCATGGGACCGTGGGCGCAGCTCGCGATTTGCCTCGTGCTCGGCGTCGTTAGCTATGTCGCGATGGCCTTTTCGTTGTGCCGCGACCAGGTCGACGATTTGCTTGCGATCTTGCGTGACGTCCGCAAGCGGCGCGCTTAAACCGCGCCTGACCGCGATCAACCGCGGCTAAAAATAGTAGCGCGCGCCGAGCCCAATATTGAGGCCAAGGCCAGCGTGCACGCCATCTCCGAGCTCGAGTTCGGCGACGCCCGCGGCCTCGACAAAAGCATCGAGCGGCAGCTCGCGAAAATCGAACAAGAGGCCGGCGACGGCGCGGGCGCCCACCGCAAACGTGCGCACCTCTGCGTCGGCGTCGCCGCGATCGCGGTATTGAATGACGCGTGCGCCAAAGCCGACATACGCGGGCAGCACAAAGCTGGCGTGGTTCTCCAGCACCCACGGGTGGATGACGTAGTCCAGGGTTGCCTGCACGCCGCGGCCGACGAAGGCGGCGCCGACACTGGCCTGCAAGGCGGCGTCGTTGGCGAGGTAGAGGCGCGCCGAGAGGCCCGTTGGCTCGCCAAGGATGAGGCCGACGCCAAATGCGCCCTTCTCGTCGCTGCCAGGCGCGGCCGCGACCGGCGCGCGCGTGCGATCGAGCTCCTCGGCCGTCGCCGGAGGTGCGAGGCCCAGCATCACCACGCCAAGGGTCAACACGGTTGCGCGTATCTGCTTCACCTTGCAGTGGTAGCAAGGTCGAGGCGGTGTGCGCAAGAAAACGCCCGGCAATGGTCGTGGTGAGCAGTTGTCGCGGCGACACCTTCCGCGCTACTAATGGTGCGTGGGGAGCGCAAGCACTAAGCGTGGCAAGCCGGCGGCTGGCAAGGCCGCAGTCAAGCCGACTGCCAAAGCGGGCGGCAAGCCGACGGGGGGCGGCGATGACCCGAGGCGTTCAGATCGCTCCAAGCGCCTGCTCGATCTTGTGATGATGCTCATGCGGTCGCGCTTGCCGGTGGCGTATCGCGAAATTCGCGAGCAATTTGTCGCGTATCAGACCGCAAACGTCGAGGCCGGGCTGCGCGCGTTTGAGCGCGACAAGGCCGAGTTGCTCGAGCTCGGCGTGCCAATTCGCTACATCTCGGCCGAGGAAGATGACTCGCTCGAAGATGGCGGTTATGTCATCGACTTGCGCCGCATGCGACAACCAGAGGTGCACCTGACGCCAGATGAAGTGTCGGCCCTCGTGCTCGCGGCCTCGATGGCGCGCTCGATGCCAGGCGGCGCGTACCCGCAAATCGTCGACCTGGCGCTGCGCAAGCTGGCGTTTGACGTCCCCGATTCACCGGACACGCCGACCGCATTTTTGCAGCAAAGCGGGGCGCAGGTCTTGGTGCACGTGCCCGCTGCCAAGCTGCGCGCCACGGCGCAGCTCGATGAAACCTTTGCCACGTTCGAGGCGGCGACGCGGCTGCGCAAGCGCGTCAGCTTTACGTATCACAATGCGGGCAGCGGCATGACCTCGCGCCGCGAGCTCGATCCGTATGCCTTGGTGCATCGTGAGGGCGCGTGGCTCGCCATCGGCATGTGCCAGCTACGCAAGGACTTGCGCTCGTTTCGCATCGATCGCATGCGCGACGTCGCCATGGCGCCAAAGCCAAAATCACCCGACTTTGAACGCCCGGCGGGGCTCGATATCCGCGCCTATGCCAACCGATCGCCGTGGACGTTTGACGTCGAACCAGCCGAAGACGTCGAGCTGCGCTTTGGTCCGGCGGCGGCAGACGCTGCGGCCGAAGACTTTGGGCCTCACGCGGTGCGAACCGCCAGTGGCGATGCCGCCGTGGTGGCGTTTCCCTGTGGCAACCTCGATTTTGCCGTCCACAAGGTGCTCGCGGCCAAAGGCGCGATTGTGGTGGCCCGGGGCGACCGGCTGCGCGCGCGCCTAGCTGCCGAGGTGGCGTCTGTAGCTGCCTTATATAGTTGAACGTCGCGCGCAAAGGAGTCGACCAGACATGCGAGACATCGGACAAAAACTGCGGCGGCTGCTCTACATGGTGCCGTACGTCGCCAAACACGCCGATGGTGTCGAGGTCGGCAAGCTCGCCAAGTTGCTCGACCTCGATCGCGACGAGCTGCTCGGCGAGCTTGAGCTGCTATCGCAGGTGGGGCCGCCCGATGGCGATCCAGGTGAGTACCTCGCGGTCTCGGTGGAAGAGGGCCGGGTTTATGTCGACCTCGCACATCGCTTGACGCGGCCGCTGCGCCTGACGCCCGCCGAAGGCTGCTCGCTGTTGGTTGGCATCCGCGCGCTGCGCCAAAGCGGGGTCGCGCCGTACGATGAAGCCATGGCCTCGGCCGAGCGCAAGCTGCTCGGCGCGCTCGGCGGCGACGCGGCTGCGGTGGAAGACCTAGCCACCGGCACCGTGGTCGCCGAACCCGAGAGCGTGGGCGCGGCGCAGTTGCGCCAGCTCATGTTGGCGGCGCGCACGAAAAAGCGCGTCGAGGTCGAGGATGTCAGCGCCTCTCGGCATCAGGGGCAGTGGCGCACCATCGATCCGTACGGCCTCGTCTATCACACCGGCGAATGGTACGTGGTGGGCTATTGCCACAAGCGCGGCGATATTCGCACGTTTCGCGTCGACCGCATCGCCGCCATGCGCGCGGGCGACGCCAGCTTTGTCATCCCACGCGAGTTTGACCTCGATACCTATCGCCGCGAGCAGCTCTATGTGCCGTCGGCCGATGCGGTCGAGGTGCGGGTGCATCTCGATCCGCTGGCGGTGACGCGCATCGGCAGCAATTGGCCTGTCGGCGAGGTCTCCTATGGCGACGATGGCTCCGCCGACATCGCAATGGATTGCGAGGGCCTAGAGTGGGTTACCGGCTGGGTGCTCGGTTTTGGTCGCCATGCCCGCATCGTCTCGCCACCCGAGGCGCGCCAAGCATTGGTCGCCAAGCTTGGCGCCATCACGGCGCACCCGTAACTACATTGGCGCACGTTCGGGTGGATAGCGTCGTGACATTTGTGTGTCGCGCACCGCGACGACCCTTTGACGCACGCTTTATGATTAACAACGATGTGGAACGCGTTGGCGCCAGGGCAGCAGAGATTTATCAAGTTTTGGGTTGGTGGCATCGTCGCGATCTACGTCGCGATCATCGTCGTTGCGCTGTTTGTGATTTCTAACGAGAAGCAGCAGTCCAAGCGAAACCATGCCCTCCGCATGGATCCAGCCAAGGCCGAGCCCGGGCAGACGGCGCCCGATCCGCTGCCCGCGACGGGCAATTTTGTCACCGTGCACACCGGCATGTACGTCGAAAATATCGAAACGTTTTCGATTCGAGACTTAAACTGGAGCGCAAATTTTTACGTGTGGTTTCGCTGGCAGGGTTCGCCCGAGCTCAACCCCGCCGGCACCATGCAGCTAGTCGATGCAACCATCGACAAGCGCGAGCTCGTGGAGTCGTATGCCGGTCCCGACGGCACCAATTATCAGCGCGTACGCATCACCGCGCGCATGTTCAAGCATTTTAACACCACGCGCGTGCCGCTCGACGATCACCTCATGACGATTGGCATGGAAGATAGCGTCCACGACGCGTCGCAACTGCGTTATGTCGCGGACACGGCGTCTAATATTAGCTCGCGCGCCAAGATTCCCGGCTACGACGTCACCGGCTTCGAGACCGTCGTGAAAGGCCATACCTACAAAACCAGCTATGGCGATCCGCGCTTTACCAATAGCTCGCGCAAGACCTTCACCAAGTTTGTGGTTGGCATCTCGGTTAAGCGCGCCTCGATGGGCCTTTACTTCAAGCTGCTCCTTGGCCTCTTCGCCGGCATCTTGCTGACGTTTGCTAGCTTCTTTGTCCGCCCATCGGAGGGCTCACGCTTTTCGTTTCCAACCGCTGCCTACTTCGGCGCCGTCGCCAATTCGTATCTCACTGGCCAGCTCCTGCCGCCATCGGGCACGTTTGGCCTGATCGACTACGTCCAAGGCCTTGGCCTCTTCACTATTTCCATCTGCCTCGCCGCGTCGCTCTATTCAGGCATCATCTACAACATTCGCAAGGACGAGACCTTCTCCAAGATGCTCGATCGGGCGACTCGCGCAACCATCTTGATTGTCTACGTTGCCGCCAACATCGCGCTGCCGTTCGCCGCCTTCAGCAGGTAGCGCCGCTTCGCGAGCGCAATCGCCAATTCCCGGCGCCTGCGTTGAAGGCGTTGCCGACACGTGCGAAATTGCGGCAATGGCCTACATCTTAGCTGCGCAGCGCGAGGACGATGTAGCGGCCGCATTTGGTCGTTACCAAGCCTACTTGCGGGCCAATGCCGCTCGATTTCCCGTTTCCGCGCACGCGTTGGCGACGTCAGATTGGTATTTCGATTTTAGGGACCATCGGTGCCCTCACGATGCCTGGCTTGGGTCGGCCACTTTTGATGAGTCAGAGCAACGCGCTCGTAGCGAACGGCGATCGCTTTCGCTTGTGGTGCGGCTGCTTGGCGCATTTCACGACGGCCTCATAGAGCTTCGCTACCCAAACGTTTTCAGCTACCAAATGGCAGGGGCGGAGCTCTCAGGCGGCCATATGGATTGGCGTTATGATGAGTTTCGCGTGGACGCTCACGGCCGCGTGGAGCACGAAATCGAGTGGAGCGGCGCCAACGAAACCGCCCGCTGGCTCATTGTCGCATCGGACGTGATTTACAGTTGGAAAGACGTGACCGCGGTAGCCAGCGACGCGATCTAAACGCGCTCAATGATCGTCGCGATGCCCATGCCGCCGCCGATGCACAGCGTGATGAGCGCGGTGGCCTTGCCGGTGCGCTCGAGCTCGTCGAGCGCGGTGCCGAGCAAGATGGCGCCGGTGGCGCCGAGCGGGTGGCCGAGTGCGATGGCGCCGCCGTTGACGTTAACCCGGCCGAGGTCGATCTTGAGTGCTTGCGCGGTTTGCAATGGCACCACGGCAAAGGCCTCGTTGATCTCCCACAGGTCGATGTCGGAGGCCTTCATGCCAGCCTGCGCCAGCGCGCGCTCAGACGCCGGTGCGGGCGCGGTGAGCATGATGATCGGCTCGGCGCCAATGGTGGCCATGGCGCGAATCTTGGCGCGTGGCTTAATGCCAGCCTTCTTACCCCATGCCTCGCTGCCGAGCAGTGCGAGCGCGGCGCCGTCGACGATGCCCGACGAGTTGCCGGCGGTGTGCACGTGATTGATCTTGGCGATGTCGCCGTAGCGCTGCAGCGCGAGCTGGTCGAGGGTTTCGCCCTTAGGGCCAACCGCGGTTGCGCCCATCTGTTCGAACACGGCCTTGAGCTCGCCAAGCGAGGCTACCGTGGTGTCGGCGCGCGGGTGCTCATCGCGCTCCAGCGCGACGCTGCCGTCGTCGTTCTTTACCGCGAACATGCCCTTGGCGAAGCGTTTTTCTTCGATCGCGGTGGCGGCCTTTTGCTGGCTGCTGGCGGCAAACGCGTCGACATCGGCGCGCGAGAAGCCGTACTTGGTGGCGATGAGGTCGGCCGAGATGCCTTGCGGCACCATAAACAAGCGCTCGCGCAGCTTCATGTTGTTGCCATCGAGGCTCATGACGTCGGTGCCCATCGGCACGCGCGACATGGATTCGACGCCGCCGGCAATCACGCAGTCTTGAAAGCCCGAGCCAATGCCCATGGCGGAAAAATTAATCGCCTGCAGGCCCGAACCGCAAAAGCGATTTACCGTGGTGCCGGTGACGTTTTCCGGCCACTGCGCCGCAATCACCGCGTTGCGCGCGATGCAGGCGCCTTGCTCCTGGGCTTGCGTGACGCAGCCAATGACGACGTCTTGCACGTCGCTTTTGGTTAGCCCTGTGCGCGCCGCCATGGCGTTGAGAGTTTGCGCTAGCAGCTCCTGCGGATGATGATTTGCCAGCCCGCCTTTGCCGGCCTTGCCGCGGCCGCGCGGCGTGCGAAGAGTGTCATAGATAAATACGTCTGCCATGGTGGGTCTCCTTGCCGGGAATGTGCGGCAAAGACGCCGCGAAATCAACCGGCGCCCCCGTATCGCGTTGTAATTCGCTACACCGTGCGCGCGAGCCGCATGCCGATGCGCGCCGAGCGCTCGCCGGGGTGATACGTGCGCGTGTGGCCGATGCAGCACTCGGTGTTGCCGTCGCACCAGGCGCCGCCCTTGGTGCCGTAGCGCGTCTGGCCGTCGCGATACACGACCACCCAGTCGGCGACGCCGCCGGCGCAGTCGAGCACGCCATAGGGCGAGGTGTCGGCGGCAAAGGCGCCGCTGATTTCGGGTTGGGCGCGCTGCGGCCGCGAATCGCGAATCTTGCAGAAGGCAGGGTCAAAGTGATTGCCCCATGGGTAGTTGCGGCCATCGACCCCGCGCGCCGCTTTTTCCCATTCTTCCTCACTGGGCAGGCGAAACTGCAGCCCGGTTCGGCTCGACATGTAGCGCGCGTAGGCCTCGCAACAGGTGATATCGACGCCAAACACCGGCAGGTCGAGCGGATCGACTTGATCGACCATGCGGCGAATGCCATCGGGCACGAAATCGTGGCCGTTCCATTCCCACAGGCTCGCGCCGATCGGGGTGCGAGGGCTAAGCACCGCAACCTGGTCTGGCGTCGTGCGCGCGACGGCGGTGAGAAATTCCAGGTATTCGCGAAACGTCACCGGCACGCGGCCGATCGCAAATGAAGGGATATCAACCAGATATTTGCGATCGGTCGGCGTGGCGCCGCCGAGCAGCGCGGGGCCACCTGGAATCAGCACCTCCGAAGGCTCGAGATGAATGTGGTCGAGCATCACCAACTCCATCGCTTGCTGGCCTGAACCGGAGGCAAAGATCGGGTAGGTCAGGCGCCGCGCGCCGTCCTCGACCACGATGCTATACGCACCCGGGGTGAGCTGCAGCGAGGTGGGTAGGGTGAGGGCTTGTTCGCGCACCGGCACCATGCGGCGATCGCGTTCCTTGAACACGACGAGCTTGGCGCGCACGTCGCCGACGATGCCGAGCAAGAGGCCGCTTGATGCCGACTCGACGTCGACGATGTCGGAGAGCTGTTCGAGCTGGAGATGAATAAAGCGCTCGGCGTAGGCATCGCCGCGTTCGCGGGCGTTGCTGAGCTCCTTGAGATAGACCGCCGCTAGCGCGGTGCGCGCCTCGGTGTTGCCGGGGGCCAAGTCGAGCACGGCCTCCATCTCGGCGACGGCCGACTGCAGGGTCTTGGCCGCGAGCAGGTCCATTACGCCAAGCCGGTCTTCGGCGTCCCACAGGGTGCGCTTGGCCTCGGGGCCATCCCACGGCTTGAGCTTGTGCGCGAGCTCGCCGATTTGCGCGACCTGTGACGGGCGGGCATTGCAAAGCTCGAGGTAGCGATCGACGAGGTCCTTGCCCATCTTGAGCCGGGTTTCGGCGTCGCGGGCGCGGCGATCCATTTCCTTGCGGCCCTCGATCGCGGCCTCGACGTCGGCGAGCAAGTGGCTGACGGTTTGGTAGCGCTCGTGCGGCTGCAGCGCGATCGCCTTCATGCAGGCATCCGAGATATCTTCGGGGACCTCCGGGCGCACCTGCCGTGGCGAGGGCGGCGACTGCAGCATCGGCGTGCCGCCCTTGACGCGGTTTTTCTGGATCGAGCTGCTGTTGGCAGGAAACGCCTGACGAAACGTCAAGATCTCGTAGAGGATGGCGCCGAGCGCAAAGATGTCGGTCTGCGCGCTGGCGGCGCCCGATACCAATTGCTCCATCGGCATATAGCCAAACGTGCCGCCACGCACCGAGCGATTGCTGCCGCCCACCGACATGCCCCAGTCCGCGACCAAAACCTCGCCGAAGTTACCGACGAGGACGTTGCTCGGCTTGAGATCGCAGTGAATGACGTCGCGCGAGTGGGCAAAGCGCACGGCTTCGCACACTTGCAGAAAGCAGCGCAAGAGGCGCGCGAGCGACCAGCCGCCCACCGAGGTGCGGTCGGCAAAGGGCGTCGGCGAGATCTCGCGCAGGGTGTCGAGCACATCGGCCAGGGTTGGCTGTTGCGCCAGGCGCATCACATAGAACGGTATGCCGTTGGGCGTGGTGCCGGCGTCGTACACCGGCACGATGTTGGGATGCTCGAGATGGCAGGTCGTCTTGGCCTCGGCGGTTAAGACCGAAACAACGTCGGTGCCGATTAGCTCGGGCCGTAGCGCCTTGATCGCAACATGGCGATCGAGCTCGGCGTCAAAGGCCTCGTACACCACGCCCATGCCGCCCACTGCGAGCACGCGGGTCGACGAGTAACGCGTGGTCGCGGCAAACGCCGGTGGCGGTTCCTTGGCTTCTTTAGTCAACGGAATCTGTCCGCTGATGCGCGTCTGCGTGCGGCGCCGCTCGTTGGGGTTTTCCACCGAAAGCTCGCGTGGCGCGGGCGCCTTGGCATCGCTGGCAAACCACATCAGGTGGGTGTGGCGATCGGTGTGTGGCGCCTGCGACGCGGCCATCGAGATGCGCAGCTCGGCCTCGGTCATGCCACCCGCGATGATCCAAAGCGACGGATCGAGCGTGGTCGATTCGCCGATCAGGCGCTCAACGTGCAGCACCTTGGCGAGCGAGAGAAATCCTAGTTCGAGTGCAGTTCGGCCGATTCGCCGAAGATCATCCGCTGTCATGTCCTTGCCCCCAAGCCCTATTATTGTAAGCCGAATTACCAAGCCTTCGGCTACGCGCGGTGCCAGCTTTGCGCCGGTTTGCGATGTGCGCAAAGGAGCACAAAACCACACCGCGGCGTCGGCCTACGAGGTCGGCGCCACGATATGCAGCGCCCGCGGCAGATTTTCGATGTGGTAGCGCGCTCCATCGGGAATCTCTTCGCCATCGACCTGCGCCTTGATGCGCCGCCCGGCATTGCCGTACACGTCTAGTTCGAAGCGCTGGCCCGTCCGTGACGGCTCGCGCTCGACGCCGAGCGCACGCAGGCGATCTTCGGTAAGGGGACTTAGGCGAAACGTTGTTACCAGCTTGGTTAGAAAATCGCGACGACCTAAGATCGGCGTCATCTCGAAGAGGCCGTCGTCAGAGCGTGTCGCGGCGTCGAGCACCCAATCCCCGGAGAACACGCGCGTGTTCTTAATGACCAGGTCGAGCAGCGCTTCGTAGTGCCAGACGTGATCGTCGACCTTGGCAACCAGATCGAATTTGGTGTCGATGAGATAGGTTTGCAGCATGCGCCGCAGCAGCGCCCCGGCGTATACCGCCTGGCTGTGATAGATCGCCGAGAGCCCGGGCAGCCGCGACACCAGCGCGCGGTCGCGGTTGCGGGCGCGCAGGGTGGCACCCGAGAGGCCGACCGAAAACGAATCAAAGAACATGTCGCGATGGATGACGTCGCCCGCCGCATCAAAGACGGTGAGCCGGCCCGCATCCATGCTGACCACGCCGTTGCCGCACAAGATCTTGACGTTCGCCTTGATCGCGCGCGCGCCGGCGCGAATCCCCACGGACTTGCCCTGATCGTTGGCGGTGCCGATGGGCAAAAGGCCGAGCTTGACCGAGTCCGGCTGCCGCGCGCTCAGAATACCCTTGGCGACCTCGGCAAAGGTGCCGTCGCCGCCCATTGCGATGACGAGTGTCGTGCCGTGTGTGTCAATGTGCCGCGACACATTGGCCACGGTTTTTCCTGCCGGCTCGGTCGCCATGAACTCGCAGGCGATGCCGACCGCTGCAAGCTCCTCTTGCGCGCGCTTGATCCATCGCGCCGCGCGTCCAGTCTGCGCGGTGGGATTGCCAACAAGAAGCGCAGGCTTCGGCATTTTTACCGGTATAGCCCAGGTTGATTTCTGCCACAAGTAATCGAAAACCCGATCGGTTCCGGCAACAATGCCGGCAATGGCCGTCAAGAATTATGTGCTCGACACCAACGTCTTGCTGCACGATCCGCAGGCGTTATATTCCTTCGAAGACAACCACGTCGTAATTCCGATCTACGTGATCGAGGAGATCGACACCTTCAAGAAAGACCTCTCTGAGCTCGGGCGCAACGCGCGGCAAATCGCACGCATGCTCGACAAGCATCGTGCCAGCGGCGGCCTGGCCAAGCCACAGCCGCTCGAGCATGGCGGCACCGTGCGCGTCGCGATGTCCAAGGAACAACACAAGAACCCCAGCTACGACTCGCGCACGATGGATCAGCGCATCCTCGAGACCGCGCTCGATATCGCCGCCGAAAAACCGCCGCTGCCAACCATCCTGGTCACCAAAGACGTCAACATGCGCATCCGCGGCGATGCGCTCGGGCTGGCGACGGCGGACTATGAGGCCGATAGCATCTCGATGGATGAGCTCTATCCCGGCAATCGCGAGCTCGTGGTGCCTGCCGCCACGGTTGATGCCTTGTTTGCCGATGGCTCGGCGGCGGTCGCCGCGACAGATCTCGCCGCAAATGAATACGTGCTGCTGCGCGACGAATCGGGCGCTAAGTCGGCGCTCGGCAAATTCGACAAGACCTCACAAAAGGTCCACGCGATCAAGAAGCTGCGCGAGGGTGTGTGGGGCATTCGCCCGCGCAACAAGGAGCAGCACTTTGCCCTCGATTTGCTGCTCAACGACGACGTCAAGCTGGTGACATTAGTCGGTAAGGCCGGCACCGGCAAGACCTTGCTGGCGCTCGCCGCGGGCCTGCAAAAGGTCACCGAAGACCAAGCGTACTCCAAGCTGTTGGTATCGCGTCCCATCTTCCCGCTTGGACGCGACATTGGCTTTCTCCCTGGTGACATCGAAGAAAAGCTCAATCCGTGGATGCAGCCGATCTATGACAATCTGGAGTTTCTGCTCGGCCTCAACCGCAACGACACGCGCGATGGCCGTAGCTATGCTGAATTGATGGAGCTGGGCTTTGTCGAGATCGAGCCGCTAACGTATATCCGCGGCCGCTCGCTGCCCAACGTCTACATGATCGTCGACGAGGCGCAAAATCTGACGCCGCACGAGGTCAAGACCATCGTCACGCGCGCCGGCGAAGGCACCAAGATCATTCTCACCGGCGATCCGTATCAGATCGATAATCCCTATATCGATTCGTCCAACAATGGGCTTACGACGGTCGCCGAGCGCTTCAAGCAAGAAATGCTTGCGGGCCACGTGACGCTTTCCAAGGGCGAACGCTCGGCGTTGGCGGAACTCGCAACGCAGATTCTGTAGCGCCGTCGCGGCTAAGCGTCGCCAATTACATATATAGGCTTCGCCCGCACATGTAGGTCTCGCTCGAATTGAGCCGACGCTACCTTGGTCTCGGCGTGGGCGCGTGTTCAAATTTGCCCATGAAACACCTAGCGACTCGATTTGTCATGGTTTGCGCGCTCGCGCTGATGGCGGTCATCGCAACCGCACCTGATGCAGAGGCCGTGTCTCAGATCTACTACGGCAGGACGCCGCCGGCTGCGACGAATCTGCGTCTCATCGGCTATATCGATGGCACGACGTACACGGTGACGGAGCTGCCCTCGCAGACCCTGATCACGAGCGGCACGGTCAATCGGTTGCAGCGCGTGACCATCGACATGGGCGGCTCGGCGCGACGTTTTCGCGTCGACGTCTCCGAGCCGATGCTAATCCAGATGGAGCGCGATTGCTGTTCGTTTACGGGCGACTATTTCTACCCCGCGCTTGACGGCAAGAAGTTCTATTCGACGGCGTTTATTATTTCGCCGATCGTCGTCGATAGCATGCCGGCAACTGTGGTGCATGCGCGCGATGCCGCGACGGTCGAGATTCGCGATAGCGTGGGCACCCTGGTGACATCACAGGTTATGACGGCCGATTCGTCGTGGACCGTACCAAGCCTCACCTCCGGCGCCGTATATACCGTGGCCTCCACCGGGGTCATCGCCATCCAGAGCACGACGGGCAATGGGTACACGCAAGTGCCGCCCGTGCCGGACGCCGGCGGCGCGCAGGGCGAAGACTGCGATAACGACGACGGTAAGACGTTTTTCTTTGCAACCAATGGATGGCAGCGCGGCGCGTTTGCCGTGTTCAATCCCGACACAACGGCGGCGGTATTTACCCTCTACGATCTAAGCACCGGCCTTGCCGTGCCGGCGCTGACTGACGTCAACGTCGCCGGGGGCGCGGTCTACTACAATGGCGACCGCAGCACCGGCCGGTGGAAGCTTGTAGTTTCGAGCGGATCGGTCTCGGTGTGGTCGGGCGACACGGAGGGTGGCAACGCGGTCGAGCACATGGGCGACGATCTAACCAGCGCGATTGGGCGGGCCAGCCGATCATTTCTGATTCACTCGCAAACTCAAGGCGCCATCATCTTTGCGGTGGAAGACGCGACGGCGGTGACATATAGCAACGGTGGCGCGCCGACCGTCACGACGATCGACGAAGATGGCTTCATCGTGCTGGCCTCCGGCAGTCTATGGACGATCAACGCCGACAAACCAATTAATATTCAGGTCACCGGCGGCAACGGGCTTAACGACTGGGCGATGGTGCTGCGGCCGATGCCGCGCTTTGACCGCGATGGCGATGGCCTGCCCGATATCCAAGAAGGCGCGTGTGACCTCACGGCGCCCGATACCGACGGCGACGGCCTCGCTGATTACCTCGATGCCGACGACAACGACGGGCCGCTCGGCGATCTCGACGACGACGGCGTCAACAACGTGACCGACATCAATGACGCCAACCCCAACGTGTGCCGCGACGTCGACACCGATGGCTGCGATGACTGCACCAACACCGGCGTGGGTGGCTCGGGCGGCGCGGTGGGCAACGACGGCGACGATTTCGATGGCGATGGCCAGTGCGACGCCGGCGACGGCGACGATGATGATGACGGCGCGCTCGACGGCGACGACAGCGACGACGCCAATCCGCTGGTCTGCTCCGACAGCGACAGCGACGGCTGCGAGGACTGCAGCAATGGGACCTTTAGCCTGGCGCTCGACGGCACCGACTTCGACGGCGACGGGCAGTGCGATGACGGCGATGGCGACGATGATGATGACGGCGCGCTCGATGACGACGACAGCGACGACGGCAACCCGCTCGTGTGCTCCGACAGCGACGGCGATGGCTGCGAAGATTGCAGCAACGGCACGTTTAACCTCGGCGACGACGGCAGCGACTTTGACGGCGATGGCGCCTGCGATGCCGGCGACGCCGACGACGATGATGACGGCGCGCTCGACGGCGACGACAGCGACGACGCCAATCCGTTCGTGTGCTCGGACAATGACACCGATAGCTGTGAAGACTGCAGCGGCGGGTCGTTCAGCCTCGCGCTCGACGGCGCCGACTTCGACAGCGACGGTCAGTGCGATGCCGGCGATGACGACGACGACAACGATGGCGTCGATGATGTCGACGACAACTGCCCGCTGGACGCCAACACCGACCAGGCCGACGTTGACGACGACGGCATCGGCAACGCGTGTGACGATGACTTCATCGACGGCGACGACGACGGCATCGAAGACGCGCTGGATAATTGCCCGAGCGACGCCAATGCCGACCAGGCCGATGAAGACGGCGATGGCCTCGGGGACGCATGCGACGATACGGCGCCGCCCGGCGAGGTCACCGTCGGGGGGGGCGGTGGCTGTGCCTGCCGCACGACCGGTGGGCCTAGCGCCAGCGCGCCGGTGTTGCTCGTGGCGATGGCGCTGCTGTGGCGGCGGCGCGCCTCACCGAGACGGCTGGTCTAAGCCTCGGCCTCGGCCCCCGCGACGAACCGTCGGCGTTGGTTACTCGGAAACGCCGCGCAGCGTGGTTTCGCTTTCGATCTGCTCATCGCCCACCGCCGAAGCCACCGCGGCGGCGGTGCCAGGCGGCACGTTGATGACGAGCTCAACGTTTTGATCGGCAGGGTCAACACTTATCTCATCGCCCCAGCCGGAGAGATAGTCCATGAGTGCGAGCCGGCGAAACCGCTGTTCGGCGCACGACATTTCGTCAAAATCGATGGTGGTCGCAAAGATGGAGATCGTGCCGTTGCCGTTATCGACCAGCTCGAGCGCGCGCGCTTGTTGGGGCCAATCGACCAAGGAGCTGCTTGCGATCTCCCAATAGCCCGGATGCGCCTGAGCGGGGCCTGCGATCGCGCGAATTCGATTGTTGTGGATGTGGCCGACCAACCACGCGATGACGTTGCGATGCGCGGCAACTAATTCGGTCACTTGCGTTGGGGAAAGCGCGCCTGGCAGTGGCTCGCCAGCCTCTGCCTCCAGCGTATCGATCATATCGGCGCTGTGATGCGACGCTAGCATGACCAGCACGCCGTCGGTTTCGGCGCGCGCCAATGCTGGCAACAAGAAATGGTCGACCGCATCTTGAGTCACCATGCCGATCGAGCCTCCACTGCGATCGGTGGTGTCGAGGTGGATCACGCGCAGCAGGCCAGGGATGGCGTCAAATTCATAGTTAGCGCCAAATTCCGTATCTGCATTGTCGGCGGGGCCGTGGCCAATGGGACCTGGCGCGCTGGGGCTGGTCCATAATTCATCGATGATTTCATCGCGTGACAACAGGCGCCGGTCCGGATCGGCAGGCGTCGTAAAATTGGTCTCCACTGGCGCAAAGAACTGCGTGTAGTCGCGGGTGCCGTATTCGGCAAAATCGCCCACCGCGGTGGTCTGATAATAGTCTGGCAGGATGATCCCGAGCACCATCGTATCGTGATTGCCCATCACCATGTACCACGGCGCAGGAAACGCAACTGGCGTGAATGGATCTTTGGGATCATTGCTAACGCCCGGCGTCGGGTCATTGTCGTCGCCTGAGTCGACATGTACTGGGCTTCCATCCATGATGTCGGTAAACCACCGCAACTCGTTGTATTGGGCGTTGTCGGCGCAATCTCCGGTGACAATGCCAAAATCAAACGGACGCGTTAGCGCTTCGATACGCGCCAGCGTACGGTTCATCGCCGACATGCCGTGCGGTACGTAGGCTTCCTGCGGGCGGATCGCGCCCCCCACCGCGCTGGTATCTAAACCGGCGAGCCTCACGGGCGACTCATCGTCGACGAGCTGTGTGTCGGAGGTAATGGCGAAATATGCGAGCGAGCGTCGCGTCGAAAAAATAGTGCTGCCGCCGAGATCTGTCCGTTGCACCCGCTCCAGCGCAGGACCGTGCGCGTATAGGCCAAGTCCTTGCTCTGTATAGGCCAACTCGCCGTCGTACTTGACGGGATTGATCGCACCGACGGGCGACATCGGAGCGTCGATCTCTCCTACGGGTACAATGGTGTGCACCAACGTCGATGGCACGGGCGGCAACAACGACCGAGCGGGCTCGAGGTCGCCGCACGGCGGCAACAGCACGGGCGCAGCGGGCCCGCCGCAGCTCGCGCCCAGTCCCAATAGGCTAAGTGCTGGGAGGCAGATCCAACGAGGCGGTAAGGTTTTCATTGCGCTGTCTCGTAAAGTTTTCGATACATTTGTAAGGGCCGACGACGACCGCACGTCCCTACAGGCTAGCACTTAAAATTATTGGCCAGGGTGATTTAGATCGCGCGCGGTGTGGCTATAAACGCGTTGGAGGAACACAACGCATGACTAAATTAAGCACACTTTTTGTTATTGGCGCGCTCGCGCTCACCGGCTGCAAGAAAGAGCAGGCGAACGAAGCGCCAGCCAATAAGGCCGCGACCAACGCGACGCCTACCCCCGTCAAAGCTGAGCCCAAGCCGTTCGAAGGCACCGAGCTAGCGAACTTCTACTTGGAATGCCACAAACACTTCAGCGCCGGCAACATGGACGGACTCAAGGCTTGCTACGCGCCCGACGCCAAGAGCACCTTCGTCGATTCGGTCGCGTTTACCGCGCCGCTGATGGGCCTGCAAGCCATCATGGCCAACACCACCGAATTTCGCACCGCGTTTCCCGACGTAACGTCCACGCCGCAACTG
This sequence comes from Myxococcales bacterium, assembly GCA_016716835.1. Lineage (NCBI taxonomy): Bacteria > Pseudomonadati > Myxococcota > Myxococcia > Myxococcales > Myxococcales bacterium. The sequence goes on along the minus strand of JADJUW010000001.1, from coordinate 2,718,655 downwards.
ATTTTGGTCAATGGCCGTAACATCGCCGCCATTGTCTTGGTCGCGGGTACGAACACCGGCGCCATGAAATCGCCTAAAGGCGAAATGCCGGCAACCGGCAAAAAGTTTGGCCAGCTTCAATTGCACCTGGTGACGGTCAACGCCGCCAACCAAGTGACCGAAGAATCGTGGATTGCCGATGAAGGCGCCATGATGGCCCAACTCGGCTTGTTCGAAAATCATGGCCGCCCGTTGATGGAAAAAGGCATGGACGGCGCGCCGATCATCGCCGTGGCCGCAAACAACGAAACCGAAACCGCGAACGTCGCGGTGGCCCGTCAAGGCAATGAGCTATTCAACAAGCGCGACCTAACCGCCGCGTTGGCGACGGTCGCGGACGACGTGGTCGAATCCGATCAAGGCTCGCCGGCTGACATGGTCGGCAAGCCCGCGATGGAAGCCGGCTGGAAAATGTTCACCGGCGCGTTTCCTGACGGCAAGATGACCGAAAAGACGTTGTGGGCGGCTGGCGACTACGTGCTGTCGATGACCGAATTCACCGGCACGATGACCGGCGACATGGGCCCGATGAAGAAAACCGGCAAGCCTGCGAAGTTCATCGCCGCCGAGCTGGTCAAGTACGAGGGTGGCAAGGTCAAGCACCTGACGCGCTTCTACAACGGCGCGCAAATGGCGTTGCAAATGGGCTGGATGCCAGCGCATGAAGCGGCGCCAGCAGCTGCGGCACCAGCCGCGGCGGCGCCCGAAGCCGCGAAAGCGACCGCTACCACGACGAAGACCGTAACGACGACCGAAACCAAGTCGTCGAACTAGGTCGCAGTCGACGACTGGCGGCTACCTACGGCCACGTAGCTACTCTACGGTGACCGAGTAAATCTGGGTCGCGCACGCATTGCGCACCTCAAGCTGCGTGGCGCCGATCGTGTGTGCCACCAGCACGTAGTGCGGTGATGACAGCGCCGGATCGGCGTCGAGGATCGACAAGATCGCGTCGTCGTTTGACGTCACCACCGCGCCATCGCAAGCATATGAGCAGCTGTCCCAGCAGCGCACGCCAATGGCAACGCCGGGCGAGATATTGAGATAGTAGCCCGTGCCGTCTTCATCGTTGTTGAGATAGGCCGTCTTGGTGGCCGGGGCGGCGGTCGTCTGGCCAAGCGCGATCTCATCGGTGGTGGGGCAGCCGGCCAGCGCCAGCACCACGCTACCAGCCACAAGGTTCATCACGGGCGTCACGCGTCGATTCATGGCAGCACCTCGATATTCCAAATTACTTGCTGATCCAGCGCGCTAAATGTCACCACGGCGCTACCCGCCGCCTGCGCGATGACGCGATAGCGCGCCTGGGTGAGGTCAGGGATGATGCGCACGCTGTCGCCGACGATGTCGATGGCGAGCGGGAAATTTCCCGCCAGGGGCGCGCCGCTCGCATACGGGGCGACCGCAAAATACGCCTGGTCGCCTATCAGCAATTGGCTGTCATCGCCGGCAAACCCGAGTAAATCGCCTTGTTGCGAAAAGATTACGATGCGCATGGCATCAAGCGCCTGGGTGTAAACAAACAGCCAGTCGAGCACGATGTCATCGGCGGTAAAGAGGATGGCGGTGCCACCCTCAGCGAGCGCGCTTAGCGTGAGCCCCGAGGCCTCGACGATCGAGGGGGCGGCACTTTGCAGATCGATGGCTAAGCCTGCGCCGCCTGCCGTGGCGACCTCGATGCGGAATTCTGTCGTGCCGCCAATCGCGAGCGGCGCGTCGAGGGGATTGGCGAGGCAGACCCGGCCCAGGGCGCCGCATGTTGGCAATGCGGCGTTGTCGTTGCCCCACGTCCCAGGCAGCCCGCCGGCTGCCTCATCGCCGCAGGCACTTGCGAACGCGCCTGCCGCGGCGAGCGCGATGGCGCCGTGGGCGCGTGCGCGAATAGATTTTGTCATGGCGGCACGCTAGCACGCGCCTTGTTGCGATTACCAAGCGGCCAGCGCGGCTTCGATTTCGCGCTGTCGCTTTTCTGTGATCTTGCCAACAAACGCCGCCGCGAGCCGATGCGGTTGCAGCAGCTCGCGCGCAACAGCGGTGATCTGCGCCGCGGTTAGCTGTTCGATCGCATGCAGGCGACTGCCGAGCGAGGGTGGGTCGGCGTATAGGCGCGTGCCACCAAACCACGAGGCCATGGCCGAGCCATCGTCAAAAGACGCCAAGAGCTCGTAGCGATAGCGGGTTCGGATGCGATCGAGCTCGGCATCGGTGACGGGCGTTTCGCGCAGCGAGGCCAAGATCTTGGCAAGCGCCTCGATGAGCGCCACGACCTTGTGGTGTGCCGTGGCACCGCTAATCTCAAACAAGGAGATATCGGTGAGCGCATCGACGCCGGCATTGATCGAATACGCTAGGCCTTTCTGATCGCACAATTCATAGTGCAGCCGCGTCGACATGCCGTCATCCAGGCAGCGCAAGAGCCCGACCATAGGCAGATACTGTGGCGACGCTTCGGCAAAGCCTTGCAGCACCAAGGTCATGTTGGTCTGCGAGCCCGCATCTTCGACAAAGGTGATGCGCGGGTGGGCGGCAGTTTGTGGCGCGACCACGCCGGGCACGACCGCGGCGATGCCCTTCGGCACCTTGGCCATGGGCGCGGTCGCGGCGGTCACCTCGGCCATGGTGTGAGGCCCGGCGACGCATAAGATGGAATTTGCGGCGCCGTAGTAGCGCCGGAAAAAATCCATGACTTCGTCGCGGGTAAACCGTTGCACGTTGGCGCGGCTGCCGGCGATGCGTTGGCCGAGTGGGTGGTCGCCAAATAAGAGGCCGCGCGCGAGGTCGCCATCGTTGATCTCGGCGCCGTCGTCGTTATAATCTTCGTTGAGCTCTTCGAGCACCAGCTCGCGCTCGAGGTCGATGTCTTCAAAGCGGGGCGAGCTCATGAGATCTGCAATGATGTCGAGGCCCTCGGCTAGTCGCTCTGGCGGCAGGCCCATCTGAAACAGCGTGTAGTCGCGGCCCGTCTCTGCATGCAGCATGCTCCCGAGGCGTTCGACCGCGGTGTTGAGCAACAGCGACGACGCGTAGCGCTCGGTGCCACGAAAAAGCATGTGCTCGACAAAGTGAGATAGGCCATTTTCGTGCGCGGTTTCGAACCGCGAGCCGACCTTGATAAATAAGGAGACTGTCGTCGTATGTAGGTGAGCCAGCTCGACGAGCACGACTCGTAACCCATTTGTTTGGGTCAGCATCTGCACGGGTGGGTCGTATGTCCTCATGTCGCGAGCCAAGTCGGTTGTATGGCGAGAAGGGGCTGGTTACCATAGTAGCGTGAAGCAGCCGATGAACTTTGGCAACTATGCGTTGCTAGACAGGGTCAGCATCGGGGGCATGGCGGAGGTGTATCGCGCCAAGCGCGCCAGCGGCGGCAATCAAGTGCTTGCGATTAAACGCATCCTGCCGGCGCTGGTCGAAGACCAAGAATTCACCAAGATGTTTATCGATGAGGCGACCATTGCGGGTCAGCTCGACCACCCCAACATCGCGAAGATCATTGAGCTGGGTGAGCAAGACGGCACGCTATTTATTGCGATGGAATACGTCTGGGGCAAAGACCTGCTCCAGATCGTCAATCGCTTTCGCAAGCTGCGACAGCCGATGCCGATCGAGATGGCCTGCTATGTCATCATGCGCATGCTGGACGGGCTCGACTATGCGCACCGGCAGGTCGATAAAGAGGGCAAACCGATGGAGATCGTCCATCGCGATTGTTCGCCGCAAAACGTCTTGGTCGCCTACAACGGCGAGGTCAAGGTCATCGACTTCGGTATTGCCAAGGCCGCGTCCAGGGCCTCACAAACGGTCGCAGGGGTGCTTAAAGGCAAGTTTAGCTATATGGCGCCGGAGCAGGTGCGCGGCGAGGCGCTCGATCGGCGGACCGATATTTTTGCCTGTGGCACGGTATTTTATGAGCTGCTAATCAGCGATCGCTTGTTCACGGGTGCGTCAGATCTCGACATCCTCGAAAAGGTGCGAGAGGTCAAGATTCCCATGCCAAGCAAGGCCGATCCTCGCATCGATAGCAAGCTCGAGGCCATCATCATGCGCGCCTTGCACAAAGACGCCGAGGCGCGCTTTCAATGGTGCAGCGAGTATCGTGCGGCGCTTGATGAGTACTTGCGTGAAAAATCATTGACGTTTACGGCGGCGGATATGTCGGCTTGGCTGCGCAAGGCGTTTTCGCAAGAGATCGAAAAAGAGCTGCAGGATATCGGCGCGCTGCGCAACGCGAGCGGCCATATGGAGGTGCCGGTGGCGGCGATCGCGGCGGCCGCCGACCTCGTCACTGACGATCCCGATGGCGCGACGGTGGCGGGCACGGCGCCAGATGTCGGCGCATCCGAGGATCCAGACGGCGCCACGGTTTTTAACCCAGGCGCGGTCGAAGTGGCTAGGGCGGCATCGGCGGCGGGCGCGGCCGCTCCTGCCACCGAGGCACCGGCGATCAATGACGACGAAACGCGCGCGGTCTTCGATGAACCCGTTGCCGCGTCCGCCCCAAGTTTGCCGGCGGAGGAGAGCGATCCGCTCGATGAGTTAAACACAGGCGCCGTCGCGCGTCCGGCACAGTTTCCTGCCGCTCAAACCGCGCAACCGGTCGCGCTGTCCGCTAAAGCGCTTGATGACGACGAGACTGCGTTCATGCCGAACGTGCCACCGGTAGGAGGCAAGCTTGAAGCGGTGAAGAGTCCTGTCGCGAGCGCCGAGGCGATTGCAATTTACGGGCCCGACGTCGCCGCTGAGACCGATCCACTTGAATCGCAACCAACGGGCGCGACGGGCGATGCAGCGGTAACCGGCGAAACTGGCACATCCGGGAGACCGCGGCAAATAGGCCAGACGGGGCCTACGGGCCCTACCGGGCAAACCGGGCAAACCGGGCAAACTGGGCAAACCGGAGCTTCACGCGGTCGGCCGTCGATGGAACCCGTGCGGCGTTCGACGCGCATGAGCGCCGCGGACGGCATCGGCAAAGAGCCAACCGGAACTGGCGCGAGGCCTACGCCACGGACGTCGCGCGAAATGCGGGCGGCGACCGCGGCAGGCGTTCGGCGGCGCAGTCAGGCGGTTTCGCTTGGCCTGTCACATGATGAGCTATTCGGTGACACTGCCGAACCGGCACCTGCCGCCTCGGCACCGGTTGTCGAGGCGGCACCACCGCCGGCCGTGCTAACCCCGGCGGCGGAGATTTCTGGCGTCGTGCCGGCTGGCCAGCTCGGCGAGCGTGCGCGCGCGGCGACGTCGATGGGCACCGCCGTTTCAGAGAAGTCGGGGACGCCCACGTCCGTGATTGCCGCCGCTGTTGCTGGCGGCCTAGTCTTTGTCGCGGCGGCATTTTATTGGTTCGTCATTCGCGACGCTAGTCCGGTCGCGTCCGCACCCTCGGCCGAGGTGGTTGAGGTCAAGGGCCGGGTACTGATCCAAACCAAAGAGCTCGATCCCGCCGAGGTCTATATCGACGGCACTCGCCGCGGCACGACCGCCAAAGGCGAGCTCGTGGTGTCGTTGCCCATGGGCGCGCACGAGGTGCGGGTCATGATTGGCGAACGCCAGCTTTGTGCTGAAACGGTGCAGGTCGTCGACCCGGCAAAACTGGCGGCGGTGCTGTGTCACCTGCCGGTTGCCCCCGCCGCAGGCGTGGATGCGGCGATCGACGCAACGCCTGATGCGTTGGGTAGCGATGCCAAGGCAGGCGCGCCCCCACCGGCGCCCAAGCCACTGTAGGTCTTAAACCCACGCAATCGCGGATTGCGACTTGCGCGGTTCTGCTGCGATAATATGGCGGTGTTAACCCGCGTCGGAAGCTGCCGGATTGTCGGGGAGGTCGCATCGGGCGGGATGGCGGTCGTCTACAAGGCGGTGCAAGACCATCTCGAGCGCGTGGTTGCGGTCAAGGCGCTCAAGCCACACGCCGCGCAAGAAGAACATATTGCGACGCGCTTTGAGCGTGAGGCCCGCGCGCTCGCGGCCTTGCAACACGAAAACCTAATTCAGGTCTACGACTTTCACGTCGAGAAGGGAGCGCTGTACATGATCATGGAGTACGTCGAGGGCCAAGACCTCTACGACCTCCTCGATCGTTGCGGTCGCTTGCCGTATGACGTGGCGGCGATCATCGCGATGCAGGTGGCGCGCGCGCTCGACTACGTCCACTACCGCAGCATTATCCATCGCGACATCAAGCCCGCGAACGTCATGCTATCGCGGCAAGGTGGCGTCAAGCTGATGGACTTCGGCATCGCGCGCGACCAGAGCCTCGAAGACCTAACCGAGCTGGGCACCGGGCTCGGCACGCCGGCGTATATGTCGCCTGAGCAGATCATTGGTGACAAGCCAGACGCGCGCTCGGATATTTTTTCGCTTGGCATCTTGCTCTACCAAATGGTGACGGGACGCAAGCCCTTCGTGGAAGACGAGCTGCGCTCGGTCATGCACAAGATTCGCCTCGAGCCGCACGTGCGCGCCCGCAAGCTCAATCCCGACGTGCCGCGCGAGCTCGAGAAGATCATTGATCGTTGTCTGGAAAAGAGCCCCAAGAATCGCTGGCCGAGCGCGCAGGCGATGGTGATGGCGATCGAGCGCTTTGTCGCCAAACACGTCGACATGAACTATCAGGCGAGGCTGGTGCTGTTTCTGCGCAGCCAAAACGTCATCTCCGAGATCGAGATGTCGCAATACATTAGCGCCGCGATGGTGCCCGGCGGCGCGGTGGGGATGGTCCCGACGACGCCGCACACGCGCAGCGCCGTGCGCCGGGGCCTGGTCGTGCAATCGACGTTGGCGGCGGTGACGACGCTCATGCTCGGGCTCATTCACATCGCGCCCGTGGGCAAGAACGCCAATGCCGAGCTCTTGGTGCGGTCGTCCGATATTGGCCATATTCAGCTGGTCGCCAATCCGTGGGCCACCATCGCCGTTGATGGGCGGCCGTCGGGGGAGACGCCGCTGGGGCAGCCGCTCGCGCTCGCCACCGGGCGACACACGGTGGTGCTCTCGCACCCTTGGTACGAACCGTATGAAGTAAATGTCGACCTCGTTGCCACGTCGGCTAGCAACGCCAAGTTGATTCGCTTCGATTTTGTCGCCGACGGCGTGCTGCGCGCCGGGCGAGACGTACCCCCCTTGGCCTACGAGACAAGCCCAGGCTCGGCGGGCTTTAGCGAGCGCGCGCTGGGGCTGCCACCGGACGCGCCATCGTCGGCCAATGAGGTGCGTGAGCAGCTGGTGCCTGACGTCGAGGTCGAGCCCACGGTGCCGGCGACGACCACCACGTTGCCAAAAGTTCGCGGCACCAAGGGCAAGCCCCTTAAGGGCGATGGCTCCAAGCTGGACGTGCGCAACAAGACGAAGGGCACGGGACGATGAGGGCGGGTTACTCATTGTGGCGGTTGGCCGTCGTCGTGGCGATCTGCTTGGCGTGGCAAGATCATGGCGTGTTAGCGCAACCGGCGACGGGCGCGGGCGCTGTGACCGAAAACGTTTCGGTCGCCGCGGTTTTTTACGAGGTACGCAAGGGCGACACGTTAGACAGCGTGGCGACCGGCGTCTATGGCGATAAGAAATATGCGCCCTTCGTGGCTGTAGCCAACGGCATCGGCACGCGCCGCGCCCTGGTGCCAGGGGAACGCTTGACGATCTTGGTCGATCGCGAACTGGTCGTCTCGGTGGGCGATACGTTTGCATCGCTGGCGGCGGTGCACCTAGGTTCGGCGATGCGCGCCGGATTTTTGGCGAAAGCCAATGAGCTTGATCAAGGCGCGGATTTGGTCGCGGGAGCCGCCGTGCGGGTGCCCTTGCAGGCGAGCCTCACCGCACAGGGCGGCGAAACGCTTGAAGAGCTCGCGCTGCGGTTCTACGGCGATGCCACGGGCGCGCTCTTGCTGCGTAACTACAATGCCCTAAGCCAAGACGTGTTGCGGGCCGGTGAAGTCGTGCTAATTCCAGGCCTGGAGATGCGTGTGCGCGCCGCGTATGCGCCCGCGCTCGATGAAGAGGCGCGTCGCCGCCTGGCCCATCGCGAAACGATGGCCGCCTTGGTGAAGAAATCACTGCCCAGCGCGCGCGCGGCGTGGCGCGATGGCAACATGGCGCAGGTGAAGCGCGATCTCGTAACGCTCGACCTCGACTATCTCGCGTTGCCTAATGCGCTTGAGGTGGCGCTGCTGCTTGGTGGTTCTTATGTCGCCAGCGAAGACGCTGATTCCGCGAGCGCCGTGTTTCGCCGTATCATTAGCCGCGCGCCTGGCGCCGCGATCAGCGCGTACCACTACCCGCCGAAGATCTGCGCGGTGTGGCGCGACGCCGGCGGGATGGTGCGCGATCAGCCATGAAGGGCGCGACGCCACGCGTACCCAGGTGGCCATCGCAATGGGTGGTGATGGTCGCCTCGGCGACGTTGGCTTGCGGCAGCTCGCCTACCGAGCCGTCGGCCCGGACCCAGCAGGCGCACGCCGTTGACGGACGCAGCCTAACCGCGGCACTCGACGTCGCCGTTGCGGCCGGGCTCGCAAGCCTGACGCCCCATCGCTGCACGGCCCTGGTTGGGTCGCCGCAGGTGGTCACGTTAACGCCGCAAGATGGTCGGGTGCGCGTGGCGGTGTTCGCCGAACTGCGCGAAGTGACGCCGGCGAGCCTCGCGCAAGTAAAGGCGTTTCTTGCCGATGCGACCGTGGCGCCGCTTAGCGCGTTGGTCCTCCTTGGCAGCAATGCCGCGACGGTTGCCGAGGCAAGGAGCTTGCTCGATGCCGTTGCCTCGCCGGCCTACCCAACCGTGGTCGTGCCTGGCGATCGCGAGCCAGTCAGCGGCCTGCGCGATCTGATCGCGACACATCCCCAACGCGCGACCCTCATCGATGCGACGCGGCCCACCGCGATCGACGCAGGGGTGGCGCGGCTAATCTTGGTCGGGGGCATGCCCACCGCGGCACAACTCGCATGGCGCGTCGATGGGTGCGTGTATGAGCCGGCCGATGTCGAGGCCTTGCGGCGCGAGGTTGAGGCGTGGCCGATAGCCGACCACGCAATAACGCCTTGGCTCGCCGCGCTGGTGGCGGCGCCCGTGCGCGGTGAGGTCGATGTGGGCGCCACGGCAATCCACGTGGGCGATGCGCGGCTGGCCTCGGCGCTCGCCGCCGTACCGATCGTCGTGTTTGCCGGTGCCGAGCACGCAACGCGCGATGGCGCCTGGTCGTCGGAGCCGCAAAAGGGTGCGCCGCCACGACATATCGCGCTTGGCCATATGTCGGCGCAAAGGCGTTATGACAGCGAGAAACAGCCACAGGCGGGCAAGGCGCTGCTGCTTACGGTGTCGGCAGGCGGCGCCAAGTGGCAGGTTTGGGCGGCCGATGCCGGCACCTGGGAGCAACCGTGAGCGACGCCAACGATAGTTCAGGGCTAGCCGCGACGGGACGCCTCGAGGCCTTTTGCACCGGCTGTGGCGCCGCGCTAATGACGCACGCCAATTTCTGCGCGCAATGCGGGCAGCACGCGACCGGCCCGACCAGGCCTTCGCGCTCGCGGCTCGACCTCGCCGCGCCGGCGCTCGGTTCGACAGGCGCTGGCGGCTTCGACGGCGGCGGTTCGCGCGCCCTCGATGACCGCATGGCGAGCTCGCGGCGCGCGTGGCTTGGGCGCATCGTCGATGGTCGCTATCGCGTCTTGGAATGCATCGGGCAGGGTGGCATGGGCGTCATCTATCGCGTCGAACATGTGCGGCTGGGCAAGCATGCGGCGATGAAGGTGCTCCACAGCGACCTCGCCGATCGGCGTGAGGTGGTGGCGCGGTTTGAGCGCGAGGCCCACGCCGTGTCGCGCCTGACTCATCCCAATTCGATCGGCGTCTTTGACTTTGGTAGCGAACGTGGCCAACTGTATTTGGTTATGGAGTTGGTGCGAGGCGTCGACTTGGCGCGCCTCATCGAGCGCGACGGCCCGATGCCATGGCTGCGCGCGTTGCCCTTGCTCGTGCAAATTTGTGCCTCCTTGACCGAGGCGCACGGCATGAACATCGTGCATCGCGATCTCAAGCCAGACAATATTCTGCTCACGCGAGATGCAAGCCATCGCGATTTTGTCAAGGTCCTCGATTTCGGCCTCGCGGCGCTGCTCGAACGCGACGGGGGGGGGCCCGCACCGCTTGCGATCCAGGCGGAGGCTACCTCGGCTTCCGCCTCGGCCCCGCCCTCGCTCACGATGGGCGAAGGCGGCGAGATCGTTGGCACGCCGTACTTTATGGCCCCCGAACAAATTCGCGGCCAGGCGATCAGCGCGCGCACCGACCTCTATTCGCTCGGCGCCTTGATGTATCAGCTGCTGACCGGACACGTCGCCTTTGGCGGTGATAGCGCGCTCGATGTGCTCTCGGCGCATCTTCATCAGGCGCCGGTACCACCCGCTGAGCGCGCGCCGTTGCCGCGGCCGCTCAGCGACCTCATCTTGCATTGCATGGCGAAGGAAGCAAGCGACCGACCAGCCAGCGCGCAGGAGGTGGCGGAGACGCTGACGCGCATCTTCGAGACTCATCAAGAATCCGCGCGGCATAGGCCGCAGGTGCGAAGCATGGTGCATCAACTGCCAACGACGGCGTTGTCCAACTCGAGCTGGCAATTGCAGCGTTCGGACCTTGATGCCTTCGAGCAGGCGCTAGGGCGACGCAAGTGGCATCTGCGCGTGGCGGCCGGCGCGGTGGCCGTCGGCGCGATCGCGGCGGCCGTGTGGTTTATGCTCGGGCGCGGGTCGTCGGATGCGCCGCGGCGCCTTGAGCGCGAGCCCAACAATGTTGCTGCCAACGCCACGCCGATCGCGGTTGGCACCGATGTCCAAGGCTTGCTCGGCAAACGCCATAGTGAACAGCAAGGCGATCGCGATCTCTTTGTCGCTCAGCTAGGCGAGGAGCCCAGCGCCTATGCGGTCTCAGTGATCGCCCCGCCCAACATCGATGTCGCCTTGCGCTTTCGCCTCGCCGATGGCTTATTGCTCGCGGAAACGAATCTCGGCACTGTTGGCGATGCCGAGCACCTTGGCGCTCGCCGCTTGCGCGGCACGGTGCTGATCGAGGTCGAGGCGGTGACCGCACCCGGCGCGGTGCCGAGCGAAAATGTCAGCGATCTTTATACTCTTACCTTGCAGAGGGTAAGCGAGCGCGAGGGCGAGCTCGCCGTGGCCGTCGAACCCAATGAAGGCATCGCCGACGCCGTGGCCGTGACGTCGATGGGCGCGCGCGGTTCGTTCGATGCCGACGATGACGTCGAGACCTTGCGCTTTGCCAGCGCCGCCGCCCGCTATCGCATTCGTCTCGAGGCGTCCGCGGTGGTGACGCTTAAGGTCGATAACAAAGAGCATGCGTTGGTCAAGGGCGAGGCCACGGTCGACCTGCAGACCGGCTCGCTCATCCAGCTCGTGCCGGCGGCCATGGCCAGGCGAGGCCGCGATGGCGTCGGCGCCTGGCCCACCGTTGCGCAGCGAACGGCGCATACGGCGTGGCAGCTAACGTTTTTACCGCCGTGACCCCCTGCGGCGTTACCCGCGGCGTCGGCGCTTTTGCGCGACATCCAGCTCAAGATGACGAACGTCGGGGTGTTCGCCCCAATCTAGCTCGCCGAGGTCGATCAATTTATGGCCGGGTCGGCGCTTGTTTTTTTCCGCCGTCGCCGAGGCTGCTGCCGATGCCAACGCCTCGGCGTTATGGGTGAGCGTGACCAAGCCATAACTCGGTTTTTTGGCCGTCGCCGGTGCGATCAGATCGACGCGTTCAACCCGCCAGCCGCTCTCGGCAAAGGGCGCCACCGCGGCGCCGAGCGCCTTGGCGCTAAACGGCGTGACCTCGAGAAAGTGGTATTTCATGGCGCTACGCTTGCCTCAGCCACGTTGCCGCCTCGATCGCATGATAGGTGATGATCATGTCGGCGCCCGCGCGTCGTATAGAGGTGAGCGTCTCCATGATCATGCGCTGACGATCGATCCAGCCGTTGGCGGCCGCGGCCTCGATCATCGCGTACTCGCCGCTTACGGCGTAGGCGCACAGCGGCGTGTCGACCTCATCGGCAGCGGCGCGGATGACATCGAGATACGACAGCGCCGGCTTGACCATGACGATATCGGCGCCCTCGCTGACGTCGATGGCGATCTCGCGCATCGCCTCGCGCACGTTGGCCGGATCCATTTGATAGGCCTTGCGATCGCCAGCCTGTGGCGCCGAATGGGCAGCGTCGCGAAACGGCCCGTAAAAGGCCGACGCATATTTCGCGGAATACGCCATGATGATGGTGTCGGCGGAGCCCGCCTCATCGAGCGCGTCCCGGCACACCCCAACAAAGCCATCGAGCATGCCCGACGGCGCGACGATGTCGGCGCCGGCCCCCGCATAGCTGACGACGGCGCGGCCAAGGTTTTCGAGCGAGGCATCGTTGTCGAGCGCGCCCGCCGTGAGCACGCCGCAATGGCCATGGTCGGTGTATTCGCAAAAACACGCATCCGCGATGACGGTCATCTCAGGCACCCGCCTCTTGATGGCGCGGATCGCTTGGTGCACCACGCCCTCGCTGTTCCACGCCTCCGAGCCGACGGCGTCTTTGCGCTCGGGGATGCCAAACAAGATCACGGCAGTGATGCCGAGCTGCCACGCCTTGGCTGCCTGGTCGGTCGCCTTGTCGACAGAGAATTGAAACTGCCCCGGCATAGACGAAATGGGGTTGGCAACGCCGCTGCCGCCGATGACAAAGAGCGGCAAGATAAAATTGTCGGGCGCCAGGCGCGTTTCGCGCACGAGCCGCCGCAGCGCCTCGGTTCGCCGCACGCGCCGGGGGCGATACTCAGGAAAATTCATGGCCTCAAGCTACAACGTCTATCGCCAGTTCGCCACTGCCTGTGCGACCCCTTGCGGCGTCGGCGTGGGTGCGGCGCGCACCGCGTCGGAGGCTACGTCGGCCGCGATCAGCGCATCGCGCGTCGTCTCGCCAATGGCGAGCCAACGGCAGGTAAGGTCGGCCAGGGCGACGGGCGCGAGGGCCGACGCGAGCGCCGCCACCGCCGACGGCGCCATGACCACCACGAGCGCTACCTGTCCCGCGCGCAGCGCGTCGAGGTGGTGACGCAGCGTGGGGTCGATCGGAGCAGGGCAGGTCTCGTAGCAGTCAATTGCCGCGTGCGCGAGCTGCCTCGCCGACAGCTCATTGACAATATCCGCTCGCCCATTCGCGGCGCGCGGCACCAACACATGCGGCACGTGTTTCGACGCAAAGTAAGCCGCTGCGCTCGCACCAATCGAGGCTTCAGCAGTGGCCACCATCGCGACCACGCTTGCCACGTGCCGGCCGAGCGTCAGATTCGTGGCCGCCTCGGCGGTTAGAGCGTCGCGCGTCGCTTCACCCGCCGTCACGACATGCCAGCGCGCACCGCTTGGCGGGGTGGCGGAGACCATGGCCTGGCAAAAGGCCGCCACGCCGTTGTGGCTGGCCAAGAACACGCCGCCGCCATCGCCGAGCTCGGCGACCGCGCGTCGCAGCTCCTCGATGCCATCAGCGAGCCACTTGGTGGTCGTGACTTCGCATGCGTCGCTGTTCACGCCGAGCTCCCGCAAGACCTCAAGGTACGGTTGTGCCGACGCGGGCGAGCGAAGGATAAGTGCGTTCATACCAAGGGCGACAACGCCGCGACTCAATCTTACCTGAAACGGCGCCTGGCGCGCCAAATTGTGCTACCCATGCCGGCGTGATGCGCCTTGCCCTCATCACCGTCTGTGCGGTTACCGCTATGCTCGCGTGCAAGCAGCATCTCGAGCCTGTGCCCGGCCCCGCCAATCACGGCGCCGAGGATGTCGCTGATGCCGCGGCCAAGCGCGCGGCAGCCACCCCCACCGCGGTCGTCCCCAGCGCGTCCGCCACCCTCGCAGAGGTCCGATTCCCGGACATAAAAGCCAACGGCGAGCCCCTGCGGGTCAAGGTTGAGGTGGTCGCCAGCGAGGCGCGCATTATCCGCGGCCTCATGCATCGCACGTTCATGCCGGCCGATCAGGGGATGTTGTTCTTGATGGGCACGACCGCCGTGCACAGCTTCTGGATGCACAACACGCTCATTCCTCTCGACATGATTTTCATCGACAAGGATTTCACCATCGTTGGCATCGTCGCCAACGCCGTGCCCAAGACCGATACGTCTCGCTATGTCGACAAGCCGTCGCTTTATGTGCTTGAGGTCAACGGCGGGTGGGCCGCGCAGCACGGCGTCGCCGCGGGCAGCAAGGTCGAGTTCTTCGACGTCGAACGCCTCGCGAAGTAGGCGTTAGGTCCCTCAGCTTGTCGACTTCCGCGCGGCTGGGCGCGTTGGGCGCCACTCTATTCACGAAATGCATGGCACGCTGCCGTCGAATATTTTTCCAGAACTCTTCATCGACTGGTCGACAACGAAGCCTGGTTAGAGGCTAGGAAATCGTAGGCGGAAATTGCCGTGGGTGACAGGGCCGAGCAGGGCTGGCGGGTTACAAGAGGCCAGATTACGGGGGATTCAAAGCCTTCAGATCACTGAGATTGGTGAAACCTGAATACGTTGGAGCGGTAGTTACGTCGGTTATAACGCCGGCCTGTCACGCCAGAGGCCGCGGGTTCGCGTCCCGTCCGCTCCGCGACGTAACAAATTTGGCACTGGGGAGACCCGGTGCCTTTTTTGTTTTCGGCAGCTGACCCGCCCAAGATGGCGGCATTGCACCAGGGTCGAGGCACGCCCCGTAGGGGCTTTTCGATTTCAGTTGAAGTCAGACTTATTCGAATATATTGACGTTTGCGAGGCACAATGCGCAACACATTCTTCACAACCTTTATTTGCGTCGTGGGCACGTATCTGGTCGCATGCATCGATCCTCTCGCGACCGTCGATCCCTCGGACGAGCAAGACGACAAAATTGCGGGTGGACGCCTGGCGAGAGTCAATGAGTTTCCGAGCGTGGTCGCGTTCATCTCCAAGAACTATCGAGGTCCCAATTGCACCGGTACGCTGATTGCACCAAAGACCGTGCTTACGGCGGCACATTGCGTTGACCTCGCCGAAGTGGCATCGATACTAATCGCTACTCAAAGCGTTGATCCGTTCCGCTCCGAGTCGATAGACTACGAAGTGAGCGACATCTTGCTCCATCCCGACTACGATTTGGCGACGGTAGAAGGCGAGCGCTATGATCTGGCGCTGGTCTATCTCAAAGAGCCTGTTGTAGGCGTGAAGCCGATGAAGCTCAACCGGTCGCGCTCTGTCGCCAAGACCGGAACCAAAATTATCCACGCCGGGTTTGGCACCGTGCTTCCTGAGGACGCGGCGAGCGCGGGCGCCTTGCGAACCATTACGCAAAAAGCAAAGACCTGCGAGCTGGCCGAGGAGTCGATGTTTGGCGACGTGCCAGGCACCGAGGAAATCGATGAAATTCCGGATTCATTCTATGTGTGCCATGGCGAGTCGCAAGACCTTGGGGTGCGTCAAGGCGACAGCGGTGGCCCAGGAATGATTCGAAACGCTTCGCGTCAATTAGTGCAGGTAAGTGTTCATCACGCCATAGCGATGCCTGACGGCACCGGGTACTACACTTACGATGTGCGCGTGAGTAAGCATATTAAATGGATCGACGCAAATATCGATACGCCGGCTGAGTAGAGGCACAATCGACTCGGCGCGTTCGATTTTGGATGGCAGGTTGCTATACAATGAGAGAGGTATGGCAGGGGCGAAACTGAGGGCCGTGGGCGCCGCAATCAGTGCGGACGATGGCGTTGACCGCCAGTCAAGGGAGATGGCCGACGACACCATGTGGGCGTCACTTGCATTGCAGTCGATGGCGCTTGCCGGCACGCCGCCATTGTGGACCAAGCAAGAAGTGATCTTGATTCAGACTGCGCTCGTTGCGCTAGGCTACGAAATCACTATTGATGGCGCGTGGGGCAAGCGAACCGGAAAAGCTCTTGCGACGGCAATTGGCGCTGCTGACGCGGACGCCCCCACGTGGGAAACCGACGCAATAGACTGGACTGAGTGGGAATTTGCCGACGTCAATGAAATCCTAAACGACAACGTTGCGTATTTCCGCCAGGAGCAAGAGTTCAGCCGGCAAGTGCAACGTCGCCAGGAAGCATCGTTGGCATATGTCGCCGTCTACGGTAGGCCAGGGTGGAGCGATGAAGATGTCGCCACCTTACAGGCAGCATTGCGGCGATTTGGCCATGAGATAGCGGTTGATGGGCTTTGGTCGCAGGAAACGGTTGCCGCATTGACCGCAATTATTGGCAGCACGTTTAACAATTCGTGGACGCTCGAAGCGGCCCTGCTCGAGCTGGAGCAGCACGAGACGTATTTTGACGTGGCCTCCATGCTAGCCGACGGCGTGATCGATCTTACGATTGCGCTTGGCCACTTAGAATTTCCCGTGCAATCGACGGCAGATGGCAAACCGTACGCTGAAGAAGCGGATCGGGTACGCGACGAGGTGCGCAAGGCATTTGGCGGCACTGAGAATCTCACTGAAGCGCAGGAGCTCGCGTTGATGGATCTCGAGGACAAGTTGGTATTGGACCGACTGGGAGCGCCAATCGAAGGCATTTGGTGGGAACGCACCGTAGCAAGTTGGCGAAACGAAATGCTCGCCATGGGGTTTGAGCGCAATGACCAACATGGCGCCAAGCTGATCGGCGATCTCGGCGCACCCGCGCCTGGTGATGGGGTCGAGTTATATGTCGGTACTGCGATCGAAGATGGACATACGCATCAAGTGGTCTTGCGCTTCATCACCCCGGGCATGGGGGCAGCGGCTCCAGATGCGTTCTTGCGTGGCGCCGCTCATAGCGATGGCACGCTGTATTATGGCCACGGCCGATCAGGCTATGGCCCTGATTTTGACGAAATCGGCAGTGGCGCAGGCAATGTGCTGGTGAATCGCGAGACGCCGCAAACCGGCGCGCATGTCGATGACGCCGCTAAGGGCACGCAAGGGTTGTCGCTAGCACGCAATCTGATCGCCGCCTACAACCCGCCCGCCAAGCCGCGTGCAGTGATGCTGATGGCGTGTACCAGCGTGCTCTACATTGAAGAGATGAAGCAGTGGCAAGGGTTTGCCGACACGGATTTTGTCGCAAACATTTCCGTGACGGGCGCCGATGATAGCGTCCTTGCGACCTATCTCGCCACCATCTTTGGAGGCGCCTCGCTGCAAGACATCTCCAAGCGCGAATTGCGGCCGTTCGGCTCGACGGACAATCCAACGAAGGACGCCCAGCGCAAGCAGCCAAAGCTGGTAAACCGGTAAGGGCGCAGGAGACAATATCGGCGGCGCACTATAGTCCCGCATGCCCAGTATTGTCGGTGGCATGCGGCGGCTTTTCAACGCAGTTCCTGTGCTCGAACGGTGGGTAATCGTTGGCGGGGGGATAGGAAACTTCGGGCGGAAATTGCCGTGGGTGGCAAGGGCCGTGCGGGGCTGGCGGGTTACAAGAGGCCAGATTGCGGGGGAATTAAAGCCCTCAGATCACTGCAATTACGCAGATCCGGAATTGACTCGTGGGATGACTGGCTGACATGGAATGGCAGCCCGCGACCGCGGTCGCATCCCTTGCGCGTAACCTTAAACGAGCTGATCAAGGCTTAATTCATTGTCCACCGTATATGCGCGTTGCTTTGGTATGGCGTTGTCGCGCTTGGGGGCGGTAGAAAGCCTGATGTCGTTGCGTCTGCAAAGGGCACTCGCGTTGTCGGGCGCGGTCATGCTAACCGCAGCCGTGCTTGGTGGTTGCCTCGGAAGCAACGTGCAATCGCACACGACAATGGAGGTCAGCGGGGGCCGCTTGTTACCAGAGGACATGGTGGAGCTTCGCGTTCGCACCGCGCTGGTTCAGAGCCGGGAAGAAAAGCCCTGGTTCGCCAATGCCAATACCGGTGCGCATCACTTTAGCTATACCGAAGTCGGCGCGCACGAGGTGCTTATGCAGCTTTCGCTGGGCGATGGGCGCTGCAAGCCGTCGAAGGCCGCCACCGCTAGTCGCAAGTCAAACCAGTCGCTGGTGTCGGAACCGCTGGTGTGGTTCAAGGTTGGCGCGATAGAGGCGTGGTGGCGTCTCTACGATCGATCGTTTCGCATCCGCAGCCCAGGTGGCAAGATCGATACCATCGAAGTCGGCTGGGATCTACGGCAGCTATGGGCCCTGCCGGGTAGTTCCATTGTTTTCACAGGATCCGAACTCATCGACGTCGTCAGCAAGGTACGCATCCCCACGTCGTCCTACGCTCGCCACGCAGACTTCATCATTGCGGTAGACAACCATGAAAACGAGCTCATCATTGCGCGCGCTAGCGATTTGCAGGTGGTTAGCAGAGCGCGCGTACCGGTAGAGCTGGTTGGGATCGAGGGGCCCGACGCAGCCAAGCCTCGGACATTTTCGCCCGGCGCTATCTTTGTAGGCCCAACGCCCAGCGATATTTGGCAATTTTGGCGCGGACGTTGGCGTCCTCTCGCCTCCGCGGAGCCTGTCAACGCATTTGAGAGACCGAGGTGGCTTAATTTAGTGAATGGTTCTGGCTTGGAATCACCTCTCCTGTCTTTGGTTTGTTGATCCATACGGCGGTCGGCAGTGGTGGCGGACACGGCGTGCCGTTGACGAAACGCTCAGGGTGGGCTCGCTGTGCGGCGGCCAATACGACGGCCCGTTTCGCGGTACGGGCCTGCGCGCGACCGTAGTGGACGTCATCCGGCGTCTGGAGGCCGATGCCGCTGTGGTAGTGCTCCTCGTTGTACCAAGCAAAAAATCGGCGCAGTAGGCGCGTGCGTCTTCTAGGCAGCCAAACCGCGCCGGGAAATCGGGACGGTATTTCAGCGTCTTAAAGCCAGCCTCAGAGTACGGATTATCGTTTGAGACGTGCGGCCGCGAATGGGTCTTTGTGATCCCCAAGTCGGCGAGCAGCTCGGCGACCAGCTTGGAGCGCATCGAGCTGCCACGATCTGCATGGATGGTGAGGTGATCGCGGTCGATGCCTTGACGCACGCAGGTCGCGCCGATCAGCTTCTTTGCCAGCTCGGCGCTCTCGCGCGGCGCCACCATCCAGCCCACCGCGCACCGGCTAAACACGTCGAGAATGACGTATAAGTAGTAGTAGGACCACGTTGCCGGCCCTTAAGCTTGGTGATGTCCCACGACCACAATTGGTTTGGCCCGGTTGCCAGCAGCTCGGGCGCGGCGTACGCGGGGTGGCGCCGTTGCGCGCGGCGCTCGCGCACCTCGTGGTGCGCCGCGAGCACGCGATACATGGTGCGCTCTGAGCAAATAAAGCGCTCTTCATCGAGCAGCGTCGCATACACCTGCGCGGGCGCTAGATCCGCAAAGCGGTCTTCGTGCAAGATCGATAGCAGATCGGCCGCTTCCGCAGCGCTGAGCGCACGGGGTGATCGCCGCGGCCGTCGCGGCCCATGCACCCGCGGACGACGCGCGCGATAGTAGCTGGCCACGCTTACGCCCAGACTGGCACACGTGCAGGCTACGCCGTCGACGCCCGAGGTGTCGGCAACAATCGCCATCAAGGCTTGGGCTCGCTCTCGGGATCCGGCAGCGGTATCCCGAACAGCTCCGAGACTTTTTTGAGCGCGCACAACCGCTCGGCGCGATCGGCCCGCGCCTCCGCCCGTGCGGCGCGCCGCTCAAGGTCAGCGATTTGCTTATCCCGCGCATCTGGTGGCACCGCCACGGGGCCCCGCTTCTTCGGCGCAGCGCCGAACTGGCCAGCCAGGCGCTGCCGACGCCACATACTCAGATGCGACGAGTAAATCCCTTCCCGGCGCAACAGGGCCGTGACCCCACCGCGCTCTTTGCCGCAGGCATCGGCCTCCCGCAGAATTCGCAACTTTTCGTTAACCGAGAACCGGCGCCGCTGTGCTACCGACGACACCTCGGTCGCTTTTTTCATGCCTTGAATCATCTTGCATACCTCGACTGCCCTCAACACTAATCTTTGGGTAAGTCGGCCTCTCAGCTACGTTGGCAGAGAGGGCCGTACCAAAAGGGCTGTTGGCTCCAAGCTGGCGCCCCGCACTTGCGAGCGATCAGTTCACTGATTGGGACGTTGTCATTGGAGAGCTGGTGCCTCTAGAGGATGACGTTTTGGCGAGAATGACGGATGGCTCTTATCTTTACATCGCTGACGAGCAGCGCTATCCGGTGTCACATCATCTGGGCAATGTTGCGGATTTTGACGGCAAGACGGCGCTGCTCGTTGGTGTCGACAAGAATTTTTTGTGGCTGTATGACGTCAAGAAAGACGCATGGCGCTCCAAAACCTACGCAAGCTGTCTCCCCGCCGCCAAAAGGTAGGCATACGAGGTAGTGCGAGAGGCAATAGCCTTGTGGTATGGCAGGGCATTAAACTTCTAGTTCTCGGCGGCGGCGGCCGCGAACATGCGCTGGGTTGGAATTTTATGGGCGATGGACACCAAGATGTGTGCGTGCCGGGAAACCAGGGGATTGCGCAGACCGGCGCCGTTTGCCAAGCGATCGACTTTTGTGACGCCGCTGCCATTGTGACCTGAGGCTAGGAAATTTTAGGCGGACATGGCGGAGGGGGCAGGCGTCGTGCAGGGCTGGCGGGTTACAAGAGGCCAGATTGCGGGGGATTTAAAGCCGCAGATCACTAAGACTGTCAACGACACTTCGACCGCGCCTGCCACTGAAAGCACAGACAACAAAACACCAGAGTGCTCGCCGCTTGGGGACATGCCGCTGGTGGCTAACACAGCTTGCGCTGGTTAACGCGGCGTGAGCTCCATGCGGGGGTAATCGGGAGCGGCCTCACCGGCTCCAGTCAAATAAGTAGAGTACTCAGAAAACCATGCATCCGCAGGCCACGGATAAGGGGTGTCAATCGGCGCTCCCGGAAAATCTTCGGTTCCGTACTCCGTGGCACCAACATCGCAGGCTGCTCCTTGGGGACGGGATTTGTGCCGCTGATCGAGTGGGCCCAAGCACGGGTAGTAGTCAACGATGGGGCTGCTGTACATACGCAACGTCTGGGTAAAACCGCCGTAGTTTCCGAAGTTCCCGAACTGCGCAGGAATCCCGTTGGCTGTGTTGTGAAATGGCAGTGAGTTTGCCCAACATGTTGCATCGGTCGCGTAATTGTTTCGGCCGGTCGTAAAGGTCTCGGCCGTTGCCCCTGAGAAATAGCAATCCGCGTCTGAGCCTGCGTCCTCCCCCACATAGGTGTGTTTGAAAAGGTAGCGCCCCTGAACCCGCACTTGTTCCCCACCTTGTACAGCGTCAATCCCATTTCTGGTCACCGTCGTATTGAAGAAATGCCCTTTACCGCCCGAAGGAATGTAGACAGCTGAACCCAGATTGTCTTTCGCGGTATTGTAAGCGACCGTCACATTGTTGGTCGCAACCCTGCCGAACAAACCCCCTCCGCCAAACAGTCCACCATTCGTTCCGTAGACATGGTTGTGATCGACTGTGGACGAAGCCAGTGAAACGCCGACACCTTGAACGAAGAAATAATAGCCATAAACACCTCCTCCGCGGCCGGCGGCAGTGTTCTGCGTAATGGTGCTGTCGACCACGAATAGGTTGGTGCCCCATACGCCGCCGCCTTCGTCGGACGTGTTTTGTTCAACCGTGGTTCTGGAAAGTTCAGTGTAAATAGACGTGTATTCGTGCACACCACCTCCTTGCATAGTGCCTTTGTTGCCTTTGATGAGCGCCTGAGACACGTACACTCTAGCGTCTTCCCCAACCATCAAACCACCTCCGTACTGCGCCTCATTTCCTTCGAAGTTCCCGCCGGTAATCCAAGCAAGGCTCCCTCCTCCGATGAAAAATCCTCCAGCTCCCACGCCAGCTGTATTGTGTGTAAAGGAGTTATTTGTGGCCGCGTTGAGGTAGCCGTTCAAATCGAAATAAACACCGCCCCCAGCCTCTCCGGCAGAATTGGAGTGAAATAGGGCATTATTAATTGGACCGTGGGAACGGTAATAATAGGCACCCCCTCCGTAACCGTCGGTATGGTTTCCGAGAAACTGGCCACCTTCGATGCTGGCAACCATCTGGTCCACCCAAAGCCCTCCGCCTTGGTCGGATGCCACGTTGACTGAAAAGTCAGTGTCGGTAAGTGCCAGGGCACAGTCTGGCGTGAACAACGGGTGCAGTTTTTCATCCCGAGGATCTGCCCAGGGCGTCACTGTGCTGCACCCAGCCCTCACGCCACCTCCCACGCCAGCGGCACCTGTAACGCCCTGCGCCAAGTTGTACCTGAATTCGCTTTGTCCCACAGTCGCATCCACATCGAGGAGGTGGAGTGCTCCACCTGCGATTGCTACGTTGCCTTCAAACCAGCTCGAGGTGATATCCAAAGAGCCAGATTCACCCAAGATCGCACCGCCGTTGCTGCTGGCCGAGTTGTGGTTGAATTGGGTGTTGGAAATGGTCACCAGGCTGTTCGAAAAATAAACCGCGCCACCGGAAGAATATTGATAACTTGGGCTGGCGACGGTCGCGTTGTTCTCGAACAGGCTGTTGGTAATGCTCAATGGGTAGTTCTTAAGAGACACGGCGCCGCCGCCCCAATCGGCAACGTTGTTTTTCAGCGTCACCCGATCCAACGTCAAAGGTGCTGACAAGGATCGAATCGCTCCGCCCTCAGTCAAAGCATGCCCACCACTGAGGATGATTCCACGAATGATGAGCGGCCCAGGCCCACGGTTGTCTATCAACCGCTGCGTACATTTGGTGGTCAGTGTCACTGGAGCGACGTCTCCGCCCCAATTCAACGGCTGGAGGGTCAGCGAGCCACCAGAGGGGTCGTTGACATCGAGGTCCCCGTTGAGGTTGTTGTCGTGGTAGTCGTCGTCGTTCGGCCCAGGACACTGGGACAACGTTGAAATGCTGCCTACGAGGAGGATGGTGTCGTTCCCAGGATGGGCATTGGCGAGATCAACCGCCTGCCGCAACGTCGTTCCGGGACCCACGTAATACGTCGCCGCCGAAGCTGGGACACCTACTGCCAAACTCACTGCCAAACCTGCTGCCATTAAGATGCGTTTCACGGATGCTCCTCTATCTGCTGTTTTTAGCGCTGCGTTAATTCGATTCGGGGGTAGTCCGGGGCGGACATTGCGGTCGGTGGTAAGCGCGTGGCCGGGGCTGGCAGGGTGCAAACCGCCGGATCACGGGGGATTTAAAGCCTTCAGAACACTGATATGTCGCCGGCTGAAACCGCACCCAGTTGTTGAAGCGCGGTTGCCTTGAGGCTCGGCTGCTTAATCGAATTTTGTTCTCATCGGCGCAGTGGTTACAGCTACCCTCGCTCCTCGGCAACCTGGAAAGAAAGCCGGCCGAATAGCTAAGGCGAACGACTCGCGGCGCTAAGGCTACACGGCGCGCCAACTACAGGCAGCTGCCGCAAGGACACCTACTGGCGGCTACGTCGGCTCGGGCTCGTCGTCCGGTGGCAGGGTGATGCCAGCCGGGCGCGGCGCGAGTGGCGACGTTTCGGGCGCGGCGTGGCCCACGACACTGGGGCCGGCCGCGCGACCCAGCGCCACCGATTCGCCCTTGCGGCGTGCCCATAGGCGCTTGGCCACCGCGACGCCGCGCTCGCGCGCCGACGGGCGCACGCGCACCGACGATTTGACCTCGGGCTCGACGCGCGCCGCGCGCGAGTCGTTGGGAATAAAGCGGATCTCGGTGCGCACCTCGAGCGAGAGCGTGGTGAGAATGTGGGCTATTTCCTCGGCGAGGTTCATCGACGCCAAGGCGTCGCGCACCTCGCGCGCCACGATCTCCATCACCTTGTCCTTGGTGGTGTTGGTCGTATTGGAGATCATGCCGGGGATGTCGGCGATGTTCATTTCCTTGGCTAGCTTGCGCAGGCCCTCTTCGGAGGCAAACATCGCGCTAAGCCCCGCCGAAAACGTGCGCTTGATGACGTCGGGTAGCGCGGCCTCGAGCTTGGCTCGCACGAACTCTGGTAGTTCGCGCGTCGCCTCGCGCAAGTAGGGCGGCACCGTTGCGCCGCCGCCTTCGCCTTCACCAACCTCGCTTGGCGCGCCGCCCAAGCGGTCTTGCGAGCCGGCGCCTTGGTCGTCTGATTGCCCGTCTGCCATGGCTCTTATTGTATCCCACTTGCTAGGCACCACGGCGGCAAAACGGCGCCGAGCATGGTGTACAGTGGCGGCGTGACGGCGTCAGCACAGCGGCGGGCGGTGGTCTATAAAACGATGGGACGCGCGTTGGCGCGCTATCGCTGGCTTGCCGCCACGGTGTGGCTACGAGGTGAGGCGCGGCAAACCGCCGCCCTGGCCAAGGCGCATGCCCGCACCGCGCGCGAGATGGCGGCGGCCATTGCGGAGGTCGGTGGCTTATATATCAAGGTCGGCCAACTCGTCAGCGTGGTTGGCGCCTGGCTGCCTTCGCCGTTTCGCGATGAGCTGGCCTCGCTGCAAGATCAGGTGCCGGGCCGCCCATTGCACGAGATCAAGGCGCGCGTTGAGGCCGAACTTGCGGCGCCCCTTGCCGATCGCTTCGCCAGCTTCGCCGATGTGCCCTTGGCCGCGGCGTCGATTGGGCAGGTGCATCGCGCCACCTTGCACGATGGCACTGAGGTCGTGGTCAAGGTGCAGTATCCGGGGCTTGAACAAACGGTGGCCGATGATTTGGTCACCTTGGCCTGGGTATTCGACACGCTGACCAAACACTACCCCTACGCCGGCTTCCGCGAGATGTTTGCCGAGATTTCGGCCTTGGTGATGCAAGAGCTCGACTTTGCCGCCGAGGCCGCCAACGTCGGCGCGTTCGAACGGGCGTTCGCCGGGCGGCGCGACATCGCCGTGCCGCAAGTGATCGCGTCGCACTCGACGTCGCGCGTTTTGACCATGACGTATCAAGCCGGCTCGCCGCTAAGCGAAGGCGACCCCGACGGCCTAGGTGGCGAGATGCTAGCGCGCCAACTCATGGGGCTCTATTGCGAACAGGTATTCGCGCACGGTTTGTATCATGCGGATCCGCATCCAGGAAATTTGCGCGTGCGCCGCGGCGCGGATGAGGTAGCGCCGCAGCTCGTAATGCTCGATTTTGGCGCCGTCGCGCGGGTGGCGCCTCAGACCCGGCAAGGCATCTTGCGCCTCTTGCATGGCGTGTTGACCCACGACACGGCGCAAGTGGTGGCGTCGTTGCGGGCCCTTGGCTTCGTTGCTAAGCGCAGCGGTGACGACGACGCGATGGATGACGCCTTTCATCGCATTGTCTCGCGCCTGCACCAGCATTTTGCAGCGCAAGTCGAGCTCAATCCAGCCACGGTGCAGCAGCTGGTTCAAGATCCGGCGCGGCTGTTTGCGCGGGTGGGGCAGGGACCCATGCTTGGCTTGGCCTGGCGTGAGGTGGCGGCGGTGTTTCATGTGCCGGGGGAATTCATCGCGTTGCAGCGCACCATGCTGCTGCTGTTTGGCGTTTGCCGTGGCCTAGCGCCATCCCTCGATCCGATGACGCTCGTCGCGCCGCACGTGCAGCGCTACATGACCGCCAATGCGGGCGAGTGGACGGCCTCGCTTGGCGAGATCACCAAGGACTATGTCGTAGGCATGTTGGCAATGCCGGGTCAGCTAAAGGCCCTCGCCGAGCAAATGCAGCAGCTCAAGGAGGCACAACGCGCGGCGCTGGTGGCGACGACGCGCGCGCACCGCCTGCTACGACGCGCGCTAATCGGGGCGTGTTTGCTCGCCGTGGCCGCCGCGGTGGCGCTGTACGTCGCCTGGCCTGGCTAAGCGTACGCGTGAAATAGAAACGCAATCTAAGATCCAAAATAGCGTAGAACAGAACGCAGTGGGTGGAGGAAATTTCGGTGCACGCCTGCAGCGATGCCGAGGCGCAGCCGTCTGGCTGTAACGAGGCTCGCGAAGCCGTACACCGAAATTTACCCACTCAATGCGATTCTGTTGGCTATTCGGGCAGGGCGTCGTGTTCGCCGCGCAAGAGGCGCCGCCGCACGCGGTCGTGTTGGCGCGCCTTGTAGAGATCGTGGCTGGCATCGCCCTGCTCATTGCGGCGTGCGGTCTCGCGATCGCAGATCTGAAACTCGGTCAGCGCAAACACGACGTGCGACAGCTCTGGCGTGATCTCATCGGCCGCCAGCATGCCGTCGAGGCGCAAGGGCAGGTCGGCGACAAAGTTGATGATGCGATACTCGGCGCCAGAAAACTCGTTGAAGCGGCGCTCGGCCGCGCCCTCGTCGTCCATCTGCATCTTGGCCGCCAACGGCAAGAGATCACCAGTGTGCTCGACGACGTGCCTCAGATCGATCAACTGGTTGAGCGACTCGCCAGGCACGACATAGTTAAACGGCACGAGATACCGCGTCAACGCGACCAAGGTTGGCAGCAGGTCGTCGGCATTGGGCACGATGAGGCGAAACCGCAGCTTGTCATAGATATTCGCCGCGATCGTCGAGCGCTTGGCGAGTAGCTTGGTCACCTGCGAATCGCGCGACTTGCGGCTCCACTGAAATTCGCTAATCGGCGCGCCGGCCGCGCGCAACTCTTCGACCACCTTAAGCACTTTGAGCTCGATCTCGCGGAAAATGGCATCGTCGGAGATCGAGACGCTGAGCAACGTCTCGCGGCCGGCGATGTGGTGCATGATGTGCATGGTCTTGAGGACGACGCAGGCCCACTTTTGGTCAGGCCCCTGGCGCGAGGCTACGAGCAATAAGTCGCGCGCGGCGACGTCGTCCGAGACTTGCTCGGGCAGCGAGAAGCCGTGCACCCGCATGAGGTACTCAACCGCCTGGTGGCGAATTTCCTCGAGCCGCACCATCTCGTCCTCGGCCTGCGGGTTGAACTCGTTTAGCCGCAAGAAGCGGTCGACGTGCTCATGGTGTTCAAACGAGAGCCGATGCCAGTCGACGACGGAGTGGCCGCGGAGCAAGAGGCGCACCGCTTCGAGGTCGCAAAGCTCTAATTCGGCAAGCGTCGGCGGGCGCGAGACCAGCGGCAGGACGGTTGCGCGCACTCACGGCCTCACTTTGGCGTGCGCTTCAGCCGTAGCGTCGCGAAAAAAATCCCACCGGCGATGGCCGCTACAAACGCGTTTCCTAACACAACCATCATATGGACCTCATCTTAGCCAACGTTGTTCACGGTGTCTAATTCCCGGCAGTGGGGCGATTGGTAGGGGATCGGTTAAGGTGGCGCAAGGCAAAATTAGGGTTATTTCGCGCAAACCGTGGCTACCGCATCGGCCACCGCGGCTAGCAGCTCGCGCAGCACGGAGAGCTCGATATTGAGCGGCGGCGTCAGATAGACGGTATCGCCAAGCGGGCGCAGGTACACGCCGCGTTGGCGCGCCGCTTGCGCCACCTGCCAACCAAGACCGCCGCCATAGCCAGCCGCGCCGAGATCGATGGCGGCGATCATGCCAAGCGCGCGCGGGTTACGGCCAAGGCCTTGCGCGGCAAGCGTGTTCATGGCGTCGGCCAGAAGGGCCGCCCGAGGCGCCACGCCGGCGATGATCTCTTCATCGCGATAGATCGCCAACGTCTCGCGCGCCACCGCCGCGCCGAGCGCGTGGCCGCAAAAGGTGTGACCGTGCATCAGCGCCCGCGCAAGCCCGCCATCAAAGCCATCATAGATGCGTGCGGTGGTCATGGTCGCGGCCATCGGCAACATGCCACCGGTGAACCCCTTGCCGAGGCACATGATATCCGGCGCAACGCCCGCGTGATCGCACCCCCACATGGCGCCGGTGCGGCCATACCCTACGAACACTTCATCCGCGATCATCAGTACGTCGTGCTGGCGCGTTAGCTCGTACGCCGCGCGCAAAGCGGCCGCGGGATACAAGTGCATGCCAGCGGAGCCTTGGCACATTGGCTCGACGACGAGCGCTGCCACCCGATCGGCGTGGTCGCGCAGATAGGCCGCAAGCGCCTCAATGGCCGGCTCCCAGTCCGTTTCGATCCTGGGCAGCTGCTTGGTCTTAAACAGCAGCGGCGCGAAGGGGCCGCGAAAGGCCGCGATCGAGGCCAGGCTCATCGCGCCCATCGTGTCGCCATGATACGCGCCGCTTAGCGCGACAAACTCCGTGCGCGCAGGACGCCCGGCCTGATGCCAGTACTGCACCGCGATCTTGACCGCCGCCTCTACCGCGGTCGAGCCATCGTCGGAAAAGTGGGTGCGCACGAGGCCAGGAGGGGCGACCTTTGCGAGCTCGGCGGCGAGCTGCGCGATCTGCGGATGTGTCGCACCGCCCGCCGATACG
Source organism: Myxococcales bacterium (assembly GCA_016716835.1). NCBI lineage: Bacteria > Pseudomonadati > Myxococcota > Myxococcia > Myxococcales > Myxococcales bacterium. The sequence continues at coordinate 2,690,363 of JADJUW010000001.1, read as the reverse complement.
TGATCGAGCGCCCCAAGCTGCGCGGTGAGCGCGGCGACCAAGCGCGGATGCCGATGCCCGAGCGCCATCGTCCACCACGACGAATTCGCGTCGATGTAGCGCGCGCCGTCAACATCGATCAGGTGCGAGCCCTCGCCCTGGGCAATGACCAACGGGTCTTGTCCCTCATGACGGTCGCGCGGCGTATAAGGCGGCCAAACATGGCGGCGTTCGAGTTCGACTAGCTCCGCGCGCGTGAGCGTCGCCTGCGTGGTAGGCGCGCCGCTCATGGCTCGGCGACCCACGGGCCTTGGTGCATCCGCTTGATGCCATTGCGGTCGATGACTAGTTGCACCAACCGTGTCGCGCGCACGTGCGACGTGCCGTCGTTGACCGCGAAACGAAACGCGACGTCGACACGATAGCTCTTGGCGGCGCGCAGGCGTTCCACGGTCAATTCTTCCATGTCGACATAGTCAATAATATATTCGGGGTCATCCATGTCGTAGAGCAGGCGATCGACATTGAGGCGGATGATGTCGGTGATGCCGGTGGTCATGCCATCGCCCAGGCGAGGCAGAATCTCCGAGTTGAGCTTGATGACCTTGCGGTAGCGGATCACCGATTCCTCAAGCTCGGCCTGCACCGCGAGCACCAGGGCATCTTGGCTGCGCAGCTTGCGGACCACGGGCGGCACCTTGACGTCGGCGCCATAGTCGACGCGCTCTTGGCACGCGCCCACCACCTCGTGGGTAAGCGGATCGAGGATGCGCGTGCTGCGCTCGTAGAGGTACTTGCCCGCGTGGCGATAGAGAAAGTTCCGCAGGCCGTCCTTAATGCGATCGCGCAAGATGTAAGCCACGATCGCCACCAAGAAGAAGTTGAAGGAGACCTGCTGAAACTGCGCATGCGCCGCCAGCGTGATGCTTAGCGCCACGGCCATCGCGGCGCCCGCGGCGACCGCAAAAAACACCTCTTCCCACGCCTTACGGTGCTGGGTGCGCTGGACGCGGAGGAATAGAATGTTTTGGCAGAATTTTTTAAGCAGCGAAAGACGATGCGTATATTCCTCGTTGTCGCCCAAGGGTTCGATGATCGAGGTGAGGTCTTGGGCTTTGCGATGCGCCTCGTCGGCTACGATCATGTCCATGAGCTTGCGCCGCTGGTCGTCGATAGTTGCCTGCGTCGGCAGATTTGCGAGATGAACCACCATGCGCCGCAAGTACTCCTCGATGTTGAGGCTCATGTATTCGTCGACGAGGCGCAGCGCGGTGGCGACGCGTTGCTGCGAATGGGCGAACCGCTCGCTCGCTGCGCCCTCGCCCGCGGGCACGGCCTGTGCGGCGACCAACGCGCGAAAACGGCGCGAGACGTCGTCGACCGCCGCCATGGTTTGGTCGACGATGCGTCCTGCGGCCTCGGCATCGGCGGCGCGCACCGCGCGCTTGAGGCTGCGCGACGCCCCGCGCAAGGCGCCGCGAAACACGCAGCCAAGCATCTTGGCGTCATAGATCATTTCGGCGACCTGAGCCTCAAAGAGCTTGTCGGGATGCTGCGCATCGAAATCGTCGCGGCGATGCGGCAGGTCGCCAAAGTAAGGATTAGCCTCGAGCTGTCGCAGCGGCGACGCGGGCTTGCTGATAATCTCGTCCATCGCCATCGACGGCGTCTTGAGCCGCACATAGTTGTGCAGGTCGCGATAAAACATTTCGCGCGGCCAGGTAATCTCGTCGACGTTCAGGCTGCGCGGGATGAACAGCGTCGTATCGATCTGATACTCGGTCTGCGGCCCGGTGCCACTGGGGTGGTAGTCGAGCTCGATCTCGAGCTGGCGTTGGTCGTGAACCTCAAGCTGCGTCGAAATGAGCTGCGTCTGACCCGTAACGTCCACCGCCTAGAATGGTAACGCGCCTGATCGGCGTTGGGGCGCCCAGCGCCCCAAATCAACTATTTGGCAGCGGGCGCCAGTTTTTCAACCGGCATGCCAGCGTCGACCCAACCCTTGATGCCGCCCGAGTAGACGACGACATTGGTGTAGCCAAGCTCGACGGCTTTCTTCGCCGCGGTGGGGGCAGCGCTGCACATTGGGCTGCCGCAATAAAACGCCAGCGTGGCGTTCTTGTCGGTTGGCAGCTCGGAGGCCTCGAATGCCTCGGAGTTGGTGAGCAGCACCGCGCCGGGGATATAGCCGGTTTCGGTGCGCGTTTCGGTGCCGTTGGCGTCGACGACGGTGACCTTCTTCTCGCTCATCCACGTGTTGAGTTCAGTGGTCGAGACGATCTTAAAGCCCGCGGTTTCCCCGGCCGACATCATGGCTGGCTCGGTGGTCGCGACGTCGCCCGCAGGGGCGGTCGTCGAGTCAGCCTTGTTTTTGCAGCCGGCAAGGCTGACCGAGGCGACGAGGGAAGCAACCAGAAAAGACGATTTAATAAAGTTCAACATGGCGGCAGTGTAGTGGGCCTTGCTCAGGGCGCAAGCGGCGGATCGTGACAATTGCCGCTATCAGGCGGAATTAGGCGCCCACAACCACGTTCAGCCCACGCCGAGCAGTTGATCCACAACAAGGCGCGTCCGCTTCGCATCCCCGCGCACCGTCACGCAGGGCACATTGCGCGAGGCAAACACGTGCTCGAGCCACTGGCCGGGGCCTTGCACCGAAAGGCTAATATCGATAATCGCGGCATCGGGTGGCCTCGCCTCGGACTCGGCCAGCCGTACCAACGTCCCGGGATCCGACCCCGTGGTGACCGAATAACCGGCCGACGTCAGGCCCAGCACGATCTCGTCAAGCCGCGCGGCCGTCGCGCCAACTAGCAGTCGGCGTTCGGTGCGTTTCTGAACGCGCTCGAGAAACCCATCCCAGCGCTCGCGGTCTTGTTCGGTCATGCGCATGATCTCCGCGCCGTACCCTTCGCGGATGCCGCGCTGCCTGGCCTCTTGCGGCGTGATCGTGCGCACCACGCGCGCCAGCCCTGAAATCGGCGCCTGGTCTTCATCCGTTGGCATGCAAAACGCGACCTCATTGGTACCGAGCATTTCGCTAGTTGCTAAGAACATGCCGCCGCTCGAGATGTCCGTGGCCTCAATAGGATGTGCCGCGAGCTGGCCGCCATCGAGGGCATTGAGGGCAATCGGCCAGTTGACCGGAAAGCGCACCGAGCTACGCGTCGGGGGCGGCTTAATCGTAACGCCCGCCGCGCGCGCCTTGGTGAGCAGCGCGATGAGCTGGGAGCGGGTTGGGCTGGGCTCAAGCGGGAAGCGCACGGCAAAGCCAACCGAGCCACCGGCTTGGGTGTCCTGCGCCGAGGTCACGTGATAGACCGAACCACGCACGAGCGCGCCGGCATCGCCGTAGCTGAGCACCATGTCGACCAGGTCGCCAACGCGCGGTGGCGCGCCGGTGACGAGATAGGCGCCACGCAGGCTCAGCGCCCGCAGGCGCGCCGACGTCCACGCGCCGCCGCGTACGAAACGAACATCGATTTCTGCCGGCGGTGATTCGGAGCGCTGCGGGAGCAAGGCGCTTAGCTCATGGGCTGATAAACGATCAGAAGGGGTGGGTGGTTGCGCAGGAGTTGCCATAGTTACGATCGTTGAAGGCTTGTCATGGAGATGGGCCTGGGCGTCGGCGCCGCTCGCGGTGGGGCGACGGAGTTCTTCGATCTGGCTGACGTCGACGATCTCCGAGGTGCCTGACAGGCGATTTAGCAGCGCTCCTACCGCGGCTCGCGCCCCCGGTAGGTTTTCAAGCTTGGTCTCATAGTTGTGGAGATAGCCCTGATAAAACGATCGGCGATCGTTTTCGGACATGCGCGTCGGGTCGATGATCGCCGCGCCGATGCGGCGGCACGTATCGGCAAGCCACGCCATCCCAGCGCCGCTTAACGCGGGCGCCGAGTATTGCAAGGCCAGCAGGGCGACGTCGCTCGAGCGGCGATAAAACATGTTCGCGCCGGCAAGCGCGGGTGCCTGTAGCGAATCAAACACCGCGGCGGTGTCGACTAATTCCTCGAGGCGCAGGCTCGCAACCTCAAGCACCACAAAGGCTTCGCGAGGTGTCGGCTGCTTGCGCAATTCGGCCACGGGCTAAAGGGTACCGAGCTTACAATTCGGTGGTCAATGTATATGCCGATCAATGCGCGTGTGTAGCCTGACGTCCTTCACTTACATAGGCGAGGTTTACCTACGTTTAAGTTGCCCTACGCGGTGCGTTGCTTACCATTATTAAATGGACGAACCCAATCCGCTCGCGCCCGGAGCCCTGCCAGTGCTGCCCCTCTTGCCGCTGCGCGACATCGTGGTGTTTCCCAACATGGTTGTGCCCCTGTTTGTTGGCCGCGAAAAATCGATCTTGGCGCTGGAGCAGGCCGTCGCCGGCGATAAGCAGCTAGTGCTTTCGGCGCAAAAACGCGGCAAGAGCAATGATCCGGCCATCGAGGATATTTTTGAAACCGGCGTGCTCGGGCACATCGTGCAGATCTTGCGCCTGGGCGACGGCACCGTAAAGGTGCTTGTCGAAGGGCGTGCGCGCGTGCACATCTCGGCGTTTACGCAAAGCCAGCCGTACTTTGCTTGTGAGGCCACCGTATTGGTTGATGCGCCGGCGGTGCCCGTTGATCGCAGCGAGCCGGCGTGGCGCGACGTTGTACGCCCGCTAATGGACTCGGTGCTCGGGCTGTTTGAGGCCTACGTGAAGCTTACGCGCCGCATCCAGGCCGAAATGCTCACCAGCCTGCATACGGTAGATGATCCGGGCCGGCTGGCGGACACCGTCGTCGCCCACGTCGCGCTTAAGTTGAAGGACAAGCAAGATCTGCTCGAGATGATCGATCCGATCGCGCGCTTGGCGCGGCTTCAGGCCATGCTGCAAAGCGAGACCGAACAGCTCACGACCGAACGCAAGCTCAAGGGCAAGAGCAAAAAAGCGGAGCGCGTGCGCGAGGTCTTGGCTGGGGAGGGCCCACCGACGATGGGGCGCGACGCCCGCGACGGCGGCGAACGCGACGAGTTCAAGCAGGAGCTGCTCGACCTCGAGGGAAAGATCCGCGGCAAGGGCCTGCCCGAGGCCGCCGCCGAGCGCGCGCTCAAGGAGTTCAAGAAGCTGAGGCAGATGACGCCCATGAGCGCCGAGGCGACGGTAATTCGCAACTACCTCGATTGGATCTTGGCGTTGCCGTGGCAGCACAAAGATGAGGAACGGGGCGACATCGCGGCTGCCGAGGCGATCTTGGAGGCCGAGCATTACGGCATGGGTAAGGTCAAGGAACGGATTCTTGAATACCTTGCGGTCAAGAGCTTGGTCGGTGGCTTGCGCGGGCCCATCTTGTGCTTGGTTGGGCCGCCGGGCGTTGGCAAGACGTCGCTGGCGCGCTCGATTGCGCATGCGACCGGCCGCAAGTTTGGTCGCGTCTCGCTAGGCGGCGTGCGCGACGAGGCCGAGATACGCGGCCATCGCCGCACCTATATCGGCGCCATGCCGGGGAAGATCTTGCAAACCTTGCGCAAGGTCGGCGCCGGCAACGCGGTGATCTTGCTCGACGAGCTCGACAAGATGGCAATGGACTTTCGCGGCGACCCGGCGGCCGCGTTGCTCGAAGTGCTCGACCCCGAACAGAACAGCGCCTTTGGCGATCACTACCTCGACCTAGACTACGACTTATCGGACGTATTGTTTGTCGCCACCGCCAACGTGCAGTCGCAGATCCCGCTGCCCTTGCAAGATCGCCTCGAAATCATCGAGGTGCCCGGCTACACCGAATGGGAAAAGATGGCGATCGCGCGGCAATACTTGCTGCCCAAGCAACGCACCGCCAATGGCATCGATGGCCTCGATCTCGAGCTGGGCGATGAAGCGCTGCGCTTTTTGCTGCACCGCTACACCAAGGAGGCCGGCGTGCGCAATCTCGAGCGCGAGCTCGCCACGTTGTGCCGTAAGCTCGCCAAGAGCTGGCTCGCCGGCGGCAAACAGGCCGAGGCGTCGTTTCACTTAGATGAAGCCGGCGTCGAGAAGTTACTCGGCGTGACGAAGTATCGCGAGCGCGTCGCCGAAGAGCTCGACGAGGTCGGCGTATGCAATGGCCTCGCGGTCACCATGGTCGGCGGCGACTTGCTTCCAGCCGAGGCCATGGTGGTGCCGGGTAAGGGGCAGCTCCTGCTCACCGGCAAGCTGGGCGAGGTGATGCGCGAGAGCGCGCAGGCCGCGATGAGCTATATCCGTTCGCGCGCCGATAGCTTTGGCCTCGCGCGTGACTTTCACCAAAAGGTCGATGTGCACGTGCATTGCCCTGAGGGCGCGATTCCCAAGGATGGGCCGAGCGCGGGGATCACCATGGCCACCGCGATGGTCTCGGCGTTGTTGCGCGTACCGGTGAAGGCCAGCGTCGCGATGACCGGCGAGATCACCCTGCGCGGCCGCGTCTTGCCGATTGGCGGCCTCAAAGAGAAAGTGCTCGCGGCGCACCGTGCCGGCATTACCACCGTGATCATCCCCGCCGAAAACCGCAAGGATCTAGCCGACGTGCCGGCTAGCGTGCTTGAGCAGCTGACGATCGTTCCGGTGTCACACGTCGACGAAGTCCTCGCGGTGGCGCTCGCGCTACCAAACGCCGAGGGGCTCTTCGCGTCGCCGTCCAATCTCATCGACTGGCGCGTCGATCATTAAGGTCAGGGCAGTGGCCACGTCCACACGTCGTGGCTGAGCGACAGCGTGGCCATGATGCTGACAGAGGTCCCGATGAAGGGGTCATCAGCCGGCGCATGGTTTGAACGCGCGTGCAGCGCCTCGGCGCGCAAGCCAAGCCAGAGCGCGTCGCGCGCGTTGTAGTCAACCGTGAGGTAGCCGCCGCCAAAGCGTTCATCCCGCGCGAGGTCGTCGACGTAGCGTCTCGCGGTGCCGGCGAACACTTCGCCGCGGCCGCTAAATCGGCCTTGTGCGTGCTGACCCCAAAGCGTGGCGCGGTTTTCTAGCACCAGCTGTAGGTCTGTATTGGTTGCCATTGAACGCACGAACGCGATGCCAAGCGCCTGCGCGCGGTCACCGAACGAGACACCACTGCGCGTGCTCCAGGTCGTCACGTCGGGTAGTTCAGAGACAATGACCTCATCGGGGCCGGCGCTCTCGTCGTTACCCGAGCTCACCGTGATCGTGCCGCCAGAAAAAGCTATGCCTAGACTGGCATCGAGCAAAAGCCGGTCGCTGCCAAGCGCAACGCCCGTCATGCGCAGTGGGAACACCTCGCCTAGGGCCGCATCTTTGGAGCCTCGCGTCCCGTGTAGGTTGAAGGCGAGGATATCGAACTCGCGGTCAGCCATTGCGGTGCGGGGTCTGTCGCGATACAGCCGAAAGAAGCCAAAATCAGCGGTCACCTCATACAAGGCGCGGGCCTCACTGGGCAGGCCGTCCCATTGCGTGCGCTCGCCGATGGTGGCAAAAACAAATTCTACGCCCTTCGCCGCGTCGCCTCGTGAAAACCGCAAGCCGTCCATGGAGAACTCGTAGCCCGTCTCCGAGTATCTGGACGGCCGATGCGCGCGGGCCGCGGTCAGTGACGGCGCGGCGTTGAACGCACCTTCGATTTTGGCTCGCATGGGCAGGATGGTGAGGCGAAAGCCTTCGCCGCCTTCGACAAACGGCTCCGTTCGCGTCGTGATAAGGCCATTGGCGAGGCAGGCAGAGCCCCAGCCCCGCAGCTCGAGCCCGCCGGTGCTCGCCCGGGTAATCCCGCTGCCGTTGCCGCGGACTGCCACGCCGACCTCGGCGAGGTCGCAACGTTCGCCGCGCAATGCAATACTCGTGAGCGCCGTGATTTCTCCCACCGCGGCGTCATTTGTGGCGCCCGCGCCCAGCAGGCCGGTCGCGGTGAGTTCGACGCGACTCGGCTTATTTGCCCGCAAAATTTGTTCGACAAGCTGCGCGGCCGCAAGCGCCTCGTCGATCGTTTCGTCTGGCGCCGAGGCTTTCCAGATCAGATCCTGCGCAAGTCGCAACAGCGCCGAGCGCTCGGCCCCATCGCGAGCACGTCGCGACGAATCTGCCGCGGCGCTCGCCGACCACGCAACCAAGCTCACGGCAAGCAGCCGCGCGGCCGACCAGTTACTAGCAGCGTTGGCGAGTTTCATCTGGGCACCCGTCGCAAGCGTAGGCTTCCCTTGGCGTTCGACGGCTGGCAAAGAACGGCAGAGGTGGGTAGTGCTAGTGCCACGGCACTAGAACGCCGCGGTATACGGATTGGGACCGATGCGGCCTTCAGGCGAATCCATCGCATCTAGCGCCGCCATGTCGCCGGCGTCGAGCGAGAAATTAAATATCTCGATGTTATCGGCGATGCGCTGCGGATGCACCGACTTGGGAATGGCGACGAGGCCATGCTCCATATGCCAGCGCAAGATGATCTGCGCCGGCGATTTCCCGAGCTTGCCGGCAATGGCGACGATCGCCGGCTCGTCGAGCAACTTGCCTTGCCCAATCGGGCTCCACGATTCGGTGACGATGCCTTGCTTAGCGTGAAACGCGCGTAGCTCGCGTTGCGCAAAGCGCGGATGCAGCTCGATCTGATTAACGCTTGGCACCTCACCGGACTCGTCGATGATGCGTTGTAAATGATCGATGCCAAAATTGGAGACGCCAATCGATTTGACCCGGCCGTCGGCCTTGAGCCGCTGCAAGGCCTTCCAGCTCGCGGCATACTGATCGCGCGAGGGCGCCGGCCAGTGAATGAGGTAGAGATCGACATAGGCGACGCCGAGCCGCGCCGCGCTGGCGTCAAACGCGCGCAACGTCTCGTCAAAGCCTTGGTCGGTGTTCCACAGCTTGGTGGTGAGAAAGATGTCTTCGCGGGCGACGGTGCCGCAAGCGAGCGCTCGCCCTACCGGCTCTTCATTTTCGTAGATCTTGGCGGTGTCGATCAGGCGGTAGCCCGCGGCGAGCGCAGTTTTCACCGAGGCCTCGGCCACGTCATCGGCGACGCGCCACAACCCATAGCCGAGCTGGGGCATGTGCAAACCAACGTTGAGGGTTAGGCGTGGCGTGCTGATCATGTGCCACCATACCATTTGCCGACGGTTTAGCGCGGCGTGTAGGTGGCACCAAGCAGCGGCAGAAATGGCAGGCCGGTGATTTTCGTTGTTGTCAGCGTGGCGTTGGCCGGGTCGTCGGCGCTTCGAACCGCGTCGCGCACCGATTCGACGTTGGTGCGTGCGGTGGCGTTTTGAATTTCGAGATAAACGCCCCAATCGCCCCCGGCGCGTCGCCACCGCCGCTCCGCGCGTAAATCCAGCTGCATAAAATTGGGCACGCGCCGACCCCACAGATCTTGCGTAAACACGCCGTCTTCGCTCAACGTCACCGGGCTATACGGAATGCCGGTGGCGAAATGAAAGCCGGCGCCCCAAATCCAACGCGGCGTCGCATACTGCCAAACCGCGTGCAGGCGATGCGGTTGATCAAGCACATAGGGGTGAAAGCCCTCGTACAGCGCCGGGTCTTCGGTGCGCTTAGATCTGGACCACGTGTATGCGACGTGCAAGCGCTGGGCGCCGCGCTCATACGTGAGCAAGGTCTCTAGCCCGTAGGCCTTGCCGCGGCCAAGGCTGCCGCGTGGCGTGCCTTCGCCGAGATACTGCTGCACGATCTCGAGCACGAGCGGGCTAAACGAATTGCGCGACACGCTGGTAAAGACGGTCGGATCCGTAACAACCGGCAAGTGCTTGGTCACATGGTAGTAGCCCGCCAACGTGACCGTCAGGCCCTCGTAGAGCAAGGCCGATATGCCCAACGAGTATTGCATCGCCTTGCTGCTTTGATGGCCATCGGCTGGTGCAGACGTGCCAAGGTCGGCCGCGAGCGGCGGCTCCACGTAGCGGCCAGCGGCGGCGACGAGCTCAAGGTCGGTGGCGAGATGCAGCGTGGCGTTGACCCGCGGCGAAATAGTTGTTTCGTCGATAAGCCCCAAGCGGTCGACGCGCAGCGACGGCTCCAGCGAGCCGTGAGTGCCGTGCCACGCCGCGGCTGCCCACCCCCCGATATGACTCCACGAGATAGGCGTCAGCGACAGGCCCGCGCCGCCCACCTCGCGCGTGGTGCCGCTGAGGGCGCCCCCAGTGGCATCTAGGCCGAGCCGCGCCTCGCCAAATCCCGTCGATCGCGAAGCTTGCGCGCGCACGCCCCATTCGTCAACATGGCGCACAACGTCGACATCTTTGGCGCGGTCGTCGGGCGTCATGTCGCCGAGAAAGCGGACGTCGGTGGCACCTATCCACGCGGTTGCGCGCAATTCGGTCTGCTCGGCCGTGAGGCGCCAAGGCAGCGCGATGCGCCAGAATCCGAGGGTTAGGGCCAGATCGGGGCTTTGGGTTTCATCACGGCTAATTAGCGCCATGGGCGCGAGCCGTCCCAGGCGCCGATCTTCGCCCGATGACAACAAGAGCTGCGCGTCGGTGTAGACCGGCAGCGGGGTCGTCTCCGCCACGAACGGCGAAAGCACAAGATCAAGAAACGAGCGGCGCGCGCTGGCGAGGTATCGCCATGAGTTGTGTGAGACGTCGGGCCCTTTACGCGCGGGTCCCACGGGCCCTTCCGCCCACATTGAGGCGTGCAAGATCGATAGATCGAGGCCAAGGCGATGGCGCTGCGGCCGAGGCGTCCTCGAGGCAATGGCAACTACGCCGCCGAGCACGCGCCCGAACTGCACGGGGGCGTTGCCTGCGTGCAGCGTGAGCGTCTCAAGGGCGTACGTTGGAAAAATCGACGTGATGCCGCCAAAGTGAAACGGCAAGGGAATCGCGACCTCGTCGACGTAGACCGCGGTATTGCGAATCGACGCCCCGCGCAGCGCAAGGCCGCCAAACGAAAACGGTAGGCGCGACACTGAAGGCGTGGAGGCCAGCGCGCGCATGGCATCGTTGCTCGCACCCGGGAGCGTTCGAATCTCTTCGGCGCTTAGATCTTGTTGCGGGGATCCCAAGGCGCGCGGCACCTCACCTGCGATGACGATCACCTCATCAGCGGCGGGGCCCTCGACCGCAGCTTCGTCGGCGTAAGCGCGCCCGGCCATGCATATCAGCCCACCTACCACCACGCGCCATCGCACGGCCGCAGCCTAACATTGAGGCCACGCCGAATTCGCCGCACGGCGCACGCCTTTGCGCAGTTGTGTTAACTTCATCACATGCCAGATCTTCGCGTCGCTGCGGTGCAGCTGTGTTCGTCAGCCGATGTCTCGCGAAATCTGCAGACCATCGGCGAGCTCGTGTTGCGCGCCGCGGCAGATGGCGCGCGGCTCGTGGTGTTGCCCGAATGCAGCACCTTTCTCGGCCACCGCGAGGATGAGAAATTCGCCATTGCGGAAGACCTTGGCGGCGACGGCATCGCGATGACGGAGCTGCGGACCTTGGCGCAGCGGCACGGGGTTCACCTCGTCACGGGCGGCCTTCCCGAGCGCATCGCGGGCGACCCCGCGCATACCTACAACGCCTCGACGGTGATTGGCCCGAACGGCGACCTCGTTGCCACGTATCGCAAGTGGCACCTCTTTGATATCGATATTCCCGGCGGCGCCACCTTGCAAGAATCGGCGACGACCCGCGCGGGGTCCGACATCGTCTGCGTCGAGATAGGCGGCGTGCGAGTTGGCGTGTCAATTTGCTATGATCTGCGCTTTCCCGAGCTTTACCGCGCGCTCACGCTGCAGCATGGCGCACAGGTGCTGCTGGTCACCGCGGCGTTTACCGCCCACACCGGCCAAGCTCACTGGCACACGCTGCTGCGCGCGCGCGCGATTGAGAATCAAGCGTATGTCGTCGCCGCGGCGCAATGGGGGCAACACAACCCCAAGCGGGTGAGCTACGGCCATTCGCTCATCGTCTCGCCGTGGGGCGAGGTGCTCGGCGAAAAGGCCGCGGGCGACGGGCTCGTGACGGCCACGCTTTCGGCGGCGGCACAGGCGCAGGTGCGGGCCCAGCTGCCGTGCCTGCAACACGTGCATAAGAGCTAGCGCGCGATGTCTTTGCGCTTAGGCGCGCGCCAAAAACTCGAGCAAGGCGGCGATCCAAACGTCGGCCTTCAGCGTCGGCACGTGGGCACCACCAACGATGCTCCACAGCTCAACCATTGTCGCCTCATCGCACCCCGAGCTGGTTGCGATCGTGGTTTCGTCGCCAAGCAGTAGCGCGTCTAAATCCAACGCGCCGTCCATCGCCAGGGCGTCGGGGCAGCCGTTGCGCGCAAGCCATCGATTCGCGGTTTCGATGGCGCCGGGATACGTCGCGCCACCCGCGTACCACACGATGGCATCGGCGGTGCCGTGGATCTGCAGCACGCTCACGGGCGGCCCCGCAGGACAGTCGGCCGCATCGAGCCACTGCCCGCCAGCGAGGCTGACGATACCGGTAAGCAGCTCGCCTCGTTCACACGCCAGGCGATGCGCCATGAACGCGCCACTGGAATGGCCAATCACAAACACCCGCGCCGCATCGACGTCGTAGCGCGCTTGCATCTGCGCAATCACCGCGGCGAGGTACCCAACGTCGTCGACATGCTCGCCGTCGATGAGGCAACAATCCGTGCCATTCCAAAATCGCTTGCCGCTAGCGTCGGGCACGCCATTGGGCAGCACCAGCAACATGCCGGCCGCATCCGCGACCTCATGCAAAAGCAAATAGTCGGCCTCCCACGCCGCATCAAGGCCGTAGCCGTGCAGCACGACGAGCAGCGGTGCGGCCTCGCCCTCAGCAAGCCCCTGCGGCAAATAGACCTCGTAGGGTCGATCTTGTGGCGGCGGCCACGAATCGACCGGCGCATCAGGCGACGGGGTCGAGCCCGTCGTGGTTTCGCCATGACACGCTATTGCCACGACAGCTAGCACGGTCAGCAGGCTCGCTGGCACCCAACGCACGGGCCGAACATACACGCCGCGCAGCGAAAATGGTCGCAAAAATCGCCAGCGTGCGGCCTTACGCCCGCGTCGGGTCAAAGCGCGTGATATTGCGCAGAAAGCTGACGCTTAGGTACTCGCGCTTGATCATTTCGGCCATTTCTTCGGCGGTGGCAAAACGCTCGTAGTCGACGCGAATGACCGGAATGGTCTTCGAAATGTTTTCGACAAATTCGGCGTACGCCGCGTGCAGCGCGCGCAGATAATCGAGCCCAATGGTCGATTCCACGTCGCGGCTGCGCTGCTTGATGCGCGCCAGCGACGACTCGGGCGAGACGTCGAGGTAGACGATCACGCTGGGGCGACACATGAAGTTGCTCATGTGCTTGAACAATTGCACGTAGGTGCGGTAGTCGCGCTCGTCCATCAGGCCGGTGCTGGCGAGCATGCGCGCGAAAATAGAATCTTCGTAGATCGTGCGGTCCTGCACCGCCGAGCGGCCGCGCCAGATGATTTCTTGATGCTGCTGGAAGCGCCTGTTGAGCAAGTACACCTGCATCGCGAACGAATGCTTCTTGGTGTCGGCGTAAAAGTCCCCGAGATACTCATTGTCGGCGACGGGTTCGTAGTGCACGTCGATGTCGAGGTGTTGCCCCAGCGCCGTCGCGAGCGTGGACTTGCCGGCGCCGATCATCCCGGCGATGCCGATAAAGATGTTGCCGAACACGTCGGGCGCGTTCACCGGAGTGGCTTGCATGGCCGCACCGTAAACGAGCGCTATGACACTCCCACCGCGCTACGGCGCCGGCGCCAGGAGCCCGCTAAACGTCATGGCACAAGAGTCTGGCGCGGCAAACTCCTTAACCAAGGTCATCCGGCTTGGGCGCTCGTAGCTAAGGTCGATCCAGACGTCAACGTGATAGCTCACGCTGCTACCGATCATTTCACAGCCGATGCGGCTCGGGGCAGCCTGCAGATCGGTTTCGTCGTCACAAGGCATCGCCATGCCATCAATGAGCACGTCGAGGCTCTCGTTTTCACCGAGCGAGATTACGACGACGTCATCGACATCTTCATAGCCGCTCGGCACCGGCGAACAATTCGTCTCAAAGGCGCTGCTCGCAAACGCAAAGCTTCCGACAAAGGCGTCGCGTGAATTGTCTGCGGTTGTGCACGCGGCCGCGCCACACGTCGCCATCATGGTCATGGCGAGGGCCCGTATTCGTTGTGATTTCGTATTCATCGTTGGTGCCTTGGCGAAACTATACACGCCGGTGGTGGTGCAGCCTCCTTAGATTGTGCAACACTGACCTTATGGACGGCGCCGCCGCGCATCGCGAGCAACACAAACGCCGCCTGGCGTGGATGCCGTGGCTGTATTACACGCTCTCGCCTGAAAATCGCGTGTGGGCCACCGCGTGGCAGGCCGAGGTGCAGGCGGCCTTGCGCTTTCACGAAACCGTTGAGCTAGGCGACGATTGCTTTATCGCGCCGAGCGCGGCGATCTTTGCCGAGCCGCGGCGTCGCCTCGTCATCGGCCCTGGCAGCTATATCGCGGCCGATGCCTTCGTGCACGGGCCCGCGACCCTCGGCGCGCAGGTCAGCATCAACCCGCGCTGCGCCATCGACGGCGGCACGGCGGGCATCACAATTGGCGACCAGACGCGTATCGCCACTGGCGTGTGCATCTACGCCTTCGACCACGGGATGAGCGACGCCGCGCCGATCATGGCGCAAAAGACCGTTTCGCGCGGCATCGCCATTGGCCGCGACGTATGGCTTGGCGCCAATGCCTGCATCACCGACGGCGTGACCATTGGCGATCACGCGGTGGTCGCGATGGGCGCGGTGGTCACGCGCGACGTGCCCGCCTGGGCCGTCGTCGGTGGCAGCCCGGCGCGCATCATCCGCGCGCATCGCGCACACGGCGCGTCGACCCCGACCCCGTAGCGCGTTTTGACTGGGACGTGGCTTTACCCTTGGGCTGCGGCGCCGGCCGTGGCGTCCGAGATGACCTGGCGAGTTTCGCGGGATGCGGCTCAAGGCGCAGCGGGGCCAGCACCGACGACCACAATAGTTCATAGACGGCGGAGGCATCCGTCTTGGTCGCGACCCTTTGAATGAGCGTGCCGTCGTTGATTGCGCGCACCATCATGACGATCGCCGACGGATTGCAAGGCGCCACCGTGCCGGCCGCGATGCCCTCTTGCAACGATTTGACCATCGAGGCGCGATGCAGTTCAAAATACATCGCCGTGGCCTGCACGACTTGTCGCATGCGACGGCCCGCAGTCGAGGCCACGACCTGCGTTAAGAACGCAAACCGCGCCTCCTTGCCGCGCTGAAAATCCGTGACCGCCAGCAGATGCTGGAAGACGCGGTCGATCGGGTGGCTCACTGGCGCCAAGCGTTTGGCGATGAAGGCGCTCGCCTCGGCGAGGTAGTGCTTGATCGCCTCCTCGGCAATGCTGCCATAGCTTGGAAAATGATAGAGCAACGTCGGCCGCTTGATGCCCATCTTGCCGGCGAGCTGTTCAACCGAGATTTCGACGCCTTCGCGTTCCAAAATCTCAATAGCTTGCAACGCCAGCCCGATGCGCTTGCCTGGGTCTTTGGGGCGTGCCATTTCGGCCTACCATTGGCACGCAGCCGGCAGCAGCGCAACATAAGAATTTCCAACCATTTGTAAATACTCATAATTCAATGGTTGTAGGGGAGTGTATACCCTTCCGTTAACGTGAGTTTGGCCTTGACGCGTTCCCCTGTTGCCAACATAGTGGCTCAAAGCCTCTTACTCTTACCTTTACGTTAGGGTATGAGTCGGGCCACCTCCCACCCGCGTCCCCTTCATTATGTTGCAAGCCTCACCTCCCAAACTCATCCGCGTCGGCGAGCTCGCCCGCGCCGTGGGCAAGACCGTGCGCGCCTTGCATCTATATGAGGAGATGGAGCTGCTCGAGCCGGCCGCGCGCTCTGAGGGCGGCTTTCGGCTCTACGGTCCCGAGGCCGTCGATCGCATCAATTGGATCGGCAAGCTGCAGGCCATTGGCTTTTCGCTGACCGAAATCCAAGGCTTTGTCCGAGACTTCCACGATGCCGAAAATGGCAAGGCCGCCACCTCGCAGGTGCGAGCCGTCTTTCAAGAGCGCCTGCAAACCACGCGCGCGCAAATCGCCGAGCTCCGCGGCATCGAGCGCGACTTGCTCGACGCGGTGGCCTACCTGGATTCGTGCCAAACCTGTTCGACTGGCGAAAAGCCGCACGAATGCGCCGCGTGCAACCAACATCACCATGGCCGTAGCGACGCGCCCAACCTTTTTGTCGGCCTGTCGCGTTCGCGCCACGATCACACCAACCTCGTCCAACCCAACCTCGTCGAAGCCGTCAAGGAAGCACATGTCGCCAAGCCCTAAGCTGCCCATTTTCATGGACAACCACTCCACCACGCCGATGGATCCGCGCGCGCTGGAGACCATGCTGCCGTATTTCACCGAGCATTTCGGCAATGCCGCGAGCCGCAACCACGTGTTTGGCTGGAAGGCCGAGTCCGCGGTTGAGCATGCGCGCAGCCAAATCGGCGCGCTGATCGGTGGCGAGGGCAAAGAAATCGTCCTTACGTCGGGCGCCACTGAAGCCATCAATCTCGCGATTAAGGGCGTAGCGTCGTTCTATCGCAAGCAAGGCAATCACATCATCACGGTCGAGACCGAGCACAAGGCCACGCTCGACACCTGCAAGCGCCTTGAGCGCGAGGGCTGCGAGGTCACGTATCTCCGCCCGGCTAAAGACGGCCTAGTGACGCCGGAACAGGTCGCCGCGGCGGTTACCGACAAGACCATCTTGGTCAGCATCATGCTCGCCAATAACGAAATCGGCGTCGTGCAGCCGATCAAGGCGATCGTCGCCGCGGTCAAGGCCAAGAACCCCAAGACGCTGTTTCATACCGACGCGGTGCAAGGCGTTGGCAAGATTCCGTTCGACGTCGTCGATACCAACGTCGACCTGGTGTCGATCTCGGCGCATAAGATGTACGGTCCCAAGGGCGTCGGCGCGCTGTGGGTACGCCGCAAGCCACGCGTTCGCATCGATCCGATCATCGACGGCGGCGGCCATGAGCGCGGCATGCGTTCGGGCACGCTCGCGGTGCCGCTCATCGTTGGCTTTGGCAAGGCGGCCGAGCTAGCGAAAGCGGAAATGGAAGCCGAAGCGATCAAGGTTGGCGTCTTGCGCGATCGCTTGCACAAGAGCTTGGCGTCGCGCCTTGAACACACCTTTATCAATGGCTCCATGGCGCCAGGTTCGCTCCTGCCCGGCAATCTCAACATCTCGTTTGCCTACGTCGAAGGCGAATCGCTGCTCATGGCCCTCAAGGACGTCGCGGTGTCATCCGGGTCGGCCTGCACCTCGGCCTCGCTTGAGCCCAGCTACGTGTTGCGCGCGCTTGGCGTCGGCGATGAGCTGGCGCATACGTCCATTCGCTTCGGCCTTGGACGCTTTAATACCGAAGCCGAGGTCGATTACGTCGCCGATCTGGTGGTGAATGCCGTCAATCGCCTGCGCACGCTGTCTCCTTTGTGGGAGCTGGTGCAAGAGGGCGTCGACCTCAACTCCATCGCCTGGACGCCGCACTGATTAGCTAACGCCGATTTATTTTAACCACCCTTCACGACCACCACGGAGACCACCATGGCCTACTCAGAAAAACTGCTCGACCATTACGAAAACCCACGCAACGTTGGCTCGCTCGATAAGGGCGAGGACGACGTCGGCACCGGCCTCGTCGGCGCGCCGGCGTGCGGCGACGTCATGAAGCTGCAAATCCGCGTCAAGGACGGCATCATCGAAGAGGCCAAGTTCAAGACCTTTGGCTGCGGCTCGGCGATTGCCTCGTCGTCGCTTGCCACCGAAATGGTTAAGGGCATGACGCTTGAGCAAGCCGCCAGCATCAAGAACACGCAGCTGGTCGAAGAGCTCAGCTTGCCGCCGGTAAAGATCCACTGCTCGGTGCTCGCGGAAGACGCGATCAAGGCCGCCATCGAGGACTACAAGCAAAAACAAGCCGCCAAGGCCTAAGTGCCCTATGTCCGCAACGCCCCCTAACGATACGCCCGCAACCGAGGTCAGCATGAATATGCAAGCAACACCTACCAGCTCGGCTACCGTGCCGCCACCCGCGGCCATGACGGCTGCGTCTGCGGCGACCATCGATATTACGGCGTCGGCGGCGCAAGAAATCACGCGTCAGCGCGACAAGCGCGAGACGCCAAGCGCGTCGATTCGCATCGGCGTGCGCGGCGGCGGCTGCACCGGTTTTTCGTATGTCTTTGAGTGGGCGGAGACGCCACGCGCGACCGATCACGTGATTGAGCAGCATGGCGTGTCGGTGGTCATCGATCCCAAGAGCATGGTGTACCTGCGCGGGCTGCAGCTCGATTTCGTGCGCAGCATGATGGGGCATGGCTTTAAGTTCAATAATCCCAACGCCAAGGGCAGCTGCGGTTGCGGCGAGTCGGTGCAGTTCTAAATGAGCACCGCCATGGCAGGAACAGGCCCCAAAGACCCGTTTGCGGCGCTTGGGCTGCCACCGTCGTTTGCCCTCGCGAGCGAGGTGCTCGACGCCAAGTATCACGAGCTGGCGCGGCAGACGCATCCCGACCGCTTTGCGCAGGCCCCGGCGGCGCAGCGCGTCGCGGCACTGCAAACTTCTATGACGTACAACGAGGCGTATAAGACGCTGCGCAAGCCGGCGTCGCGCGCCGAGGCCTTGCTCGCCAGCGTCGGCATCGTTATCGGCGAGCACGAGCGGCTTGATGCCACCATGCTGACCGAGGTGCTGAGTTGGCGTGAAGAGCTCGCCGAGGCGACGGCGGCTAAGGCGCTGGGCGCGGTTACCGCGCTCGAACGCGGCATGAAGGAAAAAGAAGCCGCGCTGCTCGCGGCATTGGCCACGGCGATGGAGGCCGGCGAGGCGGCCGCGACGGCGGGCAACGTCGGCTCGCGCGATGTGCATTTCGCCGCCGCCAAGCAGCAGCTCATCGTCTTGCGCTACGTCGCGCGCTACCTCGAAGAATGCGACGCGGCGATCACCGCGCTCGACGATGCCTAAGTCATAGAAGACGCCCTAGCAGCCACAAGAGAAGCCGTAGGAACTGTCGTATGTTGATGCAAATCGCCGAACCAGGGCAATCGCAAATTAAAGAGGCGTGCAAGACGCGCGTGGTTGGCATCGACCTCGGCACCACCAATTCGCTGGTGGCGTACGTCCGCGATGGCGCCCCGGTGGCAATTGGTGAAGGGCAAGATGCGCTGGTGCCGTCGGTGGTGCGCTATGACGTAGATGGCCGCGTGGTGGTCGGCCGCGCGGCGATGGCGAGCGCGAATGGGGCGAGCGGCGCCGCGGGTAGCACCACGATCAGCTC
This sequence comes from Myxococcales bacterium, assembly GCA_016716835.1. Classification (NCBI taxonomy): domain Bacteria; kingdom Pseudomonadati; phylum Myxococcota; class Myxococcia; order Myxococcales; species Myxococcales bacterium. The sequence continues at coordinate 2,671,096 of JADJUW010000001.1, read as the reverse complement.
GGTCAAGCGACTGGTCGGGCGCTCCACGGGCGATATTTCCGCCATCCGCGGCATGCTGCCCTACAAGCTGATCGATGACGATCGCATGGTCAAGGTTGCGGTCGGCGAGCGGCAGCTCACACCGGTTGAGATTTCGGCGGAGATCCTCCGCGAGCTAAAACGCCGCGCCGAGGCATTTTTTGGTGAACCCGTGGATTCGGCTGTGATCACGGTGCCGGCCTATTTCGACGACGCGCAACGCCAGGCCACCCGCGATGCCGGCCGCCTCGCTGGCCTTGAAGTGCTGCGCTTGCTCGCCGAGCCCACCGCGGCCGCGCTTGCGTATGGCATCGATAAACAAATCGCCGGAACCTATGCCGTCTACGATCTCGGCGGCGGCACGTTTGATATTTCGATCTTAAAGCTCGTCGATGGCGTGTTCGAGGTGAAGGCCACCGGCGGTGACTCGGCGCTTGGCGGCGACGATATCGATCGCGCGCTGGCCGCCTATTTGCTCGCGCAGGCCGGCGGCGGCGACATTAACCACGCAGTCAACGTGGCGCGCGCGGCGAAAGAGGCCCTCAGCGCGGCCGACAGCACGAGCGTGACCGTGCAATCGGCAGCTGGTGCGACGACAACGCTAACCCTCACCCGTGCTCAATTGGCCGACGTCGCCGCGCCATTGCTCGCCACCACCGCTAAGGCCTGCCGCCGGGCGCTGCGCGACGCGGAGACCACGGCTGACGCACTCGACGGCGTGATCTTGGTTGGCGGCTCGACGCGCTCACCCGTGGTGCGCGCCGCCGTCGCGGACATCTTCGGCCGCGAGCCGCTCGCCGATGTCGATCCGGATCAAGTTGTCGCGCTCGGCGCCGCGCTTCAGGCCGAAATGCTGGCCGGCCATAGCGAAGGCGTCGTGCTGCTCGACGTCATTCCGCTTTCGCTGGGGATCGAGACCATGGGGGGCGTGGTGGAAAAACTCATCCACCGCAACACCACCATGCCCGCGGGCGCCACCCAGCAGTTCACCACCTACGCCGACAACCAAACCGGCTTTGACCTCCACGTCTTGCAAGGCGAACGCGAGACCGTCGATGGCTGCCGCTCGCTGGCGCGTTTTAAATTGAGCGGCGTGCCGCCGATGGTCGCGGGCATGGCGCGCGTCGACATTACCTTTCAGGTCGATGCCAACGGCATCCTCACCGTCAAGGCGCACGAGCAAACCAGCGGCGTTGAGGCATCCGTCGACGTCAAGCCGACCTATGGCCTGACCGACGAAGAGGTCGAGCGCATGCTGGTCGAGTCGTTCGAGTTTGCCGAAGACGATCTGCGCCGCCGCAACCTCGCCACCGAGCGCATCGAGGCGAAGCGCATTCTGGCCGCGACGCAAACCGCGATGGTCGGGGATGCCGCCTTGCTCACCGCCGAGGTCAAGGTTGCCACCGATGCGGCCATCGCCGCGCTGCAAGCGACCTTGGCCGGCGACAACTATCTCGCGATTCGCGCCGCCATCGAGGCGCTCGATCACGCATCAAAACCATTTGCAGAAATCCGCATGAACCTCGCGATTGCCAAGGCCATGGCCGGCAAGCGCGTCGAGGAAGTAGAAGAGGGCTATGCCGAAGGTCACATTCGTTAATCCGCTCGGCAAGGCGAGCGCCGCGCCGGTTACCATCGAGGTCGCCTCTGGCACCTCATTGCTAGACGCCGCCGAGGCGTGCGACGCGCGCGTCGGCCATGCGTGTGGGGGCAACTTGGCGTGCTCGACGTGTCACGTATGGGTCGAGCAAGGCATCGCTACGCTCGGCGAGGTCAGCGACGCCGAAAACGACATCATGGACAAGGCGTTCGATGTTCGCGCCGAGTCACGGCTTGCGTGTCAGGCCTGCGTCGCGCAGCAGGACATCGTGGTTGAGATCACGCCCGAGAGCCTGCGCGCGTGGCTCGACGAACATCCCGAGCATCGCAAGGCCGCGGTCTAGCCGTGGCCGACGCCGACTCGCACGCTAACGCCAACGAACGCGCACCGCTCGTGGACGTCCTCGCCGACGCCGGCCTTGTCACGAGCGGACCGCACGCCGCGGCCGCGCTCGCCGCCATCGGCGCCGCCGTGCAACAGGCGCGCGGTTTTCCGCAAGGTTTTTGGCACCCCGAGGAGGTGGACGACGCGATCGACACGATGCGCGCGTGCCTTGATGACCTCGAGCTCGAATCAGCATTTGTCGAAAAAGCGCAAGCAGAGCTAGCCGCGGCCACGACGCAATGGCTCGAAGAACACGACGAAGAAGACGCACGCCGTTTGCAAATTACCGCGGTGATGGCGATGGCTAATGCGCGGTTATTGGCGGTGGCTAGTCCACTAGCCTTTGTCGAATTTGACGAGCCCGTGCCGGGTTGGGAGAGCGATGAGCCGGTGTGGGTGCTGGTGAGCGCAGAAGAGCGCGCGTGGCTCGCAACGCTGGGTTGGCGCGAGGTCGTTTCCCAATGAATTGTCTTGCCTGGCCCTGCGCGATCGCATAGTAACTCGGCATGACGCGCGATGATGGTCACCCATCTTTCGACGAGGTAGTGGCCGCGTTCATCGAACACGGTATCGCGCGATCGTTGCAGCTCGTGGAAGACGCGATGGCCCAATGGCATCGCCGCGACGCCACCGCGCTTCATACGCACAGTATCGTCATGCGTCACGCCGCGCGGACGTCGGTGTTTCTCGAAGAAGTTGCGCTCCACAGCGTCCGCGATCGCGCGGGCTTTCTCCGCGAGGCGGCGATCGAACGCTTGATCACCCCGTCGCAAGAGCAGGTCTTGCTTGCGCAAACACGTTCGCCCGATGACGAGCCTCGACCGGCGGCCGCCGTTATGGGCAGCGCGCGCGTGACCGTTCCGCCCTCAACCACGCGTGACGGTGGAGAGGCCATGCCGACCGCCATTATGAACATCGCGCGCGGATTGACCAACCCAGACAAGTCACGCGTCGTTGGCGGCCTTATGGCCGAGGGCGCCGTGCTCGTGCATATCGATGCCCGCCGCGAAGGCGTCCTTGTTCCCAGCCATTTGCACGGCCAAAGCAAGCTCGTCCTGCGCTTCGGCTTTGGCCTTTCGCCCGCCATCGCAGATCTTGTCGTCGACGACCAAGAACTCAGCGGCACCCTAACTTTTGGCGGGCAGCCGTTTCACTGCGTCCTGCCGTGGCACGCCGTCTACGCCGCGGTCGTAGAAGGCGCCGACAAGGGCCACGTATGGCCCGAAGACGTCCCCGAACTTTCCTTCACCAGCGATCCGATCGAGGCCGCCTCGCGCGACGGCGCGTCCGATCGCAACGGCGACCGCGGCAACGCCGTGCCCATCTCGCCCATGTCGCCGGGCTCGTCGCAAACTGGCCCCAAGAAGCGCCCGTCGCACTTGCGCCTCGTCGACTAACGGGCGTCCCCCGAGGGTCTCGGTCGCGCTGACCGGCAGCTGAGCGCACGTGTCTTCCTGCTCGCAGATAAATTGTGGACCGGCAGGTCGGCGCACGTGTCTTCCTGCTCGCAGATAGCACCCCTCCGGGGCGCAGCGAGACTGCTGTGGTATCCACAGCCCTAGGTGCTAGCCAAACCGCCCTGCAATCTATGCTCGCGGAAGAAACGTGCGCCACCTGCCGGTAGGCTCGCGCGACGCTGACATTATGATCGTATTGGCGCCACCACCAGCGTTACGCCACAGCTGGCGGGTATGCCGGGGCAGGGTGGCGCGAGTTTTTCGAGCGTGATCTCTATTTCGACGTCGGCGTAGAGCGCGTGGATTTCGGCGGCCATGGCCCCGGCCAGCGCCTCGAGCAACTTAAACGTCGCCTCGGTGCCCAGCTTCACCGCGATCGCGCAAATCTTAAAATAGTCGACGGTGTCGGCAAGCTTGTCGCTGCGCGCGGGCGCGCGCAACGAGCGCCGCAAGGCAATATCGACGCGAAAGCGCCGAATGCCTTTGCGCTCGGCCGCTGAATAGCCGTGGTTGCCAACAAATTCCAGGCCTCGGATAAAGACGCAATCAGATGCTTCGTTTGCGATGGCCACGGCGGCACTATAGCCTAAAGCTGCCGCAACAACGCAGGCGAGGGCGTCACCTCGCGCCGCGCCAGCCGCCACACCAACTCGACGATGGCGGCATTCTTCGGCGTCGGCACGCCAACGCGCGCACCCGCCTCCACCACCTCGCCATTTAGATAATCCACCGACGGCGGCTTGCCGCGTTCGATCGCTGAGAGCATCGACGAACGCATGCGGCGATATTTCTGCCCAACGGCCCAGAGCAAGGCATGCTTGGCCGCGAGGGCCGGGGTGCGCGCGCCCGCCTGTTCCCGCGGCGTAAGCGCCAGCCACGGCAAATTCAGCGTGCCGGCGACGAGTTCGAGCCGGACGCCGCTGGCCACCGCCACCTGCACCACTTCGCTCATCACCTCGAGCGCCAGGCGGCGGTTGGCGCGGCTGGCAATCAACGTCCCCAGGCGCTGGCCGGCAAGCGTGCCTAGCGAGCTGATCGCGCAATTAAGCGCCAGCTTGCTCCACCGCACGCCGAGCAGATTGTCCGTATATCGGACAGGTGCCATGTGCGCGAGCATGCCGCCAACCTCGCGACACGCCGCATCGACCGGCCCATCCAAACGACCAAGCGTAAAGCCGCCCTTGGCGGTTTGCTCATAAACCCCTGGCGCGTGCATGCTGGCGCCCCATGCCACCACCGCGCCGATCACCCGCGGCGCGCCGACGATGGTGGCAACCCGAGCCTCGCACAGGCCGTTTTGCACCACGACGACATTTCCGCTTGCCGCCAAATACGGCGCGACCTCGGCGACCGCGGCCTCAACTTGTGGCGGCTGCGTCGCGACGACGATGACGTCAAATTCACCTTCCGGCGGATACGCCGTTGCGCGTGCGGTCGCCGTGGGATCCGGCGCACGCGGCGGCAAGACGACGGCGCGGCCCTTAGCATCAATTAAGCGGTAGCCCTCGCCATTGATCGCCGCCACGATCGCCGCATTCTTACTCAGCGCCGTGACGTCGACGCCGGCATGCCACAGCCTAGCGGCGATGAGGCCGCCGATGCCTCCGGCGCCAACGACCAAAACGCGCGCCATGGGCCGCGCCTACTTGGCTTTCGCGGCGAGCTTGCCAGTGGGCTTGCCGCTCGGTTTTTTGCTTGCGGTCGGTTTCGCGGCCGGCGGTTTGGTGGTTGAGGGTTTTGCGACCACCTTGACCGTTGCCTTAGCGGCGACCTTTGCGGGTGGTTTGCTAGCCGTGCCCTTGGCGGGCACCTTGCCCGCAGCCATCGGCTTGCCGATGCCTGTGAGCACGACCACCGGCTGCGCGCTAGCGGCGGCCAACAAAGCCGCCTTAGCTAGTGCCGCCTTGCTTGGCTTCTTGCGCCGACTCGCCTTTGCGGCGGCTTTCTCATCGGCGACAATTTTGTTCTTGCGCAGCGATTCGAGGCGACGAATGGCGCGCAGCCGCATGCTGCGATCGAGCTGAGGGGTAAACGTTTGCGAGGGCTGATCCGGAATCAGGCCGCCCCGGACCGCCTCGTCTTCGCGCAACAAGAGCGCGCGAATTTGGTACGGCGACGACAGCGAACGCAACCTCGCGATGGTCGCCGGCACGCGCAGCGAACGCGCCAAACGGCCCAGAATCGGCAAATGCAGCTTGTCGTAACGTAGCCCGAGCAAGAAAAAGATGAACGTCGGCTTGCCATCTGGCGCGCCAAAGGAAATGCCTTCCCAGGATCGCCCGATAATAATAAAAGGCCGATTAATGCGGCCTTGATCGCGCGCGCGGGTGTGCAGGAACGCGACGCCGCCGTCCATGGCGGTGGATGCCAACGATTCGCGTTCGACCACCGCGCCAACGAACCACGGCTTATCGGCCAGCCAGCCATTGCTGTAGGCGCGGGCGGCTAGCTCTTCGATCACGCCAATGCCATCACGCGCCTTGAGCTGCGGAATGATCGCTGATTCTGGCATCAGGTCATCGAGCGGCGCCTGCATGCCATCGGGAATGCTGGTGAAGGCCTCCTCTTCACCGACAAGCTGGTCGGCGACCCATTGCTCGATTTCCGCGCGGCGAAATCGCCACGTCGAATCGATCGCCAGTCCAGGTATGTTTCCGGCCAGCGCCATCCGCACCACCACATGCTCATCGATGCGGAGAAAGTGGGCCAGCTCGACGAGCGTCATCATCGCGTCGCTGGCATTGTCTGCTTTTCGTTTAGCCATGAAATTTCCCTGTAAGTTTACGTGCGTAGACGGTATGAAACAACCCGAAACAGGTATGATCTAACCGTGCAACGTCGATGGTCGCTGCGCTCGGTGCAGGTAGCGGTGCAAACCAAGCTCGGAGTGGTCTTCGCGCTCCTGTGCTTTGTGGCGCTCGCGTGGATGGTCGAGTTGATCGCCGGGCCGCGCACGCCCATTGCGTTTGGGCCCCTTGGCGCGCTCGTGCTTGCGGCGGTGCCGTGTCTCGTGTGGCTTGGGTATTTCCATTGGCAAGATCGCGCCGAGCCAAAGCCTAAGCATTTTGTCGCGGGCGTCGCGGTGCTAGGCGGCCTCGTTGCGGCACCGGTCTCCGAATTTGTCCTCGCCCAGCTCGCGCCCCCAGTCGCCTTGGCCCAGCACGGCGGCGTCTTCGCCCTCGATCGGATCGTCGAGGCCATCTTCATGGTGGGCCTCGCGCAAGAGATGTGCAAGTACGCGGTCGTTCGCTATTCGATCTACATGTCAACCGAGTTCGAACAGCCGCTCGATGGCATCGTCTACATGATGTCCGTGGGCACTGGGTTTGCGTTGTGGCTCAACTATCACCACATGGTCGCACCGGGCCGCGCGATGGGGCTTGCCGAGGCGGCCTCGCGCGCCGCCGCGATTACCTTGGCCCACGCCTCGTTTGCGGGTGTGCTTGGCTATGTGCTCGGGCGCGCCAAGTTTTCGAACCGGCCCACCGCGGTGCGCAGCCTCTTGCTCTGGCTTGGCCTGGGCGCCGCGGCCCTGATCAACGGCCACTTTGCCTTGGTGCAAGCGTATTTCGATCGAAGTGGCCGCGCGAGCCCGTGGAGCGTTGGCTATGCCGCGCTGCTCGCGGTCGTCGTCTTTGCGGGGCTACGCGCCATTTTGCAGCGCGACGCGCATGCGCGCGCCGCCGCCGACGATAGGGAAGCGGCCGTCGTGCCCACGGTTGCAAGCTCGGCCTCAACCGCGACGGGGGAGGCACCTTGAAGCGCACGCCGCCGCCCTCGACATCGGTTGCGCCGACGTCACCGCCGCCCCCAAGCGAAACGCCCGAGCCGCCGCTCGATGATCTCGATGAAGAATCTGCGGTGTCGGTCGCCTTCGAACGCGTCTGGGTGCGCGCCAAGACCGAAGTGGCGGGGCTTGGCGAAGAGTTGCGCAGCCAATACGCGCGCCTCGATGCCTTGGTGATCGTGCTGGCGCTTTGCATGATCTGGCTCGCCTCTCGGTGGCATCGCGCGCTCGTCACGCCGCCGCTCATCGCAACGACGGTGCATGGGCTGACGTTTGCCCGCACCGCCGCCTGGCACGACGTCGCGCCCATGCCGCTGCAGCCGCCACGGCTCGTGCGCGACACGCCTGCGCCATCGCGGCGGGGTGAGTTTCCCTATCACGTGGTGTTCACGTCGACGCTCGATCCAACCGTGCGCATGGAGCTGTTTGTCGATGAGCGCCCCGCGTGGAGTAATCTGGCGGCCGTGCTTGCGCTGCAGCGGCGCGTGCGGTTTGGCACCATGTACCACGCCAGCGATAGCGGGCTGCGCACCGTCGCAGGCCACGATTGGCTCCGCACCGAATATCGCTTTGGCGAGAGCGGCACACAAGCCGACGCCCCGCGGCTGGGCCGCGCGCTTGAGTATGCGACCATCGATCGCGAGCATGTCTATGTCGTGACGTGGATGGGCACATCGGCGCAACTGGCGCGACTCGAAAGCCTCATCGCGCCCACGTTGCGCGTCGCGAGCCACACCGGCATGCCGCTTTTGCCGCAGATTCGCCACATCTTGGGCACTGAGCCGCCGCCCGCTGTCGTGGCGCGCTACCCCTCGATTGTCATGGTCGTGGTCGCCGACGTCGTGCGTGGCCAATTGCGCGCGGTGGGCGGTGGCTCAGGCGTCATCGTCGGCGACGATGGCTCCGTGCTGACAAATTTTCACGTCGTCCATGACAAGGGCAGCCGCCTGCACGATCTCTTCGTTATCGCGCGCTATGTCCCCGGTCGCTTGATGCCGCAAATGGCCTGCATCGGCAGGCCAAACCGAAGCAAGCTCCTGCAGGATGCCGATCTCGCCCTCATCAAGTGCGATGCCGACTTGGACGGCCGCGCGTGGTGGGCCGGCCAGCGGGGAGAGGCTTGGCCCGCGCTGCCCGCCAATGCACCTGAGCTGGTGACCGAACTCGGGCAATCGCTGTGGGTGCTAGGTTATCCCGACGTTGGTGGCGGCACGATTTCGATAAATCCCGGCGCCATCACCGGTTATACGGGCGAGGCCGCAAACGAATACATCAAGACTGATGCCGCCATCACGCAAGGCAATTCGGGTGGCCCGGTGTTTAACGAGAAAGGTGCCTTGCTCGGGCTCGCGACCGCGTACCGCACCGTCATCGCCAGCGACGGCGTCGTCAGCGAGACGACGAAGGTTGGCCTCGTGCGCCCAATTGCGGCCGCGCTCGATTTGCTTTTTATCGCGCAGACGGGGTGGACGCCGCGAGAAGGTCGCACGGCCCTGTCGTTCGCACCTGAAGGCGTCGAAGTGCCCGCTGAGGGCGCGTATCTGCAGACCACGGTGATAAACAAAGCCGACAATCGCCCGGTCGGCGGCGCCATCGTCATGGTGCTGCGCCCCGGCGTGACCAAGTCGTCGCTCGATATGAATCGCTTGGAAGAATCGATCACGGCGTGGGGGCAAGCAGGTGAAGATGGCTCGGTGGTTTTTCGCCAACCCGTGCCGGCGCCTGGCACCTACTCGGTGCTGGTGCTGGCAACCGGCTACACGCCGCGGTTTACCCACAACGAGATCACGTTGCCGCCTGATGCGCCGGCCGCATTTAATCCCTGGGGAACGATCGAAATAGTGCCGTTTACCGCTGCGTCCGGGCCGCAAAATCTTCGTAAGTAGTTGTTATTTTATAAAAAATAGCCAAAGTACTGTAACTTCATACATAAGTCCTTGCGCGGTGCGTAGTTTGAAGGTAAGACATGTAGTAGCTGTTCGCACCACGCTAACAGTCAGCCGCAGCAGGCCGCAGTCCCCCCCAAAAACAGCCGCTGCGGCGCTTCTATTTTCGGGGTTCAACATCGCCGCTGAGCGCCGCACGTTGGCTAGCCTCAGCGTCGGGGCGCTGTGGTATGTAGCTCGCCAAATCTCCCAACAGGCCACCACATGCGCGCTGCATTGGTGGCGGCAGTGACGTCAGCCCTATGCGAAAATTGAACGCACACTTAATCGATGCCGACGCGCTGCGCGTGGTGCAAAAGCTGCTCAAAAATGGCCATCAAGCCTATCTCGTTGGTGGTTGCGTGCGCGACCTGCTGCTCGGCCGTTCGCCGAAAGATTTTGACGTCGCGACCAGCGCGACGCCCAACGAGATCCGCGCCATCTTTCGCAACAGCCGCATTATCGGCCGACGCTTTCGGCTGGCGCATGTTGTCTTTGGCCGCAAAATCATCGAGACGTCGACCTTTCGCGCCAATCCTCGCGACGCCATGAATGAGGGTGGCGACGCCGATCTGCTGATCACGCGCGATAACGTTTTCGGCAACGAAGTCGAGGACGCGATGCGCCGCGACTTCACCATCAACGGCATGTTCTATGACGTCGAGCGCAGCGCCGTCATCGATCACGTCGATGGGCTGGTCGACCTCGACGCGCGGCTGGTCCGTACCATCGATGACCCTGGCGTGCGCTTTCAGGAAGACCCCGTGCGGATGCTGCGCGCGATTAAGTTCGCGGCCCGCCTTGATCTAAAGATCGAGCCTGATACGTACGAGGCGATCGTGGCGTGGCGTGGCGAGATTCGTCGCGCCGCGGCGCCGCGGGTGCTCGAAGAGCTGTATCGCCTCTTGCGCGGCGGCGCGGCCTATCGCTCGATGGAGCTCTTGCTCGAGACCGGCATGCTGGCGGAGATTTCGCAGCAGCTCGTCGCGATGTTTTTGGGCGACGGCGGGCCGGCCAGCGTCGCGGTGCGCGTCGGCGCCAGCGTCATGCCGCAGGTGGCGCGCGTGCTCGATCCAGAAGAGGCGCGTTGGCACGCCACTTGGAGCGACGATCCACGTCAGGTGCTACCGGCCTTTGCGTTGCCGCATCTAGACGCCGGCCAAACCGTGACCGCCCGTGCCCAGGCGTGGGACATGTTGCGCGCCTTCGACGACATGCCGCTGGCTGCCGATCCACTGGACATTCCAAACTGCACCTATCTAGCGGCGGCGTTGTTGCCGTTTGTCGCGCCGCTCTTGCACGGCAGCTTGCGCGGGCACGAATTGCTGTCGGCGCTCGACGAACACGTGACGCCGCTTGCGCTCGACCTCACCCTGCCACGGCGCGAACGCGATGAAATGCGCCAGCTGCTCGTGATGCAACGCGGCGCGGGCCCGAAGGTCAAGACGCGCTATCGGCCGGGCTCCGCGGTCGAACTGCAGGCCGCCGCGCAGGCAATTGCGCGTTGGGCTGGTGAGATACCGATGGCCTCCGACGACGCGCTCGACGCCGATGATGACGCCACAGAACTTGGCGCCGAGGGCAGCGAAGAGGAGGCTGGCGACGGCGATGGGGGCCTGCGCAAGCGCCGCCGTCGGCGCCGCGGTGGCAAGCGCCGGCGCGATTCGGCGCCCATGGGTGCCGCGTAGTGCCAAAAAAATCGACGCCCGAGGCCGCGCTGCTGGCGCAAATCGCCGCGGGGGCGCATGAACACTACCGCGAGCCGTTGCGGTACGACTACGAGTATCGCGCGCGCCGCGATGACGTCGAGTTCTATCGCGGGTTAGCCACGCGGTTTGCCGCAAAGCGGGTGCTGGAGCTCGGATGTGGCTCGGGCCGCATTACGATTCCCTTGCTTGCTGACGGCGTGCGCGTGACCGGCATCGATCACGCCGCGCCCATGTTGGCGCGCCTGCACGAAAAGGCTGCGCGCTGGCCGGCCGAGGTCGCGCAGCGCCTGACCAGCCATCAAGGCGATATCCGCTCGTTCGCGGTGACCGGCCGCTTTGAGCTGGCGATCGCCGCGTTCAACGTGTTTGAGCACTTGTACACCCGCGAAGAGTTCGCGCAATGCCTCGCTGGGATCGCGGCGCGTCTCGCCCCGGGCGGGCACCTGGCCTTTGACGTGCAGCTGCCAGATCTAAAGTGGTTGTCGTTGCCGGCGACCCGTCGCTATAGCCGCATGCGCATGCGCGATCCGGTCAGCGGACGCCCCATGATCTATTCGACCAATCACGACTACGATCCCGTGCGCCAGATCTCGCTCATCCGCATGTACTACGATCCGGCGGATCGGGGCGGCGGCGGCTTTGTTGTGCAGCTTTCGCAGCGCAAGTTTTTCCCCGTCGAATTATTGCTGCTCGTCGAAAACGCGGGCTTTGAGATCGTCGAGCGCTGGGGCGGGTTTGCAGGACAACCGCTTGGACCTGGTTGCGAAAACCAAGTGATCGTCGCCAAAAAACGCCGTCGCTGAGCCGGCGGGCCTCGGTGCATCTGCGGTTGTGGGTGGCTGCGCACATGGCCCCAGCCCGATCGCGCGGGAATCTCCCCGGTCGCGCTTGCGCCGCGATTCTTGGCCCGGCTAGCATGGTGGGTGATGAGGGTGCGAGGCGTCTCTGCCTGCGGGTTAACAGGCACACTTGGCGTGGCGATTCGCACCGCCGTGGCGTTGCTCGTGCTTGGCGGCGCCACCGCCGCGCATGCTCAAGACGAAGAAGAGGATGACTCGGGCGTCGCCGGTGGAGGCGAAGTCGAAGAAGAAGAGGGCGAGGATGGCAAGCCCAAACAGCCACCGGTGACCTCAGGAGGCCTTTTTAGCAAGGCCAACTACCCCAGCTCCGAGCTCGCGCGCCCGTTAACAATTAGCAAGGGCGTGGTCGAAGTGCGCGCCGGCCTCGGGACCGACGTCAGCTCCAAGACGGCCTTTGAATCGTTCTCGGGCCTGCTTGAGGCGCGTTATGGCGTGCAAGATAATTTTGAGGTATCGGCGTCGTTTGCGCTCGGCGAGACGCTAGTGCGCGGTGGCGCGGCTATCGAGGGTTCGCTGGCGTATGACCTCTTAAATATTCGGCTAGGCGCGGTCGGCAGCCGCAGCAAAACCGCGCTGCCTGGCGGCGACACGGCAGTGCGCAAGGCCTTCGAGGTTGAGCTCGGCTTTCCGCTGCGCTATGCCTTCAAGCCCCAGTTTGGCCTGGTCGCGCTCGAGACGCTGCTGACCTTTGGCGACGGCAAGCCCGACCTCACGCCAGCGGTGGCTGTGGTCGGCCAGCCCGTGCCGTCGGTCTCGGTCTTGCTGCGCGCCAAGATGATCATCCCCGATCTAGACGTCGATGCCGAGGGCTTCGTGGTGCCGGGCACGCTCGCGGTGCAGACCGCGGCCGGCGCCGCAATGGATGTAGGCCTTGAGTTTACGTTCACGAACATGAAGCCACCTGAAGGCGTAAAGTTTTACGATCAACGCGAGCTGGTGCTCTACGTCAAGGCGCGGATGTGACACAATGAAATCCGAGGGCGTGTGAGAATTTGTCCGAAGTGCCGCAACAAGTACCCGCCTGGGGAACGTTTTTGCCTGCAAGACAGCTCGGTGCTCGTCGAGCCCGAAGACATGGCGCGCCTCGGCCAGACGGTCGGCAATTATCGCCTTAACTCGATCTTGGGCCGCGGCGGCATGGGCACCGTCTATGCCGGCGAACACGTCTACATTCGCAAGCCCGTCGCGCTCAAGGTGCTGCATCCGCAATTTGCAAAATATCCTGAGGCGGTGAATCGATTCTTGCGCGAGGCGCGCGCGGCCTCGCTGATCAACCACGCCAACATCGTCGACGTCACCGACTTTGGCCTGTTGCCCGATGGCGTCGTCTATTTCGTGATGGAGTATCTTGAGGGCGAGAGCCTCGAAGACATCATCGAGCGCGATGGCGCGGTCGAACTCTATCGCGCCATCAACATCGCCAACCAAATTGCTTTGGCGCTCGACGCGGCGCACGCGCAAAAAATTATCCATCGCGATCTCAAGCCCGACAACATCATGTTGCTGCGCTTGCCCGGTCGCCGCGATCTGGTCCGCATGGGGCCAGATCACACCTGGGTCAGCGAACGCGAAAAAACCTTCGACTTCGTCAAGGTCCTAGATTTTGGCATCGCCAAGATGGTTGATCCCGACGACCTCACCGCCGAAACCATCAAGGGCGCGGTCTTTGGCACGCCGGAATACATGTCGCCCGAGGCGGCGCGCGGCGAAGAGGTCGATCACCGCAGCGACATCTACAGCCTTGGCGTGATCTTGTTTGACATGCTGGTGGGCCGCCCGCCGTTTGAAGCCGAGCAGGGCAGCGACGTGCTCAAGATGCACATTAGCAAGGCGCCGCCGCGGCCGCGCGAATACGCCGCGCACCGAGAGATCACGGAGCACGCCGAGCGCTGCATCCTCAAGGCGCTCGAGAAAGATCGCAACAAGCGCTACCAAACCATGCGCGAGTTTCGCGACGACTTGCAGAACGCCTATGGCTCGGTGCACTACCGCCGCCATGCGCGCGAGAAGGGGCTTATCCCCTCGGAAGAGGCGATGGCCGCCAGCGCCGCCGCGCGACCCAAGCGCCTCACCGACGAAATTCACGAATGGTTCGAGTCCGATCAAAAGCGCTTGAGCGTGGAAGAGGCGCGGCAGCTGGCGCTAGTTGGCGACGGCGACGCCATGCGTTCAACCGGCAAGCGCTCGCCCGAAGAGGCCGCCCGCCTCGCCGACGAACTCGAAAAGCATTTCGAAGAGTAGCGCGGCGTCTGGCGCAACGTCGTCGCTGCCTAAACCTCATTCTGCTATCCACTGCCATGAAATTGGCAAGCTCAAATTGTGCATTTAGAATTCTCTGGCTAACCTCACATGCGAGTCTTTGCGCGATGGCAGGAGCGGAGTCAAGTGAGCAGTTCGACCACCTCGATTTCTGTTCCTCTAAACACGTCAACCGTGATGTACGGCGTGTTTGGTTCACTAATCGTGCTCGCCTCGATTGTCATCTGGAGCATCGCGTTTGCGTCACCGGGGTTTTCTTTGCCAGCGCGTCAGTTCTCTAGTCACGAAGCGACAATGATGCACCTCACCATTCTTGCAATTGGAGTAAACGTTTGGGCGGTGTATTTTCTATCCGCCGCACTGTCCTTCGGGAAAATTCAACCGTTTGCTATTGCAGCCACACGCGAGGCGCTATCGTTTCCTCAGCGGTCGCTTCTTAAGGGTTTTAGGCGGCACGAGGTTAGGCGAACGGATATTGCCGCTATCGTCGCGCGTCTTGGTAAGGGCCGAGAGTTTTGGCGATTTACATGCGCGATGGTCGGCAATTTAGAATTCCCGAGCAGCTCTTCGACAACGGCGAGATTTTGTCCGACGTGGCGACCCTCCTCGAGGCCTGGCGAACGTCTCCGAGCGATGAAGGGGCACTCACCGGCTGAAATAGCCATTTTGTTTCAAGCAGATACTGACCAAACTGCGTGATTTCCTTTGCTGATCTTAAATTGCACGTCGGTGGCCAAGCGGCGAAAATTGATAGTGGCTTGGGGGAGTCCAAAAATGTGCCGCGAAGCGACACGACGCTCAACGGCGAATAAGCCCGGTGAGCAGCGCGATCAACCGGTCTGCGCTGGCGAGGCAGCGCGCGGCATGATGCTGCGTGGTGTCGCGCGCCATGGCCGCGATTTCAACCGCGGCAGCTGCTTCACCGGCCTCACCACGCGCGATGCCAAAGACACGTGCGCGGTCTGCGGGTGACACTCGCGATGCGGCCTCCGCAATGTTCAGGCAGGCGCTCTTGGAAGCGCGCATGGCCTGATCTCGCAAGTTGGTATCTCTAATCGCCGCCGCGCGCACCGCGGTAACAAGTTCGAGCGCTACCTCATATGCGACGAGACGGTGATGTGGCAGACGTGGCGTAGGCATGGTTGGTTTGGTCATCTGCCATACGGCGCGCAGGCGGCGTGACAGCGCCTCCGTGCTGGCGCGAATTGCTACGGCGCTGGCCACGACGGTTGCGCGGGTTTGTGGCAATGACCAAGCCAATCATGTCGCGCATCTGCAAGGTGCGAGTGCGAGGCCAGGGTTCGGGGTGAGCGTGCGGGCGCGGGGTAAAAGATACGATGTGAGCCCATGCCGGGTCTAAGCTCCAGTAGGAATTTCACCCGACGAGAGTCACGGTAGTGACGTCACCCCCGCACCCGCACGCTCGCCCCGCACCCGCACCTTCTCGTAACCCGCACGCTCGCCCCGCACCTCGATCGGCGGCGCCCAGATTTTATTGTCTAGTGCAGCGAGTCGACCAAACCGACAATGCCGCTGACGGTAAATTCAACGCCAATCGCAATGACTAAAAATCCCATGATGCGGGTGATCGCGGTGAGGCCACCCTTGCCGAAGAAGCGAAATAGGTTCGGGCCAAGTCGCAGCGTGAGAAACACCAGCGCGGCGCAGGCGACAATCGCGATCAAAATCCATCCCTTATCGGCCCAGTTGGGATGCGCCATGTACTGCGTGATGAGCAAGGAAATCGCGCCCGGGCCCGACAGCACCGGCATGCACAGCGGCGCGAACGCAATGTCACGCGGATTGCGTCCCTCCTCTTGGGCATCTTGTTCGTAGCTGGGTGCCTTGCCGGTATGGTCGCTCATCAGCGAGAAGCCCGAGAACAACATGACGAAGCCGCCGGCGATGCGCATGGCGTGCACGGAAATGCCGAAGAACGACAAGATGTAAACGCCGGCCAAGAAGAACGCCAACATGATGCCGAGGAAGTAGAGGCTAGCCTCGAGCGAAATGCGCGCGCGCTGCGCCGGTGTGGCATCTGGCGTCAGCGCCATAAAGATGGGCACCGCGCCGATCGGATCGACGATCGAAAATAGCGACACCAGCGTGGCGAGCAGCAGCTCCATCGGCGCAGTATGTCACAAATGCGCCGGAGCGGGCGGCGTGTCCGAGATCGCGTGCACGGCCCGGAGCCTCAGCTCAGCGGTCGTGTGCGTAGCTCGGCCGCGAGCTGTCGCAGCTCGTGCGCGCGAGGGTGCCCGGTTTTCCACACCAAGCGGAAGTAGTCATGGCCGAGCTTGGCAGGCGGCGCCAAGACGACGAGCTTGCGTTGCGCCAATTCGCGCGTGACATAGTAATGAGGCAACACCGCCACCCCGCGTCCTGCCAAGACCCAGTCTTTAATCGGGGCAATCGATCCGAAGTAGCGCATGCTGGCAAAGGTCCACGGCGCGGTGCCGGTGGTCTCCGCGAGATAGCGAAACAGCGGCAGGCTAGGCGCGGTGTCGAGCAGACACCACTGTTCAGTTGGTGGACGGACGCGGCGACGGGCAGGCGGCCAAAGCTTAGCGGCGGCGACGAACGCGTAGTTCTCGCGATGCAGCGCCTCGTATTCAAATTTTGTTGTCGAGACGGAGCTGCTCGTAATAAAGGCGTCGAGCTCGCCGTTGTTCACCTGGCGCGTCAGATCGGCGCCGGAGCTGAAGTGCACGTGCAGCGTGCGATGGGGCCGTGCGGCATCGAGGCTTGGCATGGCGGGCATGAGCCACGACATGCCGAGCTCGAACCGGGTGCCGATGGTGAGTTCAAAAGGCAAGGCGTCGGTCGACGCGACGATGCGCGTGCACGCCTCGGCTGCCTGCAGCAGGGATTTGGCGTGCGGCAAGAGGCGCTTGCCGCTATCGGTAAGCGCGACGCTGCGGGTGGTGCGCACAAAAAGTTCTTGGCCTAAGTGGTCCTCAAGCTGGCGAATGCGGCCGCTTAGCGCCGCCGGCGAGAGATGGACGTCGGCGGCGGCGTTGCGGAAATTGAGCCGCGTCGCGGCGCTGACGAAGCAACGCAGCGATTCGAGGTCGGGCGTCATGAGTGCTTAGCTTACCGCTAAAAGATGTCGCAGATCGACGCGGCATAGCCGGTTAGATGGGGTTGACCGGCAAAAGCGGGGTTCGCCTCCTCAAACGTCGACCAGCCAAAATCGAAGTGTTCGTCGTTGGGATCGTGGTCCGCGTTGATCTCGTACACCTCATCAAAGCCCATGCCCCAGCCGTAGCGGTGCTGGTAAGCAAATAGATCGCCTTCATCGCAAGCGCCGTTGTAGTTGGCGTCGACGACGAAGACCGACCAAGGATACGCGAGATTATCGAACAGGCCGTTAGGGCAGGCGGCCTCGAAGACGCCATTGGTTGCCTGTGCAATCAAAAAGATATCCGTCGGCGTCTGCGGCCAGTGGAGGGCGCCCGGACCTACGGCTCGGATCCAGATCGTGGTGCCATTTGGCGGGACGCTTTCGGGCAAGGTGCCGCTGACGTACAAGCCTTGCGGCGCGTTTTGGCCGCAGTGCTCCACGGTTGGTACGAGCGTAGGGCCTGGGGGCGTCACGGGAGGCAGCGGCGCGGCCGGCGGAGGCGAGGGCTCCACTGCTTCCGAGTCATCGGCGGGCACGAGCAGACAGGCCGAGCTGGGCAGCCCGATGGCCAGCATCAGGGTGAAAAGGCTTAGGTGCTTCATCCGGCAACCCTAGCAAACTCCTGCGTTCGCCCGAATCTATATAATTAGAACAACATTGTTTAGATAAACAGAACAATGCGTTGCGCGGCGGCGCTTAACGCTTGCGGTTAGCGGCTGACTTCTTAGCGGCTGACTTCTTAGCGGCTGACTTCTTAGCGACCGGCTTCTTAGCGACCGGCTTCTTAGCGACCGGCTTCTTAGCGACCGGCTTCTTAGCGACCGGCTTCTTGGCGACCGGCTTCTTGGCGACCGGCTTCTTAGCGACCGGCTTCTTAGCGACTGGCTTCTTGGCGACCGGCTTCTTAGCGACTGGTTTGCCTGGCAGCTTGCTCGGTACCTGGGCGATCGCAACGATTTCCCGAACGCTGGCCCCGTTGACCGCATCGAGCACGGCTTCAACGTGCCCGGCCACCTTCACGCCCCGCCATTCCTTGATCACGGTGCCGATTTCGTCGATCAAAAATGTTGATCGAATAATACCCTCGCTGATATTGCCGTAGAGATTCTTTTTGCCCCACGCGCCATAGGCCGCAATGGTGGCGCCGCTCTCATCGGAGAGCAAGGGAACCGTAAGACCGTACTTGTCGCGAAACTTGCAGTGCGACGCAATGGAATCCTTGCTGATGCCGAGGACCACGGCATTTTGCGCGGCAAAGGCATAGCGCGCCTGGGTGAAGCCTTGCGCCTCTAGCGTGCAGCCAGGGGTGTTGTCCTTGGGGTACATAAAGAGCACCACCTTTTTGCCGCGCAGGCCGGTCAACGCGACGATGCCACCATCGGATGAGGGGAGCTTAAAGTGGGGAGCCGCATTTCCAAGTAAAGTCATATAGCCTCGCTATCACATCCGCGATCCACCGCTAAGGGCCTACGGAACGATTGTGACAAATCACTGGCGCAATCAGGGCCGCGCTGGCAGCATGGACGCGTGCCGTATTGGTTTGCGTTCGTGATGGGGCTGGTGCAGGGCGCCAGCGAATTTCTCCCCATTTCGTCGACCGCGCATCTGCGGCTGGCGCCGGCGCTGCTTGGCCAGCCCGATCCAGGCGCCGCGTTCACCGCGGTGGTTCAACTCGGCACGCTGGCGGCGGTGCTGATCTATTACGCTCGCGACGTGTTTTGGACGCTGCCGCGCGGTGTGCTCGCCGCGGGCTATCCAGCTGAGCGTAGGTTGGCGGGGCAGCTGGTGCTGGCCACGCTGCCCATCGTCGCGGCAGGGCTTGTGCTCAAGCCGTTCATCGTCGGCGATGCGCGATCGCTATGGGTGGTGGCAAGCGCGCTGATCGCGGTGGCGCTGGTCATGATCTATGCCGAACGCGCGACCGAGAAAAAGTCCGAAAAGCGGACGATTAGCCAATTAGGCTATCAGCACGCGCTCCTCATCGGCTGCGCGCAGGCGTGCGCCTTGGTGCCCGGCGTCTCGAGGTCAGGGGCAACCATCGCCATCGCGCTGCTCCTGGGCTTGGCGCGGCCCGAGGCGGCGCGCTTTTCCTTTTTGCTCAGCATCCCGGCCATCGCGGGTGCGGGCCTCTTCGAGCTGGGGGACGCCCTGCGCGCCATGCCCTCGCTGGGGCCGATCGTGCTCGCCACGGTGGTGGCGGCGGTGAGCGGCTATCTCTCCATCCACTGGCTGCTGCGCTTCTTGTCGCGCGCGTCGCTGCGATCGTTTGCCTACTATCGTCTGGCACTTGGCGCGGTGATTTTTGTGCTGTTAGTGACCCATCGCGTGGCATAGCCGCGGTGTGACATTCTCGGCATCTGCGCGTCACTTTTCGCGGCGCGAGATCCCCCTGCAGCCCATTCCTTGCTAGATTCGGCCCAAAGTAGGATGACTATGACTGCAACAAAATACTCGGTATCGCTCGTTGGCCTCGTGGCCCGCTTCTTGGTTGCCTTGGTGTTGGTCGCGTTGGCTGCGGAGTCCGCCAGCGCGCAAACCTGTCCGATGGATAAGCCCAGCCGCCGTTACAAGGTGAAGATCGAGTCGGCACCTGCCGGCGCGGTCGTCTATCTCGATCGCAAAGAGTGCGGCCCGGTTGGCGTGACCCCTTGGCAGGGCACCATGGCCTCGGGCGACTACAAGGTCATCCTCGAGCTCGAAGGCTACAATCTCGGCGAGAAACAGATCAAAATCGCGCGCAAGAGCGCGTTGCAATCCTTCTTTCACCCGCTGGATAAGCGCATCGATCCGCCCAAGCTCGACATCCGCGCCGACTCAGACCAGAACATTTTTGGCGCCGCCATTTCCGTTGATGGCCAGGTTCAGGGCACCGTGCCGGCCATCGTCATCACGACGCCAGGCCGCCATCTCGTCGAAATCCGCAAGGATGGCTATGAGCCGTTTACGAGCTGGGTCGAGGCCTACGAAAACAAGACCGTGCTGGTCACTCCGGTGCTGCGCGCGGTGCAAGCCAAGGTAGGCACCATCATCGTCGAGGCGGACGTGCTCGACGCCGAGGTCTATATCAACGGCGTTAAAAACCCCGATAACACGCCGACCATCGTCGCCGGCATCATCGAAGGCGTTCACGTCGTCGAGGTCCGTAAGGGCGGCGGCGAGCCGTGGAAGCAAAGCGTGCAGGTGATCGCGGGTCAACAGGCCAAGGTGCGGGCACAGCTCGCGTCGACGCTGAGCGGCACGATTTCCGTGCAATCCAACATCTCGGGTGCGCAGGTCTACGTCGACGGCAAAGAGGCCGGTCGAGCGCCGGTCAACGTGAGCGTGCCGGCGGGAGACCACTTGGTTTCAGTACGCGCGGATGGCTACAGCGCCGCCGAAGAAACCGTGAAGGTCGCCAACAACTCGACGGCGACGATCAAGCTCGATCTGTCGCCCGCGGTCGGTGGCCCCATCGGCACGCTGAGCGTGGTGTCACCCGTGCCCGGCGCCGAGGTATTTGTCGACGGCGCGCGCCTGGGCACCGTGCCACAAGAGCAGCAAATCGCTTCTGGCGAGCACTATGTGGTCGTCAAGCTCGCGGGCTACAAGTCGTTCGAAGCCAAAGTGCTGGTCGAGGGCGGCAAGGTCACCCAGGTCAGCGCCGAGCTCAAGGCCAGCGGCAAGCTGCGCGTATTATCGAGCCCAAGCGGGGCACAGGTGACGATCAATGGCTTGGTCAAGGGCACCACGCCCGTCGACATCGACGTCGAAGCCGGGGCCAACATTATCAGTGTCGAGGCGCCAGGACGCACCGCCTATGAATGCTCGGTCGTGGTGACAGATCCGGCGAATCCCGCGCCGGCCGGCGGCGGAGGCTGCCTCGTCACGGTGGCCAGCGGCGGCGATGCGATGATCAACGCCGAGCTGCCAATTGCCAAGCTCAGCGTCGAAGAACAAGAAGTCGAGCGTCGCAGCCGTTCTTCGTGGGGCGCGCGCACCTTGGAGAAGGGCAGCGCGATGGCTGACATTTCGGTTGGCTATCCGTACTACCTGTATGGTCGCGCGACTTTCGGCTTTGGCAAGCTCGGCCCCGTCGGCTTTGACGCCGCCCTGCTCTATAAGACGAACCTTGCGCGCGGCAACCTTGGGATAGGGGCGCGGGCGCTCATCTACGATCGCTCCCCCATCGCCGTGGGCGCCTTCACCGAGTTCTCGGGTGGGGGCAGTCGCCTCGATCAGTCGGGGCGCAGCGGCCTTGATTGGAATCTGGGCGGCACCGTGTCGCTGACGGCCATCAATGCCATCACGATCAGCGCGCGGCTCTATCTCAATGTCTACGGCGACAAACACTGTCCCGAAATCGAAAACGGCCAGTTCCTCGAAGATAGCCCGATCGATGCCTGCGTCGGCTACCAAAAACGCCTCAACGGCGAAAATCCTGCGGACTTCACCTTGGCGGATCAGTTGCGCTTGGAAGAGCTCACGGGCATGTCCGGCAACGAGATGTTTGGCGGGCGTGATTGGGGCGGGCGGTTCATGGGCAGCCTCATCGCCGAGGCCGCAGTGCAAGAACGCTGGAGCCTGTTCGTCGTGCTCGACTCGGCGTTGGCGCAAAAAGAGCGCGCCTTTTATACCAACCTGGTTTCGAAATCGATGCTCGAAAAAGACTACGGCATGTACATCCAGGCCGGCGCCTCCTTTAAGTTCTAGGCAGAAACGCATTGGGTGGGCAGCTTGCGGTGTACGGCTTCGCGAGCCTCGTTACATCCAGACGGATGCGCCTCGGCATCGCTGCAGGCGTGCACCGCAATCTTCTCCACCCACTGCATTTCTGTGCTTCGCTCTGATCCGAACATGTCTCGCGCACCGCTTCTGCGCTGTACTTCCACGGCGCACTAGCCTACCGGCAGGTGGCGCACCGTTTCTTCCGCGAGCATAGATTGCAGGGCGGTGGTGCTGTCACCACGCAAACCTACCGGCAGGTGGCGCACGTTTCTTCCGCGAGCATAGATTGCAGGGCGGTGGTGTTTGCACCGAGCGCGGTGGATACCACAGCCGTCTCGCGCTACCCCGGAGGGGTGCTATCTGCGAGCAGGAAGACATGTGCGCGCACCTGCCGGTCCACCATCTATCTGCGAGCAGGAAGACACGTGCGCCCACCTGCCGGTCCACCATCTATCTGCGAGCAGGAAGACACGTGCGCGCACCTGCCACTCCCCACTGGCGCGATCCTGGGCCTAGGACTTTGGCTTGGCCTTGATCACGATCTTGTTGTCCTTGATCACGATGCCAAACTCGACGCCGCTCGATTTGTGCGCCTCCATGATCTTGGGCGCTTGCTGGCGCAGGTGACGCACCAGGAGATCGTAGCTCATGGTTTCGCTGCCATCGCGTACGACCTCGCGCGCCTTGACGTATTTGGCGTAGAGCGCCCGCGTTTCTGATTCGGACATGCCCGGTGGCGGTGGCGCCGCCGGTGCGGGCGCGGCAATCGGGCGCGCCGCCGGTGGCGACGACGTTGAGGCGCGCGGTGGCATCGGTGGTGGCGAGGTCCGAAACGGGGGCGACGCTGTTGGCGCGCGAGGCGCCGTTGGCGGCGGGGCGGCGGTGGGCGCACGTCGGCTTGGTGGCGCGCTCACGATGTCGTCGTCATCGGTAAGATAGAGCGGCGCGGCGGCGCGGGAAGCGGCTGAGGTCAAGGGGGGAGGTATCGTGCTGGGTGCCCCCATGCGCGCGGGGTTGCCGGTGCGCGTGCGCGGGAACATTAGGTCTGAGTTGGAGGTCGGGCGCTTGCGCTGGCCGGTGCGGGTGCGCGGCGTCGCGAGCGGCGGTGGGATCGTCGTCGACGCGACATTCTTGAACATGGCGTCGATATCAAAGTCGTCTCCGAGCAGCGCCTCGTCTAAGGCATGCGTTGTCGAGCGAGGCTTTGCCGCGACGGCGGGGGCGTTGGCGGCATTTGCAGGCGGTGGTGTGGACGTGCCTGAGGAAGTCGCGGCCCGTCGGCCTGCCGCCGCATTGGCGGCCTTGCGATCGCGCTCGATCATTTGCCGCATCCGCTTGGGCATGGCCGCGAGGACCTCCTCGGGGATTTCTTCGCCCGAGGTGGCCGCTTGCCGCTGAATGCGCGATAGGTCGCGAATGTAGCGGCCCGCCTCGATATCGCGCACGGTGCGCTTCCAGTACGAGTTGTACGAGCCAAATTTTTGCGTCAGGGTGGCCAGGCGATAGCGTTGGCCGGTATTACGGATCTGCAAGATCGTGAGGTCGCGAATGCGGCGCTCAGCGTCGGAATGCATATGTGACGGCGCCGCCTTTTGGATGCCGAGAAAATACTGCTCGTACATGACGCGCAGCCGGTCGACCAATTTTTCGAGGTCGCCTAGCAGCTCGTCGGCGTCGACGGTGCCATCCTTGGCTTGGTTCGAGCTTTTCAGCGCCACAAGGGTTTATCATAGCAAGACTTACGCCAGGCCACTAGGCTGGATCGCCCCGGCGCGAGATATTGGCAGCTGTGTGCTAGTCTGCGACACCTAGGTCTTCGGGGCGATGTTCGTACTCTATTTTTTGATGGCCCTTGGGCTGCTGGTGTTTATCCACGAGCTGGGGCACTTCGCGGCGGCCAAGCTGCTTGGCGTGGATGTCGCGCGCGTATCGATCGGCTACGGGCCGGCGCTATGGCGTGTCCGCTTGCGTGGCACGCAATACCAGATGGGCATTCTGCCGCTTGGCGGTTACGTGCGCCTGCGCGACGAAGAGGGCGAGCACCCGCGTAGCTTGCGCGCACAGCCCTTGTGGCGGCAGGCGTTGGTGATTTTCGCCGGGCCTTTGGCAAATTTTCTGGTGGCGATTGCGCTCTACGCGATGTTGTTCGTCGGGCATCGACAGCTGCCGGCCCCGGTGCTTGGCGACGTGGTGCCCGAAGGTCCCGCCGAACGCGCCGGGCTCTTGCCGGGCGATCGCATCGTCGCGGTCAATGGTGAGCCAACCATCTATTGGGACGACATGGCCTCGGTGGTCGCCGGCGCGATCGGGCGAGATCTTCGGCTTACGATTGCGCGCGGCGGGAAGGTGTTTGAACGCGTGCTGGCGCCGGTGGCCACGGTCGAGCGCCATCGCGATGGGTCACAGACCAGGCATGGCTATCTCGGCATCGCCCAGGTGCCGTTTGCGCCGGTGGTCGGAATTCTCGATCGCGCGTCGCCGGCGGCCCAAGCCGGCATGGCTACCGGCGATATCATCGCCAGCATCGACGGCGTCAACGTCGCGACGTGGGCCGACATCGATCGTCGGCTGCGCCATGTCGCTTCGCGCGCTAACATCGTCTATTTGCGCCGCACCAACGTCGCCGGCTTGCCGGTCGATCTGCTAACCGCCGAGCTCGCCGATATCGTGCCGCGCGTAGCCATGGATGAGCAATTGCGACGCAGCACCTATACCGGCATCGAACGTTCGGATCTGGTAATCGCCACCGTCAAGCCCGGCTCGCCAGCTGATCTCGCAGGCCTGCGCGCAGGCGATCTCGTAGTCGCCTTAAATGGCACGCCGCTGCGACAGTGGATGGACCTCGAGTCGCGCCTGCTTGCCGCGCCCGAGGCCACGCATCTCGTGGCATGGCGACGGACCAATGCCGCCGGCGCCTCGGTCGCCATGTCATCCGAGATGCGCCAGGCGTGGCAGTCATTTCGCGACGACTATGGCCATGTCGGGCGGCGCCTGGTGTTTGGTGCCCGCAACGTCGAACACCGCGGGGAACCAATCATGGCGCCGATCCAAAATCGCATCAGCTACGCGCTTGGCAAATCGGTGGCCAAGACCGTTGAGGCGTTGGCCGTGATGGGCGCTGGGTTCTCCGCAATCGCCACCGGCTCGTCACCTCGCGCCTCGCTGGGAGGGCCGATTACGATGTTTCAGGCCGCGTCGGTATCCGCGGCGCGCGGCTGGGAGAGCTTTCTGCTGCTCGCCGCGCTGGTCTCGGTCAACCTGTGTTTCTTAAATCTGCTGCCCATCCCCATGCTCGATGGCGGCCAATTCGCCTTTCTCGTCGTCGAGCGCGTGCTGCGGCGGCGCATCCTGCCGCAGACGCGCGAGCGCGCGCAATTGGTCGGCCTGGTGATTCTGCTGGGATTCTCGGTTTTTGCCTTGCGCAATGATATCGCGCGGCTTATGGGTGGATGATGCTAGCTCTCGGGCTCGATACGGCCACCAACACCGCGAGCGTGGCGGTGGTCGACATGGCGTCGGGCGACGTGCGTGCCGAGGCGGTCACCGAGGTCGCGGCGCACAGCACAAATCTGCTGGCGCTCATCGCCGACGCGCTGGCGCAGGCCTCGGTCTCACTTGCTGAGATCCAAGCCTTTGTTGCCGGCGCGGGGCCAGGGTCATTCACGGGGCTTCGCATTGGGCTCGCCACCGTCAAGGGCCTGGCCTATGTCCATCGCCGACCGCTATGGCTGACCTCCTCCCTCGCGGCAACGCTGCCGCGCGCCGGCGCCATGCTGGGTGGGCATGACACGGCGGTGGTGGTGCTCGATGCGAGGCGAGCGGAAGTGTACGTCGGTTGGTTTGCGCGCGTCGGCGATGGTTGGCAGCCGCTGCGCGATGAAAGCGTAACCTCGGCCGCAGCGCTGACGGATCAGTTGGTGGCCTTTGGCCGGCCGGTGACCTTGGTAGGCGACGGCGCGTTGCTGTATCGCGATGCGCTGACGCCTGCGTTGGCGGTGGGGCATGTGATCGACTCGCGTTTTGTCACGCCCTCGGCAGCCGCCGCGATCGCCGCCATCGCGCGGCTCGAGCACGGCGCGCGCGTCGACGCCTTATTCGCCGGCGCGCCGACCTATATTCGCCTCGCCGAGGCGCAGGTTAAGTTTCCCCACGGGTTGGTGCCGGTGGCACCGCCGCCGTCGCCAGTGGAATCGTAACGACAAAGCGCGCCCCACCGAGTGGCGAGGGTGAGGCCGAGGCGACCAAATCGCCGCCATGATCGATCGCGATGGTTTTCGCGATGGAGAGGCCAAGCCCGGTGCCCGATTTTTTCGTCGTGAAGTAGGGTTCAAAAATCGCCGCGGCATTGCCAGGTTTTACGCCAGGGCCTTCGTCATCGATGAAGCAGGTGATGGCGCCTGCGTCCAGCGACGTCGATACTTGCACGCGCCCGGCGCGGCCGTGCCCTTGGCCGGCCTGCATGCCATTATCGATGAGATTGGCAAGCAGGCGACGCAGCATGAGGCGGTCGGCCATCGCGATGATATCGTCGTGGGCGCGATCGATCGTGACCAGCTCGGAAAATTCTGGCATGTGGCTCAGATCGTCGAGCACGAGGGCTAAGCGCATGGGGGTGGCCTGTACCCGCGGCAATTGGCCCAGCGTGCGAAATGTATCGACGAGGCGGCGCAGGCTGCGAATCTCGTCCTCGACGATTTCTTGCGCCGTGTGCAGCGTCTTGCCAAACGCCGCGTCGTCGCCGCGATACGCAGAGACACACTGTTGCACCGCGAGCTGAATTGGGGTGAGCGGATTTTTGATCTCGTGCGCAAGGCGGCGCGCGACGTCCTGCCACGTGTTAACCCGCTGCAGGTACGTCACGTGACGTTGGCTTTCTTGCAGCGCATCGAGCATGGTGTCGACGCCCTCGGCAAGCTCGGCGAATTCATCGTCGCCAAGTAGCCTGCTGCGCGCGGCCATGTCGCCCTGCGCAACCGCTCGCGTGGTGGCGAGCACGGCTTCCGCACGGCGCGCGACGCGCCGCGAAGCGAACGCGCCGATCGTGGCGGCGAGTAACACGGCACCACCCACGGTCAACCAAAAGGCAATCAGATAGCTGCGTGGCATGGCACTGCGGACGCGCGTTGCCGAGCGAGCTTGGTCGAGGGCGACGTGGATTTGTTGCGCCTCCACCTGCCAATCGCGCACCACAAATCGCGCGCGCAGCACGTTTGCCGCACCAAGCGGTGCGTCGACGTCGTAGTAGCGATATCCAACCGGCAGGGCGGCGGCGGATGACACAGGCGACGGCTCAGCTGCGGCCTGGGCCGCGAGCACGGTCAGCGCATGCAGCTCGGGGTACGTAAGCTTGGCGTTCTGCACGGCGGCGTCACTTGGCGCGGCGCCCGGGGGCAACCCGGTTGCGATGGCTTTGGTTGCGCTGGCGCACGCCTGTTTCTTGGTCGCGATCAACTCGGTATAGGCGGCGAGCGCGCCTTCAAGCGCGGTCAGCCGCGCCGTGGCCTCGTTGCGGCCAAAACCCGACGTCACCGCGCCGATTTGCGTCACCAACCACCACGATACCAACGTCGGCGTGATGAGCAGGCCAATAAAAACCAACGTTAGCTTGGCCTGCAAGCTGACGCTGCGGCGCCGAGGCGCGGGGAGGGCCGGCGTCACCAGTTATCGCCTCACCCGATAAAACGGCCGCGTACGCACGCGCAAAACGCGCTCCGCATCGGCGAGATCGTGATTAATAAAGACCGAGAGAAACGACGCCGACGCGCCTTGCCGCAACCAACGCCGCACCTCTGCCAGCGCCTCCGCTGAGACCGGGTTGAGCTCGACCACAAACACCACATGGTGGTGGTCTGTGTATTCAATGGCGGCCAGCGGGCCAACCGGCAGGTTTTCAAGCGTCACCATGCGACGCAGCGCCTCAGCCTTGCTCTTGACGCGCACCGCAAAGCCGCCGCCGGCAGCGTCAAATTGCAAGACATACACCTCATCCCACAGATCGTAGACGATGCGGCGCTTGAGCACGCCCGTCGCCACGACCTTGTCGTCGCGGTCGCGGTAGAGCGCGTAGCGAATAACCACCGTGGTGGGCAGCCCGCTGTCAAGTTCGGCGTACGTGCGGCCGTCGAAGATGCTCGTGACGTCGCCATTGACTCGCATGGTGGGCGGCGTCTCGACAAATTTCATGCGCGACACGCGCGTGATCACGTCCGCCGAGGCGTGCCCCGCGACGTCCAACAAGGCGGCAACGAGCGCGACCGTGGCTAAGCAGCGCCTGGTGTTCAAGGCAGGCGACTCCCTAGATTGGCGAGCGAAAGCTCAACGATACCGAACCTGGTCTCGAAGCGAACCCCCACATCGGCCAGAATGCCAAGGGGCAGCGCGGCGTGTGGCACGCCAGCGTATTCTTTGGTGTCGCGCAACGTAAACAGCCCGGCGCTCACAAAAAAATCGCCGCGTACCAGCCAGCTGCGGCGCCCCGCGATGCGTTGCACAAATTGGATCGCCACCGATGCGGCTTGGTTGCCAGCCGGCGCGCGATCGATGCCCGTACCGAGCAGGTCGCTCGGGGCGCGGGTGGCGAGCGCCATGCCAAGTGATCGCATTGGCAGCCACGGATATAGATCGTTGACATAGATTCGATCCGAGCGTGGCGGATCGCCAAAGACAACCTGCCCCTGCGCCAGCACGCCCAGCGCGCGGCGGCCCTGGCTCAGCGGCAACCAATGTTCTAGGCTGGCGCGCAGCTTGACCGCGGCGTAGTCGCTGCCTAGCCCGCTGATCAGCACGTCGGCGTCGAGATCGCCAAAGAAGCCACGGCGGGGATTTCGTGGATGGTCGCGCACGTCGTACTCAATGCCGACATTGGCCGAGGCGCGCACACTCGTGCCTGGGAGCAGCCCGACATCGATCGCTTGCGTTGCGCCCTCGTGCGTGCGCGTCAGCGCGGGGACCTGCCCACCGCGCAAGATGCCAATGCGAGGGCCGGCACGCAGACGGGTCGGGCGGTCGAGATCCCACAGCCCTCGCACCGCGAGTTCACCATATCGATAGGCCAGCGAAGTGAAGTCGGCGTCGGCGTGGCTGCCAGGCGCGCCCGAGATTTGGATGGGCTCGTGATAGTTGGCGAGGCGGAGCACGAGTTGCCCGCCAAACGGCGTCGAGACATACGGCGCGCGCGTCGCCCTCAACTCGATGGCAGATTGCGCCCCATCGCCGGCAATATCGCCGGCCATGGCGCCCAAGATGGAGCCGGCGACGTCGAGGCGACGCCACACGTTCTTGCGCTCGACCTCACCGCCGAGCCAGGCCGAGCTCGCATGGCTGGTGCCAAGCCACAGGCGATTAAGGCTCCACCCCGGGCGGGGCCACACCGTGATCGCGATGATGATCGACCCTCGTTCGCTGCCCTTGCTGATGGCAAACGCGGCATCGCGATACGTGCCGAGCGACAAGACGCGGAGCTTGGCGTCGCGCAGCGCGCTGTCGCCCGCGGCAAGGGTATCGCCCACGGCAAACGGCAGCACGGCGACAATTTCGCGGACCTCATGGGCGGGGGCGCCGCGCACCGAGATGTGCTCAATGTGGCGCGGCGGGCCAAACGGGGCGTCGAGATCCGCGGCCTCTATGTACGGTGAGCCGTCGGTCGCAGGCGACGTAGGCGGGGGCGTGGGATCAGCGCGCAGCGCGGTCATCGGCGATAACACGAGGGCCACCAGCAACATCGTGCACGCGCCACGAACCGTCATGCTGGCACGCTATCATAGCCGCGCAAGCTTTTCGAGTAAGGCCTCGATTTGCGCTGCGGCGCCCGGGTCGCCATCGCGTACCGTCGCGAGGGCGTCCACGAGGCCTTCGACGTCGTCGCGTCGCGCACCGCAGGCGATGATCGTGTGGGCGCCAAGCGCGTGCGACAGCCCCGCCCGGCGAACGGTCGCGGCGGCCGCATCAGCCGGATTTGCCGTGCCGCGGTCGTGGCGCCGCAGCCATTGCCTCACGCTCCGCATGGCGCCAAGCCGCACGCGCGACATGTCATCGCGGGCGATCCACCACGCAATCAGCACGGCCGGCAACGCGAAAAGATCCGTCGCGTCGACGACGATCCGTGGCGCCGGCAGCCCCGCAACATCTGTCACCAAGGCCAAGGCTGACTCCATGGCCCGCGCCGCCGGCGGCGAGAGCTTAATCGCCGCGAACATCGCCGCCACGCTCGCGATGCTTATCACCACGAGACGCCGCGTTAACGTCGTCATCATCCCAAGCAAGGTGGCCAGCCACAGCGGCGCAACGATCAGGCCAGCGACGTCGCTGAGCTTGCCCGTAATCGCAGCGCTCAGCGCGCTTGATTTGAGCAGCCAATCATTGGCTGCCAGCACCGCGGTGGCTGCGAGGCAACCTGGATGCAGCGCCGGCGACAACGGCCACGCCGGGGCGTGCCATCGGTCATGGCCGCGCGGTGCCCACGCCATGCGGCGCAGCCCTCTCCATGCGCGCAGCCACGGCCGCGGGCCATCCTGGGCTTTGTCGTCAGATGTGGCGCGCATGGCTTAGGATTTGCCGACCTAGTCGATATACTCTGCGCGTTGTGGCAAAGCCGAGCAAGACATCAGAAGGTGCAAAACAACTGGCCGAGGCGGAAGCCAAGGCGCGCGACCGCTTTGAGAAGGCGACCAATGATATTCGCGAAGGCGCCTATCAGTTTGCGCAGCGTGTGCGCGCCGAGACCGAGCTGGTTTTAGAAGAATTCATCGACCCTGCGGGTGAGGTGGTGCGTTCGGTCGCCGACGTCGAGGGCGATAGCGGCGCGATTGCGTTGGCGCTGCCCCTGGAGATGCTCACGTTCGATACGTGGCTCTTTGGCCAGGTAGGCGACAAGGACGAGCTCGATCTCAAAGACTCAACTCACTTCACGATCTGGTTTCAATTTGGCGCGTGGCTTGGCGAGACCTTGCGCCGTCGCCACGGCGGGCACTGGCTCTTGCTCGGTGAAGATCCTCACCTGTGGCGGCTTGGCTTTTCTAAGGTGTTTCTCGAGATCGCCCCCTTTGTCTTTGCCGAGCAACTCATTCGCAGCGGCTCGGGCGCCTTGCAAAAGATGATCACCGAAATCGAGCGCCTGCGGCTGCAGCACGAAGAGGCCGCGGCGGCCGAGCAGGGCAAGGCGGTCGATCGCTTCGCGGCGCAGCACTACATTCGCATGCACAGCGTGCCGCTTGGGCAATGGCTCTCCATGGATTTCGCGACGCTAACCCGCATGTGGAATACCGCGCCGGTGAGCGAACTCATCGCCGCGGTCAAGGCCGGCGGGGCGCGCCTGCCACCGCAAAACGCGCCGGTGGTGGCACGCGTGCTCGAAGCGCTCGGCAAGGCCAAGCAAGCCGAGCCGATCGCGAAACAAACTGGTGATCGCGGCCTGTTCGAGGCGGTGGCGCAGATGATTTCGCTGCGTCGCGCGACGCCGCCCATCGCCGTCGACATTTTGGAGCGTGTGGTTATTCCCGCGTTGCACGTCGGCTTGCCCCAGGCATTTCCGCCGCTCGATGAAGACGACATCAGCGAGCTGCATAAGGGCAAAGAGCTCTTCGCCTTTTTTGTCGATGTCGTGCCGCACAAATTTAACGCCGATGATGAGGGCTTTCTCGGCTCGATTCCGCGCGAGGATCTGGCCTCGCCGTACGCAGATCGCACCACGCTTGAGGTCGGCAAGGGCGACTGGATCATCGTCAACCCGCGGCACTTTTTGCCCATGCTCGGCGAGTTCGACGCCGGCAAGCTGCTGGGGAAATATGATGAATTCGTCGCCTATGTAGGCAGCCAACCCGAGGCGCCGCGGCGCCGCGACGATGGCCGCATGCTGGCCGAAACGGCGGTGCGAGCGCTCACCGAGCTCAAGGCCTGCGTGCAAGCCGCGGCGCAGCACAAGGACGCTTTGGTGTTTCGCATGTTGCCACCTCCGGGGTGAAACGAAGATAATATGTAGAGATGGAGCCCGCGCGTGAGCGCCTGGCTCAAAAACATATGATCACGACACTTGCCCCCGGTTTGCTCGTCGCCATGCCGCGCATGGGCGATCCTAATTTTCAGCGCTCGGTCGTGTTACTGCTGGCCCATGGCGACGACGGGTCGATGGGGCTAGTCCTCAACCAGCCAACCGAGCTGCTCACCCACAAGCTACTCGAAAACCTTGAGGTGCCATGGCAGGGCGAGCGCACCGCGCGCGTGCACAAAGGTGGCCCGGTTGAGATGCGCGTTGGCTGGGTGCTGCATTCCCCTGTGGCGGCGCCGTGGGAGCTTGTTACGACCGACGGCTCGCGCCCAGTGCCAATCATGGCCGGCATGGCGCTCTCGACATCGCCCGATCTTCTTAAGGCCCTGGCGCAGCGCCCGCCCGAGCATATCCGCGTGTTGCTAGGCCATAGCGGCTGGGGGCCTGGGCAGCTCGCCAACGAGATCAGCAGCGGCGCATGGTTGTTCGCTGATGCAACGCCCGAGCTCGTTTTCGAGACCGCGCCGAGCTTGCTCTGGGAGCGCTCGCTATCGACGCTTGGCATTGCCGCTGGTTCGTTAATCAGCGGGCAGGGCGTTAATTAGCTCAGGATGCCGTCGCGAGGCGACGAGTTTGTTGTGGCTGGCGGTGACCTTCGCTCGCGGCGCGACGAGGCGCCTGCGAAATTGACGTTATGCCGGGAACTTGCGCCGAGAGGCGCGTCACTCGCGGCACAGGCCGCAGCGGGGCTAGCGAATTTGTCTGTGGCCGCGCAAACGATTTGCCAGGCAACGGGGGCAGTGGACGCAGCAGGCGAGGTGCCGAGGTTTCGGTTTGTAAGCGGGGCGGCGCGATGACCGGATCGTTGTCGGCATCGTTGCTGCTCGATGCGATCGTCACCGTGGACCGGGTACGCCGGGTTGCATCCGTCGGCATGGGTGGGATTGCGCCGAGGTAAAGCCTCGCGGTGTGGCCGTATAGTTGGACCGGCTGCGACGCCGTGGCGGCGCGAAGATGTGGTGGCTCGCCGCGCATGGCGGGCGCGGGCAGGGGCGCGGTGACGGCTGGCATCGGTATCGTCGTTGCGGCGTACGGTGCCGGCTGCGTGCCAGCGGCGGCGCGCGGACGCTGCACGGGGACAGGCACAGGAGCGGGTATGCTTGCGGCGACGGCGGGCACTGGCGCAATGGGTTGCGCCTCGGTGGCTCCGCGCAAAGAAGGTAGGGCTGCCACGTCACTGACGGCAGGCACGACCACGGCGGCCATGGCAAAGACGGGCGTCGCAACGAAGATTGGAATTTCAATGTCGCGATCGGTGACGGGGCCTGAGGCGATCGGTTGGCTCGCGATGATGGGCGCAGCTACGGGCGCCACGATGGCTGCAGGCGCGACGACCGCCGTGCGTGCACGTTCCATCGCGACTTGCCATTGTTGCGCCTCATCTTCATCGTTGCTTGCGGCGACTTGAACCGGCAGCTTGGTGGTAGTGGCAACTTGGTCGGCGGCGCGTGCCCGTGCCATCATCCATTCCCATTCCTCGTCATCGAGGCCTTCATCGCCAGCAACGTTTAAGTCTACGTGGGTCTCGGCAGCCGCCATAACAGTCGGCAGGCTAGTGGTCTTGGGCGCGATCGACGCAGGCGTGGCTGCCACGAGCTGAGCCGTCGAAGGCGTCATCGCCATCGTCTCGCCGGCGTCTTGGCTCTCTGCCTCGACGGGTTCGCTTTGCATGACAATCAACGCCTCGGTCTGCACGATGCCCTGGCCTTCTTCGGCGGAAGGCGCGCGCACGTTTTGCGGCAGCCTCAGCGCGGAGCCAAATTCTTGGCGCGCGGTTTGTGCACGGGCAGGCGATGCGGTGGTGGCCGACAAGGCGGCGCGCGTTGCTAGCTGAGCGTCGAAATTAACTAACGTACCGGTGACGATGCTGTCCTCAACCCGCCACCCTACGACCCAGTCGCCCGCCATGGCCAAGGCCTTGCGGTTGTGGGAAATGACGCGGTCGTTTGCAGCTAACGAAAGCCCAAACTTGTCCAGTTTGGCGTAGCCAAGGCGGCGCATAAGGGATTCGAGTAGTGTCATGCCATTGGGATATGCACGCGGTGTGCCACGCTAAGCGGTTGAAAGTACGCGCACAAACCCCGCATACCCGAATGTCGCATGGGGAAAATCACCCAAGATCTGGGGCGCGCTGTCCCAGATCTAGGCGCAGACACCGCCCTACGCGCAGCTGCCGCGCACTACTTGCCAGAGAACCGCGGCGGCCGCTTCTCGGCAAACGCGGCCAGCCCCTCGTTGCGATCCTCGCTAAACAGCGTCACCTCGTAACTCGCGCGCTCCACGGCCAGCGCTTCAGCTAGCGGCAGATGCAGCCCGCGCTCGATCGCGGCCTTGGCCATCTTCACCGACAAAGGTGCACACGCCAACAGGTCGTCGACGTAGCGCTGAACCAAAGCGGCAAATTCGCCGCGAGGGGCCACCTCGTTGAGCACGCCCATGGCCGCGGCGCGCTCGTTAGAAATGCGTCGCCCGAGCATGATGAGCTCCTTGGCCGCCGCCACCCCGACAATGCGGGGCAAGCGTTGGGTGCCGCCGGCGCCCGGCATAATGCCGAGGCGGACCTCGGTCAGGCCGACCTCACTGCCGACCACGCCGAGGCGAAAATCGCAAGCCAACGCGAGCTCGAGCCCGCCGCCATACGCCGAGCCATTCATCGCCGCGATCGTCGGTTTCGCTAAGCCAGCCCACGCATTGCACGCGCCCGCGATGGCCTCGAGATAGGGAGCGGTTTGCGCCGCCGTCACGCCCTTGCGTTCCTTAAGATCCGCGCCGGCGCAAAATGCCTGCTCGCCGGCTCCCGTGATGATGCAAACGCGAACGTCGTCATCTGCCGCCAGCTCCGCCGCAATCGCGATCAGGCGCTCATTGACGTCACGCGACAGCGCGTTGCGCGCATCAGGGCGATTTAGCGTGACGGTGGCGACGTGATCTTGCTTGGCAACGAGGACGCTCATGGCTCCCCAGCGTAGGCCAAGGCGACCCTAGGCGCGACCAAGTTCGTGGGATTCCGCTTGCAGCCAACGCTGCATTTCGGCGGCTGGCACCAGCCCGGCCTGTTGCTTCACCGGGCGGCCGTGGGAAAACACCATGAAATAGGGAATGCTTGAAATGTTGTATTGCCGCGCCAGGCCGGTCTCGACTTCGGTATTTACCTTGACCACCAGCGCGCGGCCGGCCATGGCCCCAGCTACTTGCTCAAGCTGCGGGGCCGCCATGCGACATGGACCGCACCACTCCGCCCAGAAATCGACCAAGACGGGCACCGTGGCATGGGCTACAATGTCGCGAAACTCCGCCTCATTTACATTCAGCGGCCACGCGGTAGCGCCCAACGCCGCCTTGCACGCGCCGCACACCCCCACGTTCGCCAGATGCTTGGCGGGAATGCGATTTTTTTGGCCACACGCGGTGCACGCTCGGATCATCGCTTCTATGTAGTCACGACGTAGCGCCGTCGCAAGGGCCATGCCCAACGGCCCGCGGCCGCAACGTCAGCCGTTTTTTTCTTGCTGCCGCCGCGCCCGCGCTTGCTTGCCGAGATGGGCCTTCATGTACTTAGACGGCAATTCGTGATCGACAAATGCCGCGACCATGCGCGAGGTTTCAACCAATTTGTCGAGATCAATGCCGGTGGCGATGCCCATCCCGTGCAGCATTGCGACCACATCATCGGTGGCTAAATTGCCCGCGGCACCCGGCGCATAGGGGCAGCCGCCGAGGCCGCCGGCGCTGGCATCAATCGTCGTAATGCCCATCTGCAACGCAACCAAACAGTTGGCAAGCGCGGTGCCTTGCGTGTCGTGGAAATGCACCGCAAGCGCCTCTGGCGCGACGTCGGCCAGCAGCCGTGTTAGCACGCGCGCGACTTGCGCAGGATTGGCGACGCCGATCGTGTCGCCGAGCGAGATTTGATAACACCCCATGGCGAGCAACTCGCGACACAGCCGCTGCGTCGTCGCCACGTCAACCTCGCCCTCAGGGGGCAACCAAACACCGTCGAAATATAGGCGCGCACGCGCATGCCGTGCGCCAGCGCGGGCGGCACGACCTCGGCGAATGTTGTCAACGCCTCGGCGATCGACTTGTTGATATTTTTTTGGCTATGCGTCTCTGACGCCGAGAGAAACACCGCAATCTCGCCGAGCCCCGCCGCCATCGCCGCCTCTAGCCCGCGTTTATTTGGCACCAGCGCCGAAAACACCACGCCGGGCGTCTTGGGCAACGCCGCGAGCACTGCCGGCCCGTCGGCGAGCTGGGGAATCCACTTGGGGCTGACAAAGCTCGTCGCCTCTATATACCGCACGCCCGCCGCGACCAGGCCCTCGATAAACCGCACCTTATCGGCGGTTGGCACCTGCCGCGATTCATTTTGCAACCCGTCGCGAGGCCCGACCTCATAGATGGTTACGTTGGTCGGCAGAGACAGCTGCACAGGGCAAGCCTACCCGCTAAATCGTCCATTGTCCCGCCCATTGGCGCAGGGCCTCTGGCGTGAGGTCATCAAGCGACGTCAACTGAATGTGGGCCGCGTCGTGACGATGGCTGGGATGGGCGCCGGCGCGCACGGCGACGACAAAGCACCCCGCGGCGCGTCCCGCGGCAATGCCGGGCTCAGAATCTTCCACCACGATCGCGGCGCTTGGCTTGATGCGCATTTCATGCAGGGCCTTGAGATAGCCCTCGGGCGACGGCTTGCTCGTGGCCACATCGTCGGCGGTAACCACGGCATCAAACGCCGCCACAAGATCTAGCAGGCGCAAGGCCTGGATGGCCTCCACCCGCGAGCTGCCGGTCACCAGCGCGCGCTTGAGGCCCGCGCATCTGGCAAC
Source organism: Myxococcales bacterium (assembly GCA_016716835.1). Taxonomy (NCBI): domain Bacteria; kingdom Pseudomonadati; phylum Myxococcota; class Myxococcia; order Myxococcales; species Myxococcales bacterium. Next base: position 2,634,398 of record JADJUW010000001.1, on the reverse strand, counting down.
CGCGGCCGCCGCGCCGGGGATTCCTGCCAGATTGGCCTCGGCGAAAACGCGCTCGCGCTCCGCGGCGGTAGCGGCAATCATTTGTGCGCGGCTCCAGGTCAACGCAGGATGCTTGGCGCGAAGATGCACGTCGATGGCGGCCCATGAATGGCCGACGATCTGCGCCCGATCCGCCTCATCGAGCGCGACGCCTTGATCGCGCCAGAACACGCGCGCCATAGCCTCGGCGGTAAGCGACTCGCTATCGATTAAGGTGCCGTCGAGATCAAAACAAACCGCCGCAAACATGTCCCATCACCGTAGCATGGCGCGGTAACGTTGGGGCATGAGGCATCTGAGCGGATCTTCGCGTCGCGCGCGCATGGCGATGTGCGGCCTCCTAACGCTTGGCCTGGCGCATGCATCCGGCTGCGCGAGTCGCCAGGTACGCCATGCGGAAATCTTGCTCGCACAAGGTGATCCAGACGCCGCCGCGACCGCGGCTGAGGCGCATCTCTTGCGGCAGCCCGGCGACCGCGCGATGCAACGCATTTTAGTCACGGCCTTGGCCGACGCGGAGCGCCGCCCAGAGGCGGTGGCGGCCTACACAACCTGGCACGCCGCGCATGGCCACGATCGCGTCATGCTCGATGACCTCGCGATGTTGACCGTGCGTTCGCGCCTCGGCGCCGCGTCACCCGAGGTGCGCATCGCGGCGATCAAGGTGGTGGAGGCGCTTGCGCTCGATGCCTTTGCCGACGACGTCGCCTTGCGCATGAACGATGGCGACGACGAGGTGGCGGCCTACGCCGCTATCGCCGTGCTGCGCGGGTATAGCGACAGCATCGCGGCCTTGCGGCATCTAATTACCTCAAGCAATGCGCGCGCCCGCGCGGTCGTCGTCGCCGGCATGGCGCGCAAGCTCGGCGCGCAGGCGGCGCCTTTGGTATTCGAGCGTGTCGCCGACGCGTCGCCGTTGGTGCGCGTCGAAGTCGCGCGCGCCCTGGGCCTAGTGCGCGACGCCACCTTCCGCGCGGCGTTGGTGAAGCTGACCGCCGATGCCGAAGCATCGGTCGCTGCGGCCGCTATCAGCTCGCTTGGCAAGCTCAATGCCTGCGCCGAAATCGAGCGCCTGCGCGGCGCAATGTTGCCGCGCTTGGCCACGACGCCAGACATCGTGATTCGCGCGTTTTTAGCGTTGCCATGCCCCAAAGACCCGCTCGCGGCCTCGTGGCTAACCACCGCATCAACTGACCCCCGCCTCGCGATTCGCCTCGCCGCGGCGCGTGCACCCTACGCGCCACCCTCGCTTGCGGTCGCCCTCGCGACGAGTTTGCTCGCATCCCCAGCGCCTAGCGAACAGCGTCACGGCCTTGCGCTGCGCGACCGCCTGCCATCGGCGCAGCAAGCTATGGTGCTGCAGGCCGCGCGCCGCCTCATCGACTCGTCCGATCCGTGGGTGTCGCTCGTCGCCGCCGACACCTTAGCGTGGGGCCGCCAGCCAACCGACGCCGCGCTTGTTGCCACCGCTTACGCGCGCGCGCTCGCTAGCGAGGGCGACGTCGCGATCGCCGCCGCGTCCGCGTTGGTGCCCCGCGGCGACGCCAACGCCATCGCCAAGCTCGAACGCTTTGCAAGCTCCGATGATATTGCCATCGCCACCCGCGCCATCAAGGCGCTGTCTTTGGCGCCAAAACTTTCGCTCGCGTTGCCAAGAGCGCTCGCGACCGACGACGAGCGATCCGTCGCCGCCGCACAATGGCATCTTGCGCTATCTAGCGCGTTAGCGCGGCTTAATTCCAGGAGCCGTCGATCCAGATGTACACGCTACCACGCAGCTCCCAGCGACCAGGCGACCACGTCTTTGAGGCTTGGGCCTTCTGCCAGCTGCCAGCGCGCCACGAATACTTGCCGTCTTGCCACACCCAGCGACCGGGTTGCCAGAAATAGCCCCTGCGCGCAGTGCCAACGCGTTCCGCTTGCGGCGCAGGCGGTGGCTGCGTTGGCCAGTTGCCCGGTGGCACGACAACGGTGCTCGGCCTTCCAGGTCGGTCAGAGACAACTACGGTTGCGGGCGCCGGTGGTGGGACGTACGTTGGAGGTGCCGCTACGGGCGCGCAGCGCGCCGTCGTGATCGAACCATCGGGACAACGGACCGTGGGGCTAGTGGTCGTACTGCTCACGCCTGGCCGATCCGATACGATGACCGTACCGCCGCCGCTGTGACCACCGCCATGGCTCGCGGCGCCGACGACCCAGCGACCTTCAACCCAATGCCAATTGCGGCCGCGGCGTTCCCATCGGCCTGCCTCCCAGGCGTAGCCGCCGCGTTCAGCTTCCCATCGACCAGCAACCCACACCCATTGGCCGCCGCGCCAATCCCAGCGGCCCTTGATCCATACATAGCCGCGGCGATGTGAGACTACTTCTTCTTGTGGAGGAGGCGGCTCGCTGTACGCGATCGACCCCGACGTGCTCAGGCGCGCGCTGCCAGAGACGAGGCAGCCGCTGAGGCCAGCGGCTAGGGCGAGGGCTAATGCAGAGAACTGAACGAATCTTGGTGCATGTTTCATATGTAGCTTCCTTTACGTAAGTCAGACGGACGGTGGCACGTGCGGCGCTAGGCCTTACGTGCATGTGAGATAACGTTGTGACGTCGCCTCGTGTCGCCGTATTCAATGACGAAGTATTCCGAAGCCTTGCAGGCGTGTCAATTGCGCCAGCCGTGATGTTGCGCACAACGGCGCGTCGCGCGCTCAGCGCCTATAAGCTTAGCCGAACGTGCGTTCTTCGCGCTCTTGCTCCTCTTTACAACGGATGCAGAGCGTGGTTTCCGGGCGAGCCTCGAGGCGCTTTTTGCCAATCGCTTCCTCGCATAACTCGCAAATGCCAAAGGTGCCTTGGTCAATCTTGCGCAGCGCCAGCTCGACTTTGGTCAGCAAGGACTTGTCGCGCCCGCGCAAACGAAATTCAAACGATTGCAGCGACTCGCTAGAGGCGAGATCCATCTCATCCGCGAGGTCGTTGGGGTCAAGCGTCATATCCTCCGTAAGCGTCTTGCGTGCCCGTTCCAGCACGCCCTCTCGCTTTTCTACGAGGAGATCCTGGAACTGCTTGAGTTCCTTCTTTGAGAGTCCTTTAGTCGCTGTTGTGGTCACTTAACGCGTCCTTCCGGCAAATTGCCGAGAAAATCGATGCGGCACGATAGTGACGAATTGTCACCGTGGCAACCCGCGCGCGCATGCGGGCTCACCATTTCGCAAAGAAATTCAACATTCGCCTTCCGACGCGCTGCGACGTAAGGGGTGGGGCCTAGGACCCTAAGGTGCGAGGTCCAAAACTTCTGTAAGTGGAACGAATTTCGTGGAGTACAGTGTCGGATAGCTTGACACAGTGAGGTCTGGATCGCGAAACTACTGCGGATATGGCAGGATCTGACAAACGCAAGCAATCCCTCTACTTCCCCGAAGACATGCTCAAGGAAATCCAGGAAGAAGCGAATCGCCAAGATCGCTCGCTTTCGTGGATCGTGCAAAAAGCATGGAAGATCGCGCGGAAAGAAATCATGAAATACCCGTCGGTGAATGAATTTCCCGGCGAGGAAGACGAGAAGGAAATCGCCTGAGCCAAGCGCGATACGTTGCGGCCGCTGACGGCACCGCAATTTATTGTGAAACGCTTGGAAATTTAGGAGCGGCCACGCCTCGCGGTGCGGTTGCGGCGTCGGCCGCGGCAGTTGCCCCAGGTGATCGCGCCACCCCAGCCATCTTGTTGCTCGATGGCATTGGCTGTGATGGCTTTATCTGGCGCCACCTAAAGGCCCATTTCGCGCCGCGCTTCGTCTTGCACCCGCATTATCGCGGGCATGGTAGATCCGGTCGGCCCAGCGACCTCGCCAGCGCGAGCGTGTCGCAGCTGGCCGCCGACGCCGAGCTCATGCTCGACAACTTCGGGGTCACCAAGGTCGTCGTGCTTGGCCATTCGATGGGCGTGCAGGTGGCGCTTGAGCTGGCGCGCCGCGCGCCGCACCGCGTGGTTGGCCTTGGCCTCTTGTGCGGGGCACCGGGGCACATGCTCGACGGCATGTTTGGCCGCCATGATTGGGATGAACGCACCAAGCAGTTGCAGGGCGTGGTGCAAAGGCATGCGGGCCTGGTGAAGTTGGCGTCGCGGTTGGTGGTGCCGACGCGACTGACGTTCGAACTCGCAAGGCGGCTGGAGATTCACCCCGAGCTCGTCGATTACGAGGATTTTTTGCCGTATCTCATCGGCATCACGCACACCGATATGGAGTTTTTTTTCGCGCTCTTGCGGGAGGCCATGGCGCACGATGCGACGGACGTGCTGCCAACGCTGCACGACGTCCCGACCGTGGTCATCGCAGGCCTGCGCGATCGCATGATCCACGCGGCGCGCAGCGAAGCGATGGCGGCACAAATCCCAAGCGCGCACTATGTCGCGATCGAAGACGGCTCGCACGTGACGCCCATCGAGCGCGCCGAGCGAGTGAATGACGCGATCGCGGCGCTGCTGTCGCGGGTCGAGCAAAACTAAGCTTGGACCACGTAAAATTTGTTCGCCCTTACTGAACTGGCGTCTTGAGCAGAATTCACGTAACTGCGCAAACGTATTGCTGTAATGCGTCGAAGTCGCAAATGCGCATGGGTGCGTCGCGAAGGGGCTTCAAGCCAAAAAATTGCCGCGCCGCGGTCGATGTATGATCATGTGAGAGTTCACTGCTAAGTTCAGTCTATGTCAGGAAAAAGGGGATCCGGAACATTGCGAATTTCCCAAAATATTTCTCGCAATCACCACCCAATTCATGCAACTTGCAGTTCGGCGCGGCTGCTCGCGCTGGGGAACAATAAGGAAAAAATCCGCTATGGAAACGCCATTGAATCGAACCTTTTTGCGACGTCCTGAAGACGAGACCGACGGACTAGTCGCGCTGCCACCAATCCATATCGTGCGCCAACGCTTGCGCACCACGGTCAAAGAATTTGCCGTTTCGCAACCCGGCCGTCGCGCTGCGGCCCTCGCCGCGGTGTGGATCGCAGCCACCGGTTGCGAAGCCGATCTAAACTACTATGACGCCGAAGAGGCGCTACGCACGTATCGACTCATCGAGTCGGAGTTGCGCGCGGAGCTACGCATCGGCCTAGGCCGCGCCATCACCAATGAGCCGCACCCGCCAACGCGCGCGACCATGATTCAGATGCTCGAGCATCTCGAAGAGCTTGAAGCTGCCGCCGTGGCGCCACGCCCAGCGCGCCGCCGCCGCCGCCGATAATCGTCTTTCAAAGCCCAGCATTCGGCGGCCATCTTGGCCCCGCAGGAGGCTCGCCGCGGCTAGCCAAGAACTGGCCCGCGCATAAACTCCTGCAGTAGGATGTCGTGGTGCAGCAACGGCAGCATCCGCGATTTTCCGTTCACTTGCCGCTGGTGATTGGTACCACCGGGCCGGGTACCGCACGGCATGCGGTGCGGACCAAGGACATTTCGCTCGGTGGCGCGTGCCTCCATGCAGATAGCGATTTTCCCGTCGGCACGGCCTTGACGTTGTATGTGCCTTGGCTAGGGCCAGACGGCCAGCCAACCGCGCATACCGAAGCGGTCACGGGGCGCGTGGTATGGATGACAAGAATTGAGCAAGAGTACCAGCTCGGTGTTGTCTTTGATGCGCATCCAGCAGCGGCGTCAAGGCGGTGTCTGGAGGAGCTATGCGGCACGCTCGAACGCAGCACTCCGGGACTTGCGCCGTTGCCCAAGCAAACCTTTGATTTGTCATAATGGCGCCTCGGTGTTGTGGGGCGTGGACCATTTCGTAAGGCGTAAGGATACTGCTCAGTCGTGTAGGTGCGCAGGAGGTTACGCAGCGGGTGCTACGTGGGCTCGCCATCGATCGCCCCGGACGCTGAACGGCGTCCATAAGTGGCTAGAATAATAGTCTTGGTCTTTGGCACGCGGCGTGCTTTAAGGCAGCTACATGACCGCGTCCACGCAAGAGCGAGCGAAAGCGATGAGCATTCTCGCACGCTCGCTCTACAAAGATCTTGCGGCCCAAGGCTACACGGATCGCGACGTCGTCTCGCTTGCCACCGCCCTGCTTGGTGAGGTGACGGATCGCGACGCACGCGCGCAACGCGCGCTGGACGACGCGGCAATTGCCGCCCCGCCGCGCCTCGCCGCGGTTTGATTTGCCGCCGTGCAAAGCGCGCGCTCGGTCCGTATTTGCCCGCGATGAAGGTGGCCCGGCGTGGGGCGATCGACTAGGCTGCGCTCGCTTGGAGGCAGACATGGCAAAGGTGAAAATTGGCATCAACGGATTTGGTCGAATCGGGCGCGGCTTTGCGCGTTGTTTGGCGGATCAACGCGACGCCTTTGACCTCGTGCTGATCAACGACCTGACCGACGTCGCGACGCTGCGGCACTTGCTGCAGCACGACTCGGTGCACGGCAAATACCCCGGGGTGGTTGCGGTGGATGGCGAAGGGCTGTCGATCAACGGCGATCGCGTGGCGATTTCGGCAGAAAGAGACCCCGCCAACATTCCGTGGGCGAAGCACGGCGTCGACGTCGTGATCGAGGCGACGGGCCATTTTACCGATCGCGAGAAGGCCGCCAAGCACCTCGGGGGCGCCAAAAAAGTCATCATCAGCGCGCCGGCCAAGTCGCCCGACGTGACCCTGTGTTGTGGCATCAATCTTGAGGCGTATGTGCCTGCGTCGCATCACGTAATTTCCAACGCCTCGTGCACCACCAATTGCCTGGCGCCGGTCACCAAGGTGCTCCACGAGGCCTTTGGCATCGTCTCGGGCATCATGACCACGGTGCATTCCTATACCAACGATCAACAAATCCTCGATTTGCCGCACAAAGATCTGCGGCGCGCGCGAGCCGCAGCGTTGTCGATGATTCCCACCACCACCGGCGCCGCCAAGGCGCTCAAAGAGGTGTTGCCGGTGATGGCCGGCAAGCTTGACGGTTTCGCGGTGCGGGTGCCGACGCCGAACGTCTCGATGATCGACTTGACGGTGCGCCTTGAGAAAGCCGCGACAGTCGCGCAAGTCACCGCCGCCTTCACGGCGGCCGCGGCGGGGCCGCTTAAGGGCATCTTGGCGGTAACCGAGGAGCCGCTGGTGTCGTGCGATTACAATGGCAACCGCCACTCGGCGACGGTGGATCTGCCGCTGACGATCGCGATGGGCGATCAGGTCAAGGTGATTGCCTGGTATGACAATGAGATGGGCTATTCACAGCGCCTCTTTGATCTCACGCGCTTTGTCGCGTCACGCCTGTAAGACGTTACGTCGGGCATCACGGTTAGGGAGCACGCGCGCATGGCACTACCCAACGGCATCAAGAACCTCAGCGAATTGCCCGTCGAAGGGCAGCGCGTCTTTGTGCGCGTTGACTACAACGTGCCGCTGACGCCAGGTGGCGAGGTGGCCGACGACGCGCGGATTCTTGCGACGCTGCCGACCCTGCAAGCGCTGCGTCAGCGGGGTGCGCGCATCTTGCTAGGCTCGCATCTCGGGCGGCCGGGGGGCAAGGCGACGCCGAAGTACTCGCTCGAGCCGGTGGCGGCCCGGCTCGCGGCCTTGCTCGGCGCCGAGGTGACGTTGGCTGATGAGCCGGTGGGCGATGGGGCGCGCAAGGTGGCGGCCGACGTGCGCGATGGCGAAATTTCGATGCTCGAGAACTTGCGGTTTGACGCGCGCGAAGAGGCCAACGACGACGATTTTTCCCGCGAGCTAGCCTCCTATTGCGACGTGTACGTAAACGATGCCTTTGGCACCGCTCACCGCGCCCATGCCTCGACGGCGGGGATGGTTAAGTACGTGCGCGAGTTTGGCGCGGGCCTGGTGATGGCCAAGGAGATCGAGGTGTTGTCGCACCTGCTCGGCAAGGTCGAGGAGCCGTATGTGGCGGTGGTCGGCGGCGCCAAAGTTTCCGATAAGGTCGAGGTGCTTGAGGCCTTGCTCGGCAAGATCGCGAGTTTGGTGATTGGCGGCGCGATGGCCAATACGTTTCTCGCCGCGCAAGGCCACGCGCTCGGCAAGAGCCGCGTCGAAGAAGATAAGCTTGCGCTCGCGCGCAATCTGCTGCGCAAGGCCGGCGAGCGCAAGGTCAAGGTCTATCTCCCCACCGACGTGACCGCGGCCGCGTCGCTCGACGCCACGAGCGGGCAAGTCGTAACCGTCGCTAAGTTTCCGGACCAGCTGATGGCGCTCGATATTGGCCCCGCGACGATTGCGACCTATTGCGACGTCTTGCGCGGCGCACGCACCATTTTTTGGAACGGGCCGATGGGCCGGTTTGAAACGCCAGCGTTCGCCGATGGCACCCTGGCGGTGGCGCGCGCGATGGCGGCGCACAAGCTTGCCTATACCGTGGTGGGTGGTGGCGACAGCGCCGCGGCGGTGGCGCAGGCGGGGCTGGCCGAGGGCATGACCCATGTCTCTACGGGCGGCGGCGCGTCGCTCGAGTTTATTCAGGGACTTGCCTTGCCGGGCATTGAGGCGCTGCGCCGACTCGACACGTAGTTGGTACCGACACTTATGTAGGTGGATTCGCGCACCCGAATTCGCGGCGACTCCGCGCACCAAGCCGAGGCGCGCGGGTTACAATTTTCGACGTGCCTCGCTTGATCGTGCTCGACCCAAGCCAAGCGGTCGCCGTCATCGCCGAGGAGCTTGCGGAACGGTTTCGCTATACCTTGCTGCACAACGTCTCGGTCAGCGATCAGCAACCCGGTGATGTCGTGTTGCTGACGGCGTCCGCCGTCGCAGGGCAGTCGCCGGTGGCCGCCTCGCTAGACGTCTTGGTGGACGCGCGCAAGGTGTTGCTCGGTGACCCAGAGCACGCCGCCAAGATTGCGTCGGCGAGCTCGCAGGTCGGGGCACACACGGTGGTGTTGTCGCCGTACTGGGTCGAATCATTTGCCGAGATCTTGGCCCCGGCGCCCGCCAACTGTGGCACCGATGTCGCGCGGGCACGCGCGCTGATGAGCGTTTCGGTCATGGACGTGACCGATGAGGCCACCCGCGAGGGCCTGGCGCGCGTCGCGCATGCGTTTCTCAGCGAGGATGCGATCGTGTGGTGGCGCGAGCAGGAGACCATGCGGCCCCGCACCGCGCGGCAACCCCCAGAGTCCGGTTATCGGACATCTATTGCGACCGCCGCGCGCATCGCCGCGGCGGCCGACTGCACCGTGGTGCTGGTTGTGGGCAGCGAGGTCCGCTCCGTGGCGGCGATCGCGCTGTCGGTCGGCAACAACGAGGTGAATGGGTTGTTCGCGGTGGTGGCAGATCGGGCGCGCCAATTTTCGCTGCAAGAGCGCGAGGATTTGCGGGCGTTTGCGCCGCGCGTCGCACGTGAGTTTTCATGGCGCGCGGGCTACCTGCGGCTCGTCGCCGAAGGTGACGGCCTGCGGACCAGCATCTTACATGACCCCCTCACCGGCATGCTGACGCGCGTGGCGCTGGAGCAGGCGTCGACGCAGGAAGTGGCCGCGGCGCAACGCCGGGGCGAGTCGCTTTCGTTACTGGTTTTTGACATCGTCGGGATGCGGCGGCTCAACCTTCGGCTCGGGCATAGCGTTGGCGATGAATTGTTGGCGCGGTTAGCCGCGCGCCTTCGCACCAATGTGCGCAGCAATGACCAAGTTGGGCGCTATGGCGGCGATGAGCTCGCCGTGTTGTTGGCGGGGGCCAACATGACCCAGGCCAAGGTCGTGGCCGAGAAGCTCTTGGCGGCGTTGGTGAGCCCGCCGTTCGAAATCGACGGCAACGTTATCGATCTCCAACTTCGCGCGGTCGTCGCGCCGATTGCCGCGGGCGAACGCAGCGGCGAGGCGGCCTTTGCGCGCGCGGCCGCGCACCTCAAGCAGGCGACGCCCGGCGTCGTGGTGGCGGAGATCGGCGACGAGCGCCAGAGCGGCGATGTCGGCCAGGCAGCGCTCTCGATTGGGGCGACGTTAGGCGGCACGTATCGCGTGCGCCACGAGTTGTCACGCGGCGCCATGGGCGTGGTGTATCGCGGCGAAGACATTGGCCTTGGCCGCGCGGTGGCGATCAAGGTCTTGCGTTCCGATCTTGCCAGCGACCTCGAGCTGGTCGAACGATTTCGCGCCGAGGCGGCCATGCTCGCGTCGCTGCGGCACAACAACCTCGTGCAAGTTTACGCGCTTGGCGAGCATGGGGGCGACGTCTACTTTGTGATGGAGTTGGTCGAGGGCCAGCCACTTTCCGACGTCTTGCGGAGCTTGGTCGATCGAGGTGAGTGGTTTCCGCCGGCCGCCATCGCCCAAATTGCGCTGGAAATTGGCGATGCGCCTCGACGCGATGCACGCCGTCGGGCTCATCCATCGCGACGTCAAGCCCGCCAATATTCTGCTCGATCGCGATAGCGATCGCGCCGTCCTCGTTGACGTCGGCGTCGCCGCGCGCGCGGGTGATCGCAGCGAAGCCGCCGGTACGCCAGGGTTCTCAGCGCCGGAATCATTTCTCGATGGCGCCGAATCACCGGCAACCGATGTCTATGGGCTTGGCGCCACCGTGTACTGCATGCTGACCTGCCAGCCGCCGTTTGGTATCGGCAACCTCGCCCAGATCATCACGCGGCAGCTGCACGAAGACTTGCCGCGGCCCTCGAGCGTTCGCACCCAGCTCAGCCCCGCCGTCGACAAGGTGATTGCCAAGGCGCTCGATCCGGAGCCCTCGCGACGTTGGGCATCGGCATCGGCCTTTGCGATCGCGTTGTCGACCGCGCTCGAGCGCCTCATCGCCGAAGAGACGCGCAGCCAATCAGCCTCTCAGCCTCCCGTTGTCGGCTTGCCACGCGATCCTGGCGCCCCTCGCGGCCACCGTGAATCCTCGGTGCGGCGCATCGGCGTCACCGGTGAAATTATCGGCGAAGCGACCGAGGTGACACCGCCCGTGCGTACCGGCCATATCGCCGCGGCCGCTACCATGCCCCCGCCGCTGGACGCCGCGCAACGGCTCGCGCATCGCGGGCGTATCACCGCGCCGGACAACCCATCGCCGCCCTCAGCCGGTGCGCCGGGCGAAGTGATGCTCGCGAAGGGCTTTGAGGAGACGGGGGCGTTTCGCAGCGCCCATCTTCGCAGCATTCACTTCCGCGTCGCGGCACGCGTGATCAGCCACAAATACGGCAGCGGCGTGCTGCGGCGCGTCTCGGATCGCGATGCCGGCATGGCCGCCTCGCTGCTGCCCAACGTCTCGCCCTTGGGCTGGGATGTGGTTGTCTTATTTGTCGGTTTGCTGCATGCGGCGGTCCCAGAGGCGGATCTTGATGAGGTATGTGAACTCATCGGGCGCGCCTCCGTGAGCGCGACCTTTGCCCAATTCTTGGGCGCCGAGCCCACCTCGGTGGCGCCCGAAACCGCGATGCGCGCGCTGCCGACATTTTGGAATCGCTATCATGACTGGGCTAAACCAACGGTGCTCGTGGGCCCGTGCCATGCGCAGATCGCCCTGGTCACCGATGCGATGGATCCGGTGATCGCCAAGATGGTCAGCGGCCAATTGCGGCGCATGTTAGAGCTATGCGGCGCGCGCCAGGTCGACGTCTCCCACCATAGCGACGCCACGCGCGCGGTGTATGAGGCCGCGTGGCTTGAAAACGGCGAACCTGCCGCAAACGCCGCCTCTACAACCTGATGTGCGGCGGCTTCGCACATGTCGTACCAAGCGCGACCTGGCACCGCCTCGCGGCGAAATCACCGCATGTCGCAACGGCACATGATACAATTAAATGATGTTTGAGCAGGCCTCGCACCCCGCGCCACACCGTAGCGGTTTTACGCTGATCGAGGTCATGATCGCTGTTGCGATCGCCTCGGTCGTGATGCTGTTTGTATTCAACATTCAATTTCGCATGACCGATTCGTTCGGCATTCAATCACGCGTCTCCGATCTGCAATTTACCCTACAATCAGTCCAAGCGATGATCGACCGCGATGCCAAGCAGGCAGGGGTTGGCATGCCCAACGGGTTTCGCACCGATTTTAACGGCGATCTCGACGGCGATGGGTCGCTCGAATTCCCCATCGGCTTGGAGACCAACGGCCAGCTAAATTCGGCCGTGCAGATCATCGACGGTGGCGCAGATGACGTCGATCAAGTTCGTTTCTTTGCCGCCGACCTCGCGCGGTCGCAGCGCGTCATTGACCCGTTATGCCCAACCCCTGGCGACTCCACGTTTGTGACGGTCGCCAACGATGGGGTCACCGCGCAGCCCGCCATCTTTACGGCCAATGAATTGGTCGTGGTCGCAAACACCGAATTCGATCCCGACGACGACCCTGGCACGTTGCCCATGGCCATCACCGAGGCCTGTGTGGGTCGAGTAACGATTACCACGACGGGATTTAGTTTCACCACGGATTCGACGCCCGCGTGCGCGCGCGTCTGCTTCAATCACATCGAAGCCGGCGCAGGCGCCGTGACGCGGGCCTATCGGCTAAACGTTTCGGCCTACCGCATCTCCACCGTAACGGTCGGCACCAACGTCGAAGGCGTGCTGCAACGCAGCGCGATGGGCGGCCTCATCGACGACTGGCAAGACATCGCGCTGGGGTTCATCGACCTGCAGGTGCAGGCGAGCTACGTCCGCACCAATAATTTCCCGGCGGCGGGCTTTGTGCCGATCGCGCCGGCATACCAGCCCAGTGGCTATGCCACCGTGGTGACCCCGTTTTTCAGCGAAGACATTGTTGACGTCACCTGTGACATCAACCAGGTGGGTTGCAACAACATTAATTTTCGCGTCGGTGGCCCCGTCAAAACCTTGCTCGCCGCCAATCCCTCTCCGGCCGGGGGTAACGACATCCAGGCGACGGATATTACCTTTCACCTCTTCGCGCAATCGATACGTGAGGTCGGCGGCATCACCGCGACCGAGCTGGTGCCGGTCGCCAATCGCAGCGCAAAGACCGCGTCGTATCTCGGAGGTGCCTGGCTCCCAACGAAGTCGCGCGCCATTCGCTATCTGCAGTGGAAATCTGATTTGCGTAATCTCGGCGTTGGGTACTAGCGGTTATTGGATACACTGGGGCCATGCGGCGGCCTTTGCTCATCGGAAACTGGAAAATGAACCACGGCGTCGCGCAGACGAGGAAGTGGTTTGAACAAGCCTTGAGCCAAACCTGGCCGCAGGAGGTTGAGCTGGCCGTGGCACCGGCGTTTACGTCGCTACCAGCCGCTGCAACGGCCATCGGCGAGGCGTCACGGAAGCACTTTGCGCTCGCCGCGCAAGCCTGTCATTTTGCCGCGGACGGCGCGTACACCGGCGAGATTGCGGTCGCGATGTTGGCCGAGCTCGGCGTGCGGTATGTATTGGTGGGCCACAGCGAGCGACGCCAGCTGTTTGGTGAGACCGATGAACTAGTTGCCCGCAAGACCGCGGCGATTTTGGCGGCGGACTTAGTACCCGTGGTGTGCGTTGGGGAAACCCTGGCGCAGCGAGACGGCGATCAAACCTTCGGCGTGATCGAGGCGCAGCTTGCGGCGGCGTTGCAAGGCGTTGCCGACATGAGCGCCGTCGTGATCGCTTACGAACCGGTGTGGGCGATCGGCACTGGCCGCACTGCGACGCCTGCGCAAGCCCAGGACGTGCACGCCCACATTCGCGGGCTCTTGGCAGCGGCGCAACCAACAGCGGCGGCGGCAACGCGCGTGCTTTACGGCGGCTCCGTCAAAGCGGCAAATACCTCGGCCTTAATGGCGGGGCCCGACATCGACGGCGCCTTGGTTGGCGGCGCGTCGTTAGTGGCGGCCGATTTTGCTGCGATTGCAGCCGCAATGACCTGACCATCATGTACTCAGGATTGGCCTATCTATTTATAATTACTGTTGAATATTTGTAGGGGCCGGGGGCGGCGAGGCTTGCACCCCTAGGGCGCTTGGGGTACAAACCGAGCCCTATGGAGACGCTGCTCATCGTTCTGCACGTGATCGTGTGCTTGTTCCTCATGCTGACCGTGCTGTTGCAATCAGGCAAATCAGGTGGCATGGGTTCGGCGTTCGGTGGCGGCGGCAATACCGCGAGCGTCTTTGGCGGCTCGGGCGCCAATCCATTTCTGCAAAAGCTAACAACATGGGCTGCGTGCATCTTTATGCTGACGTCGATCACGCTCGCGTATGTCGCCAGCAAGGCGAACAAGAATTTAAAAGATCTCGGCGCCGAGGCAGCCGCCAAGGTTTCCGCTGAAGATGAAGCGCTTAAAAAAGCCATGCAAGGCATCCAGCCCACAGCGCCGACCGAAGTACCTGTGGTCGATCCGGCGACCGCGCCGACAGTGACTGATCCGGCGGCGCCAGCGACCGCCCCCGCGGCCGACCCATCGGTACCGGCACCCGTCGCGCCTGCCGCGGCAACGCCTACCCCAGTTGTTCCCGCACCAGTGGCGGCACCGGCTGCAGCACCAGCACCAGCACCAGCGACGGCGGCACCGGCACCTACACCTGCACCAGTCGCTCAGTAGCGTCGCGGCGCGAAGTGCGCTACGCCTGATCCGTGAAAACTGCCTTCGTTAAGTATCACGGCCTCGGCAACGATTTTATCGTCGTCGATCTTCGAGCCGCCGCAGACGATTTGCGCGCCGCCGTGCAGACGCCAGCATTTGTTACAGCCGTTTGCGATCGCCAATTTGGCGTCGGCGGCGACGGCGTCTTGGCGATCTTGCCGCCAACGTCCAGCGGCTCGGTGGCGCGCATGCGCGTGCTCAATAGCGACGGCAGCGAGGCCGAAATGTGCGGCAACGGCATTCGCTGCGTCGCTCGCTACCTGCGCGAGGAGGCGGGCGTCACCGCCAACCCGATGGCGATCGATACTGGGGCGGGCCTGCTCACGTGTGACGTGACCACCGTCGCCGACGGCGCCGTGATGGTGAGCGTCGACATGGGCCGGCCGCGTTGGCTGCGCGGCGAGGTACCGGTGGCGGGGCCGAGCGCGGACGTTGCCGACAACCTCGTCGTTGATGTCGCCGGCCTACCACCGTCAACAACATTTGCCGCGGTCTCAATGGGCAACCCGCATGCGATTGCCTTCGTGGCCTCGCGCGCGCAGGCGATGGAACTCGCGCAGCGTGTCGGGCCCGCCATCGAAACCCATCCCATGTTTCCGGCGCGCACCAACGTCGAGTTTGCCCACGTGCGCGGCGCCCAGGCGCTCGACCTCGTGGTGTGGGAGCGCGGCTGCGGCATCACGCTCGCATGCGGCACGGGCGCGTGCGCCACCGCCGTTGCCGCTTGTCGCGCCGGCCTCACCGCCCCCGGGCTCCCGATCGCCGTGCATCTCCCCGGCGGCACGCTGCAGATTCTTGTCGAGGCCGACTATAGCCGCGTCACGATGACGGGTCCCGCGCAACGCGTCGCGCGAGGTACGCTCGAGGTTGCCGACATTCTTGCGTCGCGTCGCCCGGGCTAGGTTGCCGTCGACGCAAGCTCGCGCGCGTACGACGCGAAGTCATCAGGCGGCGGGCAGACGAGGCGCAGCGCCTCGCCGGTGGCGGGGTGCACAAAGCCGAGCACGGCGGCGTGCAACATGAGGCGCGGCGCGCGCGGCAGAAATGCCAAGGCGGCCGGCGAACCATACTTTTTGTCGCCCAAGACGGGCAGGCCTTCGCGTGCCAGGTGGATGCGAATTTGGTGGGTACGGCCGGTAAACAGCGTTAGCCGAAAGTGCGTTGCCTCTCCAACGCGCGCGATTACCTCGGCGTGCGTGCGCGCGGCGCGGCCTTCGATCGGGCTCTCGACCGTGAAGTCGCTGCGCGCGGAATGCCCGAGCGCCAAGGCTTCATATTGGCGCTCGATATCGTGGTCGGAAAAGCGATCGGCGAGCGCGCGATTGGCGGCGTCGGTCTTCGCAAAGACGAGCAACCCAGACGTGCCCATGTCGAGGCGATGCACCAACATGATGCGCGCGCCTCCCGCTGCGGTGCGCGCATTGACCTCGCCGGCCTGCGCCGCGGCCTGCTGCTGGCGCTGCCGCGCGCCCAAAAACCACAGCAGATTGCCGCGGTCACTTTCGGGCGTGGGCGCCGTGATCATCCTCGCGGGCTTGTTGACGACGATCAGATGTTCGTCTTCGAACGCGATATCGAATTCGGGCAGCTCGGCTTGGTGGGCCGCACCGCGCGTTACCGTGGCCTCGGCCGAGCCGAGATGAAGCTCCACCCGATCGCCGCGCGCGAGCACCCGGCTTGATTGCTTCACGCGCGTGCGATTGACGAAGACACCGCCTATCCCGATTAGATCTTTGGCGCGGCGTCGCGAGATATCGGGAAAATGGCGCGCGATCGCCTGATCAAGCCGCACGCCGACATCGCTGTCATCGGCAATAAACCGCATCGGTGCGGCTGCTGAATTGGCTACCACTCGCCGTCGTCTTCGTGACCGCGGCGCTTACCGCCGCCACCGCCACGTCGATCATCTTCTGGCTTAGGTCGACCGCCACCGCGAGGCTTCTTGTCGCCCCCACGTGGCCCGCCGGCATCGCGAAAGCCGCCGCTGGGTGGGCCGCCAAAGCCGCCGCCGCCCGCAGGCCGTGGCGCGCCGAACCCGCCGCTGCTAGGCGCACGTGGCGGCCCAAAACCGCCGCCGCCCGCGCCACCACCTGGCGCGCCGCCACCAAAGGTGCGCGGAGGCGGCCGCGGCGCGTTGGGATCGCGCTCGCGTGCTTCATTGATGCGCAGCGCGCGGCCGTCGAGGTCGGCGCCTTCGAGTTCCTGCATCGCCGACGCGGCGTCTTCGGGCGTGGCCATCTCAACAAACGCAAAACCTCGGGAGCGCCCAGTTTCACGGTCAATGACCAAGGAAACTTTGGCTACCTGTCGTCCATTGCTGGAAAACATCAGGCGAAGCGATTCCTCATTGGTGTTGTAGTTGAGATTGCCCACGTAGAGCTTCGTACCCATAACCTCGTAGTTCTCCTATTTGCCCCGTTGCCGTTGGTTGCCGCAAGCGCGACGAAGGTCCGCCGCTTAAGCAGCGTATCACAACGTATCTGGGCCAAATGCTAGCCAAAATGCACTTTCGTCGACCCAGCCATGTCCCGCCATTGTCTCGACGGACGAGCGCTGGGCCACAGGCACGCGGCAAGCTGAAGCAGGGTGGGATGGTGTGGCACGAGCGCGGGTTTATTCAAGAAAAACCCGCCCCTCAAGTAGCACGTGGCTGGCGCGGGTCTGTATCCTTATGGCTCGTCCATGCCTCCAGCGCCATATCCTCACCGCGTGTGCGTGCTGCCGAGCTTAATAGTCGGGACCGACGGCACGAGCAAGCTCGAAGGACCCATCGCCGAATTCGCGGCGCGCGTGCTCGGCCATTTGATGTGCAATGCGCTCGTGGCGCACCCGGTCTGCGCGGTGTTTGACGCCAGCGACGAGCCGTGGACCGACCCCTCGGGGCAGTTGCTCAACGCGCGCCATGCGGATTTTGATGACGTCGGGCAGTGGCACTTTCAGGTCAATCGGCGGCACGAGCTGCTTTGGCTTGAGTGGCCCTTAGGTAGCGACGCGGTGCGGCTGCATAGCCGAAGGCCGGTCGCCGGCAAACAAGTATTCGCGGGCGAGGCGCCCTCGCTAGCGGCATCGCTCAACTTGGCCCTGAGCGCATGGCTCGATGCGCGCCATCTCAGCGAAACGCCCCAGCTTCACGAGTTTTCCGGCAAGCAGCTCGTCGATGCCACGACCGAGCTAGCGACGGCAAAATCCGCCAGCTCGCTGCCGTCCCAACTCCAGGCGGTGACGCCGTATAGCGCGTTGGCAACGCCCCTAGCGACGGCGTGCTTGCAGGCGCTCGCCCAGCTACGCGCTGATTGGCGCGACGCATGCTTCGCCGCCACGTTGCGTCGCGATCCGACCCATGTCGCTGCGCGCTACCACGATTTTTTGCTAGGCCTGCGGACGGGCGCCACCAACCGCCGGGAAATCTTCTCGGTCATCGAGGACGCGCCGATGTACGGCAAGGCGCATCTCGCCGTGTGGGGCGAGGCCTTTGCGGCGGCCAATAAGCATGGCCTATCGCTTGGCCTTAGGCATCAAGGCGTCGCCGCCAGCTTGCTGCCAGCTAATCCCGTGGCGCTGCACAATTATGCCACTGAGCTGGCCCGCCAAGGTCGCTACGAAGAGGCCTTCCGATGGGCTCAGCGCGCGGCCGAGGTGTCGCCGACCTATTTCGCCGCGCACCTGGACTGCGTGCGCTTTGCGCTGCGGAGCGGCCGCCCTGGGCACGCGCTCGCCGAGGCGCAGTTTCGCTACGGCGACGTGCTCGAAGGCTTACAAAGCGCCGCCGGCAAACAGTTCGATGCGCAAGCCAAGTTTCGCGCGGGGATGTTGCTCGCCGAAGCCATGATGGGTGCCGGTCGTTACGACGAGGCCGTTGCGCGGGCACGGAGCGTCCTGGCCGACATGCCCGCCGACTTGCAGCCACAGTTTGCCGAGGAGAGCGCCATGGTGACGCGGTGGACGAGCGACCTCGCCGTCGTCGCGCACGCCGATTTGCGCGCGGCGCATGTGCGCGGAGACCTCGCGATGGCGGTGCGGATTCATTCGATCGCCGCCGCGACCAATGCACGTGATGCGGCCATCGCGGTGGAAGCCTTGTTGCTCGTGGGCCGCGAAGATCAAGCCCTGGTTTGCGGCGAGGTGTTTCTGGCGAAGTTTGGCAGCGAAGACGAGGCCTTGGCGCTCATCGTCGCCAAGCTACACCTGCTGCGCGGCGAATTGGCACGCGCCGTTGATCTGATCCAGGCCGTGGAATTGCGGCGGCCCAACAGCCGGCGCGATGCGGAGATCAATCGCTTGTGGCGCCTCGCGGCCATCCGCGACCCCAAAGAATGGGACGACGTCTTGCGTCGGCTGCTTGGCACGGCGGCGCTGCGGCGCGCCCAAATGTTGGCGCGCGATTTGGCCGATTTTGTGCCCGGCGTCGATGCCGCGCTTATTGAGACGGCCCTCGGCGCACGCCCGATGTTTAGCGTCGATCCGGCGTGGTTTGCCGGCCTGCGCGTCGCGATGCCAGATGCCGCGCAGCACATCGCCGCCATCGATGAACGCCTGGCCTTGCCAGTCGACGTCTCGCTCGCCGCGGCCGATCGCTTGGTGCAGGATTGGTGGAAGGCCTTGCCCTCGCGATCGCTCGGCCCCGCTCACGCGGCGGCGACGCTGTATGCGCTAGCGATTTCGTTGGCGCGCTATCTATCGCTTACCTCAGGCAAGCCAACGCCGCTGGCGGGCGCATATCGTCATATCGCGACCGAGGCGTTGCATTTGCTGCGGCGGGCGCGCTTTGAACTCGACGACTGGGGCGCACGTGGCTTGCTCGAGCTCATCGAGGCGTGCAAGCCGACGCAGGAATGGTTGCTCGATACGTGGCTCTTGCGCATCGAGCGCACGCTTGATCTAGAGGCCGCGCGGGGCGCGTTGCTCATCGAGCTCACGGCGGGCTTGCCTACGGTGGCATCGCTCTTGCGCGGCGATGAGCGCGCGGGCTGGGAGCTGCGCATGGCCGATGACTTGCGCACCGATGCTAGTGCGGGCGAGCCGGCCGCTTTCATGCTTGCGCGCTGCGCCCGTTCGCTCGAGGGTGGGTACTCGCTCGCCGCTTGGTCCGACATGCTTGGGTCACGCAATGACGCCGCCGCGCTTGATGTGCATTGGTTGGCCGCGACCGCGAGCAATGCGCCGGGCCCGTGGCTGCACCTAATGCGGGCGCTGTCGCGCTCGGGGCTGCCCAAGATTCATACCGCGGTCGTGAGCGCCGCGATCAACGCGCTTGAGTTAGTGCCGGTTGTCGCGCGCGAAGCGCTCGCGGCCGACATTGCCGAGGCGTGGCCAGCAACCGGCGTGCCGCATCACCGCGACGCGGCGACGACGTTTGCGCGCGAGGCCGAAACGGCCGGCGACGCCGCCTCGGCCATCTTGGCCTTGCGTTGGGTCCTCGCCTGCGATCCCACCGACAAGATCGCGCGGCAAACGCTGACGGCGCTCTATTTGCGCGAGGGCCAGCTCATCCGCGCGGCGCGGCATGCCATCGCGATCTGCGAAGCCGATGCGCCGTGGGTGATCGATTTGTATCGCGAGCTTGGCCACCACGCCGAGCTCGTGGCCTTGCTATGGGCGCGGTTGCCGGCGGCGACGACGGTGGCCGACGTCATGCCGTTGATTGAGGCCGCTCAGCTCGCGGGCGACCCCGACGTGGCGATCATCGCGTGCGAGCGCGCGTTGGCGCTCGGTGGCGAAGCCGACGTCGCCGTGCTCTTCGCGCATGCACGCGCCCTCATCGACGTCGGCGAGTGGCAGCGCGCGCACGTGGCAACCACGCGCCTCATCGCAAGCCTTGGCAGCGGCCAGAGCGAGGCGCTCCGCCGGGCGCAACGCCTGTTGGCCCACGCGCTCGCTGGGCTATCGCGATTTGAGGACGCGCAGGAGCCAATCGAGGCGGCGATCGAAAACTGTCCGCCAGGCGATGCCTTGCCAGATTACCTCGAAGTCTTGCGCCTGGTGCAGTCGCGGCAGGTTCCGGAATCGGCGTCGACTAAGTGGGTGATCGAACGTCGCGCCTATTCTAACTTGCTTCGCGGCGGGCGCAAGCGCGTGCAAGATTTGGCCGCCTCGGGTAATTCGTGGGCGCTGTTTCGCGCGGCCTTGGCGGCGACCCTGTATCGCAGCCCGGAGGAAGGCAGCCTGCCGGTGACCTCGGCGGCCTTGCATGCCGCCAAGATGGTGCTCGAACGCTCGGCGGGCACGACGCATCGCGATGGCGTGTTGTGTCGGCTCGATGCGCTGCTGCTACGCGATCAGGCCTATCTTCATATCGACGTCGCGCCGCCGGTGGCTGCGTCGGTGGACGACGCGGTGGTGCATCACCGACTTGGAACCGGTTTGCATGTCGGCCATCGCTGAGCGCTTGGTGGCGATCGAAGCGCGCATCGTAAACGCGTGCGTGCGGGCGGGGCGGCCACGGCAAAGCGTTACCTGCATCGCGGTGTCTAAGCTGCAGCCGATCGCGGCGCTGGCCGAGGTCGCCCTGGCGGGGCAGCGTGACTTCGGCGAAAACTACGCACAAGAGCTCGCGGAAAAACAGGTAAGCCTCGCGGCGCTCGCGGGCGCGGAAGCGGCCGAGCGTGTGCGCTGGCACTATATTGGCAGCCTGCAGCGAAACAAGGCGGGCCTCATCGCGGGCAAGGTGGCATTGGTGCATGCGGTGGATTCGCTGGCCTTGGCCCAGGCGCTCGACCGCAGGGCGGCGATCGTCGGCGCGACGCAGCCCATCTTGATCGCGGTGAACCTCGGCGGTGAGACGAGCAAATCCGGCGTGGCGGCAGAGGCGCTCGCGGCCTTGCTAGAGGCCGTGCAAGAGTTGGCGCACGTGCGCGTCGATGGCCTCATGACCATGCCGCCACCCGCGCCGCTCCCCGAGGCCAACCGCGCGTATTTCGCACAATTGCGCCAACTGCGCGACGCCCATGCCTCGGCGGCGAGGCCGCTGCCCGCCCTGTCGATGGGGATGAGCGATGACTTTGAGGTTGCCATCGAAGAGGGCGCCACCCACGTTCGCATTGGCTCCGCCATCTTTGGCGCCCGGCCCCAGCAAATCACGATTGCGCCAACCTCGCCAACGCTGGCATAGTGCCGCCATGCGCGCGAGCTTGTTGGTGCTGCCTTGGCTCGTAACCGTTGCCGCCTGTTCGTCCTGCGCACCGGCCGACGGGGGCGCACCTAGCGATGCCGCGCCCACGCCCGACGCGCCCCCGGTCAATCTCGATCCTGAACGCCTCATCTCGGATGTGGATGAGTGCCCGGCTGGCTACGTCGATACGGCGCCAGTCGCGGGTCTTAACAGTAATTTCCTCGTCGCGGGGCAGGAGCGATCATTCGTTATGATGGCGCCGCCAACGACCTATGCCGGGCCGCGGCCCTTGTTTGTTGGGTTTAACGGGACGAGCGAAAACGGCACCAAATTCGCCAATCGCGCGGATTTGGCGGATTTCGCCGCGGCCGGCTTTTTCGTGCTCGCGCCGTCAAGCATCGGCAATGGCATGTTCTGGCCGATTTGGGATGGTATGCGGCCACCAGGCGCTGAGGGCGGCGCCAACAAAGATTTGGCCTACTTCGATACGTTGGTCGCATGCGTCGCCGCTCACTATGAGGTCGACAAAAAGCGCATCTTTGTCGGGGGCCATTCGGCGGGCGGCATTTTTACTAATAAGGTGCTGCGCGCGCGCTCGTCGCTGATCGCGGGGGCCATCGTCGGTTCGGGCGTGTTTGACCTAACCAGCGACGGCACCGACGCGACGCCATCACCGCTGCTCGCAATCGTCACGTGGGGTGGCGACAACGATCGCTATGCCGGCACCACCCCTGGCGGTATCACGGTACCGGATTTTACGTTTGTTGAGCAGGCGGCGCGCGCGTCGCAATACTATGCGAGTGCGCCTGGCATGACGCACGTCGCTTGCCGCGGCGATGATCTTGGTCACGCATGGTTGCCTGTCAACGCTTGGTTCATCGAGGCCTTGCTGTCGCATCCAAAGGGCGCGCCGGCCCAAACGCCGCTGCCCGAATTACCGTCGGGCGGGGCCGTGACATGCTCGCAGGCGCCATACGAGCTGGCGCCCTTGCCCAATGTGGCGTGTGGCACGTCGTCGGTGGCGGGTTGCCAAGCAGCCTGTCAATTGATGGCCGATTGCGTCGTCGAGAACGTCACGGTTGGCACCGTCATGAAAGATCAATGGCTTGACCTTGGGTTTACGTCGACGACTTGTGGAGGCTGCATCGCGCAGTGCGGTCAGGTCGCGGCGACGAACGCCAACGCCGAGGTGCTGGCCTGTTTTGCGCAAGCCGAGGCGAGCGCTCAGTGCGGCCCGGGCATTGAAGGCGCGCTGCCCTTCATGGGCGCCGTCGATGCTTGCTGTGACGGGCGCGGTGATTCTTCGTTTTGCGTAAGCATCTGCGCGGAATTTAGTGAAAACGAGGCAGCCTCAGGCTTCTTTCCCGTGTGCGCCGAAATTGCGCCTTAGGGCGGGTGGGCTGCATGGCTACCGCGGTAGCCGGCGCGCAAAAAATTCGCGCTGACAAGCTGCTGGGTTCATGGCATAACGCGCCATGCAAAAAATTGCTCCAAGCCTGACCTCTCCGTGGCTGGCGTTGGCGGTTGGCGTGGCCGCATGTGCTTCGCCTGCCGCACCGCCGCCGCATCCAAATGCCACGGCGGTAACCGCGCCAGCGCCAGCGACGCCCACGTCCGGCGCGGTGGCTGCGCACCCGTCGCATGCTAGCGCACCCAAAATGGCTGCGCCGATTTCGTTGGCGATCGCACAGCGTGAGCTTGCCGCGGCGTCCTACGAACTCACGTTAACCGCGACGCTGAGCGCAGATGTCGATGACCTGTCGCTGCGCCTCGACAAAAAGACCCAGACCTTCGGCGCGCACCGCAAGGGCGACGTTTTAACAATGACGACCACGGTCGATGTTGCGCCTGGACAGGGCATGGACGCCATCGGCGGCGCGACGCTCATGCTGGGCGCACGTAAGCTTACCGCCGCGATCGCGCAGCGTGTTGGCACGCCGGCCAAGCAGCCCGCGGCCACGGTTGTCGACGTACCCGGCATTGGCCAAGTCAGTGGAGGCAAACAGTGATGCGCGCCCTCTCGGTGGTTGGTTTCGCAGGCCTCATCGCCTTGTCTTCCGCGTGCGGAAACGACACCGATGCCCAGACATGCGCCTCGCTCGGCGTGCCGCAGACCGGCACCTGCTGGGACGATTTGCTCTACACGTGCTCGGAGAGCGGCATCGTGAGCACCCAGGAGTGCGCCGACGCGTGCCTCATTCGCGACAACGCCACCGCGGCCTGTTATGAGTTGCCGGACGGCACCTCGTTGGTTAAGGGCACGGTCTCTTACGAAGATCGCGCGCCGTTGGTGAGCGGCGGGCTGGGCGCAGTGCAACTGCTACCCGTCCGCGGCGCAACCGTATCGGTGGTTACGACCAACGGCAACCAGGTGTTGTCGACGCGCTCGGTAAGCGAGATTGGCAGCTTCGCGATCGACTACGTGCCAACTCCAGGGCAGTCCGTCTACGTCTTGGTGGCTACCGCCTCGAGCAGCCCCACACGCACCGGCAGGGTGGTGAATTCCTCCGGCCAAGTGCATGGGCTGCAGTCCGATCCAATCGTCGATCAAGGCGTCGCCGAAATAACGATGGTCGCAACGCAGGCAGGTTCGGGACGGGCGTTTAACGTGTTCGACCAAGCCGTCGCGGCCGCCGATTTTATCCATGGGACGATGAACGAGCCGACGATCAAGCCGTTTTCGATCCGGTGGTACATCGGCTCTAATGACGGCTCGTACTACGACGGCAGCAGCATTCACTTGCTCGGCAACTCGGGCGACGACGACGGCTACGACGACACGGTGATCATGCATGAGATTGGGCACTACATGTCCGATAACTACGCGGTCGACGATTCGCCTGGCGGCGCGCATGACGGCTCACCCACCACGCCATCGCTCGCCTGGGGCGAGGGGTTTGCGACCTACTTTAATATGGCGGTGCGCGGCGAGCCGATTTACACCGATTCCAACGCGCAGGGCGGCTTTGGCGACGATCTCGACAGCAGCGTGACCAAGGTGCCGGCAGGCGGCGTCAACACGCAAAATGTGTCAGAGAATATGATCGCGGAAATCCTCTGGGACGCCGGCGATGCCGACCGGCAGGATGCCAGCGATGACGATCCCGTGAAGAGCTTGGGCCATGCCGCGGTGTTGGCCGTGGCGCAGGGCTTTCGCATTAGTAATCCTGGCGCCGGCCGCTCTGGGATCGACTTGGCCGATTGGATCGCCACGGTGTTCACCTCGGGCGTGAGCAATTCTCATTGCTCGGGCCTGGCAGACATCATTCTCGGCGAGCGCTTGTTTCCGTTTCCGTACCAGTGCTAGCCAGCCGACCCGCGGCCTGCGAGGGAAGGATGCCGCCGCCGCGGCAAACGTCACAGCGCTGCGGTATGATGGCCAGGTGCGCATTTTGGGCATCGACCCGGGCAGCCGGTTTTGCGGCTATGGCGTAATAGAGCTCCATGGCAGCGCCTTGCGCTACGTCGAATGCGGCGTGCTCACGGCGCCAGTGCATTTAGCGATGGAGGTGCGCATAGGCCTCATCGCATCGCAACTAAATGAGCTGCTTGGTGAATTGCGCCCCGCGGTGGCGGCGATGGAGGATGTCTTTGCCAAGGTCAATGTGCGCAGCGCGCTGGCCTTAGCACAGGCCCGCGGCATGGCGCTGGCGGCGCTCGGCATCGCGCAGATATCCGTGACGGCCTATGCGCCGGCGTTGGTGAAAAAAACGGTAACCGGGTCCGGGCGCGCGGACAAAGATCAGGTTGGCAAAATGGTGCAGATGTTGCTCGGCATGAAGCGGGTGCCATCGGCGGATGCGGCTGATGCCCTGGCAGTGGCGATAGCCCACGCGCGCGTCGCAATGCCTGCCAGTCAAGGCACGGGTCGCGCCAAACTCGCCAGCGCGGTGGTCGCGCCCGTGGCCGCCAGAGGAGGCGTAAGGTGATTGGTAGACTCGCAGGCACCTTGATTGAGCGCGATGGCATGGAAGTCATCGTGGATTGCGGTGGCGTCGGCTACGAGGTGACGTGCTCGGCCTACACGTTGGCGTCATTGCCGGCGGTCGGCGAACGCGTCGTGTTGCGGGTGTTTACGCAGGCTACGGAAAACAAGGTGGCCTTGTTTGGCTTCGGCGACGCGGGCGAGCGCACGCTGTTTGATTTGCTGATCACGGTCAAAAACGTCGGCCCGAGCTCGGCGATGGCGATTTTGTCGGGCGGACATTCGCCAAGCGGCATTGCGGATCTCATCGCGCGGGGCGATTTGGCGGGGCTTACGCGCATTAAGGGCGTCGGCAAAAAGACCGCGGAAATGCTGATTGTGGAGTTGCGCGAGAAATGTGAGCAGCTCGGGCTGGCGCTCACAGCGGGCGGGGCGATGCGCATGGTGGTGTCGCCGGCGGTGGTGCGGCCACATCGGCACCCGCTGTTGCAGGAAGTGGCCGATGCCTTGGGCAATCTGGGTTGGCGCCCGGTTGAGGTGGATAAGGCCGTGGCGGAGCTGCAGGTTGGCGAGAGTTCGCGCCTAGAAGAGCTGCTAAAGCAAGCGCTGCGATCGATGTCGCGGTAGGGTAGTGCACGATGGGCCGACGCAAACATAATGACGATGAAGGCAGCGGCACGGGCGTGCCTGCCGCAGCGTTGCCCGTGCAGCCAAGTGGTTCGCTAGGCGCCTTGGGTGCGGGCACGCGCGAAATCGCGCCGATCGAGAAATCCGGCGAGAAGGCGTGGCAGTCGGCGCTGCGGCCCAAGACGTTTGACGACTACATCGGCCAGCGCGACCTCATGGAAAACCTCAAGGTGTCGGTGCGGGCGGCGCGCGAGAACGGTTGGCCGCTCGATCACTTTTTGTTTGCCGGGCCGCCGGGCCTGGGCAAGACCACGTTGGCGCATGTCATCGCCAATGAAATGGGCGTCAACCTGCACGTCACCAGTGGGCCGGCCATCGACCACAAGGGCATGCTCGCGAGCTTGCTGACGTCGCTGGGCGAGGGCGATGCGCTGTTTATCGACGAGATTCATCGCCTTAATCCGATTGTCGAAGAAAATCTCTATCCCGCGATGGAGGATTTCAAGTTCGATTTGTTTATCGGCGATGGGCCGCATGCGAAGGCGGTGACGATGCATTTGCCACGCTTTACGCTGCTCGGCGCCACCACGCGCATGGGGCTCTTGTCGGCGCCGCTGCTCGACCGCTTCGGTTTTCACTGGCAGCTCCGTTATTATGACTTGGCCGACATGACGGCGATCGTGCGGCGGTCGGCGGCGCTGATTTCGATCGATATCAACGCCGAGGGGGCGGGGGAAATTGCGCGGCGCTCGCGCGGCACGCCGCGGATTGCCAATCGGCTGCTACGCCGGGTGCGCGATTTCGCCGCGGTTGCGGGCCAAGCGCAGATCGACGGCGAGCGCGCGGCCTATGCGCTCGACAAGCTGGCGGTCGACCACGCCGGCCTTGATACGCTTGATCGGTCGTACCTCGGCACCATCTGCGAGCGCTTTGACGGCGGTCCTGTTGGCGTTGAGGCGATTGCGGCGTCGCTGTCCGAGGAGCGCGGCACGCTGGAAGACGTGATCGAGCCATTTCTGCTCCAAGTGGGTTTTATTACCCGCACGCCGCGCGGCCGCATGGCGACCGTGGCCGGGTTTAACCACCTAGGCATTACCGCGCCGGCCTCGGTGCCGACCGGTGGCGCCTCGGCTGGCCAGCGCAAGCTATTCTAGGCTCTCCGCGCTGATCTGACATATTGCACGCCGGCGCCGAGTGGCGTAGATCGTGGGCTCGGGCGGCGCGGTAAGGCGGCGGCCCAGCAAAGGCGCCCATGAAGTTTGACGTGAAAAACCCCATCACCGGCGCGTCGATCTACCAGATCGAGGACGCCAGCGAGGCACAAGTCAGGGAGGCGTTTGCCAACGCCCGGCGGGCGCAGCCGACCATCGCGGCAATGAGCGTCGCGCAGCGGATCGAGGCGGTGATGGCGATCAATCGCTACGTGCTCGACAACCGCGAATCGATTTTAGATCGCATCATCGCCGAGACCGGCAAGAGCCGCTTTGATGCGTTTACCGCCGAAGTGTTCGAGGTATGCGACGTCATCGATCATTTTAAGAATGTTGCGCCCAAGGTGCTGGCGGACCAAAAAGTCCACACGCCCATTTTCTTGATGGGCAAAAAGTCGATGGTATGGCACGAGCCACTCGGCACGGTGCTGGTGATCGCGCCGTGGAACTTTCCGTTCTATCAGGGCATGGTGCCGGCGATCTTGGCTTTTTTGGCCGGCAATGCGGTCATCTTTAAGCCGTCGGAACTCACGCCGCTGCAAGGTCTGTGGGAAGACCTGATAGAAAAAACCAAGTTTCCCAAGCATGCGCTGCAGGTGGTCTACGGCGGCCGCGCCACCGGCGCCGCGCTGATTGCCGAGAAGCCAGGCAAGGTCCACTTCACGGGCAGCGTGCGGGCGGGACGCGAGATTGGCGTCGCCTGCGCCAAGGAATTGATTCCCGTCGATCTTGAGCTCGGCGGCAAAGACCCCGGCATCGTTTTTGACGACGTCGATGTCACGCGCACCGCCAATGGCATCATGTGGGGCGCGTTTACCAACGCCGGGCAATCGTGCACGTCGCTTGAGCGGCTGTACGTGCAAGATACGATTTATGACCGCCTGGTGCCGGAGCTGGTGCGGTTAACTAAGCAGCTGCGCACATCGCATGCAGATAGGCACACGCGCGACCCCGGCGATTGCGATATTGGCGCGATTACCTCGCCGGCGCAGATTTCGATCATCGAAGAACACATTGACGATGCCGTCGCGCGCGGCGCCAAGGTGCTTTGCGGCGGCGTGGCGCAGCGCGGCTCGGCGCACATGCTGCCAACAATTGTGGCGGATTGCGATCACAGCATGAAAATCGCCAGCGAAGAGACCTTTGGCCCGGTGCTCGCGGTGATGAAGTTCACCTCCGAAAATCAGGCCATCGCGCTCGCCAACGATTCGCCGTATGGCCTGGGCGCCTCGGTGTGGAGCCGGGATCTAGATCGCGCGGTGCGCGTGGCGCGGCAAATTGTCACCGGCAACGTCTCGATTAACAACCATATGATCACTGAGGCCAACCCGGCGCTGCCGTTTGGCGGCACTAAGCACAGCGGTATTGGCCGCTATAAGGGCGACTGGGGCCTCACCACGTTTTGCAACGTGAAGTCCGTGGTCATCGACAAGCAAAGCGAGACCATCGAGCCACACTGGTATCCCTTTACCAAGGCCAAGTACGCGCTGCTCACGAACGTCATGCTCAGCTATTTTGCCAAGCATCGCGACTGGGTGCGCTTTGCCGCCAGCGGGCTTAAGCTCGACAGCATCGGCAAGAAGGAGAAGTTGCCATGACGTACGACGTAATCGTGGTTGGCTCGGGCCCCGGTGGCGGGCCGCTCGCGCATCACCTGCACGCCAGCG
Organism: Myxococcales bacterium; assembly: GCA_016716835.1. Lineage (NCBI taxonomy): Bacteria > Pseudomonadati > Myxococcota > Myxococcia > Myxococcales > Myxococcales bacterium. The sequence goes on along the minus strand of JADJUW010000001.1, from coordinate 2,605,330 downwards.
GCGCCAAGGTGCTGCTGATCGAGGCCGGCAAGTTCTTTAAGAAAGACACCTTTCCTCGCACCGAGGCCGAAGGCTCGGCGCAGCTGTATTGGGGCGGCGGCATCGAGTTCGACAAGGACGCGCGCATGGGCTTTCTGCGTACGCGCATGGTCGGCGGCTCGTCGATTGTCTACCAAGCGCTCATGGATCGCTTCGACGACGTGGCATTCGACGATTGGCGCGCCCAGTCAGGCGTGCCGTGGTTTACCAGCCAGCACATGTCGCCCTACTACGACAAGGTCGAGGCGCGGCTCAAGTTGCACACCTTTAGCGCGGAGGAGCGCAATGACAATGCGCGCAAGTTTGTCGAGGCCTGCGACAAGCTCGGTTACAAGTGGAGCGCGCTGCGCCGCGGCCAGGGCGACTGCGCGCGCGAGCGCGGCAACGATTGCATCGCTTGCCTGAATGGCTGTCATCGCGACAGCAAGCAAAGCAGCAGTGTTGGCTGGGTGCAGGATGCGGTGGCGCGCGGCATGGCGATCGCCACCGAGACCGAGGTGGTGCAGGTGGTGCCGACGAAGGGCGACGTGACCGTGCATGCGCGGCGCCCGGACGGCAGCAAGATCGCGTATACGGGCAAGCGCGTGGTGCTCGCTGGCGGCGCCTTTGGCAGCACCAAGATGATGTTGCAAAGTGGCTTTAAGGCGGCGTTGCCAGCCGTGGGCAAATACTTCGCCTCGCACCCGCAGTTCATGTGGTTTGGTGTGTTTGACCATCCCGTCGACGCACACAAGGGCTACTTTCAGACCGTTGCCAGCAAGGACCCGAGCTTTCGCAAGCAGGGCTTTAAGCTCGAGAACGTGTTTGCTGGGCCCATCTCGATCGCCATGTTGTTTAAGGGCTATGGCCAGGCCCACATGGATTTTATGAAAAACTATCGCAACATGACCTGCATCGAGGTCGCGGTGCGCGACGAGAACGTCGGCGAGATTCGCTTGGCGCGCGGTGGCAAGCTCGAAGTTGAGAAGCCGCTGACTGATCAGGACAAGGCGCGGCGCGATAAGGGCCTTGAGGCCATTACCAATATCCTTACGCATGGCGGCGCCAAGCAGGTGGTCAAGGCGCCGATGTATTTCGGCCTGCACCTCATGGGCGGTTGCGTCATGGGCACAGATCCAAATACCTCGGTGGTCGGGCCCGATTTTCGCGTCCACGGCCACGATAATTTATTTATCTGCGACTCCAGCATTTACCCCAATGCGCCGGGCATCAACCCGTCGCTCACCATTTGCTCGTTGTCGCAAAAACTCGGCGAGCAGCTCGCGGCCAATTAGGGCGCTCAGGAGAAACCACCATGGCCAATAAATTCAGTGCCGCTGCCAAAAAAACATTGTGCCGGCTGGGCGACCTGATCATCCCAGGCGACCGCGATTTACACTCGTTCTCAGCCGCAGGCGGGATCGCCTACGTCGATCAGTACATCGCCGGCGCCCCCAAAGACGACATCATGGCGCTTAATGCCGCGCTGTCGGTGTTGTCGCTGGCGCCCAATATTGTGCTGGTGAAATTCATGGACGCCCTGGCAAGCTCGGACGCCAACGACACCCCGCTCGGCACGCCGCTGCGCCAGCTAAATCTCGCCATCCGCGGCCTGATTTTCTCGTGCTACTACAACGACAACGTCGGCGTGCCGGGCGCCCGCCCCATCGATGCCATTGGCTTCAACATCAAACGCGTCTATGATTAGCCGCTGATGGTCGAGGTTCCAGAGTCGCTTGAAACCCGCCGCTTTCACCTGCGCCCGCCGATGGGGGGCGACGAGCCCGGTTGGCTCGAGGCCATTAACGAAACGTGGGACGACCTCCACATGTGGATTCCGTGGGCGCGCACTCGGCCAACACTCGAGTGGCTCGCCGAGCGCGGCCGCACCGCACGCGACAACTTCGCGGCGCGCACCGACTTGGCATACCAAATTCGCGAAAAGGTCAGCGGCCGCATCGCCGGCGGTATTGGGCTGCATCGCCTCGACTGGGACGTGCCGCGCTTTGAAATCGGCTACTGGGTGCGCAAGTCGTTTCACCGCCAAGGCGTCGCGGCTGAGGTGACTGCGCACATGCGCGACGTGTGCTTCAATACCTTAGGCGCTCGCCGCGTCGAGATTCGCTGCAGCCACAACAATCTTGCCAGCCAACGCGTCGCGCTCGCCGCCGGCTTTCCCCTCGAGGCCACCCTGCGCAACCACATGCGCGAGTATTATAGTGGCGAGCTATGCGACACGCTGGTTTACGCCATCGTGAGGTGAACCGACCCGCTGATGTGCGGTACCTACCAGCTACCCGTATTGGGCATCAACGCCCACGGCTCGGTGGGTGGCAGGGCGTCGCCGGCCTGCAGCAGCTCGACGGAGATGTTGTCCGGACTACGGACAAATGCCATGTGGCCGTCGCGTGGCGGGCGGGCGATGATGACGCCCATGCCCTGCAGGCGTGCGCACACCGCATAGATATCGGGCACGGCAAACGCGACGTGGCCAAAGTTACGGCCTTCGCTGTAAGCCTCGGCCTGGTCCCAATTGTGCGTCAGCTCTAGCTGCGGCAAATCCGGCGCTGCCGATTCAGCGAGAAAGACCAGCGTAAACCGTCCCGCTGGCACGTCCCTGCGCCTCACCTCAACCAGCCCCAGGCCTTCGCAGAAAAACTGCAGCGCGGCGTCCAAATCGCGGACGCGAATCATGGTGTGAAGAAATTTCATGGCGCCGGAACGCTACCACGGTCCGCAGCCCCGCATGCGCCCGCGCTGGGGGCCGGCTACTATCGGGGCTTGGCAAGTGATATTAATAGTGATATCATAATGAGGTGAGCGACTATGCGCGAATTTTGGCCGCCATGCGCGAAGGCGCTGAGGTGTCATTTGCAGATCTGAAGAAAGTCTGCGATGCCTATTTCGGACAGAGTCGCGTGGTCGGGAGCCACCACATCTACAAGATGCCGTGGCCCGGTGATCCGCGGATCAACATTCAAAAAGACGGCAAGGCCGCCAAGCGCTACCAAGTTAAACAGGCGTTGCGCGCCATCGAAAAGCTAGAAGGAGAACGCAAATGAAGAAGGCTCTACAACAACTACCGTACGCGTATCGCGTGCACTGGTCCGAAGATGATCAAGCATGGGTTGGCACATGTCTAGAGTTCCCGTCGCTCAGCCATCTGGCCGCCAATGAAGACGCGGCGTTTGGCGGCATCCGCGCGCTGGTGCGGGCCATTGTTGCCGATATGCGCAAGCAAGGCGAGGCGCCGCCCTCGGGCCTCGCGACCCAAACCTACAAAGGGCATGTCAGCCTGCGCGTCACGCCCGACCGTCATCGCCAGCTCGCCATGGAGGCAGCGGAAAAACACGTGAGCCTCAACCGCCTCATCAACGATAAGCTAGCTGGCTAATTTTTGAGAGCCACGGTCCTACCGCTTGCGCCGGCGAAGCGCGGTGAGCTCTTCGCGCAACGCCGCGAGCTCGGCGCGCATGGCCACGAGCTCCGCCTGCTGAGATTGCAGCGCGGCCAGCATCATCGAGCTATAACCGTAGAGATCGACCTGGTCGGCCTCGCTGCGGACCGCGGCGCTTGGTTCAATGTCTTCGATAATGAAGCCCAGGTGGGTGCGCGCGTCTGTCTGCGTCTTGTAACGATACGTCGCGAGCGGGATGGCGAGCGCTTGCTGCGCCAGCGCCGCGCGTTCGCCTTCGGTGACGTAGTGAATGTCGCGCTTGTAGGCTGCGCGCGAGATGGGGCAGGGCAACGCGAGCGGATCTTCGTCGGTGCAAAGCAATCGCACATTGCAGTCATTGTCGACGATCGCGCAGGTGTCGCCGTCCGTGGCGCAAGCCGCGGCCTGTGCCTCGGTGTCGCATACACGTGTGCCTTGCGGGTTGTAACCGCTGCATACCGGGTCGCCGCAGGTATTAAACCACTGCAGATCGGACATCGGCGCCGGTGTGTCGCCGTCGCCGCCGCAGCCTAGGCTTAAGGCGCCAAGCAGCATCAGGATTAGATCGCGAGCACGAGTGCGGTTCGGCGTTATTGATCGCATGTGGTTTCGTATCATGCGACGGGCTTGCGCAACTGTCGATCCACAATGAAATCTGCGCGAATCTGAGGCCCAGGGCGCTTGCGGAGCGTGCGGGCTACGGCAAGGTGCCGGCCGACGTCGCATCAAGTGCCAACAATAGGCCGGGAATATCGCGGTGAGCTTGGCGTTCCATGACCGTGAAGTCCTTGCTGCGTCATGTTCTAGCCATTGCCGTCATGGGCGCTGCTTTGAGCGCGAGCCGCGCGGCATCCTCCGCGGCTGCAGCGCCCGCGTGTGTGGTGCGGTTTGCGCTTGATGAAAAGCATGGCGACGTCGACGCCACTCCATCCGGCAAGCGAACCTTCGCCCCAGGTCTGCGCGCAAAGCAGCTGCTTGCGTGGGCGGCGGGCCTTGACCCCGCGGCGACCGACACGTTGCTTAACGGCAAGCAGGGCGGGCCGCTGGGTGCGGTATGGAACGGCAACAATGATCTGGTGGTGCTGTGTGCGGCCAGGGCCAGGCGCGTCCGTTTTGGCGCGGCGCGCGCGACGTATATGGGCACGGCCGGCGCCTGGTTTGTCTATCTTGTGCCGTACGCGATGTGGCGCGAGGCGTTGCGCACCAAGCGCGTGCGGTGGGGCGATCGCACCCAGCTTCGCCTCGGCGTTGCGACGCTGCGCATCGACGGCCGACGCCTCGGTGAGTTCCGCGAAACCGGCGGCGAGTAAGTCGGCCCAAAAAACCAAGGCCTGTGGCGTGGGCGACGTTACGCCTTAACGCCGCCGGGCGCCGCGGCGTCGAACTCGGCCTTGCCGACCGGCAGGCTGCGCAGCACGATGGTGAGGATGTTGCCGGGCTTATCCAAGTACGACCGGTTGAGCAACAAGAAGTAATTCTTCAGCTCAGTCTCGGGCGGCGGCTCGCCATGCGCCTTGGTGCCGGGGGCGCCGGTACACATGCGAATTTTCTCGCCGGGCTGCAGCAAAAAACCGGGGTCGATGACGCCCAAAATGTTCTTCTTGGTGAGGCCACGGCGGCTGACCGTCATCGCGCATCCACGGGTGTGAAATGGCAGTTTGCCGGTGTTTTCGAGCACGACCCACTCTTGATTGAGGGTCTCGCCGTCGGGGCTAGGATGGATTTCAACGAATCGAAGGGCCATGGGGCGGCAACATATCGGTAGCGGGCGGCAGTTGCAATCTCTGGTGAACCGTCGATAATGCCGCCCATGGCCAAGGAGTTGATTCAGGTGGTGGCGGCGGTGATCGACCAGGACGGGCGATACCTGCTCACCCAGCGCACGACGACCGCGGTGCTGCCGCTTTTGTGGGAGTTCCCTGGCGGCAAGGTTGAGCCTGGCGAGACGCCCGAGGACTGCTTGCGGCGCGAGGTGAAGGGCCGCATTGGCGTCGACGTCGAGGTGCGCCAAAAGCTCGGTGAGCACATCCACGAATACAGCAATTACAGCGTGCAGATGACGATGTTTGCCTGCGAGCTACGTCCGGGCGCGCACCCACGGGCGCTCACGGTAAACGATTTGCGATGGGTCGCCTCGCGTGACTTCTTTGACTACGATTTCCCGCCGGCTGATGAGGGCACCATGACCAAGCTGCTCGGCCTGATGCGCAACTAAACAGAAACGCATTGAGTGGGGATCTTGCGGTGTACGGCTTCGCGAGCCTCGTTACATCCAGACGGATGCGCCTCGGCATCGCTGCAGGCGTGCACCGCAATATCCTCCACCCACTGCGTTCCTTTCTCTGTCCTTTTGGGTCTTAAACTTAGCGTTTTTGATTAGAACGTCACCGTCAGCGCCGCGCCGCGGGCGCCTGGCGAGAGCACTGGCACAATCGACCAAGCGGTTGCGGAGGGCCGGGATTCGCCTACCGGGCCGCGCTTGCGAAAGCCGACATAGCCAAAGATGGCGGTCGAAACCGCCGCCACACCGGCGACAGCCCAGCCGACGTTGGCGCGCGTCGCGGCAACGTCGCCATCGGCACATGCCCGCGCCACTGCGGCCGCATCGCTTGGCAGACTGACGCAGGCATTCTGCGCCGGCGGAAACGCCGAGGCATTGCCGGGCGTATCGCGATACGCGAAGATGGCGTCGCGTAGCGCCGTCTCTTGCTTGCCGATTTCGAGGCTGTAGTAAACGGCGCCGGTGGCGGCGGCGGCGGTCACGCCCAGGGAAATAAAAAACATGGCGCGCGCGGTCTTGCCGGGGCGCCGGGACTTAGCGCTGGCCACAGGTGGCGGCAGCGTGACGACGACGGCCGGTGGCGGCGCGCTAACCGCCGTGTCGTCGGGACTTGGCGTCGTCACCGTCGACGGTGCGTTATCTTGGCCAGGGGCTTCGGTCAGCTGCTCGTAAAGCCGTCCGCCCCAACGACTCAGTGCCGCCCCCTCCATGTCCTCGGGCGGGATCGAATCGGCAAACGCGCGCTCCACCGACTTGTCGCTAACGGCGAAGAGCTTGACCGTGACGACGTAGGAAGCCCCGCGCTTGGCAATGCTGCCGTACATAATGTAGTCCGCCGCGACCTGGCCGCCGATACGCGCCAGACAATCCTTGTTTTCTTGGTCGCAACCAAACAGCAGCTTGAGCTCAACAAAGTCTTTGCTGCCGCCGGGCGCCAACATGTACGGGCCGCGGCCGCTGCGTGGCGCAGCGCGCATTGCCTCGGTGAGGTCCTTGGCAAATTGCGTCGACGTTGCGTTGACGCTGCTGCCGTCGTCGAGCACCTCTAGACCGAGCACGGCTACGGTGGGCTTGGCGGCTGCCGTGACAGGCGCCAGCAGTGCCACGGCGATGACGATCAGGCTCCACAGACATGCCGGTTTCACCCGGGAACTATAACCGCAGCGCCCTGGAGGCGCTAGGGCGCGGCTCACAACCTGCCTGCAAACAAAGTCGGATCGCACGGCACCGCAAATAGGGCTATGCTGGCGGCCAGGAGGGCTACATGAGGCGACATCAGCTACATTCAAGCACGCGGCACGCGCTGGGCGGCGGCATGCTCGCAACCCTGCTCGTTTTGGCCGCGGCGGCCTGCGGACCCGACCAGACCGCCACGCCCATCGGAGGCGCGCCTGATGGTTCGACGTCAGGTGACACCGATGGCGATGGCATCTCGGACACCCTCGAGGGCGCCAGCGGCAATGTCGATACGGATGGCGACGGCACACCGGACTACGAAGACCTGGACAGCGATAACGACTGTCGCGGCGATGCACTGGAAGCGGGCGAGCCGCCGGCGGTCGATACCGACGGCGACGGTGTTGCCGATTTTCGCGATGTCGATAGCGATGACGATGGTCTCGCCGACGCCGCCGAAGATGCCAACTGCAATGGCGTGCGCGACGGCGCCGAGACCGACCCTCGGCTGCAAGACAGCGATGGCGATGGCGTGACGGATCTCGTCGAGTCAGCGGCGGGCACAAATCCCACCGACGCCGCCGATAATCCCCAGGCCAACGGCAATTTCGTCTTTATCGTGCCGTATCAAGCGCCGCCCTCGCCAAGCGATGACAACTTGGACTTCACGACCGCGCTGAGCAACGTCGACTTGTACGTCATGGTCGATCGCTCGGGATCAATGTTGGCCGAAATCACCACCGTGCGCGACAACCTCGCCACCGTGGTCGACAATCTGCAATGTCCGCCGCTTGGGAATGGCGATCCGGCGACCTGCATCGCCAATCTGTGGGCAGGCGTTGGATCGATCGGCTATCAAAATGGCGATCCGTATCGTCACCACGTCGACATGTCGAACAATCCATCGTTTTCCAGCCTGCCGGTCGCCGAGCCGAGCAATACAAGCAGCATTAACGAACCGATGACGTTTGCGTTGTGGTCGGCAATTACCGGCAGCGGCAGCGCGGCCTCGGGTTGTAGCGTGGCAACCGTAGCGGCGCGCACCGGCTGCCCGGCTGGCCGCTTTGGCTATCCGTGTTTTCGCGCTGATGCGTTGCCGGTGATCATGCTCGCCACCGACGAGCCGCCGCTGACCACGTACAACTGCCCCAATTGGAGCTCCACGGTGCGGCCGGCGATGCAGGCGCGGGGGGCCAAGGTGGTGGGCATTTTGGGATCAACGACCGACGGCAGCGTGACGACTCAACTAAATCAACTCGCGACCGATACAGGCGCGGTGGACGCCAATAATGCCAATGCGCCGTTGGTATTCGCGGGCGCCAATACGGACTCGGCGGCCGCCATCGAGCAGGGCCTGCGCACGCTTGCGCTCGGGGTGCCGCTGGACATGAGCGCGCGGGCCGTCGACGTGGTGCAGGGCGGCGAGTCGGTCGACGCGGCGGCGGCCTTCGTGCAGCGCCTGCAAACACTGCAGCTCGGCACCGCGCTGTGCAGCAGCGGCATAGCCGACGTCGACAGCAACGGCGATACCTACAAGGACCGATATGTCAACGTCACGCCCGGCACGCCCCTGTGTTGGAAGCTGGTGCCCAAGCCAAACACCACGGTGCCAGCTACCAGCCAGCCTCAGCTTTTTAAGGCCACGATTGAGGTCTGGGGCGAAGATACGACGCTCCTCGATACGCGCGAGGTGTTTTTTCTGGTGCCACCGGTTGGTGTAACTATTAGCTAGGCGCGACGTAGAACCCGCATGGATTCCTCCCGACGAGATTTTATACGCAATGCAGCCGTGGGCAGCGTGATCGTTGGCCTGGGCGGCCTTTTGTATCGGGTGGTCGGAGACGACATTAATCGTGAGGCGAGGGCGCAAAAACGCGGCGATGGCCGCGCTCGTTTGCCGCCGGGCCAGCGCCTAATCAAGGCGCTCAAACCCATGGGTGGGGAAGCCAGCGATGGAGGTATCGCCAATTTTCGCTTGCGGGTGCATGGCGCGGTCGGCAAGCCGTTTACGCTCGATTATGCGGGGCTGCTCAAGTTGCCGCAGGTCGAGCGCGCGACGGATGTGCATTGCGTGACTGGCTGGACGGTGCTCGATGCCGTTTTCAAAGGCGTCTCGATTGCCACCCTGGCCGAGGCCGCGGGCGTCAAAGCGACGGCGCGCCACGTGATTTTTGAGGCCGCGCATTTCTACACCGCCAACGTGCCATTGGCGGAGGCGACGGCGCCGAGCTGCATGGTGACGTATCGCCTCAACGGCAAGCCGCTGACCCGCGAGCATGGTGCGCCGGTGCGTGGCCTCATTCCCGATTTGTACTTTTGGAAGAGCGCCAAATGGATCTCGGGCATTCGCTTTGTCGCCGACGATGAGCCGGGCTATTGGGAAACGCGTGGCTATCATAATCATGCCGATCCGTGGAAAGAAGAGCGTTACTCGTGAGCCAAGACGAAGGCCCAATCAGCGCCAATGTAAAATCGGCGGGTACACCGAAAAATGGGGCGCCAAGGCGCGAGCATGGTTGCGCGCTTGGCATCGCGACGTCGGATATTTGTTAGTAGGACTCACCGTCGTTTACGCCGTATCAGGGATTGCCATCAACCACATCGACGACTGGGATCCGAATTTTAAGGCCTACGAGAAGACGCGGCGGATCGCGCCGATTGCCGCCGACGTGCCTGACCCAATTGCCATCGCCACGGCGCAGGTTGCGCTCGGGCAAAAAAACGCGCCGCGGGCGTCGCTTCGCGCCGGCGACGAGATTCACCTTGAGTACGACAATTTCAAATACGTCGTGTACGGCGAAACCGGCGAGGTGTTTGAGCAAGGCCGCGAGCCTCGCTTTTTCCTGCGCGTCGCAAATTGGCTGCACCTCAACCGCGGCAAGGCGGCGTGGACCTACATCGCCGATGGCTATGCCGTGCTGCTCTTGTTCCTGGCCGGCTCGGGACTTTTTATGATCAAGGGCCGCCAAGGCATTTGGGGCCGCGGCATGGTGCTTGCCGCCGTCGGCGCGGCGGTGCCAATCATCTACGTAACAATGTCGTCGCCGTAGAGGCTTACTTAAACTCGACCTTGCGCGGCTTGGCCTGAGATTTCTTGCCAATGGTCACGGTGAGCACGCCGGCGTTGAGTTTGGCCTCGACCTTGTCGGAGTCGGCGGTTTCCGGGAGCGAGAAGCGGCGCTCAAAGCTGCCGTAGTAGCGCTCGGTCATGTGCCACGACTCGGTGTCTTTCTTTTCCTCCGCCGTGCGCGTGCCCTTGATGGTCACGATGCCGCCATGCACGGTGACGTCGAGGTCGTCCTGCTTGATGCCGGGCACATCAGCGGCTAGCACGAAGCTGTCCTGGGTTTCCTTGATATCAAAGCGCGGGACAAAGTCTTCCTGGTTGCGGCCGGCCGGCACCGCGTCGAACAGTTGGCGCGTCCACGAAAATGGGTCGTAGGTGAGCTGAGCGAGGGGGTTACGGGCAAAGGTTCGGGTAGGTAATGACATGGTGTTTCTCCTTGGTTGACATCCAAGAAATTAAGCACGGGCGCGCGCCGCGCAAGGTCTTGACAGGTGGCGCAGGCGTGGTTAGCGGCCCGCAAAAACCCTCCTTAAGGCAGCTGCGCCTGCAAGGCGGCGAGCGCCGCGGCTTGCTCGGCAGAAATGTCGCCACCGGGACGAGCGCTTACATAGTTGAGCACGTGCTGGCGCAAGTCGGGCTCGGTGTCGGCGCGCTTCAATAAATATGCCAGCCCCTCGGCGAATGGGCAGGGCGCGGAAAAACTGACGCCCTGGCGCGCGCCGCCACACCAGACGTCTTTGGTGGTCAAATCAAAATGCGTGAAGCCAAGGTCGCGCGCGGGCAGGGTGACGAGCAAAGCCTCTAGCGATTGCACGGCTTGCCATACGCCCGGTGGGTACATGGCTTCAACGTAAGCTTGGTAGTCATCGGGCTCGAGCTGCATGCTTTGCTTGCGTCCTCTTGCCACCAGCGCTTCCACCTTTGCCTCGCGGCTCGCGATCTCGGCAGCGGTCTCGCGAACCAGCGAAGGCGAGCGCCCAGGATCGTAGCGGCCTCCGCAATGATAGACGGTCTGATAGTTGTCGCTGCGCACCTGCAGCAGGGCTCCGCTTGGCTTGTGCCACAGCAAAGGGCCCTCCGTTGTCGTAAAATTGGCCAAGCCCGCGAGCCTTGCCCAAAACAAGGCGCGCATAGCTGGCGTTTCGGGAAGCGCGGCCCCGGCTGCGTGATCGCCTACGAGTTCGGGGCGCGGAATGCATGGCTCGAACTCAAGACGCTCGTCCAAGGCGACAAACTCGAAGTCGGACGTGCTCGGTTGCGGATAGTTAAAGTCTGGCGCCGTGCCATCGCGCCGGGCATGCTCAAGGTCGCGTTGCGTACGCCATCCTGCCGCGAGTTGGCTCGGCACCAGCGTCGCGAGACTTAGCAGCAGCAGCCCCGTGCCCGCGGTCATCCACGCAATCGGCGCGTTGCGGCTGCTTTTTACGAGCCAGCGCGAATAGCCGAGCGCGGCGCCTAGCGCAAGGCCACCGAGGTGTGCCGCCTGATTGGTGTGCAGCGCGAAGTACATGATGAAGGAGTAGAGCATTGTGCGAATCAGCACGTCCTTCCACTGCGGATCCTTGGTGCGGATCGCGACGCCGAGCATAAAGCCGGCGAGGCCAAATACCGCGCCGCTGGCACCGGAGCTGATATAGGGCTGGTTGCCGTACCACGCCACGCTCGCGACGCCGCCGGCAATACCGGTTGCGAGAAACGTCGTGAGCACCACGCCGGCGCCTGCCTCCGCTTCGCAGCGCCGTCCGAGATCCCACAACCCCATTAAGTTAAAAATGATGTGGAGATACCCCATATGGCTAAACATGTAGGAGGCCACGGTCCACGGCTGATCCGCGACGTTGTTGGTCAGGGCGCCAAAGCGCAGCAGCGTCGACATCGGCATGCCGCCGAGTCCAAACGACAACCCGCCAACATTATTTGCGTCGACCAGTTGCGCAAAAAACACCAAGACGCAGACGCCGATGAGCAGCGTGGTAACCGGGTTAGGGCCAAGCGGCGAATTGCGCAGCAGCTGCGCCACCCAACGCGGCGGCAGGTACCGCTTACAGCGCGCACAGGTCTTGTCGCCATTGGCGTTGTAGTTTCGACAATAGGGGCAATTAAAGCCGCCGAGCGCCATGGCGTGTGCTTAGCATTGAAGGCGCAGGCGGCGCCGGCCTGCGTGACCCAATTTGGGGTTGCCTTCGGAAACGCTGGTTGATACTCACCGCGCATGGACGAAGCCGCGCCGACGCAAACCGAACCCTCGTTCGCGAAGACCTTTCTGCGACCCGCCTTGGGCTTGCTGGTGGTGCCGTTGCTGGGGCTGTGGTTCTCGACGCACTACCTTGGCAAGTGGTCGGCGGCGGCGCAAACCGAGGTGTTCGCCAACATCGACCAAGCGGTAGCCGAGGCAAGCGAGCCGGTTGCGGCGGCGGACATTGCGGCGGCCAAGGCGGCGGCTTCCGGCATCGATCTTGGCGACGTTGCCCTTGAGGAATGTGGCGCTTTTGGCTTTACGCGAGCGCCTGCGAACGTGGCCGCCGAGGTCTGCAGCACGGTCCTCCAGTTTTCGTGGGTACGCGCCGCCTCGAAGGTTTTGTTGGGCCTTGCGCTGGTGGTCGCCGCCATCTTGGCGCTGGCACTGTTATGGGCCAGGCGCGCCCCGCGCAGGCAACACCAGGCGTTTGCGCTGGGATGGACCACGTTGCGGGCGTTTTCCATTCCGCACTTGCTTGGCCAAGGGGCCATCATCATTTTTCTCTCATTCTGGGTGACCGCGATGTGGTTTGAATTCTACTCGATCAAGCTCATCGGGATCGCAGGCGTGCTCGCGGTCGTCGGCGTTTTTGTGGCGTTCAAAGCCATCTTCGCCAAGTCGGAGTACGTGCCGCAAGAGCACGCCCTTATGCTGCGCGAGACCGACGCCCCCGCGTTTTTTGAGAACTTGCGCTCGCTGGCGGCCAAGGTAGGCACCAAACCGCCCGAAACCGTGCTCGTCGGCATCGATGATAACTTTTTCGTCACCGAGTCGCCGCTTGCGATCTTCGACCGCTACGAAATCGCGGGGCAACCCGCGCCGCGGCTGACGCAGGTCCACGGACGCACGCTCTTCGTTAGCTTAGCGCTCCTGCGAACCTTAGAGAAAGACGAAGCCAATGCGGTATTGGCGCACGAACTCGGCCATTTCGCAGCGGACGACACCGGCCAGTCCCGGAAGTTAGCGCCCTTGCTGCGCCGATTTGGAACGTACCTGGAGACTACGAGCGACACCTTGACGTTTGGCGTCACGTCCTGGATGGTGGCCTTTCGCGCGCTCTTCGAACGGGTTGCCGCCGCGCATTCGCGCATCGCGGAATTCGCCGCGGATGGGGTCGCCGCATCCGTGGTCGGCAAAGAGGCCGCCGCGCGGGCACTGGTCAAGATCGTCGCGTACGCCACCTACCGCAGCCAAACCGAGCAACAGCTGCTCGACGAAAAGCAAGAACTCAAGGAGATTGGCATCGCCCAGCGCGTCAGTCGCGGCTTCTCGCATTTCGTCGCCGCCAATGATGCGACGGCCAGCCTGCTCACCAAGGCGACGCCGCACCCATTTGACTCGCATCCGCCGCTGCACGAGCGGGTGGCGCGCTTGGCCTCTTGGCAGATTACCGGCGACCTCGTGGGGCAACTCGCGAACACGCCGACGCAAACGCTATACGCCGAGATTGCTAGCGCGCAGGCCAAGGAGCAGGCGCTGTGGCAGGCCTATGAGGCGCGGTTTGCCGAGGCGCACGATTTCAAGTTGGCCGTTAGCGTGATGCCAACCACGCCCGAAGAGATTGCGCGCGTCGAGCGACACTTCCCGCCGGTGGAAATTGCGGCCGACATCGGGGTGATTGGTCTCACCTATCGCGGCCTCACCTTGCCAGGCGACGACGAAATTCCGTTTGATGCCATGACCGACGTCGAGCGCAAAGACGTGACCTTCAAGGGCAATTGCCTGGTTTTCAAGGCCAATGGCGTGACGCATACGATTCGCCTCGACAAGATGGCGAACCAGGGCGCGGCGTTGCTAGAGCCCTTTGGCAACTATTACGCCCGCCACCAACACAGCCACGCGCAAGTCGCGGGGGCTTGACCGCGACATTGCCACGGTTACGGCGCGAAGAAAAACCGCATCGGCCGCCACGCGCGTGCGCGCCATGCGCTTTCGCTGTGTGACGCGCCGAGCTCGTGGTGATAGCAAAGCGCGCGGGGATCGGGGCTGCACGTTGGCGACACCTGCCGCGCGTAGCCTAGCCCCTCAAGCGCCTCCGCGACGTCGACGCTGTCTTCCATGCCGTCGTTGTCGTTGGCGACGCTGCCGCCGTGATCGAGATAGATGGCTACGTCCGGGCCATCGCCCGGCGCCAGCGTCGCCAGCAGGTCGAGCATGCCGGTTTGCGTGTCGAGCCCGGGCCAGAACGCGCCCGACATGGCGCCCGCACCGATATAGACGTCGGGATAGGCAAACGCCAGGCGATACGAAATAAGGCCACCGAGCGACGATCCCAGCACAAATCGCCGCGCTCCGTCGATGTCCCAGCGCGCTTCGGCGTCGGGTTGAATCGACTGGACCTGAAAGGCCATGAACGCAGCTTGCTTGCCGCCAGCGCTCTCGACCCAGCCATATTCGTCGCCGCGGCCGAGGCCGCCGTGATCGGCGGCAACAATAATGAACGGTGCGGCGCGCCCGGCGGCAATTTCTTCGTCGGCCGTGAGATTCAGCTCCCAGCCGCTGCCGTTAAAACAGCACGTCGCGTCGTCAAAGACGTTTTGCCCGTCGTGCACGTACAGCACGGGATAGCGGCCCTTGCGCGTCGGCGCCGCATAGCCCGCCGGCACATACGCCTTGACCTCGCGACAATTGCTGAGCGCCTCCGAACACAAGGGTGCTGGCGACGCCTCGAGATGGCCGCGACCGGAGTCGTACGTGTTAAGCACCGAGTTGCGACCATCCGCGTTGCCTTCAAAGGCATCGTAGGCAAAGGCCCAATTGTTGCTGTCGAGCTCGTAGTCGTCGCCGCGCACGATCTTATACTGATGCGTGCCCGAGGTGAGTGCGACGTCGGCGACGTACAAGGCCGAATCGCAAAATTGCGTCAGCGCCAGCGTGGGCTGCCAATCGTTAAAGCTGCCGGCGATGTCGCCCGCCTCTTCGGCGACGAACATCGCGGTTTGGTCATGCCACATCGCCCAGTGGCCGCGACGCGCCTGCAGATCTTCGACCAAGTCCGCGACGCGTTCGGCGTCGCACGCGAAGGTCGCCTCGCGCATGGCCGCCATGAGGCACGGCACGCCGGCAAAGCCTAGCTTGCAGCCCGATGGTCCAAGCTTTGGGTCCTCGCCAGGGACAGGGGGGGGCGTATCCTCGCCGCGGTCGCAAGCGGCCGCCGACATCGCCAGCGACGACAACAGCGTGAGCAGCAGGCGAGATCGTGGCGACCGGGGCGCAGCGGCTTTCATGGCCTCGCGGTAGCAAGCCGGGCGCGCCAACTCAAGCCAAAACGCCTTGGCCCCGGCGACACTAGGCAATAATCGCAATCACCTGCTGGTTGGTCGCGACCAGCTCCCCGCTGGCGGTCCACAGCTCGCGAAACTCGGTGACATACCCCCCGGCCGCATAGGGCGTGTGCGCACGCAGATATAGCGGCTGCGCCACGCGAGAGGCGCCGCAATGGCCATACTGCAGCGCAAACGACACCGTGGCCGCCGGGCGCGGCGCCTGCATTTTTACCATCGCGGCCGTCCAATAAGCGTCGGCATACGCCAGCACAAGCTCGTCGCTAATCGCCGCTTCGCCATCAGCGGCACCCGCCTTGCGCACCGCGATCCAGCCTTCGCATCGCGCCGAGGTGCCGCCTGAAAACGGCAACGGGCCGGTTGGTCGATAATCGAAATGTTGCGTAAACACGGGCGCAAATGGCACGCCGCGCGGCATCGCGGCGCAGGCGTCGAACGGCTTCATCACGGGCGGCGCCAGTTCGTTCCACGTCAGCGGAGTGGCGCGCTCGCCGCCGCGGACAATCGTGGCATTCGCCACCGCGGCGCCAGCTTGCATCATCACGACGCTCGCCACCGCTACGTTGCTACCAACTTTTTGCACCGTCACTAGCAGTTCGGCCGCGCCGACCATCGCGGGCGCAAAAAATTGCGCCGTCACCGATCGCACGGGCGTGGGCGGCATGTGCGCATGCGTCGCGCGCAGCAAAAGCGCGCCGACTAGCCCGCCAAACGCGCCGCGACCTTGTTGCCACGCATCGGGGATTTGCGCGCGATACTGGCCAGGCGCTACTGGCTGCAGGGCCAAGAGTTGCTCAAAACCGCTCATGCCGCGGTTTGCGGCACAAACGCCGCGGCGTCAAGCATGAGTTCGCGCGATCTGATGTGCTACGACGAGCCATGGAGTTCGAACTCATTCTGTGGGGTGCCACGGGCTATACTGGCCAGCTCGTCGCGTCGTACCTCGCCGCGCATGCACCCGCCGATTTGCGGTGGGCCATCGCAGGGCGCGATGCCAGCAAGCTCGCGCGCGTGCGCGACGCGCTGCCGCCGCAGCGCGACATCCCTTTCATCATCGCCGACAGCCACGATGAGGCCTCGCTGCGGGCGATGGTCGCGCGCACGCGGCTCGTCATCTCAACCGTTGGGCCATATGCGCTGCACGGCACGCCGCTGGTCGCCGCCTGCGCCGAGCTCGGGCGCGATTATGTCGACCTCACCGGCGAGCCGCAGTGGATCCGCCGCAACGTGCAGGCCTTTCACGCTACCGCCGTCGCCTCGCGCGCGCGCGTCGTGCATTGCTGCGGCTTTGACTGCATCCCGGCCGATCTCGGCTTGTGGCTGCTACATCAAACGCTGGCGGCGCCCTTGCGCACGGCACACCTGCGCGTCCGCCGCATGCGGGGCGGGGTCAGCGGCGGCACGCTCGCGAGCATGTTGCAGCTGATGGACGAGCGCGGCCGCGATCCCGCGGCGGCGGCGTGGGCCAACAATAGTAACGCGTTGCTGCCCGACGCCGCGGTCACGCCGATGCCGCCGCGGCGCGTCGCCTATGACGCCACGCTGGCGTCGTGGACGGCACCCTTTGTCATGGATGCGATCGACGTGCCCGTGGTCCATCGCACCAACGCCTTGCTAGGCCATGCCTATGGCACCGCGTTTGCCTATGATGAGGCGATGTGCGCGCCAAGTCGTCTCAAGGCCGAGCTGATCGCGGCCGGCATGAAAACGGCATTGGCGGCAACCGCACTGTCACCTCTTCGCGCGGTGTTGCGCCGTATAGCGACGCCACCGGGACAGGGCCCATCCACCGCGGCACGCCGCGCTGGACGCTACGAAATCGTCATCCACGGCGAGGCCATGGATGGCCGTCGCGCGCAAGTCGTCGTTGCCGATGATCGCGACCCGGGCTATGGTGGCACGAGCGTGATGCTTGCCGAGGCCGCGCTGTGCCTGCTGCGCGATGTGCCACGCGCCCAGGAAAGACCAAACGCGCACCCCGGCGGCATTCGCACGCCGGCCTCGACCATGGCGGCACCGCTTATCGAACGCCTGCGTCGCACCGGCATGCGATTTTCCACAGAACCCCTCGCCTCGATTTGATCTCGCCCCGGGTTCCCCATACCCTAGCGACATGTCTAATATTCGTACGGCCAGCCTGGCGGCCGTGATCGTCGCCGGGGCCCTGGTTGCCTCCGCTAGTTGTGGCCCCAAGCAAGGCAAAGCCCCCGTCGCGGAGCCCGCAACCATGCATGTGGCGCTGCCAGATGTCGCGTCCAAGCTTGAACTTGCGACGTCCGAGCCCATGGAGGGCCACAAGCCCTCCGAAGCCGACCCCATCCTGACCGTCATGGCGAGCGAAATGACGCGTTGGCTGGCGGCGCGGCCTACCACTAGCAAACCGCCTTATTATCTGAGCTATCAAATCACGGAGCGACGCGTGGTCAGCCTTGAGGCTGAGGGCGGCGCCATCGTCAGCGATGAGGACGATACCGACCGCCTGCTCGACATCGACGTGCGCGTCGGCAGCCCCACGCTCGACAACAGCCGCACGCTGGCCGTCGATGGTGACAATCTCAATGAACCCTTGGCGCGCCAGGCGCCTGTGCCGGCGTGGAGCACCGGCAACACGATCGCGGCCTCACAGCTCTTATGGCTCGAAACCGATCGCCGGTATCGCGAAGCTGCCCAGGCCTTAACCTATGTCGAACAAGATCAAATGACCTTGTCCAAGCCCGCCAAGGCGGCCGATTTCTCGTCGCAGCCGCCTGAGAACTTTGTCGAGCCGCGCAGGCGCTTGGCGTTTGATAAGGCGCAGTGGCTTGAACGCCTCAAGCTCTGCTCATCGCGCACCTATCGCGGCGTCGTCACCCGCGGCGGCTGCGGCGTGATGCTGCAAGAAACCACGGTATGGTACGTCAACAGCGAGGGCAGCAAGATTCAACAATCTAACACCTGGGCGCAGATGAGCGTCTCGGTTGGAGTCAAGGCCGACGATGGCATGGGCCTGTCTCGGCTCGAGCAACGCTACGCCGAGACGCCGGCTGGCCTGCCCGACGATGTCGCCGTCGAAACGATCATCAAGACCGTCACCGACGAATTGCAAGCGCTCAGCGACGCGCCGCTGGCCGAACCGTATGTCGGGCCGGCCATTTTGGAAGGCCGTGCCGCCGGCGTATTTTTCCACGAGGTGTTTGGCCATCGTATTGAGGGCCATCGTCAAAAGGGCGACACCAGCGGCAAGACGTTTTCCGCCTACGTCGGCAAAGAAATCATGCCCACCTGGCTGACCGTCTACGACGATCCGCGCGTGCGCTCGCTCAACGGCACGTGGCTCAACGGCTTTTACCGTTTCGACAACCAGGGCGTAAGGGCCCAGCATACGCCGCTGGTTACCAACGGCGTGCTCAAGGGCTTTTTGATGGGGCGCATCCCCATTGATGGCTTCGCCGGATCAAATGGCCATGGTCGCCATTCGCCGGGCCTGCCGCCGGTGTCGCGGCAGGGCAATCTCGTCGTTTCGGTCTCCAAATCCGTCGAGCGCAGCGAGCTCGAGCGCTTGCTCCTCGAAGAAATCAAAAAACAGGGCCGGCCGTACGGCATGATCTTCACCGATATTAGTGGTGGCTTCACTAACACCGACGTCTTCGCGCCGCAGGCGTTCAAGGTAAATCCCAACATGGCGTATCGCCTCTATCCGGATGGCCGCCGCGAATTGGTCCGCGGCATCGACATCAGCGGCACGCCGCTGGTCGCGCTGCAATCCATTCGCGCCGCCAGCCGTGACGTCGAGACCTTCAATGGCGTCTGTGGCGCGGAAAGCGGTTGGGTCCCGGTATCGGCGTCCGCCCCGAGTCTGCTCATCGAGCGGCTTGAAATTGAGAAGAGCTTCACGCCGCCTGATCGGCCGCCGGTGCTCTCGCCGCCGAGCATACGCGCGTCCCAGGGGAGCCGTTAATCCATGAACAAGCTACACCGCAAGGCTTCGCCTATGCTTTCCTCCATCACAAGCTTGGCCTTGGCCGTCGGCGCCATCGTCGCGCGCGTTCCGGCAACCGTTGCCGCGCCGGCGCCTGCCGCCAAGGCGCCGCCCTCGCGCGCCATCAATGAAGCCATCCTAGATGCCATCGCCGAGGAGATGAATCGCGCCATCGAGCGCCTGCAAATTCCAGGCGCACCCAAGCCGTACCATATCTCCTACAAGATCACCGAGGTGGAGGTGATTAACGTCTCATCAACCATGGGCTCGACGCTGCTGTCGCGCGATCGCCACTTCGTTAGCATCGAGGCACGCGTTCGCGTCGGATCATTTGCCTTTGACAACGGCAACTTTATCGTCCCACGCGCCGAGCACATTGACGGCGTCGCCTCCACGAGCCTGCCGCTCGAGGCTACGCCGCGGATGGCCCGCCGCGCCGCGTGGCTGGTCACCGACGCCGCCTACAAGGAAGCGCTTATCCAATTGCGCGCCAAGACCGAGGCTCGCGACAGCGGCGCGCTCAAGCGCGATATCCCAAGCTGGGAGGCGGCCAAGGCCTTTGTCAGCGAGGAGCAGGTGCTACCGCCGGCGATGGAATCGCTCGCGTCGCTGACGACGCGCGCCAACGCGCTCTCAAAGCTATTTGCCGGCCATACCGGCATTCGCGATTCGCGCGTCGCGTTCACCACGTACATCGAGCGGCGCTGGTATCTCAACAGCGAAGGCACCTCGGCGACCGATGCGCGGCGTGCCACCGGCGTCAGCATCGTCGCCAACGGCCAGGCGAGCGATGGCCAAGACATTGCGCAGTACTATATTCGCTATGGCACCACCGAGCAGCAGCTGCCAACGGATGCGCAGCTGGCGAGCGCCATCGACGGCCTGATCAGGCAGCTGCAAGCGCAAAGCGAGGCGCCTAGCATCGACCGCTACACCGGCCCCATCTTATTTGAGGGCGAGGCCGCCACGGCCATCGCGCGCCATACGCTGACGCCACACCTGGGCGGCACGCCGCTCGCCGAGGGCCTCTCGCCGCAGCAGGCCAAGCGCTTTGGCGGCGCGCTCTCGGACAAGGTTGGCCTCCGGGTCTTCCCCGCCGGCATGTCAGTCAGCGACGATCCGTCGGTGCATGCCATAAACGGCGTCGCGGTCATCGGTGGCTACAAGTTTGACGACGAGGGCATCGTCGCGCAGCGCGTCGAGGTTGCCAAAAATGGCGTGCTGACGGCCTTGCTCAAGAGCCGCACCCCGGCCGCCAAGGGCGACACGTCCAACGGGCACGCGCGTCGCGTCGCGCCGGGTGGCATGTTTTTTGGCACCGCCACCAATACGGTGATTGCATTTAGGGGTGGGCTCGCGCGCGCCGCGTTGCGCGCCAAACTGCTCGCCATCGTCAAAGAAGAAGGGCTTCCGTTCGGGCTTATCATTCGCCAGCTCGATGACGCCGCCATTACCGGCGCGCCGGAGTTCACGCGTCGCGAAATCCTCGCGGTGTTGCAAAATGCGGATCTCGATCTGCCGCCGCCCGCCACGCTGGCGTATCGCCTCTATCCTAACGGCCGCGAAGAGCTGCTACGCGGCGTGCAGCTCGCCGCGGTGCCGATTCGCGCATGGAAGGACATCGTCGCGGGCGGCAACACGAGCACAGTGAGCAACTTCTTGGCGTCGCCTGATCCGTACCTCGAACACAAGCTTGGCGGTGGTGCCGAAAGCGGCTTCGTCCCGACCAACGGCATCGAGAGCTCGGTGTCGTCGCCGGATCTGCTTTTTCGCGAGCTCGATGTCTTGCGCGTCACGGGCGGCCAGCGGCCGCGTCCGATCGTTGCGCCGCCTGCGCCATGAATCACCTCGGCGAGGCCGCGTTCGTCCACGCGGTGGTGCCTCGCAGCCGCGCCAATGGCCCAGGCGAGCGCACCGTCATCTGGTTTCAGGGCTGCACCCTCGCTTGTCCGGGTTGTTTTAATCCAAGCACGCACGCGGCCGGCGTCGGCACGCCGGTGGCTATCGCGACCTTGCTTGAAGGCATCGCGCAGCGATTTACCGCCGGCGAGATCGAGGGCGTGACGATTTCCGGCGGTGAGCCATTTGAACAGCCCCTGGCGCTAACCGCGTTGGTGGGCGGTATTGGGCACATTCAACACAAAGACCGCACCCCGAGCATCGTCGTTTTCTCCGGCTACACCCTGGCCGAGCTGCGGCAAAGGCCTGACGCCGCGCCGATCCTAGCTGGCATCGACGTACTCATTGACGGCAGGTACGTCGCCGGAGATCGCCTCGCCACCGAGTTGCGCGGCTCGCGCAACCAAGTGCCACACCTGCTGACCTCGCGTTATACGGCGGCGCAGCTTGCGGCGACGCCCGAGCTCGAGTTCCGCATTGCCGCCGACGGCAGCATGTCAGTCACCGGGGTGGCGCCGATCGCGGCGGGGCACCTTACCCGCCGTCGCGGCTAGTGCCGTGTCCCAGATAACATGAGCCACTCTGCTAGGTCTGACGCCCGATGCCTGCGTTGCTCGTCGGTCGTTTGGAACCACCAAACTCCACTCCTCGCGCCTTGGCCTCGGACGTCATCCCGGCGCAGCCTGGCTCATAACATCTGGGGCACGGCACTAGTCGCGCTCGCTGCGTTCGATACGGTCATCGGAGATTTCGATCGCGGCGTCGGACAGGCCATTGCGCGTGGCCAGGCGCGTGATCTTGGTGGCGATATCGATGTCGGGGTAGCTCGGCGGCGGGAGGTTGATCGGCCTGGTCGTGTCCTCTGCCAGCACGACCGGCTCGGCCGCCAAGCGGACCGAGAACAGGTTAATCGGCGACAGCCGGCCCTTGAGCCGCACCGGCCCTAGCGAATCAATCGACGCAAGCTCCGTCACGTGCGTCCGCGTCGCCTCGGACAATAGAATTTCGCGCGGACCGGCCATTGCTTGCAGCCGCGCCGCCACGTTGACGGTGTCGCCGATCGCCGTATAGCTGGCGCGGGCACGCGCGCCCAGCACGCCCAGCCGCGCTAAACCGGTTGAAATGCCAATGCCGATATCGAGCGCCGGCTGGCCCGCGCGGGCGCGCAGGACGTTGAGCTGATCGACCTTGCGAATGATCGCCAAGGCGGCACGCATCGCCGCATTGGCGCCGCAGTCCTCGCCGGTCGCGAAGATGGCCATGATGTTGTCGCCGATGAACTTGTCGATGGTGCCATTGTGCTCGGCAATGGCGTCGGTCGCGGCGCTAAAGTAGCTATTGAGCATCGTGTGCAGCTCGATCAGCGGCATGGCCTCGGACATCGAAGTGAAGCCGCGAATGTCGGCAAACAGCACCGTAATGTCGCGCTCTTCGGCCTCGCCGAAATCGCTCTGCTTGCCCTCGAGCAGGCGCGCGGCGAAGGCGGGCGACACAAAGCGCGAGATCGACTGCAATAAGACCTCACGCTCGCTGATATCGTCGACGATAATAATCGAGCCGCGCACGTCATCGTTGCCACCACGCAAGCGCTCGACCCTGAGCAAGACGGTCAGCGGTTCCCCGGCGGGCGTGGTGAAGGTGAGCTTGGTGCCGGGCAGGCGGTCGGTGGCGCGCACCCGCTCGATCATCTGGTCGATCGGAATGCCTTGATACTGCGCAAAGACCTCGTTAATTCGCTTGCCGTTGAGCGAGCTCGTCGGCAGCCGCATGATCTCGCAGAAGCGCCGATTGTGCAGCGCAATCATATTGCTCCCCGTCTCGACGAAGCAGACACCGGCCGAAAGGCTGCCCACCACCTTTTCATGTAGCGCCTGAAGCTGAGAGTGTTCCTTGGTGAGTTGTTGTTTTTGTTGAGAGACCTCGCGCGCTTGGAACTCAATCTTCTCGAGCGCAAGTTGTTGGCCATCGCTGACATGGCGGAGGACATCGCTCACAACGCCGAGCACGAACTCCTCGGTGGCGTTGGCGGCGGCGGTCTCGTCGGTGCGGGCTTGGCGCGCGATGCCAACCGCGATGCGGCGGGTGATGGGAACGGCCGCGAGCAGCGCCTCGACGACGTCGAGCGGCGCAAACCCGGTATTGATGCGTTCTTGCATGACGGCCAAGATGGCGTCCACGACGACCGTGCGATCACCTCGCCGCATGCCATCGGCCAGGGCGCGCGAAGGAAACTCAATGTTGCGCCGCAAGGCCGGCAGCTCATTGAAGCCATAGCGCGAGGCCTTGCCGACGATGGCCTGCACGAAGTCGTCACGTGACAGCGAGAGGTCTGCGAGCAGTCGTTCGGCAACCATGGCGAGCATGGCGCAATTGTAACCAGATTTGCATAGCGCGCGGCGCGCCTCGACACGTAATTTGGCGGCGTCGCTACTTACACGCGATGGCGCGCGGTGGCACCGGCAACGTCTGGGTCGGCACAAAGCCAAGCGCGTCGCGCTCGGCGGCTACGATGCGTTCGTCGTGATCGGGGTGGGTCGATAAGATAGGAGGCGGTTGCGCGCCGCCTTCCGCCTTGAGTCGCGCAAAAAATTTAGCCAGCCCGCGGGGATCCATGCCGGCTTTCTTCATGATCGCCCGACCGGCGCTATCTGCATCGCGCTCGTGGTCGCGGCTGTACGCCAGGTCCATCAAGTCGCCGGCATAAGAGAACAACACGCCGACGTCGGTCCATCCCAGCGCGATGCCGATGATGATCTTGCCGCCCGCTTGCCGCAAAATATTGACCATGCCATGGCGCCCCAGCACATGCTGAATCTCGTGTGCCAACACGCCGGCGACCTCTTCGCCGGTTTCGGCCTTTTCGAGCAGCCCGCGGTTGACCACGACGATGCCGCCGGGCGCCGCAAAGGCATTGATCGCATCGTCGTCCGCGATGGAAAGCGTAAACGTAAAGCGCGTGTCGCCGGACGCGGCCAGCAGCTGGTCGAGAATGTCTTGCACGTATTGCTTGGCTTCGACATTTTCACACGTGCTACCTGAGACGGCGAGCGCGGCGAGTTCGCCTAGCTGGCGGTCGACCGATACCGGCACAAAACGGACCATCGAGCCCGCCGCGCACGATGCCAGCCGCATCGACAACACCAAGATCAGCAAGAGGCCGCCGATCGCCGCGACGATCTCGATGATCAGCCGCCGATGCGTATGGCCAAACCCCTGATGTGTGGGGGCGCCGGCGATGGCCATGGGTTGATCCATGACGGGCGGCGGGGATGCGTGTTGCGGCGGGGCGTCCGCGCGGCCCGCCTCGCTTGATGGTGGCGTCGACGGAGCCTGACCCCAACTGCCTTGGCTCGCGGTCTCGCTCGAACGCGGGCCATCTTTGTGATCGGTGCTCACGCCCACACCCTAGCACATCAATAAGCTCGATATTTGTGCCGGCGGTCGTAGCAAATCGCGAAGCGGGTGTGATGCAATCTCGCGCGAGTGTTTGCGGTTGCAGACCAAGGGAGCGGGGACATTATGCAATATCAAATTGAACATGCACCATCATATGCGTGGTTGCGGGTGCAACTTGCCGCCGGCGACGAGATCGACGCCGAGGCGGGCGCCATGGTGTCGATGACGCCAGGTGTCGCCATCGCGACGCGCCTCAATGCCGGCAAGGGCGTCGGCTTTTTTCACAAGTTCCTTTCATTTTTTCGCGCGCTGGCCCGCAAATTTTTTGGCGGCGAAACGGTATTTATCAATAATTTCTCGACGGCCAGCGGCGGCGAGGTCGTGCTCGCGCCTTCGCTTTCGGGCTCCATCACGCCGCAAGTCATATCGGCAGGGCGCAGCCTGTTCGTGCAACGGGGCAGCTACCTCGCCAGCACGGGCAACATCAACGCCGTGGTGCGTTGGGGGGGCCTGCGCTCCTTCTTTGGCGGCGAGGGCTTGACGCTGCTTGAATGTAAGGGCGATGGCGAGGTATTTGTAAACTCGTACGGCGACGTAGTCGAGGTGCCCGTGAACGGCACGTATATCGTAGATACGGGCCATATCGTGGCATTTGAGAACTCGCTCAATTTTTCGGTGCGCAAGGCCGGCAGCATGAAGTCATTCTTGTTCTCCGGCGAAGGTTTTGTTTGTGAATTTCGCGGCCAGGGCCGGTTGTGGATTCAATCGCGCAATCTCTCGGCCTCCGTTAGCTGGATTCGCCGCCTGCTGTAGAAAGGGCATGACCATGAATATCGATATCCAACATCGTCCCGGCGCCGCGGTTGCGGTGTGCGCCATGGGCCCCGGTGATGCTATTCGCGCCGAGGCCGATGCCATGATCAGCATGGCCGGTCCCATTTCGGTTAAGACGCAGGCGCGTAAGGCGGGCGGCCTGCTCAAGAGCCTCAAGCGCTCGATGCTGGGTGGCGAATCGTTTTTTACCAACGAGTTCACCGCGCAGGGCCCTTCGGAGCTGTGCCTGGCGCCGCGCCTACCCGGCGACATGATCGTGCATCCCCTCGCGCCCGATCACCAATTGTTTATCCAGGGCGGCAGCTACGTCGCGGCGCCCGATTCGGTGCATCTCGACACCAAGTGGCAGGGCTTCACGCGCGGCTTGTTTTCGGGCGAGTCGTTCTTCTTCTTACATGCCACGGGGCAAGGTCCCGTCATCCTCAACGCGTTTGGCGCGATTTCGTGGGCCGACATCGACGGCGAGCTGATCGTCGATACGGGGCATGTCGTCGCCTTTACCAATGGGCTGCAATACGACATTACCAAGGCGTCTTCGGGGTGGATCGCTTCGTTACTCTCCGGCGAAGGCTTTGTCCTTCGGTTTCGCGGCCGCGGTCGCGTCTATCTGCAAACTCGCAATCCAACCGTGTTTGGCCAAACCATTGGTCCCAAGCTTCCTCCTCGCTAACCCGCCGCAAAGGATAATCACATGCGTTTTGATATTCTAGGACGACCAGATTTTTCATTGCTCCGCGTGTACTACGATGCGACGGGCGAGCAGACGTTCGCCGAGGCCGGCGCCATGGTGAGCATGAGCTCCGGCATCGAGCTTCAGACCAAGGCTCGGGGTGGCTTGTTGTCGGCGGCAAAGCGCGCCGTGCTCGGGGGCGAAAGTTTTTTTCAAAACACCTATACCGCCAGCGCCGCCAATCAAGAGCTGTGGCTCGCGCCCGGCAACGAGGGCGATATCGCGACCAAGGAGCTCGCACCGGGCGAAGTCTTCTTTCTGCAAAGCGGCTCGTATCTCGCGCATTTTGGCAATGAGCTCGCCATTGACACCAAGTGGGGCGGCGTCAAAGGCTTCTTCTCCGGCGCCGGCCTCTTTATGTTGCGCATGACCGGTCCCGGCCTGGTCTTCTATTCCACCTATGGCGCGATTAGGCAAATCTCGCTGCCTGCCGGCGGGCCGCTCACCGTGGACACCGGCCACATCGTCGGCTTTACGCAAAACGTGCAATACAAGGTTCGCGCCTTCGGCGGCCTCAAGGGCTTCTTCTTCTCCGGCGAAGGCCTCGTCGCCGATTTTACCGGCGAGGGCACCGTCTATCTGCAGACGCGCAACCCGAGTGCCCTGGCAACATTTTTGTATCCGTTTAGGCCTGTTCAAAATAACTAGCTCGTATCTCTGCCGATATGGCGAGTCGAGGCGCTTAAGCGCCTTGCCGACCCCTTAGCAATTGCGCCACCAAAATTATCCACTCCTTGGTCTTCCGCGATTGGACTAGGTTGTCGTCATGCTGATCTCTGTAGCCGCAATGCTTGCCTCGGTGCTGCTAACGGGATGCCTCGGTAGCAGCGTGCAATCGCGCACAACAACTGAAGTGAGCGGCGGTCGCTTGTTGCCACCCGACATGGTGGAACTTCGCGTTCGCACCGCGCTGGTGCATGAGAGCGAACAAAAACCCTGGTTCGCCAACGCCGGCTCTGGCAAGTACGGCTATGAGTCTCGCGAAGTTCGCGCCCGCGAAGTGTTGATGCAGCTCTCGCGGCGAGATGGGCGCTGCGAGCCCTCGAAGGCGCCCGACGCCCGTCGCAAGGCCAGCGCTCCACAACTGCTGGAGCCGATGGTGTGGCACCAGGTTGGCGCGATGGAGGTATGGTGGCGCCTCTATGACAAATCGTTTCGCGTGCGCAGCCTCGGCGGCGCCCCTGAAACCATCGAGGTGCGCTGGGATCTAAGGCAACTCTGGGCGCTGCCGAATAGTTCCATTGTCTTTACCGACATGGAGCTCATCGACCTCGTCAGCAAACAGCGACGGCTCGCGAACTCGATGGCGTACCACGCTGACACCATCGTCGCGGCCGAAAGGCATAAGTTGACCATCTTGCAGCTCAGTGATCTCCGGGAGGTAAGCCTGCATGAACTAGCGGACGATCTGGGCAAAATCGTCGATTTCGATGGAGCCACTGTAATGATGGTTAATGAGGTTAGCGGGTTTGTCTGGCTCTACGACCTGGCGCTTGGCTCTTGGCGGTCCGTCTCGTTCGGCGCATGTCTCGCAAGCGGCGACCGACGGCGCTGACGCTCAACCCGGGCAGCTTGTGAATGTTTACGTTAGCGCCGTCGCCGCAGCCATAGCGACGCGAGGCCAAGCATCGCAAGTCCTCCGCTTGCACCGCCGGCGTTGCAGCCTCCGTCGGCGGTGCCGGGCGTCATCGGCGCGGGCTCGTCACTGCAGCTGCTTTGCGCGGGCGTAACATCGGGCGCCGCGTCGGTCAGCTCGATGTCGGCACAATTGAAGTAGATGTCGTCGCTATCGACATCTGTGGTGTAGGGCGGCTTGTCGTACATGAGCTGGATAAACTGCAGCGTGCAGTTGTCGCACGGCGCCTCGGGCAAGGTGACCTCAAGGCAATTGGTGCCATCGGCGATGAGATCGTGCAGCACCAAGGGGTCGGTGCCTTGCGTGGTCGTCGTCGCATCGGGCGGAATCGAAAACGTGTCGCCATCGGGATTGAACGAGATGCGAAAATGGCCGGTGTGATTGATCGTCTCGTCCCAGCGCACGGCAATGGTGGCTCCTGGCTTAAACTGCGTCACGCGGCTCTCGTTGCGCGCCACCGCGCCACAATGCTGCGCCTTTTGGTCGCCAAGGCCATCGTCGGTGCGAGACAGCGGATACGTCAGGTGAATATGCGCGCTGGCCGGGGCCGCCGCACAAAGCGCAAGCAACAGGCTCGCAAGGGCAAAGGAGCGCAAGCGCGCGGTTAAGGACATCGTCCTACTGTAAGCCAAGATCACTTGTCGGGCATTAATTTTTCGCCAAACACAAACGCGACGCCAGCAGTTAGTTGCCATTCGCGCACCGACTCTGCCGCACCGAGGTTAGGCGCGCGGCGCAGCATCGCATCGGCATAGACGCCAAACCACTTCAGCGGCCGATAGTCGATGCGGCCGCCAAGCTCCAAGTAGAGCCAATCGCCGCCTAACAAGCCAGCCATCGCGCCAATCAGCGGATCGGTCACGACTCGGCCATTGACCGTCGTGTCCTTGCGCAGCGTGTAGCCGACGTCGACGCCGGCCGGCATGCCAATCCACGTAAAGTCCGCGTCGCCTCCGTACTCAAGCCACAGCACGCCGAGCGGAATCCCGATGCGCCCGCGGCCGCCAAGAATTTTCCAATTGCCTAGCTTGGTCCGCAGATCAAATTCGCTGTAAGCAACCTCGCGGTCGTTGATCGTGCCCTTGCCGCGGTCGTAGCTTAGGTAGGTCCAGTTGCCAGGCACCGGCGCATACACGTTGTGCGAGTATGAATAGCTATAGGTATCGCCGGGGCGCGCGCCGCTGGCGATGGCTTGCCGCTGTGCGCTCTCCTTGGCGGCTTGCTGTTGCGTGTAGGCGTCGCCTGCCGAGGCCGCCCCGGCGAGCAAGATGCCGGTCTTGTCGTAGATGGTAAAGCCGGTCGACGTAAAACTCATGTTCGGGTCATCTGGCAGGTTCTCGACATTCAAGAATTTTGCGTTATGCGCCGCGCCTTGTACGCCGACGCCACATGCGGTGAGCATGCCGACGATTGCGATTAGTCCACGTTTCATCCATCCCCCTTTTGAATTTGTATCTATTAGTTTCGCGACCAAGCAGGGCGCCTGTCAACGCGGTGGCTGGTAGACATTTGGCGACGGTGTAGGACGGCGGCCGGGAATCAGCAATGTCGGGCGGGACGGTCGCGGCCCATTTAATTGACGAATCGTCAGTTATTTAAGTGGGCGCCGTGCGCCAGCGCGCCGGCTCACGCCGTGGACCACGTGCCCCGCGGACCCGCGCCGCTGGGGTTCGATGACCTCAGGATGCCGGCTGCTTGGGAACTGGGGCATGAAATTCCCCCAGTTGCGAGGTCTCGCCCGTGGCACGCCGTTTGCTCTTACCTAAGGGATTCCATGATTTTGTCGGGGCGTTCCTTTGCGAGTGGGTGTCGATCGGCAGCCTTGTTGCTGCTGGTCGCCATAATGGCGTTTGCGCCCGCCCACGCACAGGCCCGCTCTCGACTCTATCGCGCCGGGAACATCGAGCGGCTAACCGATGGAGCACGGGGCGACAAGCGCGCGCTTCATGCGTTGCGCGCGTCGCGCAAGGCCACCGCGGCCACGACCACGGCGCGATCCGCTACCATCGCCGCGCCGGTCGTCGCCAAAAAACAAAACCGCGCCGATCGCTTTGCGGCGAGCTTGCGCGCCAACGCGATGCGCGCGACGTCACCAAAGCGCGCGGCGCGACTTGGGCGCCTTGCCGACATGATTGAATATCTCTTTGGCTATGAAACCATGGACACCGCCTCGCTCGAATTCGCCGTTGCGGCAACGCTGCAGATTCCGGGCTGGCCTGTGATCGGCAATCTCGCGCTACAGGTGCGTAAGTGGTTTCCAAGCCGTGAGTATCGCCGCGAGGCCAAGCAACGGGGCTGGAAAGAACCACAATGGGGGATCGCGGCTGGGCCGGCGACGCCGTTTGCTGGCTCGTGGGGCTACGATTCGGTGGTCGGCTGGTACATGCCCGGCATTAGCAAGCGCGGTTTTGGCCAAGGCATCGGCATTCCCAACTTCGCCTCGGCAGGGTTTGGCTACGTTGGTGCCACCAAGCCCACGGAGTACGCGCGAGGCTCGTACGTCACAGGGACGGCACAGGTTTTTTCAGTTGGCATCTTCGGCCTCGCGCTCGACTTCACCGCGTATTATCGCCCCGCGGTGGCCGTCACGCGCTACATGAAACCTCTGGCAGATAAGCTGCGCGCGTTAGTTAAGCGTGTGGGATCATTCTTCACTGGCAAGCCAGTTTCGCCTCCGCTCGATTTGGCTCCCGCCGACGAACCTGCCGCAGGGCCGACGGGCCAGGCCAACCGCGTCCACCGAGCAGCGCACGAAGCGACGGCCACGTAAAAGGACCAGATCCGCGCTGGCTTTATGGTGGACATAGACGCCCCAAGCCAGGCAGCACGGTGTCAGCGCCTGCACCAGCAGCGCGGTGTCGTTGTGTAGTTGGCCCCTGAAATCAAGACAGGTCACGCTGCTAATTTCATGATGTACTCAGCCGGCGACTGGTAGCCCAGCGCCGAGTGCGGTCTCCGTTGATTGTAGTGGTCGATATAGTTCGCGATGGCCACGAAGGCCTCGTCCTGGCTGGCAAAGCGATGATGCCAGATGCATTCCTCCTTGAGCGTGCGAAAAAAAGCGCTCGATCATCCCGTTTTGCTCCGGCGTGTATGGCGTGATGTATTCCTGGGCCAGGCCGTACTGCTTAACGACGCGCACGAAGTCAGCGGCGCCAAAGACCAGCCCATTGTCGCTGCGCACGGTCAGCGGCCTCGTCGGCCGCCGTGCTCGCAGCGCGTCCTCTAGCGCGCCGGCGGCGACCGTCGCCTTGCCCGACTTCGACAGTCGCCAGCCAACAATGCTGCGGTCATGGCAGTCAATCACGGCCGTTAAGTGACACCACCCGTCGCGTCCACAGATGAGGTGGGTGGTGTCTATCGCCCAGCGCTCGTCGCGGCGCGAGGCTTGCGATCGCCAGGCTTTGGTCCGCGGACGCTGCCCCTTGGGCCGCTTGCATACCTGCCAACCGTGTAGTTGGACGATGCGCCGGATGGCCTTGTGGTTGATGCAAAGGCCGGTTTCCCGGCGAATCGCTGCAGTCAGCATCGGCACGCCGTGGCTGGGCTCGCGGGCAATCCCCGCGCGCACCAGCTCGACCAACGCCGGATTCAGTGGTCTCGTTTGGCGACACCGTTCGCGGTAATAGAACGACGAACGCGCCACACCAAACCAGCGGCACAACTGCGCCACGCTCACCGTGTGACCATCTTCCTGCATCGCGCTCTGCACCGCCAAGACTAGCTCTCGTCCTGTTCGAGCAGAGCTTGCAGCTTTTTTCGAGCTTCAAGCTCCAGCACCAATTCGCCGACCTTGGCCCGAAGGTCTTTGACCTCCCGCGCGTGCTCATCTTGCAGGTCCTTGGCGTTGGTCTTAAGCCCTGATTCCCCGCTCTTGAGGAAGGTTTGCATCCACCCCTCCACCTCGCTCCGGAGCCTGTCAACGCATTTGAGAGACCGAGGTGGCTTAATTTAGTGAATGGTTCTGGCTTGGAATCACCTCTCCTGTCTTTGGTTTGTTGATCCATACGGCGGTCGGCAGTGGTGGCGGACACGGCGTGCCGTTGACGAAACGCTCAGGGTGGGCTCGCTGTGCGGCGGCCAATACGACGGCCCGTTTCGCGGTACGGGCCTGCGCGCGACCGTAGTGGACGTCATCCGGCGTGTGGAGGCCGATGCCGCTGTGGTAGTGCTCACCGTTGTACCAAGCAAAAAAATCGGCGCAGTAGGCGCGTGCGTCTTCTAGGCAGCCAAACCGCGCCGGGAAATCGGGACGGTATTTCAGCGTCTTAAAGCCAGCCTCAGAGTACGGATTATCGTTTGAGACGTGCGGCCGCGAATGGGTCTTTGTGATCCCCAAGTCGGCGAGCAGCTCGGCGACCAGCTTGGAGCGCATCGAGCTGCCACGATCTGCATGGATGGTGAGGTGATCGCGGTCGATGCCTTGACGCACGCAGGTCGCGCCGATCAGCTTCTTTGCCAGCTCGGCGCTCTCGCGCGGCGCCACCATCCAGCCCACCGCGCACCGGCTAAACACGTCGAGAATGACGTATAAGTAGTAGTAGGACCACGTTGCCGGCCCTTTAAGCTTGGTGATGTCCCACGACCACAATTGGTTTGGCCCGGTTGCCAGCAGCTCGGGCGCGGCGTACGCGGGGTGGCGCCGTTGCGCGCGGCGCTCGCGCACCTCGTGGTGCGCCGCGAGCACGCGATACATGGTGCGCTCTGAGCAAATAAAGCGCTCTTCATCGAGCAGCGTCGCATACACCTGCGCGGGCGCTAGATCCGCAAAGCGGTCTTCATGCAAGATCGATAGCAGATCGGCCGCTTCCGCAGCGCTGAGCGCACGGGGTGATCGCCGCGGCCGTCGCGGCCCATGCACCCGCGGACGACGCGCGCGATAGTAGCTGGCCACGCTTACGCCCAGACTGGCACACGTGCAGGCTACGCCGTCGACGCCCGAGGTGTCGGCAACAATCGCCATCAAGGCTTGGGCTCGCTCTCGGGATCCGGCAGCGGTATCCCGAACAGCTCCGAGACTTTTTTTTGGAGCGCGCACAACCGCTCGGCGCGATCGGCCCGCGCCTCCGCCCGTGCGGCGCGCCGCTCAAGGTCAGCGATTTGCTTATCCCGCGCATCTGGTGGCACCGCCACGGGGCCCCCGCTTCTTCGGCGCAGCGCCGAACTGGCCAGCCAGGCGCTGCCGACGCCACATACTCAGATGCGACGAGTAAATCCCTTCCCGGCGCAACAGGGCCGTGACCCCACCGCGCTCTTTGCCGCAGGCATCGGCCTCCCGCAGAATTCGCAACTTTTCGTTAACCGAGAACCGGCGCCGCTGTGCTACCGACGACACCTCGGTCGCTTTTTTCATGCCTTGAATCATCTTGCATACCTCGACTGCCCTCAACACTAATCTTTGGGTAAGTCGGCCTCTCAGCTACGTTGGCAGAGAGGGCTCTGGGTCAGGTCGTGCTTACGACACGCCTCCACCAGCGTGGTCTCGCCTTTGATCACGGCCAAGATGAGTTCCACCTTGCGCCTGGCCGTCCAGCGGCCCACTACTTCCTCTGTCTGTTTCACATTCACCATCGTATCCTCCGTTTTGGGTTACGACCTGTCCAGTCCTAGAGGGGCCAGCTATAGTTGTGCCCTTCGGCCGCTTGACACAAACGCGGTTTCTGCCGTAAGAGGCATACCCTTAGGGGCCAGTAGCTCAGTTGGTTAGAGCACACGCTTGATAAGCGTGGGGTCGCAAGTTCAAGTCTTGCTTGGCCCACAATTTAGTCGAAATTGTGGTGAAAAATTGGGCGGCATTCGCAGTTGTGAATGCCGCGCGTAAAAAGTTCTAAGCAATCGAAAGTACGCTGGAAAAAGTTGTTTTGGGTGTGCTCGATATTGAGGCACCGAAGAAAAGGCGAAAATAAATGAGTTTTCGTTGACACCTCATCGGCGGATCGAGTATTGATCGTTCCCCGCCAAAAGCGGACTGTTCTTTTACAATTGAATAGCGAAACGAGAGAGAGCACGATAATTTATAGAAGTGCGAAATCCTTTGGGATTTTGCACGTGTAGATGAAATGTGCGAAACGCAAAAGTCCATGAAAGAGACAACAGTTTCAGCTTGCCGCAAGGCCAGCTGAACCCGGTGTTCTCATCATGTGTCTGGAATATTTGAAACGACTAAGGATTACGGTGAAAGTAAGTACGCTTAGCATGTTCCGAAACGTCACGAGCGACGGCGCAAGCCGAAGGTTGTGAGTAAAAGTTAGCGAGAAAGTTTGAGTGATTTGATTCGAAAGACGTGAAGTTGCCTTCCCGGCAGTGACGCGTTTACGGACCGCAGCCTCAACCTAAGACGTCTCCGCGCGAGCGAAGGCAGATTGGGTGAGGTCAAGGAAGCAAGGTGAGGATGCGAGGAGTTACCGTCTGGTAATGACGAGCAGCCGAGCCGCAGCTGACGCGGAGATCGCCCAATCTGCCGAGCGACCGTTTTGGTGGCTAAGCTAGTAAGAGCATTCGGTGGATGCCTTGGCACCAAGAAGCGAAGAAGGACGTGGCAAAACTGCGAAAAGCGACGGGGAATTGTAAGCAAGTATCGAGCCGTCGATATCCGAGATCGGGAAACCGACACAGAGTAATATCTGTGTGGCGTGAGGCTGAATACATAGGCCACACGTAGCGAACGAGGGGAACTGAAACATCTTAGTACCCTCAGGAAAAGAAATCAAAAATGAGACTCCGCTAGTAGTGGCGAGCGAACGCGGAAGAGGCCAAACCAGTTGATTATTCAGCTGGGGTTGTAGGGCTGGTTCGGTTTAGAGCCGATGGATTGCGTATAGGTAGTTGAGCGGCATGGAAAGGCCGGCCACAGAGGGTGAGAGCCCCGTAAGCGAAACCTAGACGGACCATAATCAGTACCTGAGTACAGCGGGACACGGGAAACCCTGCTGGAATCTGGGAGGACCATCTTCCAAGCCTAAGTATTACTTGGTGACCGATAGTGAACCAGTACCGTGAGGGAAAGGTGAAAAGAACCCCGGCGAGGGGAGTGAAAAGAATCTGAAACCGAATGTTTACAAGCCGTGGAAGCACTATGCCGCAAGGAATGTGCGACCGCGTGCCTTTGCATAATGAGCCTGCGAGTTGTGGTGACCGGCAAGGTTAAGCCGATAGGTGAAGCCGAAGCGAAAGCGAGTCTGATAAGGGCGTCTAGTCGGTTGCTGCAGACCCGAAACCCTGTGATCTATCCATGGCCAGGCTGAAGGGGAGGTAACACTCTCTGGAGGGCCGAACTCACAACAGTTGAAAATGTTGGGGATGAGCTGTGGATCGGAGTGAAAGGCTAATCAAACTGGGTTATAGCTGGTTCTCGCCGAAACATATTTAGGTATGGC